>CAYXQJ010000027.1:0-40122 GCA_964467455.1 uncultured Hyphomicrobiales bacterium | reverse complement strand
AGGTTGACGGGGCTGCCGTCCACGTCGGGACGCCGCCGGCAACGCTCAGGATCTGACCGTTGGTGCCGATCGGCAGCGTCGTGAACGAGCCCACGGCATCGGCATAGAGCATCGAACCGGCCGTCATGGCGCTGAGGTCTTCACCCGTACCGCCGTTGGCTACCGGCAGGATGCCGGTCACTTCGCTTGAGGCCAGGTTGACCGCACCGGCGCTGAGGACGCCGCCCGTGGCCTTGACCACGCCGTTGAGGTTGCCGATGGTGGCCGTGCCGTCAACGTCAAGGTTGCCTGTCACATTCGTATTCGTTCCGTCGGAGAGCAGACTGGTGTTCTCCACCCAGTCCGTGCCGTTCCAGCGCAGCGTCGAGCCCGACGTTGAGCCGCTCGGAAGGACTTCGCCGTTGAAGGAGATCGTCGGGTTGCCGCTGACGCCGTCGCCGTTGGTCACCACGATCGGCGACGTGCCCGTGATCGTGCGGCTGGCGAACGTACCCGAGGCCGTCTGCACGACCATGCCGTTGCCGGCAAGGCCGCTGAGTTGGTTGGCCGTGATCGTACCGGTGCCCGTCGGGGCGAGCGTGCCGCCCGTGCCGACCGTAAGAGCGCTGGTGTTGGATCCGGCGCTGACCTGGTTGAACGGCACCGTGATGCCGCTCGGGAAGGTCGACGTCCACGTCGGTGTTCCACCGACGCCGGCGCTGAGCAGCTGGCCGGCCGTGCCGACCGTCGTCTGGACCGTGCCCGTGCCGTTGCCGTACATCACGCCATTGCTGGGGATCGTGGCCACGCCCGTACCGCCGTTGGCTACCGGCAGGATGCCGGTCACTTCGCTTGAGGCCAGGTTGACCGCACCGGCGCTGAGGACGCCGCCCGTGGCCTTGACCACGCCGTTGAGGTTGCCGATGGTGGCCGTGCCGTCAACGTCAAGGTTGCCTGTCACATTCGTATTTGTTCCGTCGGAGAGCAGACTGGTGTTCTCCACCCAGTCCGTGCCGTTCCAGCGCAGCGTCGAGCCCGACGTTGAGCCGCTCGGGATCACTTCGCCGTTGAAGGAGATCGTCGGATTGCCGCTGACGCCGTCGCCGTTGGTCACCACGATCGGCGATGTGCCCGTGATCGTGCGGTTCGTAAACGTGCCCGAAGCGGTGCGTGCAACCAGACCGTTCGCAGCCAGCCCATTGAGTTGGTTAGCTGTGATCGTTCCCGTGCCGGTTGGCGCAAGCGTTGCACCCGAACCGACCGTCATGGCAGCTGTGGTGTTGGTGCCCGTGCTGATCTGGTTGAAGGGGACAACTGTTCCGCTAGGCAGTGTTGACGACCATGTTGGGACGCCGCCGGCGCCCGCTGTAAGCAATTGTCCCGGAGTACCCACGGTGGTTTGAACGGCACCCGTGCCGTTGCCGTACATCACACCGTTGCTGGGGATGGTGGCTACGCCCGTGCCGCCGTTGGCCACCGGCAAGATGCCGGTCACGTCGGCAGTGCCGAGGTTGATCGATTCTGAAACGAGTTGGCCGGACCCGTTGACTTGGACGGGCAGGCCGGGTGTGAGACCAGGGATCTGCAGTGATCCATTGACGGTGAGCGTATTGCTCACCGTGAGATTTGCAAAGGTCGGGTTCGGTACTACGCTGATCTGCGGACTACCGGAAACGCCGTTCGTATTCGTGATCGCGATGTTGCTGCCGGCTGACAGCGACTGCGTCAGATAGCTGCCGGGTCCGGACCGGACAACAAAGCCGGTGCCGGTGATCGCCGACAATGCATCAAGCTCCGGTGACTGTGTTTGTGCACCAAGATTCGTCCGTGCGCCGGCAGCCGTGGATGCACCCGTACCACCGTTGGTGATTGGAAGCAATCCGGTCACATCATTCGCGGAAGAAAGGTCGATCGCCGCCGCGACGACAGCATTCGATGCGTTCAACTTCAGCGGTCGTTGTGCCGTGAGGTTCGGGAATGATGCGGTGGCATTGACAACCGCTGTATTCGCAGCATTGGTACCCAAGACCGTGTTGTCAACTGATCGCAACAAGGTCGAGACGTCGGCTCCCGTCAAAGCATCTACGTTGCCGGTGAACGTGACTTGTCCTGCAGACGGACCTTGTGTGATCGCTCCTGCACCGTCGATGGTAAGGCGTGGTGCACCGTTCGTGATCATCGTCACGGACCCGGCGCCCCCTTGTGTACCAAGACGAAGAGATGCTCCATCCGTCGTACCCAACAGGTTCATGCCAGGATTGGTACCGCCATTTCCCGTCAAACCCCAAAACAGCGAAGTGCCACTCATGAACTGCAACTGAGCCGTGTCCGCATTGCGGTACAGGATGCGTAGCAGATCACCTTGCGCGCCCAACGTGCGAGGCAGGATCAACCGATAATTGTTCACCAAAGAATCATCAACCGGAGTGGTGATACTCACCCGATTCATGGTCGTTGTTCCCTGATCGTACAGGAACAACTGCTTACCTTGGAGTGTACCTGTTTGTGCATTCGATACAATGGCGCCGAGCGTCAGCCCTGCCAAGATCAAGACACCGAAGCGTTTGGTCATAGTCATCATTAGTTTACTCGGCTAACCTTGAGGAAGGAGTTCGCGTGCAGCGTGATCGTCTCGCCGCTCACATTGAGATCGTCGCCCCATTGCAAACGCAACACGCCATCGGCGTTTGCCACAATGAGTCCCGTGATCATCACGGTCTGTCGATCTGTTGGAGGTGCCACGGTCCCTAGGTCGGGGATCACACTGCCGCTACCATCCACATTCGAGGGTTGGATCGCCTGACCGCTGGTGGTCACACCATAGCTAAAGGCACCGGGTGCAGCCGGCCCTGTCAATGCCACGTCCATCGTTGATTCGGGGTTATGACTTCCCGAGTACATCAAGAACACCGTGATCTCATACATACCGCCGGCTTCAACAGGAACTGCGAGATCGGCGTCGTTCGAGATGGGAAATCCCGAGACGCGGGTCTCGGTGCTGGGCTTGCGCGACAACGACATTCCCGGCGTACCGCTGTACTTGCGTACTTGATTGGCGGGCGTGATCACCAAGATGTCATCCGATGCCGATCCGTTCGGAATGTTCTGCAACACCAAGTTCGATCCCGCAGGATCGATCACTACATTCGAGCCGGACGTGATGGCAACCGTGCCACCTGCGGCATTACCGATCGTCGTCGATCGCGGACCGGCGCTGTTGATGTGGGCATCGGCCTGAAGTGTGACGTTCGGTACACCGCCAAGGTCACCATTGAACGTAGCGAAGACCGTACCCGGACCGCTTGACGAACCGGTGCTGAACATCAACGAATGATCGTCAACATTGATCATTCGATCTTCTAAGAAGGCATTGTTCTGCGTCGCACCCGGTGTGCTCATGCCGTTGCCGAGACGAAACGCTCCGGCTTGATACTGCACACCTTCATCAGCCAAACCAGACAGCGTTGACGTGCGAACACGATCATTCGCGTCAAGTGTAAGGATGCGTGTTGGCAACCCGTCGCTCTTGATGTTGTGAAGATGCAGGTTACCAAATGCCCCCTGACCAACCGAGATCGACACAGATTGATTACCGGTGCCGGTGAGTTGTCCGATCTCTACATTGTCATTCGTTCCGGAATTGATGAACGTTGGTCCGATGATCTCTGTCTCATCAACAATGCGTACCTGCCCGACCGAGTTCGTGATGTTGCCGCGTGGATCGAGTTGACCGCCGATCACCGTTGTTGCGAGTGGGTTGCCGATGGTCGTGGTGTTGGAAAGCACCGTGTTGATCGATGTCGGAGCAACGATCGTCACAGTTCCGGTGCCACCATCCAAGGTCATCATCGACTCTGCACCGCCAATACGTGTGAACGAAAGTGCCTGCACATCAAGATTCACAAATCGATCTTGAAGTAGGGGGCTTGCAGTTCCCGTTGTACCGCCAAGTCGAAACGCACCTTGCTGCCATACCACACCTTCAAGAGCCATCTCGCTGGCCACGGTCTGACGAACGTAGCGATTGTCGTTCAATCCAAGGAAGGCATACATGGTGTCGACGTCAATGCCCACAAGTTCCAAGTTGCCATTGTTACCTACACTGATGGCCGTGCTCGAATTAGGCGAGCTCGGATTACCGATCATCGTCTCACCATCGGTAGCGGTGTTGATGTAGGTGTTGCCGTGAATGTAGTTGTTGGCGTTCGTCGACCCGATCGTGTTCAGTGAACCAACGCCATAACCAAAACGATTCGTAGTGTTTGGTGCACCACCAATGTTGGTTGAACCTTCGATGTATGCCGTATCGCCAACGAACAGTCCTTGACGAACCATAAGATGTCCGTCCGCAGTGCCAAGGATGTTCGCATTTGGCACCCACTGTGAGTACACGTCATCCCAACGCATGGTCTGATCGGGGTCGTAGCCGGGAACGGTCTTCGCATAGGTGCTGCGGATCACAAAGTTTGGCGCTGCAAAGTCAACGGCGATGCCTGCACCAGCCGTGATGGTACCCGGAGCGGGCAAGGATGACGTGCTGGTGCCGATCAGGATCTGACCTGCGTCGATCGGAGCACTCTCCACGATCTGTCCGCTGGCGGAGACCATGATGCGGTTGTTCTGTAATGGCGCTGAAGAATTCGTACCACCACGAACGATCGGCAATGTGCCCGCGCTGATGTTGGAGGCGTTGAGCTGCGTCAGTTGCGAACCGTTGACGGCCGGGAGTCGGCCAAGCCCGTCAAGCATGACGATGTTGTTCGGTGTGTTGATGTCCGGATCACCCGAGAGATAGTCCAACCGCAATGCGTCCACCATACGTCCGCCGGCAGCCGCCGAGCTATTCAAGATCGGATTGGGATAGGTGCCCTGTAGGTCACCGCCGGCATTGCCGGAGGGAGTGGCAGACAAGATGTCCTGCTCAAACACAGACGTGAGGCGACCGTAGGCGTCGACCGTGATGCGAGCTACCTTGCCCAAACCGCCGTTACCGTAGGTACCCGGCACAACGCCGGTGGTGTTCAGTCTGTTGTCATTCAGCGTCCCGGTCGTTGCTGCATTGTTCAACGCCGTGAGGATCTGTGTGCCCTGCGTTTGATTGATGTTCGGATTCGGATATGTTCCGGACAATAGTCCACCAGCCGGACCGGATGGCGGCAATGATGAAGGGATTACACCCGGAGCAAGGTCTTCAATAAGGATCGTTCCGTTTTGGATCTTGTCTGTTGTTACGGCATTGTTCAGCAGCTTGCTACCATCAACAGCACCGGCAGCGATCTTGTCGGTCGTTACTGCTCCCGTACGAAGTGTTGGATTCGGATACGAACCGGTAAGATCTCCTCCGGCTGGGCCGGTATACGGAATGTCCGGGATGGCAACTTGTTGCACGCCGGTGATACGTCCGTCTTCGTCGACCGTGATTCGCGGCACCAACAAATTGCTGCCGTACACGCCGGGGATCACCGTTGTATTCGCCAGCTTGTCGCTCGTCACACTATTGTTTGCGAGATCCGACGTCAACACTTGACCATCGACGATCTTGGCGGAGGTAATAACGCCATCGGCGAGATCCGGCGTCGTGATCGTGCCATCTTGGATCTTGGACGACGTGACGGCATTCTGTGCAATGGTCGGGTTCGGATACGTACCGGTAAGGTCTCCGCCTGCCGGACCGGACGGTGGCAGAGTTGTTGGGATCACGCCCGGCGCGATCTTGTCGGCAGTCACAGCACCTTGGCTGATCTTCGTTGTCCGTACTGAGCCGTCTTCTAACTTCTCCGACGTCACAGCGCCGTTAGCGATCTTCTCCGTTGTAACGGCGTTGTTGGCAAGTCGAACGTCGACGATCGGACCGGTAGGGTTGGTCACGTTGATCGTGTTATCTGATGAAACGATACGTTCGATCTTCGCACCACCGATCTCAGCTTGCGTGATCCGAATGGTATCGCCCGATCTTGAAACGGAAATGCCGTTCTCACCTTCGATCGTCAGAGCGCCCTGTGCACCATTGAGCGACCGTACAAATCCGTTGAAGTCTACACTAAGACTGTCAGCGACGGTAGCATGTTCTGCGCGGATCGCAAACGGTACCACGGCAAGTCGTGTGCGCGGAACAAACGGTGTTTGACCCACCAGCGCGGTCTCCAACCAGAGTGCCCGATCGAAGTTCACTCCGGCAAGTGTTGTTTGAGAGCCGATCAACAAATTGAAAAGGCCCTTCTGCACCACCACCTGCTGCTGTTCTTCATAGATCAGGTTACCGCCGGTAGCCGCATCATATAGACGCAGCACGACCGAGTAGGAACCGTCGGCCACCGGCGATCCGGATGGCTGAGTGAGAAGACCCTGATACGAGATCAAGCGCTCAACGTTCTGCGCTTGCAGAACACTCGCCAAGCACAAGCAGACAACTAATGCCGCTGCTCGCGCCATACGTCGCACACCAAACATGTCGTAACCTCAATAGATACACGATACCTTGAAGTACCCACACTGGGTACCAGGATGACCCTCGACCCTTAGATCTGCTCAAATCACCAGGTCGGCTCATGCATGTATCGTCCACCCAAGACAATACCTGCCACTTCGTTATTTGTCCGCTCTAAATCAACTACCACCCACGGTAGGATCCGAAATTAGGAGTAGTTGTTGTACTCGGATGTACGTGGGAGTACGCAAAACACTCGGTCTGATGTAGTACGCGTAATACCACGTACGAAATGGCCGCTGTAGTTTTACGTACGGTACGGGATCGGATCCACCCGTCCTGCTTCGCGAAACCCGCGAAGTCTCAGCATACACGAGTCACACGTGCCACACGCTGCCCCTTCACTGAAGTAGCAGCTCCATGAAAGATGTAAGGGGGCGTGCAGTCGCTCCCCATCCATTACGATCTGCGATTTGCGATGATGGATCACCGGCGTCTTGATCTCGATCATCGTCTCCGGCTTCGTCCCCTTATCGATCACTGACTGAAATGCCTGAAAGAAGGCCTCGGTACAGTCGGGATAGCCGCTGGAATCTTCTTCAACAGCCCCTATGTAGATCGCCCTCGCCCCGATCACCTCTGCCCAACTCGTAGCGATCGCCAAGATGTTGGCATTGCGGAAGGGCACGTAGGTTGCAGGGATGTCTCGTTGAGTTAGTCGTTGAGTTAGTCGTTGAGTTAATCTCTGAGTTAGTCTTTGAGATGGTTCTCCTGAAAGTTCTCCCAAAGGTTCTCCCAAAGGTTCTCCCGAAGGTTCTCCCGAAGGTTCACCTACCAGGCTACTACCGCCAATAGCGGCGAGGTGCGAAATATCCACCACCAGCCGCTGCGTTATGCCGTAATGGTCACAAATGTCGTGGTACGCCTGGAGTTCGCGCTGTTGGGTGTGCTGACCGTAGTTGACGTGCAGGGCGGCCGGCGTATAGCCGTCGGCGACGGCGTGGGCAAGGGTGACACATGAGTCCATGCCCCCTGACAGGAGAATAACGGCGATCATTTAGCCAGACGGATCTTCTGCAACAAGGCTTCTGTTTCGTTGACCTTCTGGCCTTCGGCTTTACCGAGTTCAATGGCCTTCAAGGCCGCGTTCTCGGCCATGCGCTGGTCTCCGGTCTTGTGCAGCAACGAGGCATAGGTGTCCCATTCGGCATAACCGGCGTTCTCGACCACACGCTGCATCACCTCGGCAGCCTTGGTAAGGGCCGGAAGATCGTCGCAGTCTTCATACATCGACCAAGCAAACTCGTTCACCACGCCACCGTCGATCACACCGCGCTCAAGATCGGCCTTCATCAGGTCGGCCACCAGACCCCAGTTCTTGCCCTCACGGAAAAATCGCAGACGGAAGATCTCCGTGACCCGCTCACGATAGTCCACATCATTCGGGATCTCCGCCAACGTTGCTTCGAGGGTCTCGCGATCTTGCTTTTTCACGGCCGCCTCGGCGCGACGCTGGATGCCCTGCATGATCTTGTTGTCGACGTCTTCGGATCCGTACTTCGTTGCAAGCGAGTTCCGGTGTTCGGTGATGTATCGCTCCCACTTGTCTTCAAGGGGCAGACGGGCCATCACACTCCAGGCAACTTCCGACTCAACATCTTTCTGCTTGTCCAGCCACGCTGTGACGACCGATGCTTCGGGCCAGACGCGATCATCGCCCTTGGCACATGCATCACGCAGGAACTTCGGCGCATCCAATGGGAACGTTGCAGTAATGCCGGGCAACTTGGTCTGCGTCTTCGGGTCCAGCGACTTATTGAGTTCCGGAATGAAGTCGGCCGGCGGCGAATATCCGCGCATCCGATACACCAACTCCCCCTTCGGGTTGAAGATCAGGAACTGCGGAAAGCTGCTCACACGGTACTTGATGGCAAGGTCGATGCCATATCCCGTCTCCATCTCTACCTTCACATTCACGAACTTCTCGTTCATGATCTTCGCCACCTCTGCATCGGTGAAGGTCTTCTTGTCCATCACCTTGCACCAGCCGCACCAATCGGTATAGGCATCCACAAACAGATACTTGTTCTGCTCCTTGGCAAGCTTCAACGCCTGCTCCCACGACGTGATCGGCGTAAAGGTCACACCATCCGCCGCTGCCGTCATCACAGCAACAACGGCCACAAGCACCACGGCGAACATCTTCTGAAGTCTCATGCTCTCACTCTCTCAAATGGTAAGGGGCGATCACAACGAACTTAAACACAAACCCCCACTCTCTCCGAGCAGGGGTCACACTATCTTTCTAGCACACTAGCATACTAGCACACTAGCACACTAGCACACTAGCACACTAGCACACTAGTCTTCCAGAACTTCCTTCTCCTTCGCGGCCAGCACAACATCAATATCCTTCACGAACTTATCCGTGAGCTTCTGTACTTCTTCTTCGCCGCGCTTGCGGTCGTCTTCGGAGAAGTGTTCGGTCTTCTCGGCCTTCTTGAGTTCTTCGTTAGCGTCGCGACGGATGTTGCGGACGGCGAGCTTGGCGTCTTCGGCCATCTTCTTGCACTGCTTGACGATGTCCTTGCGACGCTCTTCTGTCAGCGGCGGCACGGAAATGCGGATCACCTGTCCGTCGCTTTGCGGCGTGATGCCAAGGTTGGCCGCCAGGATGGCCTTCTCGATGGCGCCAACGGTGGATGCATCCCACGGCTGGATCACGATGCTGCGAGCATCCGGTGTAGAAATGCCCCCTACCTGAGCGATGGGTGTTGGTGCACCGTAATATTCCACCTTGACGTTCTCGAGCAGCGATGCCGAGGCACGTCCGGTGCGGACCTTGGAGAGCTGGCCTTGAAGGTGCTCAACGGCCTTGCTCATATCAACGCCTGATGCGTCGACGATGTTCTTGACTGGCATAACGGTCATTCCTTTACGAGCGTGGCAATGTTCTCGCCAAGTAGTACTCGACGCAGGTTGCCACGTCCGTTCATATCAAAGACGTGAATAGGTTTCTTGTTCTCTTGGGCCATGGTGATGGCCGTTAGGTCCATCACGCGCAGTCCGCGCTTGAGGGCTTCGGTGTAGGTGATCTCGTCGAAGCGGACGGCATCGGTGAACTTCTCCGGGTCTTTGTCATAGACTCCGTCAACACGCGTGCCTTTGAAGACGGCATCGGCTTCGATCTCCACGGCGCGCAGGACGGCGGCCGTGTCGGTGGTGAAGAACGGATTACCCGTTCCGGCACCGAAGAGCACCACACGCCCCTTTTCCAGGTGGCGGATGGCTCTGCGACGAATGAACCCCTCGGCTACTTGGTCCATGCGGATGGCCGATTGTAGCCGAGTGGGTACTCCTTCGTTCTCGAGGGCATTTTGGAAGGCGATGCCGTTGATCACGGTCGCCAACATTCCCATATGGTCGCCCGACACCTTGTCGATGCCGGCGGCGGCGGCTTGGACACCGCGGAAGATGTTGCCACCTCCCAAGACGATGCCGATCTGCACGCCGAGGTCGTACGCTTCCTTCACGTCTTCTGCAAAGGCCTTCAGCACGTCCGGATCAATACCGTACTTCTGCGAACCCATGAGTGATTCGCCGCTGAGTTTCAGCAGAACGCGTTGGTAGCGTGGCGCCATACTCGCCCCTTTGTGGTTGTTATGCGTTTTCGCCGAGGTTGAAACGATGGAAGCGAACGACCTTGACATCACCGCCGGAGACCTTGCCGATCTCGGCGACAACATCCGACACCTTGCGGTTCGGGTCTTTCACGAACGTCTGCTCGATGAGCACTTGTTCTTCGTAGAACTTACCCAATTTTCCTTGGGCGATACGTTCTGCGATATCTTCCTTCTTGCCTTCCTGGATGGCTTGCTGCTTATAGATCTCCAGCTCCTTCTCCAGCGTGCTCGAATCGACCTGCGAGCGGTCAACGAACATCGGCTGCATTGCGGCGATCTGCATTGCAATATCACGGGTAAGGGGCTTGGTATTGTCGCCCAACTTGGCACCGTCGAACTCTACCAACACACCAAGACGTGAGCCGGCGTGGGTGTAGTCCGTGATGTGGCCGTTGGTGACGATGCGCTCAAAGCGGCGAAGCTCGATACGCTCGCTGAACTTGGCCAGGATCTCGTCGCGGAAATTACCCAGGGTCTTATCGCCCACGGTAATGGTCCACAACTCATCCTCGTTCTTGATATCCTGTGCAAGGATGGTGTCGCAGATGGCGTTGGCGAAGTTGACGAACTCTTCGTTGCGAGCAACGAAGTCCGTTTCGCAGTTCACTTCCACCATGGCGGCGACGGTGCCGTCGGCCGACGTCTTGGCCACAACGATACCTTCTTTTGCTTCGCGGTCAGCGCGCTTCGATGCCGAAGCAGCACCACGCTTACGAAGCCATTCGATGGCGGCTTGCATGTCGCCATTCGATTCATCGAGTGCCTTCTTGCAATCGGCCATACCAGCGCCGGTCTTGTCGCGAAGGGCTTTTACATCAGCTGCTGAAGTCATTGATTTAGTCCTTGAGTGACGAGGGTAGAGGGTTGAGTTCCTCGCCTTTCTCGGTTATTCGGTTATTCGGTTATTCGGTTATTCGGTTATTCGGTTATTCGGTTATTCGGATTTCTCTTCACGTGTGCGACGTCCGCGGATCTGGCGACGTACCTTGTTGTCGTCACCGCCGGAGTCTTCCTTCGACATTGCTTCGCCGGCGGCGGCCATATCGGCAGCGCGGGTGCGGGCGATCTCCTTGCCTTCGATCAAGGCATCGGCAACGATCTTGGCGATGATGTCGATGGTGCGGATCGAGTCGTCGTTGGCCGGGATCGGGAAATCCACTTCTTCCGGATCGGCATTGGTATCAACGATACCGATCACCGGGATGCCGAGGATGCGGGCTTCCTTGATGGCGAGGTGTTCGCGCTTGGTGTCGACAACAAAGAGCAGGCCCGGCAGACGGGTCATGTCCTCGATGCCGCCGAAGACCTTACGCAGACGGTCGCGCTCACGGCTCAGCATGAGGCGCTCCTTCTTCGTCAGCTTTTCGAACGTACCGTCGTTCTCCATCTTATCGATCGAGCTGAGGCGCTTGATCGACTTACGGATGGTGCTGAAGTTGGTGAGCATGCCGCCCAACCAACGCTCGGTCACATAGTTGGAGTTGCTGCGCTTTGCTTCGTCCTGCATCGGCTGTTGTGCCTGGTTCTTCGTTCCAACGAAGAGGACGCCGCGGCCTTGGGAGGCAACGTCATAAGCGGCTTCGCGAGCAAGATCGATCAGGAGCTGCGTCTTACGCAGGTCGATGATGTGAATGCCGTTGCGCTCCATGAAGATGAAGTTTCTCATCTTCGGATTCCAACGACGGGTAAGGTGTCCGAAGTGCGCTCCGGACTCGAGCAGTGCCTCGACGGTTACTGCTGGCATAAAGACCTCAAATTGTAGGGTTGGATAAAACCTCTGTACGTTTCGAACATCCGGACCCGGCCTAGGGCCGAGCTCCACCGGATGGATCCGCGTACATGCTTATTGATGTAGTGCCAAGTGCCAAGTGCCAAGTGCCAGGTGCCAAGTGCCAGGTGCCATGTTCCAAGTGCCAGGTGCCAAGTTCCAAGTTCGATTTTTACTTGGCACGTGGCACATGGCACTTGGCATCGTCTTATCGCTTGGAGAACTGGAAGCGCTTACGGGCCTTCTTCTGGCCGTACTTCTTGCGCTCCACCATCCGCGGGTCACGGGTGAGTACGCCGGCAGGACGGAGGGCTGCACGCAGCTCTTCGTTGTACTCTACCAGGGCGCGAGCCACACCAAGACGAACAGCACCGGCCTGGCCGGCCTTGCCGCCGCCGCGGACATTCACGTTCACGTCGAACTGCTTGACGGTGCTGGTAAGCTCCAGTGCGAGCAGTGCGTCACGACGATACGTTTCGATCGGGAAATATTCTTCGATAGGCAGACGGTTGACCAACACGTTGCCCGTGCCGCTCATGAGGCGCACTTGTGCAACGCTGGTCTTACGGCGTCCGGTACCTTGATACGTCTTCATCTATACTCCGAGTTTTCAGTCTTAGTTGTTGGATGGGTAGCGCAGTTCCCATGCCTTCGGTCCTTGTGCGGCGTGCGGATGTTCGCCGCCACGATAGACCTTGAGCTTCTTGACGATGGCCTTGCCGAGGCTGTTCTTCGGCAACATGCCCTTCACTGCCAGCTCGACGATCTCCTCCGGCTTGTTTTCCAACAGGCTCTTGAACGTACGCATACGTCCGCCGCCCGGATAACCGGTGTTGTGGAAATACGTCTTCTGCTCAGCGCGCTTGCCTTCCATCACGATCTGCTCAGCATTGATCACGATGACGAAGTCACCACAATCAACGTGAGGCGTGAACGACGGCTTGTGTTTGCCGCGAAGCAACGTGGCGACCTGTGTAGCCAAACGGCCAACGGTCTGACCTGCTGCATCCACGATCAACCATTCGTGGTGAACATCTTCTTTGCGCACGGAGCGCGTGATCTTTTGATTCATGGTTCTTCGTCACATTGGGTTTATCAGAGCTGGCAAAGTTATGGCGGAAAACGGTTTCCGCAAAATCTTAGCGCGAAAAAGCCATCGTGGCGAAGGTCACGGCGCTGTGCGTGTCGGCGTCATCCCACACCTCGTACGCTAACACCTTGCCACTACTGGGCTTAGCTGCAAACAACCCGACCAGCGTCGGCGCATGCCCACACACTCGGTACCGCTGCTCCTCCCGCTCCAGCGCCTCGTGATAGCTCAATACATCCGCTCGCACCAGGTGTTCCAGGAGTTCTCCGTCAGTTCTCTTGACGTTCTCCAGCATGTCTCTTGCCGGAACCTCGTCACCAAACCGCATCCCCACATGCGACAGGTCACCGGAGATCATCCACACGGTCTTGCGTCCACTCTCGCGCACCACATCGCGCAGACACGCCGCCACACGCTCCAACACGTGCACACCATCACGATCATGCCCGCCCCCTACTCCCGTCACAAGAATGGGAAGGATGGTAAAGGGGCGATCACGGCGCACATGCTTCAACAACACCGTATGCAGTTCGATGGAATGCTCCGGACGATGGGCAAGATCGTTCGGGGCAAGCAAGGAAGCATCGGGATCATCAAACGTGCGCAGTCGCTGCTCAAGTGCATCCACAAGGTCGCGATCAACCGTCACCACACCCAACGGCGTGTCGAAGTGTTTGCGCGTGAGGATCACACGATGCTCGGCCCAATAATGCGACGTGCCGATGATCACAAACAGATCGGCCTCGGCTTCACCAATACGCGCAAACGCCGGGCCGTAGACGGAAGGGGCGACGCGGAAGTCGATGTGGGGAATCAAGAACACTTCGTGCGACCCTTCAAACACTTCGTGCGACCCTACGGGCGACCTTTCAGGCGACCCTTCGGGTAATTCTGCCTTACCTGCAGGGTCTCCTTCAGGTCTCCTTAAGGTCTCCTTTAGGAGAAGTTCTCCTGCAAGTTCCCTGCATGCATTCTCCTCTTGAGGATATGTAGAGCCTGCGCACACCATCGGCCGTACCTCCAGCTCGTGCCATGCTGCATCGACGCTGGCGCGGCGTTGGGCGTAGTGGTGATCGTCGAAGTAGCCCATGGTGGAGAGTTGGCCAATGAAGCTGCGGGCGCGGAGGATCTCGGCAGAGTCGAGAGCGAGGGATTGCGAAGAGGCGAAGGCCGACCAGGTGGTGAGGCCGTCGCAGGCTTCGAAGATGACGACCATGTCGGCTTGGACCATGATGGGGCCGTCGGCGTAGCCGTGGACGTCGCTGAGGATGAGGTACTGCTCGCCCCCTTCCTCGTGAACGTTGACGTTGATGTCCGCGCGAAAGAGCGGAAGTGTGTCGCTCACGATCAACCCATTTTGTTTTTGAGGTTGCGGAAGACGTAGATGCTGGCCACACCGGAGATGCAGAACAGGCCGGCGGCGATGAGGTATAACATCTCGCCGGTGATGATGGCGGCGGCGACCATGAGGATCACACAGATGACCACCGAGACCAAGATGGTGACGAGGGCCGAACCCAAGGACTTCTTACTCTTGCTCATGGTCAACGCTCCGTTCTCACATTGGTGTTGTTTTGATAGCTGGCAACATAGTCGATGTAGTTCTGTGCACTTTGGATGAGCTTCTCGCGCTCGGCATCGTTGAGTTCGCGGACGACCTTGGCAGGGACGCCGGCAACAAGGGTGCCTTCGGGGACTTCGAATCCTTCTCGAACAACGGCGCCGGCGGCGATCATGGAATACTTGCGCACAACAGCGCGGTCAAGCACCGTGGCATGCATGCCAACAAGCACAGCGTCTTCGATGGTGCAGCCATGCAACATGGCGTGATGACCAACGGTGACATCGTTGCCGATATGCAGCGGATGTTTGTTGTACGTGGTGTGCAACATCGACAGGTCTTGGATGTTGGTGCGACGTCCGATGCGGATCTCGTGTACATCACCGCGGATGACGCTGTTGAACCAGACCGACGAATGTTCGCCGATCTCGACATCGCCAAGCACCACAGCGCCTTGGGCGACAAAGACCGACGGATGCATCGTGGGCGTGATGCCGCCATACGTGATAATGAGTCCGCCTTCTGGTTTGGTCTTCATGGGTTCAACCTCTCCGTGCAAAGTGCGCCGTCTCCCCTTCTACCTTCCACAACTCGAGATGCTCATGCAGATACTTCAACGCTGCATCGTGGTCGTTCGGGATCTCTCCCTCCAAAATAGCTTCTTCCAGCATCCATTTCATGTAGCCGACCACACGGCTGGGGCCAAGACCGGTGATCTCCATGATCTCTTCACCGCGCACCGGACTCTGAAACGACCGCAGCTGGTCGCGCTCACGAACGTCAAGGACCTTCGCCTGAACGACGTCGTAGTTACGGAGATACTTCTCCGCACGTTTGGGATTGCGCGTCGTCACATCGGCCCGACATAAGGTGAACAGATCGTCGATCGCATCACCGGCTTGCACAGCCAAACGTCGGATCGCCGAGTCCGTCACACCTTCATCCACCAACATCATCGGACGCTGATGCAGCCGCACCAACGTTCGCACATAGTCGAGGTGTTGCATCGGCAGCTTCAACCGACGGAAGATCTTCTCCTGCCAGCGAGCGCCGACATCTTCATGTCCGTGAAAGGTCCAACCATGACCTTCCACAAAGCGCTTCGTCTTGGGCTTGGCAATGTCGTGCATCAACGTTGCAAAGCGCAACCACACGTTGTCCGACATCTCCGCCACATTGTCGACCACCTTCAGCGTATGCCGAAACACATCTTTGTGCTTGAACTCGCGTCCGCCTTCGGCCATGAGATCAACACCGGCAAGGTTAGCCACCTCGGGGAAGACGTGCTTCAACAGTCCCGTCTCGAACAAGATGCCAAGGCCGATACTTGGCCGCGGCGACATCAAGATCTTGAGGAATTCATCCGTGATGCGTTCTTGCGAAATGATCGTGATCCTGTCCGACATCGACGCGATCGCTTCAAACACGCGCGGATCGATCTCGAACTGCAACTGTGATGCAAATCGTGCTGCCCGCATCATCCGCAACGGATCATCATTCATCGTGATGATCGGGTCAAGGGGCGTGCACAGCGTACGCTTCTCCAGATCGCCAACACCATCGAACAGATCGATCACTTCGCCGAGTTTGTCGGCAGAAAGGTGCGCAGCCATGGCGTTAACGGTGAAGTCGCGTCGGCGCAGATCGTCCTCCAACGTCCCTTCTGTGACGATCGGATTTCGACTGTGTCCTTCATAGCGTTCTTGTCGTGTGCCCACAAACTCCAGCGTGTGATCACCAGCGGGCACCATGGCGGTGCGAAAGCGTTCGTAGATCACGGCCTTGGAATGGAACAACGTCGCCACCCGGTCGGCAAAGGCAAGTGCATCGCCTACGACCGTGATGTCGATATCCACTCGCCCCCTATCAAGCAGGGAATCGCGGACGAAGCCGCCGACAACGTAGATCTCCGATCCGATCTCGTTCGCCAAGGCGGCGACACGGAGCAGGATCGGGTCCGTGATCTCGATTCTCACACGTATTGCGGCACGTCCTTGATGGCGCGAACACCGCTCGAACCTTTGTCGCGACGTTCCATGGCGACGAGGGCCGAGGCATAGATCTCTTTCCAGGTGAGGCCGAACTTCACCATGAGTTCTTCGGGTTCGCCTGATCCGCCGAAGGAGTCTTTGACGCCGACGAATTCGATCGGCACGGGAGCGTTCTTGGCCGTGCATTCGGCAACGGCGCCGCCGAGGCCGGCGTGCACTTGATGTTCTTCAGCGGTAACGATGGCACCGCAGTCGCGGGCCGCCTGCGTTACCGTCGCATAGTCGAACGGCTTGATCGACGGCGAGTTGATCACGCGGGCTTGAATGCCCTTCTTGGCAAGTTCTTCTGCTGCAAGGAGCGACTCCCAGACGAGGGCACCGCAGGCGATGAGGGCAACGTCGTTGCCTTCGCGCACCACATGGGCTTTGCCGATCTCGAACGGCGTATCGGGCGTGGTGAAGAGCGGCACCGGCGAGCGGCCAAAGCGGATGTAGGCAGGGCCGTGCATCTCGCCCATGGCGATCGTGGCTTTCTTGGCTTCTTCGAAGTCGGCCGGCACTAGCATCGTCATGTTCGGCAGTGTCCGCAGGAAGGCCACTTCTTCGAGCACTTGGTGCGTAGCTCCGTCGGGGCCGACGGAGATGCCGGCGTGACCGCCGCCGATCTTCACGTTGGCCTCGTTGTAGGCCACGGAGATGCGGAGTTGGTCGGCATTACGCAGCGCGCAGAAGGCACCGTACGACGCGAAGAACGGGATCTTGCCGCTGAGGGCAAGACCTGTTGCGATCGTCGTAGCATTCTGCTCGGCGATGCCGATCGAGAAGAAACGATCCGGGAATCTGTCCTTGAACATCGACGTCAACACCGAACCGGTGATGTCGCCGCCAAGCACGATCACATTGCTATGACGTTCGCCCAGTGTGACAAGGCCTTCGCCGAATCCATGGCGTGTGGGTTTTTGACCGAGAAGTTCCATTTTTTAGCGTCCTTCGTCCATCGTCCGGCGTCCGTCAAGATCGTCCTGCGTCCTGCGTCCGTCGTCCGTTTTATTTGTGAGTGACTCGCTGTTAGATACTTGCTACTCGCTACTCGCTACTTGCTACTCGCTACTAATCTTCCAACGAGAGTTCCTGCAATGCCGCAACGGCCTGCTCTTCCGTTGGCGGTTTGCCGTGCCATTCGAACTTGTCGTTCATGAAGCTGACGCCGTGGCCCATGTAGGTCTTGGCGACGATGGCGGTGGGTTTGCCGGAACCGGAGGTAGCGTTCTTGAGGAAGTGGTCGAAGCCGCGCATGATGTCAGCAGGGTCGTGGCCGTTCACTTCGATGGTGTCAAAGCCGAAGGATACGCACTTGTCCACGATGGGATAGACGTTCATCACTTCGGGCACGCGGCCGTCGATCTGACAGTCGTTGTTATCGATGATCCAGCAGAAGTTGTCGAGGCCAAAGTGTGAAGCGGCCATGGCTGCTTCCCACACGCTGCCTTCTTGCAGTTCACCGTCGCCGGTGAGGCAGAAGACGCGGCGGTCCGACTTGTCGACGAGTTTATCGGCCATGGCCATGCCGACGGCGATGGAGATGCCTTGTCCGAGCGAGCCCGACGAGGTCTCAACGCCCGGCAGGTGCATGTCGCGTCCCGGGTGACCTTGCAGGCGAGTGTTGAACTTGCGCAGCGTGGCCTGTTCATCCTTCGGATAACAGCCGGCGTTGGCGAGGGCCGCATACATGACGGGCGCCATGTGTCCGGCCGACAGCACAAAACGGTCGCGGCCGCTCCACTGCATATCTTCCGGCTTGTAGCGCATCACGCCGCCGAAGTACAGCGCAGCGAACACATCAGCGGAGCCCAACGGCCCGCCGGAGTGTCCCGATCCGGCGCGCACAAGCATGCGGATGATATCGCGGCGGATCTCATTGCCGATCGCCTTCAACTGTGCCGGGTCACGGCGTTCATTGGTGAACGTCGTGGTATTGAAGTCAAGAGAGGCCTTAGTAGTAACGTCCATGACCATTCGTAGTTCTGAATTGAGTATACTAGGGTCACAAATCTACAAAAGGCACTGGCACAGCGATTGATTCTCATCGCGCTAGTGTTACACGGAGGCCGTATGGTCACTCAGCTTGTGCTCGTTACTGCGGTCTTCGCGTTCCTCTTTCCCGTTGAAGAACGGCCCGCCCAACCCCGACCACCGTCCGTCGACACGTTGCAGCCCGAGGTCACCGGCACTATGGACTGTGGGACGTTCTTCGGTGTGGCCACTGAATTCCGGAATATTCCGGATCCTCCGCGATCTCCCGCTATAGATTCCGACCAAGTGGAGACAGGAGTAGCGTACATCGACACTATTCCCGGAGCCGGATCACTCAATTACAGAGTTGTGATCGTAACAGATTCAGTGCTACCAAAAGAGCCTTCATACAAGCGCGTGGATTACCGCGTGGAGGTCATCGACCCAACGAAAGATGCCTATTGTGTATATGGCGTATACGACTGGGCCGACAACGTCGCCTTGGACACCCTATCCTACACCGCCCCTTCTCTCACAGCATCACCCACCACCATTGACTTCCGAATCCGTCGCGTTGGTGAGCGCAAACAGGATGGCGCATGGATCACCAATACCTGTCCGGTGCGAATCACTATTCAACGTATTGATCTGAAGCATGCAAGATCGTTTGAGCTGTCGTATGTGACAAAGGCGCTGCCGACGGACCTGGAACCGGGTGACTCGATGTATGTCATGATCACCTACCTCGCAAACCGAGAGACTGAGAGCATCGATCTCGAAGTTGATCGCGACACGGTGTTGGTCGCTACTGAATGCCGCCAGTTCTCCTTGCCTGTTGTCGGTGTCGCTGCTGTGCCACGCATCCACGTTAATGACTATGACGCTGGAGTCGTCGCACCGGGGAACAAAACCTGCACGTTTGAAGGACTGCGCATTTCCAGCGTTGGCACCGATACTGTTATCGTCACCGAGATCACGTGCAGTAACTGGAGCAACTTCACCATTTCCCCGAGCGCATTGGCATCGCTACCGTTCGTCATCCCTCCGGGTCAAGACCACTACCTCAAAGACGTATGTTACCAGCGTATGACGGATGGCATCGATTCCACAATTGTGCGTTTTAGAACGAATGCCTTGGCATTCAAAGACACGTCAGTCTGGACAGGACGAACGCCACTTACCGGTGTGGCTGCAACCAACACGCTACTTCCCCGAGCCCGGTTCTCCGGTAGTGACCTTGACGTCTCGTGGAAAGGGGCAAGCGTTTCCCGTATTGTGATCCTTGATATCGCTGGTCGAGTGCTTGCAGAGCGCCGCGTTGATGCATCGACCGATAGCATAACGATAACCGTCGCGTCCTATGCAACCCAGACTCTTTTCGTGTTCCTATTTGACCTCAACGGAACTCCTCAATTCGTTTCCACGGAGATAGCGCCATGAATCATCGCTCCCCGTTCCTTTTCGCCCTCTTCGCCCTTTTCACCCTTGCACCCTTCCACCCTTCCACCCTTGACCTCTCTGCCCAAACCACCGGCAAGGAGTTCTGGATCTGCATCCCGCCGAATGAGGTGAATCCGTTTCCAACGAGCGCTCTCGAGATCTACGTTTCCTCGGAGTACGATACGGAGATCGAGGTCTTAGATGCAGCCGGAGATCGAACGTACAAACGCAAAGTATCCGCCGGGCAAGTTCGAACCCTGAGTGACAGCCGGGGCGAGACCAACTGGACGTGGGAGATCCGCGAGTTTGAAGAAGCAGTAAAGAAGGGAATACGGATCACGTCAAAACATCCCATTGCCGTTCACGTGTTGAACAGCAAGGTCACTACGGCCGATGGCTATATGGCCTACCCCACCGCAGCATGGGGTACTGACTATGTTGTGGCGGCGTATTATGACTTTAAAGAAGGCCGTCCTTGGGCCGGCGGGTTCTGTATCGTCGCAAAGGAGCCGACAACTGTCAAGATCAAGCTCAAAGGCACGGGTGCTCTTGATGCTAAGACATCTGGCGGAAGATCGATCGGAGATTCCATCACCGTCAGCCTTGATGAAGGAGAGGTCTATGCTGTCTGCGGTGACGGCACAACACGTGGACTGTTCGACCTGACAGGTACACACATCGCGTCTGACAAGCCGATCGGTGTCTTCGGCTTTCATCAGCGCACGACGATGCCGAATCTATTGGTGAACGGCAATGGTCGAGATCACTTGGTAGAAATGTTGCCCCCTACCTACATGTGGGGAAAGAAGTATGCGACCACGGAGTTCATTAGGTCAGGACCAAACGCTAATGCTAAGGGCGATATGTTCCGTGTGATCGCCTCACAGCCGAACACGAAATGGACCGCAAAGTCCTACGACAAGTCATCTAAAGCTCAGACGATGTCAAGTGGGGGGCTGCTCACAAATGCAGGCGATTTCACTGACATGCAGCAGTCAACCGGCCCGACGATCATGCCGAATGGATATACGGTCTTTGAAGCCGACAAACCCATCCTCGTGGTGCAGTACTGCAACTCCGCAAACTTCGATGGCGACACATACCATGACCCGTTCATGATCTGTCTCACTCCAATAGAACAGTTCATCTACAAAACGATCTTTCAACATCCGACGGACTCCAAGTATTCGACGCACAATCTCAACCTGATCGTGTGGGCCGATACGAGCGATCCGAAATACGTCGACAACCTGAAGTCTCTTGAGATCGATTCGGAACCGGTGTGGAACCACCCACTTTCAGCTACCCCTACCCTGTTGTTCAACCACATGGGAAACAATCTGCACTGGGTGTCACTGAAATTCGGTCCCAGTGCTGAATCGCACCGAATCACATCGAATGGCAAGGTCACGATGTCGGGATATGTCTACGGCTACGGAGCTGTTGACTCCTACGGTTGGTCAGTCGCCTCTGCAACGATCGATCGTAACACGCTTGATACTCTGCCCCCTGTAGTCACCGGCACGATGAACTGTGGTACGCTCTCTGCCGAAGCAACGGAACTGCGAAACAACCCGAACCCACCACGCACTCCGGCGCGCGATACCGACCAAGTCGACAAAGGCATTGCTGAGATCGACACCGTTGCAGGTGAGGGTTCCTACAACTACCGTATTGTGCTCGTGACAGATACAGAGCTGCCGCGTGTTCCATCGTACAAACGCTTCCGATTTAACTGCGAAGTCATCGACCGGTCCAAACCTGCCTACTGCGTCTACTTCGTACGTGACTGGGCAAACAACGTCACGATCGACACCTTACGTTACGATCCTCCATCACTCACACTCGCTCCGGATGTAGTTCGCTTTGGTGAACGACCGCTCAACTCACCGGATACGATCAGTGTCACGATCACCAACAGCGGCGTGACGCCGCTCATCATCACGTCAACGACGTTGGAGATAGGTCAACGATACACGCTGCTCGACGCCGTCGCCGCTCCGGGCATCACCCTCAGCCCCGGACAGCTACACACGCTCAAAGTGGTCTATAGCGCCGATGAAGAGACACAGAACGTCGAGACCGATCTCGATACCGACACCATCATTGTCGCCCTCGCCTGTGGCAACTGGCATGTCCCCGTCTCCGGCGTCGCCTCTCAAGCCCTCATCGAGATCGAAGACTACAATGCCGGCTACATCGATCCCGGCGTTACCACCTGCAAATCCGGCGGCCTGAAGATCACCAACAACGGCTCCGACACGCTGGTCATCACTGGCTTCACCGGACTGGCCGGAACTAACTTCAGCGTCTCGCCCGCGGGCCTCACGGCGCTGCCGTACACGATCTATCCCAAGGCCACCTATCAGATGAAGGACGTCTGCTATCAACGCATCGACGCCGGCACGGACTCGATCGTCGTGACCTTCTCGTCCAACGCCGCGGGTCCAAAGCCCACGTCGATCTGGAAGGCCCGCACCACCATCACCAGCGTCACGGAGTTCACCGAGGATGAGGTCTCGATCTCGATGTCCACCAACACCGTCACGGTCTCCTGGAAAGGGGCGGGTGTTTCCCGCATCACGGTCACGGACGTCTCTGGGAGATCGATCGCCGAAGCTTCAGTCAACGAGCAACTCCATCGTGCCTCGCTGGAGATCAACTCGGTCGCGCACCAGGCACTGATCATCGTGCTCTATGACCGCGAGGGCACACCGTTGTATATCGGCAAGGAGATCGCGCCGTGATCTCCCGCGTTCTCCTTTTTGCCCTGTTCATTCTCTCACCCTTCCACCCTTCCACTCTTGACTTGGTGGCCCAAACCACCGGCAAGGAGTTTTGGATCTGTATCCCGCCGAATGAGATCTCCCCCTTCCCAGTTGATGCTCTGGAGATCTACGTTTCCTCAGAATACGACACCGAGTTCGAGGTCTACGACGCTGCGGCCGGAAGGGCATATATGCGAAAGGTCAAAGCTGGCGAGGTTCGAACACTAAGTGACAGTCGAGGAGAGACCGACTGGAGTTGGGAGATTCGTGATTTTGAGCGAGCGGTCACGAAAGGAATACGGATCAGATCCAGAGATCCGATCGCCGTTCATGTTTTGAATGACAAGGTCACCACGGAAGATGGCTACATGGCATACCCTACCGCAGCCTGGGGTACCAACTACATCGTGGCTTCCTACTACGACTTCTATGAGATGAGCTCTTGGGCTGGCGGATTCTGCATCGTCGCAAAGGAGCCCACAACGGTCAAGATCAAGCTGAAAGGTACCGGCGGCAATGATGCTAAAACATCTGGCGGTAGATCACTTGGAGATTCGATCACGGTCGATCTCAAGGAGGGAGAAATCTATGCAGTCTGTGGCGATGGTACGACACGAGGCATCTTTGATCTCACCGGCACACACATCTCCGCAGACAAACCGATAGGCGTTTGGGGCTTCCACCAACGTACCACGATGCCGAATCTGTTGTTGAACGGCAATGGACGTAATCACTTGGTTGAAATGTTGCCCCCTACATACATGTGGGGGAAGAGGTATGCGACGACCGAGTTCAGAAGAACGGGTAATAACCCGGATGCAAAAGGCGACGTATTTCGACTGATCTCATCGCAACCGAATACAAAATGGACCTTGAAGTCATACGACCAATCAACCAAGGTGCTGACGCTGTCTGGTGGGGGTATTCTTGCTAAGAGTGGCGATTTCATCGAGCTATTTCATTCAACCGGCCCGACCGTCATGCCAAATGGATATACAGTCTTTGAAGCCGACAAGCCTATTATGGTTGTGCAGTACTGCAACTCCTCGAATTTCGATGGCGACACATACCATGACCCGTTCATGATCTGTCTCGTGCCTACAGAACAGTTCGTCTCGAGAACGATCTTTCAACAGCCGACGAACTCCAAGTTTTCGACGCACAATCTCAATCTGATCGTATGGGCTGATACAAGCGATCCGAACTACGTTGAAAATCTCAAGTCTCTTGAGATCGACGCAAAACCCATATGGAACCACCCAAAGTCGGCGTCACCGACATTGTTGTTCAATCACATGGGCAACAACCTGCACTGGGTGTCGGTGATGTTCAGCCCCAACGCTTCCTCGCATCGAATCACATCAAATGGTAAGGTCACGATGTCGGGATACATCTATGGCTACGGTACTGTTGACGTCTACGGCTGGCCTCTTGCCTCTGCAACGGTCGATCGAAACTCAGTCGATACCGTGCCTCCCGTTATCACCGGCACCATAGTCTGTGGCACACTTATGGGTGAAGCCAGGGAGTTACACAACACTCCGGAACCTCCACGGTCTCCGCCTCACGACACGGACCAAGTCGACAAAGGCATCGCTGAGATCGACACGTTGCCCGGTGCCGGCACGTATAACTATCGGATCGTGTTCGTGACCGACAGTACCTTACCACGTGATCCATCGTACAAACGATTTCACTATAACTGCGAGGTCATCGACGCGACCAAACCTGCCTACTGCGTCTACTTCGTACGTGACTGGGCAAACAACGTCACGATCGACACCTTACGTTACGATCCTCCATCACTCACACTCGCTCCGGATGTAGTTCGCTTTGGTGAACGACCGCTCAACTCACCGGATACGATCAGTGTCACGATCACCAACAGCGGCGTGACGCCGCTCATCATCACGTCAACGACGTTGGAGATAGGTCAACGATACACGCTGCTCGACGCCGTCGCCGCTCCGGGCATCACCCTCAACCCCGGACAGCCACACACGCTCAAAGTGGTCTATCACGCCGATGAAGAGACACAGAACGTCGAGACCGATCTCGATACCGACACCGTCATTGTCGCCCTCGACTGTGGCGAATGGCATATCCCCCTCTCCGGCGTGGCTTCACAAGCGCTCATCGAGGTCGAGGACTACAATGCCGGTTACGTCGATCCCGGTGTCACCACCTGCAAATCCGGTGGCTTGAAGATCACCAACAACGGCTCCGACACGCTCGTCATCACCGGCTTCACCGGGCTGGCCGGAACTAACTTCAGCGTCTCGCCTGCAGGACTCACGGCCTTGCCGTACACGATCTATCCAAAGGCCACCTATCAGATGAAGGACGTCTGCTATCAACGCATCGACGCCGGCACGGACTCGATCGTCGTGACCTTCTCGTCCAACGCCGCGGGTCCAAAGCCCACGTCGATCTGGAAGGCCCGCACCACCATCACCAGCGTCACGGAGTTCACCGAGGATGAGGTCTCGATCTCGATGTCCACCAACACCGTCACGGTCTCCTGGAAAGGGGCGGGTGTTTCCCGCATATTGGTCTCGGATCTGCAAGGACGGATCGTGTCGGATGCCGAAATTCCTCTTGGATCGGAGTCGGCAACCGTGGCTCTTCCCGCTCATGCGCCGCGCCTGGCTTGGATCTGTTTGATCTCCTCCGACGGTCTAGTTATCCACCGAGCGCAGGTGGGGCTCTGGTAGCCCCCTACAAATCATAGACTTAGAACCAGAAGTAACGTAACCGCTCTTTCTACGTTCTGGTAGAGTTCCACTAGGAACAACTTTTTCTTATACTGCGTTATATGGAGAGGTATCCCCTCGCCATATCGGGATATGTAGATACTGATTTTTCGAACGCGGACCATAGTGTCTGGAGGTATGAACACATGAAGTTTCATGTACTCAATCGCTGGGTGGGACTGGCAGTGTTGATGGTGTTGGCCGGGTTGACGGCATCGGCACAACGAAAGCTACCGACCGCTGAGGATCTACTCAGTGTGAACGGGGCGCAAGGCAAAGAGTTTTGGATCGCCATTCCTCCGAACGAGATCAACCCATTTCCGGTGACCTCATTGGAAGTGTACGTTGCATCGGCGTTCGACACGGAGGTTGAGGTCCTTGACGCTGCCGGCAACCGCACGTATAAGCGCAAGGTGACAGCCGGACAGATCCGCACGTTGTCCGACACCCGTGGCGAGACCAATTGGACGTGGGAGATCCGTGACTACGAACAAGTGGTCAAAAAGGGGATCCGCCTTCGTGCATCACAGCCGATCTCGGTCTACGTACTCAACGGCAAGGTCACGACATCCGACGGATACCTTGCGATCCCGACCTCAGCTTGGGGTAAAGAACACATGGTCACCACGTACTACGACTTCCGTGAAGGACGTCCGTGGGCGAACGGCTTCCTCGTGATCGCAAAACAGCCGACCATCCTCAACATCCAGTTGAGAGGTTCAGGCGCTCAAGACGCACGCACTTCGGGCGGCAAGAAGTTGTATGACCCTCCGTTCTCGATCTCGATGGACGAGGGCGATGTCTATTCCATCATTGGCGATGGTTCAACGCGCGGTCTTTTCGACCTTACCGGCACGACGATCACGTCAGACGCACCTGTTGGTGTGATCTCCTTCCACCAGCGGACAACGATGCCGAACCTGCTCAATAACGGTAACGGTCGCGACCACTTGAGCGAAATGACGCCGCACATGGGCACGTGGGGCAAGAAGTATGTCTCTGTGGAGTACACACGTCAAGGCACGAACCCGAATGCACGGGGCGATGTGTTCCGCGTCGTGGCATCAGAACCCAACACGAAGTGGACGATGAGATTCTACGACAAGCAGTCTAAAGCACTGCTTGGTCAGGGTGGTGGTGTTCTTGCCAACAAAGGCGACTTTGCTGACCTCTCGCAGTCACCGGGTCCGACGGTTCTTACCTATGGTTATAGCGTTTGGGAGGCGGACAAGCCGATCTTCGTGATGCAGTATGCTTGCTCGGCCAACTTCGACGGCGACACGTACCATGACCCGTTCATGATCAACGTTGTGCCGGAAGAGCAATTCATTACCACTACGATCTTCCAGCAGCCGACAGACTCAAAGTTCTCGACGCACAACCTCAACCTGATCGTTTGGGCTGATACGGCCGATCCGAACTACGTCGATAATCTCAAGTCACTCGAGATCGATTCAACTCCGGTATGGAACCACCCGCAGTCGGCCTCACCGACGCTGTTGTTCAACCACATGGGCAGCAACCTCCACTGGGTTCAACTGAAGTTTGGTCCGAACGCAGAATCCCACCAGATCACCAGCAACGGCAAGGTCAAGTTCGGCGGATACATCTACGGCTATGGTGCCGTGGACTCTTACGGCTGGCCGGCTGCGTCGGGCTTCCGCCCAACGTCAACACTCGACACGATGCCGCCGGTGATCATTCCGGACAGCTTGTGCGGTGACTACACCTTCGAAGCCACAGAGCTCCGCAACATCCCAGATCCGCCACGTGATCCTTCTGGTGACTCTGACCAGGTAGAGACGGGTATTGCCGTGATCGATACGGTCTTCGGCTCCAACAGCTACAACTATCGTCTTGAACTTGTCACGGACTTCGACTTCCCACGCGACCCTTCGTACAAGAAGTTCAAGTACAACTGGAAGGTCATCGACAAGAGTAAAGACGCGTGGGTCAACTACTACGTGATGGACTGGGCTGACAACATCACGTATGATACCTGCTTCTACTTCGCAGACAAGCTCGTCTTCAACCCATCGCCGATGAAGTTCGGCAAGCTTCGGCTTGGCGACAAGAAACGGATGGATGTGACCGTGACGAACAAGTCCGATGGTGAAGTGACCCTTACCGAGTCTCGCATGCAGGTCGGCTCGTACTTCTCGATCGTTGCCGGAACACTTCCACCGGAGATCATTCTGCAGAAAGATCAGACCCATACATTCACGATCGAGTATGATGGGTCGCGTGAAACACAGAATGTAGAGTCAGATTTCGACCGCGACACGCTGATCGTCAAGACGGCGTGCGGTGAGTTCAAGATCGGAATGGACGGCGTCGCCGCCATTCCGTGTATCACCGTTGCCGACTTCGATGCCGGTACGCTTGCCCTCAACGAACGCGCTTGCGTTACGCCGGGTCTGCGTATCACCAATCCGGGCTCCGATACCCTCATCATCACGGCGATCACGGGCTATAACGGCACGAACTTCTCGGTGTCCAACCCCACGGATCCGGCGCTGCCGATTCGCATCGCACCGAAGCAATTCATTGATCTCAAGGACATTTGTTTCCAACGCGCTGACGTTGGCTCTGACCAGATCGACGTCGTGTTCTCGAACAACGGTAGCGGCGGTGCTGCTTGCACAGCTGACAGCATCTCCACGTGGAGAGGCCGCACTCAGTCACCCGGACCATTCATCCGCGGCAAGAACTGGCTGCAGCGCCGTGTCGGCACCCTCCACGAAGGCCGTGGCAAGGTTGGCAACACCGGTACGCAGACGCTTGTGCTGAACGATGTCACGTTCGCCGACGGTACCAAGTACTTCCCGGCAGGTGCAACCGAAGCCAACTACGTCTTCAAGATCGGTCGTATGCTGCAAGGGGGCAATCCCGTCACATCAGTCGCCTTGGCCAATAACGAAGAGGTCGACATTGAGGTCTATTTCCGTCCGGCAGCTGTTCAGGTCTATTCTGCATCGATCCAACCGGTGTGGGACGACTTCAACGGCACCAATCCGACAGACCTGCTGCAAGGCGAAGGCATCATTCCGGAGTTTGCGTCACAGGGTGCGTCGATGACGTGCACCGAGACACCGGAGAATCAGACCACGTCGCGTGACCTCGTGATCACGAACAATGGTTCGATGGACCTTACGATCACCTCGATCGTGCCGACGGCAGCGCTGCCAACCGGCTGGGCGTTCACTGATCCGTCGCCGATCACGATCTCCTTCGTTCCGGGCAACAATGTGCGTCGCATCCCGGTCACGTACACACGTCCGGTCGGCTTCAATGCTGCGTCGACTGTGACGTTCAACATCACGCATGACGCTGTTCCTGGCAACGGTTTGGATTCGAACACGATCACGCCGAAGGTAGATCAAGAGACCTTCAACGTTGGTAGCTGTTCTGGTCCGGACATCGTTGTGACCAACATTGACTTCGGTCGCCAGCTCGCGAACTGCGATCAGCCGCTGCTCGAGTTCACGATCACTAACACCGGCGGCGGCCTCATCCCGCTCGAGATCCGCGACATCATCCCAACGGGTGCTGACGCACCGGCCTTCAGCGTGGTGAACATCATCGGTGCGAACGGCCAGCCGGCCACAACACCGTTCGTGATCCCTGCCCAGCAGTCGGCACGCGTACAAGTGCGCTTCTCGCCAACAGAACCGAATGCGGCACCGTGGGCTGACCGTCCGTACGCTGCTCAGTTCCGCATCATGAACTACATCGAAGGCAATCCCGACGAACTCAAGCCGGACACGTACGTCGATGTTGAAGGTATCGGCTTTGTGATCCCGATCACGATGAACCTCACCAACAGCACCAACGGCAACACCGTCAACCCAGGCGTCGATGATCCGCTCATCACGTTCACCGTCGATGGTAACTCCACCGGCAGCTGGCCGCGTGCAGCGCTGAATGCGTTCACCGCTACGGTCACGTACGAAACACGCGCCCTGGGCTTCTCGCCGGGCTCGGTTCGCACGACTAACCTGACCAACGGCTGGACGATCAACGACCCGGTCGAGACGAAGGTTGACGATACCTATTCGACCTGGACGTTCACGGCAAATGGTCCGACAGCGATCACCGGCAACGGCGACCTGTTCACCTTCAAGGCCACGCTGCTCCTCGGCCCGAACTTCGACACGAAGCAAGAGCTGGCTGTCGACCTCCTGAAGGCCTGCCTGGTCCCGTCAACGACCGGCACCGAAACGGAGATCGTCAATTGCGCCCTCACCAAACGCGTTGTGTCGATCGGCTCCACGCAGTTCTCCTTCCGCCCGGTAGCTCCGAACCCGGTGGTAGATGCAACGGCTAAGGTCGACTTCGGCATCGGCATCAAGGCCCCGGCCACGATCGAAGTAATCAGCACGGACGGCCAGGTGGTCTCCCGCCTCGTGGACCAAGTGCTCGACTCCGGCGAATACACGCTGGAATTCCCAACGACCAACCTTGGCAATGGCGTCTACCTGCTGCGCCTCACGTGTTCTGACTACACGGAAACGCAGCGCGTCGTGATCGCGAAGTGATAGTTGGCCTCACAGGCCACGCTGATAAAAAATGGGGGCATTTGCCCCCATTTTTTTTGGTTTGAAGTCGGGATGGCACTACATTTGCTTTGGAACAATTTGTCCGCATGCGTTCGAAGTACGTCCATATCGCCCTGATCGTCCTCGTTGCCCTGAGCAGCGTGACGGTGGCGTTCGCCGACAAGTCCAAAAAGGACCGTCGGACGTCTGACGCTGCACGCCGGACGTCTGAACAAGCGATGAAGGCCGTCTCCCCCACCGTCGGCGCGGTCGACGTGGTGGTCTCCTCCATGAATCGCAAGTCCAACGGTGCCAAGATCAAGGTCACGTCCGACACCGTCCGTCGCGACAGTCGCTTCATCTTCGCCATGGTCTCTTCCGATGTCTTCAAGGCACGCGTAGATATCGGCTCCGATCAACAGAACATCGACATCGGTATCTATAACATGCTCGGAAAACGCATGGCAGACGTGTACAACGGCCCTGCCTCCCGCGGTGAACACGATTACACATCCGCCGTTTCCGACCTCCCCGAAGGCGTCTACATCTGCATCATGCAGGGCGGCAACTTCCGTCGCGCCGAAAAGTTCTACCTCAACCGCTAAGCCATGAAATTCTCGACCAAGGCGATCCACGTCGGACAAGAACCCGACGAGCTCACCGGTGCGGTCACCGTACCGCTATACCAAACTTCCACCTACGCCCAAGAAGAGATCGGCAAACACAAGGGCTGGGAATATGCCCGCACGCAAAATCCCACACGTTCGCGTTGGGAAGAGTGTCTCGCCGCGTTGGAAGGGGGCATTGCAGCCTACGCCTTCGGTAGCGGTTCTGCCGCCGTTGATACGATCATGCGCCTGCTTTCGGCCGGTGATCACGTGATCATGGCCGAAGACATGTATGGCGGAACCTATCGTTTGGCATCGAAGGTCCTCACACGGTTCGGTCTGACGTTCTCCTACGTCGACATGCGCGACCTGGCTAACGTTCGTGCCGCCGTGCAGCCCAATACGAAGATGATCTACACCGAGACGCCGACGAATCCGATGATGACCATCACGGACCTGCGCGGCGTTGCGGCCATCTCACAAGAGATCGGCGCCATCATGGTCGTCGACAACACCTTTGCGTCGCCGTATTTCCAGCGTCCGCTCGAACTCGGCGCCGACATCGTCGTCCACTCCGCCACGAAATATCTCGGCGGTCACAGCGACTTGGTGCACGGCATCGTTGCCACGCGACATCAGCACCTCGCCGACGAACTCAAGTTTTTGCAGAACGCCGTCGGTGCTGTCCCCGGTCCGCTCGAGTGCTGGCTCTGCCTCCGCTCGGCTAAGACCCTGCACGTGCGTATGGAGCGCCACGCCTCCAATGCCCAGCGCATCGCCGAATGGTTGGAGCAGCATCCGGCCATCAAAGCCGTCCACTATCCCGGCCTCCCCTCACATCCGCAGCACGACCTCGCCAAGAGCCAGATGAGCGGCTTCAGCGGTATGATCTCCATCGAACTCGGCTCCCGCGAGAAAGCCGTCGACGTCACCAAGAAACTCCAACTCTTCTGTCTCGCCGAATCCCTCGGCGGCGTCGAGTCCCTCGTCTGCCACCCCGTCTCCATGACGCACGGTAGCGTCCCGGTCGACCAACGCCTCAAGCTCGGCATCACCGACGGCCTCATCCGTTTGAGTGTGGGGATCGAGGATGTGGAGGACCTCATTGAAGACCTCAAGAACGCGTTAGCGTAAAAAGGGCGAAAAGGCGAAAAGGCGAAAGGGCGAAAGGGCGAAAAGGTAATTGTCACGTTCTTGAGGCTGTAGTGCACGTTGTGCATATGGCCCTAGAAAACCTTGAGATCTATGCTCTCATCCTAGAAACAATTGCTGAATGTGATGAGCTCAGCAACACGATCAAGTCCCGTCGAGACTTCGATCTAGCAGACCAACTTAGCCGAGCAGCGCTGTCCATTGGGAACAACTTCGCAGAGGGGTATGGTCGAAGTGCAACCGGTGAGCGATTGATGTTGATGTTCTATGCGGAGGGTTCCACGCAAGAGTGCAAGAGTAGTATTCGAGTCGCGGTTTCACGCTCGTACACTCAGGCAGAGCCCGGAGACGTTATCATTCAGAAGTTGGGGCGTATATCAATCGGGATCATCGAGCTCTGCCACTCGTTTCTAGAAGATGACCCGGATTACAAGGGTGGGTATCGACATCGTGTCGAAAAACGACGGGCCTGGCGCTCTCGCAAACAATAGCCCTTTCACCCTTTCGCCTTTTCGCCCTTTCGCCTTTTCGCCCTTTCACCCTTTCACCCTTTCACCCTTGCTTGCGAATACCGATGACGTTAAACCTATTCGCCACAAACGCAGCGTCGGCGAACGAGGCGTTGCCGGCAGGGTTGGCGCCGGCGCCGTGGAAGTCGCTGAAGGCGGCGGATTGGTTGACCCACACGAAGCTGTTGAAGTTGAAGGCCACCGGTGCGCCGGCACCGACGATGGCGTCTTCGGCGGCATCCATCTTGGCGTCATCCGTGGTGTAAATGAGCGTTGTGAGTGCCCCCTGCCTCTTGATGCCGTCAACAACTAATTGAACGGCTTCGTTGAAGGTGTCGGTGAAGATCACAAAGGAGATCGGACCGAACCATTCGCGCGAGGTGATCGCAGCGTGTTGTGTGCTTGCCCTTAGGATAAGGGGCGTTGCAGAACGTGCTTGGTCGAAGCCGGGATGTGTGACGGTCTCCGAGGCGCGGACGACGTCGAGGCCGAGGGCCTTGGCTTCTTCCAGACGCTGCAGTGTGGCGGGATTTTGAATGGCGCCGACGGTGCCGGCACCGGACTTTTCGTTGAGGACTTGGGCGTCGACGTGTTCCTTGAGTTTGGCGATCACGTCGTTGACACTCACCACAGCATCCCCAACACGAACACCGTCCTTGGGAATGTAGATGTTCTGCGGTGCCGTACACATTTGTCCGGCATACAATGACAATGCGAAGGCAAGGTTGCCAAGTGCCGCATCGAGATCGGCGACACTGTCGATGATGACGCTGTTGACGCCGGCTTTCTCGGTGAAGACGATCTTGTTGTGCTGTGCTGCTGTTTGTTCAACGATGGTGCCGAAGTGCGGACCACCGGTGTAGTCGATCACGCGCACATCAGGATGTTGGACAAGATCAAGCGTGATGGGCTTTTCGATGGTATCCGGTGCAAGCTGACAGATGTTAGCATCGAGTCCGCAGTCGGCAAACGTCTTGCGCAATTCATCCACGACGATGGCAATCGGATAGATCGCTCCCGGATGAGGTTTGACGATGACGCTGTTGCCCGTGACCAAGCCGGCGAACATGCCCGGCGTGCTGTTCCACACCGGGAAGGTGCTGCAGCCGATCACGAGGTTGATGCCCTTCGGAACAATGCGATACGACTTGTTGATGGTCACACTGATCTTGCCCATCGGCTTGGTCCACTGCACGTCCGACACGAACTGCGTCTGTGCCGCATATCCCAGCGCAAGCGCTTCCAACGCACGATCGAATCCATGCGGACCCGAAGATTGGAAGGCCATCACAAAACCTTGACCAGTAGTGTGCATCGTTGCATAACCGATCTCGAAGAATCGCTTCGATGCGCGCTCCAGCGCTTCGATCAACACCGCCGCCCGCTGCTCCGGCGTCAGCGACTGCCACGCCACCTGCGCATCCGTTGCACGCTTCACCAACGTATCAACACCAAATGCACGATACTTGATACCAAGCGGAAACCCGTAGGGCGATTGCTCCCCTCCTACAACGTCCGACGTCCCTCGTCCAGCGTCCGTCGAAGATTCCCCATTCCCCATTCCCCATTCCCCGAATGGAGAGTTGAGTTGTGCCTTGAACGCTGCCAAACCATCATCATTCGCTGTCTCGCCGTAGATCTTTCCGCTCGGTGGCTCGGGCCAGTGGGCGTGGAAGGTGCGCTCGGCATTGGCCTTGACGGCTGCAGTGAGCGTGTCGGCGTGACGTGTGACGAGTTCGTTGATGGTTGACATGGGTGGCTCCGGATTCAAGGTGAGCCACGAAATTACGGATTCGTCAGAACCGATAGCGGGCCGTAACAAAAGGTGCCGGACGTGTGATGCCGTAGGCATCGCGCTGTAGCATCAACGGTCCCATGGGATTGACGTTGATCTCAATGCCTGACGTCGACTTCGTCTCGCGCTTCGGCTTGGCCATGGCCAGAGAGATCCCAAATCCGCCGAGGGCTCCGGCATAGACGAGCGCTGGTGAGAGGTCGGAATCGTCGATGGCGATCGCCGTACCAAGTCCGATCAACCCGCCCCCTATCAAGGAGAGAACGGAGATGGTGCCGTCGGTGCCGCGATAATCTTTGCCGCGGACGAGTTGATCACCCAACCACAGACCGCCGATGGTGGTAGCGATGCTGATCGAGCTTGCAAGCGTAGCGGACAGATCGTCGGGTTGGATGGTGCCGATCACCACCCAAGGCAATGCTGCACCAAGAAAACCCGTGATGCCGTACATGCTTGCATCACCGGACGAATAGTGTTGTCCGTCGGCAACGGCATTACCGGCAACCACACCGGCCGCTGCACCCAACAACGCTGCTCCGCCGCCAACACGAACAGCAACATCAGAACTTGGTTCGATCTGGTCAAAGATGGCCACGGTCGTGAGCGCACCACATGCCAAACCATAGAAGGCCGTGGTGTTGATCACGCTGGCGCGCCCCTCACGCATGTTGGTGTTGGTGGCAACGACGTAGCCGGCGACCGTTTCGGCAATACCCGTCAAGACTGACAGGCCGAATCCCAATCGCGGTTGATCTGAGTCCGTAAGCTGATCGCCGCTTAACAACATTGCCAACGCCCAACCATGTAGCGTGCCCTGAAACATGCCGCCAAGAGCCAAGGATGCAGCACCCTCGGTCACCGATGCATCGTTGGTGAGCAGTGCCGGAACAAGATAACCCAAGCCCCCTGCCAACAAAATGGGAATGGCCGGCTCTTCAATATCCAAAGCCACACTCGTAGCCGTACCATAGTAGAGCAAACTCCACAGCGTACTCCCCCAAAGCAACGCCGTACGTCCGTCTTGATTGCGGTCGACGCGTGGTGCCTGTTCATCCTGCTCCACATCTTCGTCACCAAGCGTCAGCAACACCGCGTCCACGCGATCGCGAATGGAATTCACTTCGGCTTCGGTTAGGGGGCGTGTGGATCGTGCCCGCAGACCAAACGATTCCGTCACAGCTTCGAGCGAGTACGTACTATCGGCCCGCATGAACAAACGGGCCTCGACGAAATCGTCGAAGCCCGTGATGATCTTGTATTGTTCGTTGAATGACCGTGTGATCAAGAAGACCTTGCCCGCATGGTCAAACGGCACTTGGATCTCCTGCGCTGAGGCCAAGATAGACGATGCGAAGATCGTCAAGAGAACGATGAACGTGCGCATGCTGCGCCTACGATAGTGGTATTAGCCGAGTACGCTGTCGAGCGAAGTATACGGCATACCGAATGCTTCTGCAACTGCTTCGTAGACGATCTTGCCGGCAACGACGTTGACGCCGAGCATGAGCTCGCGGCTTTCGGCGATGGCCGTCTTCCAACCCTTGTTGGCAAGTTCCACAGCGTACGGCAACGTAGCACCCGTAAGACCGAGCGTTGACGTGTACGGAACAGCGCCCGGCATGTTGGCCACACCGTAGTGCACCACACCATCGACAACGTATGTAGGATCAGCGTGTGTTGTCGGCTTGCACGTCTCAACGCAGCCACCTTGGTCTACCGACACGTCAACGATCACCGAACCCGGCTTCATGATGCTGAGCATGTCGCGCGTGATGAGCTTTGGTGCCTTGGCACCAACGATCAATACGCCGCCGATGACGAGGTCGGCATCAACAACGGCTTCGCGGATGTTGGCCGGCGTTGACATTTGCGTCATCACGTTCTTCGGCATCACGTCATCGAGATAGCGCAGACGATACAGGTTGTTGTCGAAGATCGTCACGCGGGCACCAAAGCCGGCAGCGATCTTGGCAGCGTTGGTACCAACGACGCCGCCGCCGAGGACCATGACGTTAGCGGGCTTCACACCAGGGACGCCCCCTAACAACACACCACGACCACCGGATGGGTGTTCGAGATATTTAGCACCTTCTTGCGGGGCCATACGGCCGGCAACTTCCGACATTGGAATGAGAAGGGGCAGGGAGCCATCGGCCTTCTGCACGGTCTCATAGGCGATACAGACGGCACCGCTCTTGACCATGGCTTCGGTGAGTTCTTGCGACGCTGCGAAGTGGAAGTAGGTGAAGAGCACTTGGCCTTCGCGGATGAGCGGATACTCCGGAGCGATCGGCTCCTTGACCTTGATGATCATGTCGGCCTTGCCGTAGACGTCGGCGGCAGTGCCAACGATCTCAGCGCCGATGGCTGTGTACTTTTCGTCGGGGAAGCCGCTACCGACACCGGCATTCATTTCTACGATCACCTTGTGTCCGTTGCGGATCAACAATTCGGCACCACCCGGCGTAAGACCTACGCGTTTTTCGAGCGGCTTGATCTCCTTTGGTACTCCGATCAGCATGATATCCTCTGATGAATAGGTTGGTCTGAATGATAAAGCCTACAAAATTGCGAATTTCGTGTTCCATTCTCATCGTCAACACGAAAGCTCCTCATGGCCGTCCCTCTTCTCGACCTCAAAGCCCAGTACCAAGCCCTCAAACCACAGATCGACGAGGCCATGCTGCGGGTGGCCGCATCGCAGGCCTGCATCCTGGGTCCGGAGGTCGACGCCATGGAGCGCGACATGGAGGCCTACCTTGGCGCCAAGCACGCCATCGGCGTCTCCAGCGGCACAGATGCCTTGTTGATGGCCTTTATGGCCTATGACATCGGTCCGGGCGACGAAGTGATCGTCCCGACGTTCTCCTTCTTCGCTACGGCCGGCTGTGTGTCGCGCCTCGGCGCCAAGCCGGTGTTTATCGACGTCGACCCCGTGTCCTTCATGATGACGTCAGAAGGCGTGCGGGCAGCCATTACACCTCGCACCAAGGCCATCGTTCCGGTGCACCTGTTCGGTCAGGCCGCCCCGATCGATGAGATCATGTCCGTAGCCAACGAACACGGCATCGTGGTGATCGAGGATGCTGCCCAGGCCATCGGCACGCAGGCCGCGGACGGACGTCGTGTGGGCACGATCGGCCAGATCGGCTGCTTCTCCTTCTACCCGACGAAGAACCTCGGCGCCTTCGGGGACGGCGGCTTAGTGACGACCAACGACGACGCCTTGGCCGTCCGCCTTAAGCAGATCCGCAACCACGGCATGGAGCCGAAGTATTACCACCGCTTCATCGGCGGCAACTTCCGCCTCGACGCCATCCAGGCCGCCATCCTGCGTGTAAAGCTGCCGTATCTGCCAGAATGGCATGCGGCACGCCGGGCGAATGCCAAAATGTACGACGAACTCCTCACAACCGTCGCTTGCCCGGCATCTATCAATGCCGGGAAAGGAACCGTTCCGGTGGATCATCACATCTATAACCAGTACGTGATCCGCTCGGAGCATCGCGACGCACTGCGCGCCTTCCTGACCGAACGCGGCATCGGCACGGAGATCTACTACCCCGTGCCCTTCCATCGTCAGGAGTGTTTTGCCGACCTCGGCTACAACGATGCCGACTTCCCCGTGGCCAACGCCCTAGCTGAAAGTGTCCTCGCCTTGCCGATCTATCCGGAACTCACGCGTGCCCAGATCGAAGAGGTCGCCGCAACCATCAATGCGTTCGAGCGTACCGTGGTCCCTCACTAACAGGAGACAGTCATGTCAGATTCGTCACAGTTTCGTCATCGCTTCGAAGTCAACCTCGGAGAAAAGAGCGGACCCGGTTTCGGCTTTTGGTTCGGCATCATCATGGTCATCATCGGCGGCGGCTTGCTGCTAGATGCCTTCAACGTGTTCGAGTTTGGCGATGTCCTCTCGCAGTGGTGGCCGTCGTTGTTGATGTTCGTGGCGGTCGCCCAAGTAGCCACCGGCAGCGGCTCCATCGTCGGCAGCGGCATCCTCTTCACCGTCGGCGCCCTGCTGCAACTCAGCAAACTCGGCTACCTCCCCGGCGGGTTCTGGAGCGCCTTCTGGCCGATCGTTATCATCCTCGTCGGACTCTCCTTCATCGCCTCGCGCTTTCGCGCCAACCGCTGGAAAAAAAAAGAACAGTTCACGGATCCGAATTTTATCGGGACAGTGAACGTCGAGGGATCGAGGATCGATAGAACAGCCATCTTCGGTAGTGTTGACGCCCGCGTTGTCTCCAACGACTTCACCGGCGGCGAACTCACCGCCGTCTTCGGCGGCATCGAGATCGACCTGCGTGAAGCCAACATCTCCGGCACTTCAGCCCACCTCGACGTCACCGCCATCTTCGGCGGTGTTGAGATCCGCGTTCCTCCCACGTGGCGCGTCATCACCAAGTGCACACCCGTCTTCGGCGGCATCGACGACAAGTCACTCAACCGCAACCTCGACGCCAACGCCCCCACCCTCATGGTTGATGCCACCGCCGTCTTCGGCGGTGTTGAGATCCACTGATGGTGGATCAACGAAGAGTGAGAGTTCTTCGCTCCGCTCAGAATGACATCCATGGCGCTGTCATCCCGAGCGATAGCGAGGGACGCGTCATCTACTGGGTCAACCGCGACCGCCGCGTGCGCGACAACTGGGCCTTGTTGTATGCTCAGCAGCAGGCGCGGGAACTCAACACGTCGGTGCACGTGGTGTTCTGTCTTGTGCCCACCTTCCTCGACGCCACGCTGCGTCAATACGACTTCATGTTAAGGGGGCTGGCAGAATTCGAATCCGATCTTGCCGCACTCAACATTCCCTTCACCGTACTGCTCGGCACACCGAAAGATGTTCTTGTTCCGTTCTTGCACGAACATCCGCCGAGTCTGTTGGTCACCGACTTCGAACCGTTGCGCATCAAGAAACAATGGATCGATGATGTTGCACGCGCAGTGCCTGCCCCCTTCCATCAAGTGGATGCCCACAACATCGTGCCGTGTTGGGAAGCCAGCAACAAACTGGAGTTTGCGGCCTATACGATCCGTCCGAAGATCGTGCGGCAGTTGCCAACGTACCTGACAGAGTTTCCTGTATTGGAGAAGCAAGAAGCGAGCCCTGTCATTCCGAGCGTAGCGAGGAACGACTGGGACCACATCCGCAGCACGCTGCGCATCAACGCCAACGTCAAGCCCGTAGATTGGCTTGAGCCCGGTGAGCGCGCTGCACAAGCGATGTTGCAGACGTTCGTGTCGCGATTGCACACGTATGCTGATCGCAACGATCCAACAAAGACCGGACAGTCGGACCTTTCACCGTACCTGCATTTTGGTCAGCTCTCTGCGCAACGTGTTGCGCTGGAAGTGATGAAGGCCATCAACATCACGGCCGATCAGATCACGGAGATCCAACCGCTCGCCGATGGTTTTTTGGAAGAGTTGATCGTGCGTCGTGAGCTGGCCGACAACTTCACCGAATACAATGCCGACTACGATCGGTTCGAGGGGTTTCATGCGTGGGCGCAAGAAACGCTCAACGCCCATCGTGCAGACAAGCGCGATCATACGTACACACTTGACCAATGGGAGCGCGCCGCAACACATGACGAGTTGTGGAACGCCGCACAACGCGAGATGATGAACACCGGCAAGATGCATGGCTTCATGCGTATGTACTGGGCCAAGAAGATCTTGGAGTGGACGACCACGCCCGAAGAAGCCCTGGCCATCGCCATCTACCTCAACGACAAATACGAACTCGACGGTCGCGACCCCAATGGCTACACCGGCATTGCCTGGAGCATCGGCGGCGTCCACGACCGTGCCTGGACCGAGCGTCCCGTCTACGGCAAGATCCGCTACATGAACGCCAACGGCTGCAGAAGGAAGTTCGATGTGGAGGGATACATCCGCAAGCAGAGCTTGACGCTGTTTACCTAATACCCCACCCCGCTCGTTACTTTCTCGAATACCTCACCCCGCTCGTTACTTTCTCGAATACCTCACCCCGCTCGCTTCGCTCGCTGCCCCTCTCGAGTTCGAGAGGGGCTTTG
>CAYXQJ010000026.1:0-41617 GCA_964467455.1 uncultured Hyphomicrobiales bacterium | reverse complement strand
CGGCCTGGTGCTCGCTGCAATGCAAGACCCGCGATTGATGGCATGGGACAAAGACGCCAACCAGGGGCAAGGCGGCTATGTCCTGGTCGGCTGGGCCGAAGGGCCGGGGAAAGCGTTCGATCGAATATGCCAGTGGACCGAGGGCAAACCGATGCAGCGCGTGCAGGTGGAAACGCCGGACAAGCAATCACCGGCCGAAGCGCTGCAAACGGTCGTTGCGATCATGTTGGCAAAGCCACAATTGCTCGATCGACTGGTGCAGATGGTGGAGCGCATGAAGAGAGCACAGCTCGATTCGGCCGGAAACAACGCGCAGCCGTCCGCTTAGATGCTCGCAAACAGGCGAATTCGGCCGGAAATCATGCTTCCCGGCCGAGCAATAGTACATTCCGCCCGCCCGCAGAATAGTAGCATAAACGCGCGGACTAGCGTGCGATCCGCCGGGCACGGCGGCGGCGGGCAGGGGCATGGCCCCCCAGCGGCTCACCTCGCGGCGGCGACCTTGCCCACCTCTAAAAAATCCGAAAATCGACTCCGAAGATGTCCCGCAAAGCCGGATTTGGTCCCCGACGGGACGTTTTTCTTCAAATAAAAAAAGCGTATAAACCTCTGATAATGCAGGACTTACGTGCGGGGCGGGACACGCGGGACAACGTTTTGGTATCCCGTTACGCAGAAAGGGGGGCGGGGAGTGAAATCTCCTGGAACTCCGCCCTGGCCGCATACCGCGCGTCCCGCGTGGCCAGAAAACGAAGCGCAAAACGTTGCTGGAGCTAGCTTTGCGCGGCGGGACACTTTTTGCACAGACCGTCCACGGGTCATCCGCCGCGACTTCTTGGGAGGGGGAGCGGGGCACCCTACCACGTGTTGTGGAATGGGGGGCGGTGTGGCAGAATGGGGCTGGCTGTTGTCGGTGGCGGGCTTGACGCCGTGGCTTCGCTGTGTTTGCCGGTTAGGTCATGGACGATCTGGAGTTGTCGGACGGCGCTTGTGGCGCTGTTTTCTGGATGGCGGCGGCCCGCTGCCGATAACGGCTCTTTGGGTGGGAACGTCCCGCCCGAATCGCACGTCCCTACTATGTGAGGATTCGATCCATGAACACGGCATTTGGGAGTTATCTGATGCGCCGACACAATCCCGGCATGGCCACCAGGGGGGAAGTCTGGTGGAAATGTATTATGCTCTTATTGATTTCGCTGTTCTTCGCGATGCTCGCTGTCGTTTTGACCGGCTGCGCCACCACGGATCAGCCGACCATCGACGATTGGCCCACTCCGCCCCCGGCCCCAGTCATCGTCGATGCGGGACAGCCGACGGGTGGTTCTTTGGAGGGGAGCGGGGAGATTCCGGCCCCGGCCCCGGCCCCGGCCCCGGCCCCCGAACCTGTCGGGGCGGAATCGGTGCATCCGGCGCTGCGGATTTTCTACATCGGCGGCGTGGTGCTCGATCAGATTGACTACAACATCGCCGCGCTGGAAACACAACTGGCCGCGACCACGGACCCGGCAGTGCGCAAGGATATTGGCGATGCGCTCGATTATGCCCGCAAGTGGCGTGAAGCCATCGCGGGACCGCTGTTTGCCGGCAAACAGGTGCTCGAAGAGGCCCAGGCCGACGATGGCGAAATCGACACCGAAGAGCTGGTCGTCGGCGGCGCGCAAACCATCGGCGGCGTGTTGCCGCCCCCGTGGAATGTTATTATTCCCGGCGGCGTCGTGGCGCTGGCGGCGCTGTGGCGGGAGCTGCGCAACAAGAAAGTTATCAACCGGCTCCAGCCGATGGCCGACGCGCTGCGCCGCAACATCAACGCCTTCGACCAGGCCAAGCGCACCAATCCGCAGCTTGCCCAGGAATTCGACAATTCCGCCGACACAATCCGCCTGGCGATGGGGCCGGAAGCCAGGGATATTGTGGATGAGCTGCGCTCGGACAGCGCTCGCGTGGAAAGGTGGAAAGGTTGAGTGAAACGGCGATAACTTGAAGTCGTCGCCAGGCAACTGACGATACTCCGCACAGGTTTACGGCTTAACCCTGTGCGGAGTTCTTTTTGCGCCCCCGGCCCCCGCCCCTGGAATTGGAGCTAGCACCATGTATCGAATAGAAGTTTTTCCATCGTTTGATGACGATCACGGCGCCGGCAAGGTTTTGTGGTATTGGAACGCTCGCCCCCGTCGCGGCGGAAAAATCGTCGCGGACAGTGGCGAGGGATACGCGAGTCGCGCGTATTGCAAAAAACAGGCCAAAAAAGTAATAAATTGGTCGCTGTGTGTCGTACGCAATCGCGATGGTTCTGTGGCGAGTTGGGAAACGCGATGAGAAACTACCAATTAGCATTCCGCGCACTGTCCGACGCCAACCGCCGGCGATCGGAGGCAGTGTTTCATACTATTGATGAGTGGTCGCCGCCGGATTGGGGCATGGCCCTGGTGGGTGAAGTCGGCGAATTGTGCAACCAGCTCAAGAAGCGCCGACGCGGGGAAGCCGTCGATGACGAGCTGGTCGGCGACGAGTTGGCGGATTGTGTGCTCTATCTCGATCTGCTTTCGCAGCGGATGGAAATATATCTGCATGCGGAACTGCGGCAGTATCTTACTATTACCACGGCCGGCGACGTGACGTTTGATCACCTGGAGCTGGCGGCGTCGCGTATTCACAACGCCGCCGTGCGGGATGGGCAGCGTGCGAAAACTATTCCGGAATTGTGCTGCGAGCTGGGCAAGCTGGCCGGCCGGCTGGCGGGTTTGGCTTGCACGTGGTTTTGGGACGGCGGCACCAGTGAAGGCGACGAGCTGGAACGCTGCATCGTCAGTGCGATTTTGCGTACTATTATTCAATTGGAAACCATCGCGCAGCAAGTCGGCGTTCGGCTTGATGTCTGTGTGATTCGGAAGTTTAACGCAGTCAGCCGTTCGCGCGACGCCACGGTTTTGATTGGCCCGCCGGCTGAACCTATCGTGGAGGAACCCGTTCATGGCCAGTGAAAAAGCGTTGCAGCTTGCAACGGAAATTCAAACGCACTTGAATAGTTGTTTGTTGGCGATGCGATCGTGCATCACGTCGCTTGTGGGGATGGCCGCCGAAGTAAAAACGTCGCAGGACGCTGTTTCCACGGTCATCGACCAGGTTGAAACCGCGTTGACGCAGGCGGCGATTGGTATTAATGAGGCGGCGGCGGCTGATACGGTTGACGCGGCCACGGCGGCGACGGCGATCGACACGGCGGTCACGGCGATCGGTGTCGCGCAAGCGACCTTCGACACGGCGGCGACCGACGGTGAAACGGCTGTGTCGCTCACGACCGGCAATGCCACGACGGCGTACGATGAAATGGAGGCGGCGGCGGCCGGATTGCTCCAGGCGTTGACGACGCTGTCGGAATAACCAAGCTCTCTCTCTTCTCTCCGTGCCGTACCGGCGGGTACGGCATGGATTTGGTAGATTCTCCAATGTTCAAACGGTTCGTCCGCACAATCAGCCACGATCGGTTGCTGGAGAGGCCGGCCCAAGGAACCAGATAAGACGACGTAATCAATCGTCGCTGCCTGCATTCGCCGGTCAGCATAAAACGGGATTTGAAGTGACCACTCCAGGTGCCGTTTGAACAATACTTTTGGCCGTTCGGCCGGAAAGGTTTTTGCTGATGAATAGTACAACTGAAAATCTGGGCGGTTATCCGACGGAAACGGAGGGCGGGATCGGAGTGCAGGCCATGCCGCGTTATCAATGTCACAAGACGGTGCATGCGCTGCAAATCAGGGGCATTTCCGTTAGTGGTGAATTGGGGTTTGACCCGCCGTTCATGCCACGGTTGATGTCGAAAGAATGGCTGGACAAGCACAATCCGGCTGTTGGCGGGTATCTCGTGCTGTACGAGGACGGCTATGAGTCTTATTCGCCGCAGGAACCGTTTGAAAGCGGATATTCGCAGCTCGGTGATGCGTTGACGGTTCCGGGTTTGACGAATGAAGAGATCGAGCGTCGCATTACTTATCATCCACCGAGTGCGGCGGCGCGGCGTCGGCATGACGCGGTGCGAGCGCAAATTCGCATGACGATGCAGCGCATGAACGTGGAGCTGCCGTCGTGCCGGGAAATGTCCATTGTGATGACGAAATTGGAAGAGGCAATGTATTGGGCGAATGCGGCGATTGCCCGCAACCATGATAAATTACTCGCCGGCGAAACCGCCGGTAGTGCATAAATCTTGAGGTTTGACAGCCCGTGCCGGCAGCGAAAGCTGCCGACTGGGTTTCTGAATCGAATTTTTTCTTCCTCTTGCTTCCGGGGTATAGGAGTATCACGCTATGAAAATGCACTTTTCGATGTTGGCGGAGTGTCTGGCGTTGATGGTGGCGGCCGGGAATGGTTCGGCGTGGGGAGCGGCCAGGGGGCCATCGGCCACGGAAAGTTACTACGAATACAGTCCGGCCGAAGAGTTGCGGGTCGGGCCGCCGGGTGAATTGATACTTTTTGCCCAGCACGAACAGGGCAATGACCCGGTTCCGTATAACAACGTCGCCATTCCGCCGCTGCCTGACGCGCAGGTGGGCATGGTGTTTGAGGTTGAGATGCGGTCGCGCACCGAAGTGCTCTGGCACGCCAATGCCGGCATGTTTCTCAATCTGCAATGGGGTTACGATATCTGGATCATCGGCTCGCTCGATGGCGTCTTTGACGGCGACGGTGACAAATTCCAGTCGCCGCCGCTGCGTCTGCCGATTGGTAGTTTCAGTGATATCATCCACGGCCGGCAGGCGATTCTGCAATTCACCATCGTCGATGAAGCGCAGGCGCAACGCATCCGCGACGGCACGGCGACCGTGGACCTGGTCATCAATCACGCTCTGCGATGGCACGCCAGCGGCGGTACGTTCGCGAACCCGCTGAAAGATTTGAACGTCTATGCGAAAGTGATATCGCCCTAGCCATGCAGCACTTTTGTACTCATTGTGAACGTTTCGTCGATGCCGACCGAAGGGTTGGCGTCGATTTTGCCATCGGCAGCGGTTCGCCGTTGTTGTGTATTATTTGCCCGTTTTGTGGAACGCCGTCGCTCAACATTGCGACGCTGTATGAACGAACAACGGACGACCCTGATTTTTTGCTTGACGATTTTTCGTACATTCCGGAAACGAGCTGGGATAAGTTGATGGCGGAAGTTCGCGGCGCATCGCCGGAATTGCGGGCGGCTTTTGAGCGGGTCAGTAAGAAAGTCGCGCAGCGTATGATTTTGACGAGCACGGGTTATGGTCCGGATATCGCGGGGCCGTTCTTGCGTCCGCGATTCTTCAACCGGGAACGGAGCTAGCTCGATGTCTGTGTCGGATTGGATTACATTATTTTTCGGTCCGCTTGGTCCGAGTTATCGCGATCTGGCACGCATTGCCAACGATCATCGCAATTCGCCCGGCAAGCGTCTTGCCGCGATCATTTGTTGCAACACGGTGTCTGTGTCTCGTTTGATCTGGAAGGGCGGTACGTAATGGGCGCAAGTTATGTTTATCGCGTGCAGGTCGGCAGTCACGATTGTTTCACCACCTGGGAGAATCCGCCCGGTTTTAATAACTTCGACAACGGCTCGACGCTTGCCGTCGTTGCGCATAATTCCGGCGTGCGGTGGCAATCATCGGGCTTTCTCCTGACGCCCGACCCTGCCGGCGGCGGCGCTCCCAATGGAACCGTCACGCCGCTGGCCACGCTGTTCTATCGTTCGACCGGCGGGCTGGGTGACGGGTCCATCATCTTCTGTGCCTTTGATACGCACGACTACACGGGCGGCGATGCGCCTGCCTTCAGCGCCGGCGACCGACCCGAAGCGATCTCGCCCATTGTCGCGGCCGTCAACAGTGGCGGCAATGTCGGGGTGGGTTTTCATAACTTCGACATGACCGCGCACTTCAACGCCATCGCCGCCCTGGCCGGCTTTGGCGTGAATAGTGCAATACGCTGTGCGATGAATCCCGATCCCGCCACGGACGCCGGCGATTCCACGTTCATCGAAACGCTGGAAACCGGCGGCGGCAATGAAGTGCGTTTGCAAGTCGTGGCCGGCGTCGGGTCCATCTTCGCGATCTTTGTTGCCGGCGTTCCCTACGGTAACGGGGCCACCGTCATCCTGCCCACCACCACGCTGAATAATCCTGTCACCGTCGTGGTGCGCATTGAAAACCCCGGCGACGCCACGCTGAATGTATCAGCGGCGAATCTGGGATCGGTCACAAACTTTCAGTCCAAGGACGGCGCGCCGTACGCCATCAACGCCGGCAACTTCGTCGAATTCAACCTGGACGGCCGCGCCGTCAATGTTGGTACGCACAATACTACTTTTACGTTTCCCAACGATTCCGATGTCCCGTCGTTTGTTCTCAATCTCCAGCACACCGTCATCGCGCCGGAAGTTGAGTACGAAGACAAGGAATCGAATCTCATTCCCCACAACAACGCGCCCGCGCACGATATGGGCACGGTGCCGCCGTCCACGCCGGTGATTTATTCGTATAAATGCACCGCCCGCGACGCCGATGCGGATATCGAAAAAATCCGCATGAACCCGCCGGACCTGGCGGCGGAACCGGGCGGCTTAGTCTGGTGGGGCGATGCCGGCCACGCGACCGACGCCGGCGGCGGCGTGTGCAGTCTGTTGCGCAAGCGTGCCGGGTCGGCCGCCGGAAACATAATCCAAATCGCTGGCGGTTTGCAGCCGGCGATTGTGGACGATGGCGGGCCGATGATACAATTCGACGGCGTGAATGATAACATGGGCCTGGCGATGGCGGCGCAGACCATCGGCACCATCGTGGCCCGTGTGCGGCTTCCGCCCGCGTCGCCGGCGGCGAACTCGATCTTGTTCTTTCTCGGCACCGCCGACATCGGCGCGGCGGTTGTGTATCAATCCACAAACAATCGCCTGCACTGTGGCCGGCTTTCCGGCGGTGCGTTAAGTTCGTCGGCATTCTTCGCCGGAGCGAGCTGGGGATCGCTGGCGACATTGGTATATACCTGGAACGCCGCGACGGAGCAGCATATTCTGCGGCTGGACGGCGTCGAAGTCGTCAACAGCACGGTTGGTTCGTTCGCCGACATGGCCGGCATTACGCTCGCCGCCGGCTACGCGGCGCTGTTCCCGTCGGCGACGCGGTTCCGCAAGCTGGCGATATTCAATAAAGCATTAAGCGCCGGCGAGCTGGCCCTAGTGGAAGCGTGGGCCGCGACGGCGATTAACCACGGTTACTTTCAACTGCTCGATAAGCCGGCCGACGCCAGCACGATTCCGCAGGATTCGCCGCAAACGGTGCAGGTGCAAGCGGCCGATGACCATGATGTCACGGCCAGTGCGCAAATTCTGACGTATTACAACGGCGTCGTGACGCCGCATATCACGAATATACAATTTACGGCGGAAACGGACGAACCGCCGCCGGACGTGCCGGCGGACCGATTGTTCCGCAACCGCTGGTTTGGACGCATTCGCCGCGCCGCAACGTTGCTGGTGCGAAAATAACACCCTGCTGATGGAGTAGCACGATGTTCCGACCCTCCCATGTTCTTTCTCATTTGCTCTTATTCAACCAAAATATTTTTTGTGTCGCGCGAGGCGATCGCCGGCGGAAGGCCCGCCGTCACCCGCTCGGCCAGTGCCATCGAAGAATGCTAGCTCCCGATGGACCTGGGGATGGTGGCGGCGGTGGCGGGGGTGGCGGTGAAGGCGGCGGCGGCGCGGCTGGGGGAGCTGGTGGTGCGGGGGGGGCAGGTGGTGCCGGGGGGGCGGCTGGTGCCGGCGGCGTGGTTGTTACTTTTCCGAACACGGACTGGCGGCATGATCTGCCCGATGATCTTCGCGGGTCCGGGTCGATTAAAGATATCAACAACAAGGCCGACGCGGTCCGCAAGTTGGTGTCGCTGGAACAGCGGATGGGCGCGATGGGCGGTGGCGGGGTCAAGCCGCTCGGTCCCAATGCGACCGATGAAGAGCGTGCGAAGTTCTGGCGTGCGCTCGGCGCGCCGGAAACGCCGGACGGGTACAAGCTGCCCGACAAAGGCATGCCCGACGGATTCAAGCCCGATCCTGACCGTGTGAAATTTATCAACGAACGTGCGCACAAGGCCGGCATCACGGAACAGCAGATGGCCGCGCTCTATCGTGCCGACGCGGAATTTATGAAGTTGGCGATGGATAAGCACGCGGCGGCGCAGTCCGAAGCGAAGGCCGCGACGGAAACCGCGCTGCGCAAAGTGTGGGGCGAAGCGTACGATCAGAATAATGTATTGGCCGGGCTGGCAATTTCGTCGATCGTGCCGGAACTCAAGGAAGAGCTGGAAAAGAATCACCCGTCGTGGGGTAACAGCGTCGGCTTGATGAAACTCCTGGCGACGGTCGGCAAGTGGGTCGCCGGCGACAATGCACGGGAAGGCGGTACGCATCCATCGTTCGAGATGACGCCGGACGAAGCGGCGGCGGAGCTGGTCAAGTTTCGCAACGACAAGGAAAACGACCGCATTCTCCACGACGCCAGCTTGCCGGAAGCGACACGTGCCCCGGTGCTCAAGCGATATCAGGATTTGCAACGCATGGCCAGCGCCGGCAAGGAACAAAAAGGCCCGGCGGCTGATCGTCAGAAGAAGACTGTGCCGATGAACGTTTGACGTCGCGGGGAAACCTGCGCATTCTATTAGCTAGCTCCCGCAATCGCGGGTTGCTCGGTTGAGCGAGTCCTGGGCGGTACTCGCCAACCTTTTTCCAGCCGTCCCACGGGCATCCGTCGTGTTGATTCGCGGCGGTCCGTGGGGGAGCGGATGGGACATATCGGGGATCTGCTTTGCGGTCCGAATGTCGCAAGGCGCTGTCCGTAAGGATGCGGGGATCAGCGCCGAACACCGTTTGAACACTGTGTTCTGGAGTTGACCCATGCCCTACGGAACAATGGACCAGGTCCATTTCAAACAAACCTGGCAGGACACGGTCATGCACGACACGCAACAGCGCATGACCAAGCTGCTTTCGCGCATCACGATGGAACCGACTTCCGCCGGTGAAGCCCACTACGTTGATTTTCTCAAGAAGCGCGACCCGATCGAGAAAATCGGCCGCGACGAAGACTCGCCGAACATCCCCAACGAATGGCGTCGGCGCAAGCTCACCATGCGCGACTTCATGGACGGATGTACTATTCCCAACGTTGATAAGTTCCGGACGCTCGACGATCCCGCGAACGAAATCAACACGGCGATGGAACGCGGCTTCGGCCGTCAAATCGACCGGCTCATCATCGACGCCCTGGGCGGCAACGCCATCGAGGTCGTGAACAAGGTCGAAACAACCATTCCATTTCCCGCCGGCCAGACGATCGCGGTGGACTTCGTCGAAAACGGTGCCGCGACGGATAGTAACTTGACGCCCGGCAAGGTGCGACGCACGCTCACGCTCATGGGCGTGGCCGATGTGGAAACCGGCCTGGACGATATTACTTTTGTCGGCGGCCCGTTCCAGCGTGAATCGCTGCTCCGTTATACGGAAGTCGGCAGCGCCGACTACAACAGCGTGCGCCCGCTGGTCAACGGCGAAATCGACACATGGCTTGGTATGAAATTCATCTGGATGAACCTTCTGCCCAAGACCGGCAACGTGCGCGATTGTTACGCATTCGTGAAGCGCGGCGTCAAGGGCAAGTGGCCGCAGGAACCGCGTTTTGAAATGGACCCGGCCCGGTCCGACAAGCAGTTCAATCCGTACATCTTCGCGCAAATGACGCTCGGCTGCACCCGCCTGGAGGAAGTGCTGGTCGTCAAGATTCGTTGCGACGAAACGAAGTAATCGGATTGCCCGTCATCACTTCACGCCTGGCGGCGTGCCCCCACCGCCGCCGCCGGGCGTCTGTTCAACAATAGTTTTCAACCGGCCCGCAGTGGCCAGGAGAAATGTATCATGGCGGAATTCAACAGTGCGGAAATCGCGGCGCTGCTCGCCGATCCGCAGTACAAAATTGACGCCGACAAACTGTTCGGCCGCGTGCGGTTGCTGGGGTTCGGCAAATTCACCAGCGACGGCGTGAATCAGGTCGCCGGCAGCACGCTCTTCATGTGTCGCCTGCACCAGCCCAATGTATTGCCGTTGTTCGGCGTGTTGTGGAACACGGTGTCCACGGGCGCTTGCACGCTGGCCATCGGGCACCGTGGTGTCAGTGGCGCAGCGCCGGCATTGACGACCAACTCGCTGCGCCTGGCGGCGGCGAAAACCACGCTCGTGCCGGAAGTGTTTGCCGACAAGCTCACGTTCTTTGGCCAGCGCACCACCCAGCCGCTTGAAATTGTCATTACAACGGCGGCGGCGACGCTGGCGGCGATGGACCTTGCCGTCGGTATCTTCGGCACGGCCCGTGATTAGTGTATTCGGCTCTTCATCAGCGCCGGCGTGCGGTTCGGCGATTCAACCGCACGCCGGTTTTTGGGAATAGTTTTTATGCACAGCGAAGTTGACATCGCGAATTTCTGCATGGCGGACCTTGGCCTGCAACCGATTACATCGCTCGATGAAGGATCGCGCGCCGCAGACCTGTTCCGTCGCGTGTTCCCGCTCAAGCGCGATGAAATTCTGGCGAGTCATCCCTGGAATTGCGCCATCCGTCGGGCCGTGCTTGCCAAGCTGGCCGAGCCGCCGGCGTTCGGGTACGGCGCTCGATTCCAATGTCCCATTAATCTTCTACGCTGCATCACGATCAATGAAAGCCGTGAAGGATGGCGACGCGAAGGAAGATACATTCTGACCGATGCCGCCGCCGCCAATGCTACTTATATCTCGCGATTGCTGAATGCCGGCGACATTGACCCGATCGTGTCCAGCGCCATTGGCACGGCGTGCGCCGCCGAGCTGGCGTCGGCGCTGTTGCGGGATGACCAGAAAAAACGCGAGCTGATGGTGGTGTACGAACAGAAAATGATCGACGCCAAGTTCGCGGATTCCAGTGAACAGTGGGGCGAACGCATCCGCGCGGAAAACGTGCTCGCGGCGCGGCTTTCCAATCAATCTGAACACGTTGCACCGTACGGCCGCTAGCTTCCCCCGGTCCCTGAAACCATGCCTGAAACAGTTGTCCAAGTCTATGACTTCACCGCCGGCATGATGACGCCCTACCTGCTCGGGCGCGTCGATCTGGATAAATATCATCGCGCCCTGCGAAATTGCCGGAACATGATCGCACGCATCTACGGACCCGTCGCCGGCCGGCCGGGAACATATTACGTTTCCACGCAGAAATTCGCCGCGACGCGGCCGGTGCGGTTGCGCCGCTTTGTGTTCTCCAACGATCAGCAATACATGCTGGAGTTCGGGCATGAATACGTGCGCGTGCATCGCGACGGCGTTTTGCTGATGGACGGCGGCAACCCGGTGGAAATCGCGACGTGTTACGGCGAAGCGAATCTGCCGTTTTTGAAATTCCACCAGTCCAGGGACGTGCTGTATATGACCGACGGTGTGCATGCGATCAAAAAGCTGGAGCGCACCGGCCTGGATACATTGATCGCCAGTTGGCCGTTTGGCACCTACCGCACGCTGCAAGGTCCGCTCGACGATGTCAACACCGATGACGGCAAGAAAATCAAGGTGGACGCCAACAGCGGCAATATTACCATTACGGCGACTTTTAATATGTTCGCGGCGACCGACGCGCCCGGCGGTGTCGCGCCCTTTGACTGGCCGGGCCGCATCATTCGCGCTCGCTGGGGTGAGGGGTTGGGCAACGATACGTCGGAATCCGGCGCGCCGCCGCTCTATGAGTGGGGTGATTGTACTATTACGGCCGTCAATTCGCCCACCGAAGCCCTGGCGACGGTGAACCATGTGTTCAACGCGATTGACGGAACAAGGGAAACGCCGGAGTGGGCGTTTGGTACATTCAGCCAGACTTCCGGCTGGCCGAAGGCCGGCACGTTCATCGACCAGGCCCAGGTCTTCGTCGGCATGGATGAATTGAATCCGCAGCGCGTCTGGAAGAGCGTGCCCGGCGACTTCAATCGTTTCCGCGAATTCGACGATGACGATTCGATTACGGATAAAAGCGCCGTGCGGTTCGATGTGGATGACGACCAGGTCAACACGCTGCATTCGGCGGCGTCCGTCGGCCGGGGGCTGGCGCTGCTTTCCGGCGGCGGTGAATTTCTCATGCGCTCCAGCGGTCTGTTTACTCCTATTACTCCCACCGATGTGGGGGTGCGCATGCAATCGACGTGGCGCACGCATCCGACGGTGCCGTTTGTGCGCGTGCATACGGCGTTGCTCTTTACGGAAATCACGGCGCGTAAAATCATCGAGCTAGCGTACGCTTTTGACAGTGACCAGTACGTCGGCACGGAACTGACCAAGCTCTGCTCGCACTTGGCGCAGCGGCACGGTGGTCTGGTGGATATGGCCTATTGCCAGGTGCCTGATCCTATTATTTGGGCGGCGTTCGCCGACGGCGTCCTGATGGGCATCACCTACGATAAAAATGAAAACGTCATCGCCGCCCACGAACACCCGATCGGCGGCGACGGCGTGGTGGAATCAATGGACGTGATCCGCGCCCCCGGCACCCAGCCGGCCGACGTGTCGCAGCGCGATGAGCTTTGGTTGTCGGTTAAACGTACTATTAGCGGCGTGGTGACGCGGACCAATGAGCGGCTGGCGTCGATGTTTCCCGAAAACGGCGCGAAAGAAGATGCGTACTACGTCGATTGCGGTTTGACGTATATCGGCGCGGCGACCGCTGTTATCAATGGACTCGATCATTTGAACGGGGCCACGGTGTCTATTCTCGCCGACGGCAATGTGGTGACGCCGCAGGTGGTGGCGGACGGACAAGTTACTCTTCCATATGAATCGTCCAAAGTCCACGTCGGATTCGGCTATGAACAGTACATGGAACCCATGCCGCTGGTGCCGCGCAGCACGCCGGAAACACGCGGTCGCATCGGCCGGCCGGTGGCCGTCAAAGCGCTTTTGCACCGATCCATCGGCGCGCAGTATGCCCTGACGGACAACGGGGTCGTGGTCGGCGCGTGGCGAGCGTTGCCGACGCGCACGCCGCAGGACGATCCATTTGTCAGCCCGCCGCTGTTTACCGGCTATGTGGAGGAAACCTTCGACAGCATCATCTCGGAGTTGCCGTCGATCGCGATTCGACAAACACAACCGCTGCCGTTGGAAGTGCTCTCACTGGCGGTCGATTTGGAGCTGGGGGACCGATGACGACTTTAGACAACATCCGCGAGCGTTTTGATATTCAGCCGCTTCGATATGAAGATGTGCAGGATTTTCAACCGCAGCGCGATCAAATGTACGAATTCGGCGAAACCTTTACGCCGGAGCGCGTCGCCCAGGTGTCGGGCAATGGGGCCGCGTGGACGTTCTGGATTCATGGCAAGGTCGAAGCGATCGGCGGCGTCGCGGAAATCTGGCCGGGCCGCGCCGCCGCCTGGACGTTCGTGGCGGAGAACACGACGGGCGACCGGCGACGATTGTTACTTTTGTCCCGCATGTTTGAACAAGTGCTTTCGTGGTCGATGGAAATACATCAATACGACCGCGTCGAAGCGACCACGCGGGTGGGTTGGGCACGCGGCATGCGATTCATGGCGTGCATGGGGTTTCACAAAGAAGGAACAATGAAACAATATTTTCGGGGCATGGATTACCATTTATTTGCGAGGACGCAATGAGCGGTGCAGAAATATATCTTGCGGGGCAGACGCTCCAAACCGGCGGACAGATTGCCCAGGGCGTCAGCGCCTACGGTCAATCGCGCCGCAACGCATCCATCGTGAAAAAGAACGCCGCCGCCGACGCGCAACGCTTCCAGCGCGACGCGCGCCGTCGCCAGGCGACCACGCAGGCCCAATACGCCGCCGCCGGCGTTGATGTCAATTCAGGATCGCCGCTCAATGTCATGGTTGACCAGGCGCTCGACTTGGCGGAAGACCAGGCCCGCATTCTGTTTAATGCCGATGTCCGCGCCCAGGCGATCAAGGATCAAGGCACGGGGGCGCTGGTGAATAGTGCGTTGTCCGCCGCCGGCACCGTTGCGGAAACCGCCTACACCGTTCACCGTGCCGGAGGCATGAAAAAGTTTCTCGCGACATAAATAACTTATGACACGCATCCAGAGTACAACGAACCTTATCGGCCAGCGGGAACAAAGCGTCCGGCTGGACGATCCCTTCCACAGCGCCGACGCGCTGGCCGGCCTGGGTGCCGGCGCGCAGGCGCTCGGCCGTTCGCTCTCCCGCATCGGCGTCGCCATCGAGTCCGGTCGCAAGCAACGCGAAGCGCTGGAACAGCGACAAGTTATCAGTCGCACGCTCTTCGATGCCGAGCTGCAAGGCGCGAATCTGCCCGCCGGCGAAGCGTTTGCATTGTTCCGCAGCGCGCATGACAAATTGGAGGGTGGGATTGAGAACATCGCCGACGCCGATGTGGCCGAAGCGGCGGATGAATATCTTAAAAACTATGGCACGCTGGTCCGCAACCGTGTGCTCACCGCCGGCGCAGAAAAAGAAACCGCGCTCACGCTCCAGGCCGTGCAGGACGAAGCTACCGCCCTGCTCGACGAAATTGCCGAAGGCAATATGGATTATTCGCTGGCCAGCCAGGAATTTGTCGCGTCGCTGGGCCGGTTCGGGCCGGCGAATCTCACCGACCAGGACGGTGAATATACCATTCAGCCGCTTTCCGATGCGCAGCGTAACAAGATGATCGACGGATTCATTCGCGCCGCCGTCGGCAAAGAGTATCATTACTGGTTGCCCCGCGATCCCCGCGCCGCCGTGCAAATCATGGAATCGGAAGCGGCCCGGAATATGCTCGATCCGGACGACCGCCGACGAAAAATCGACTTCGCAACAAACCGTTTCGATGAATTCGACCGCGCCCAGGCCCAACAGCAATTCGGTGAGCTGCGGAATGTGGTCGATCATCTGCTTTCGCGCGATGACTTTGATATCGACAATGTTCGCAGTGTGCTCGCGGCCGGCGCGAAGGCGTTGTCGCAACAGCCGGGGGCCGTCGTCACGGGTGAATTCGGCGAGAAAAAGAATATATCCGAAGACGCGCTCACGGCGTTGCTTGTGACGCGGCACTTCGACGCGGCCGTCGCTGAAAGCTCGCTGCGTCCCGAAGCCGCGCTCCGCGCCCAGGCCATTGCCGAGCTTATGCCGCAGACGCCCGAAGCCCGCAAACACATTGCCGACGGTCTTGATACTATTGCACGCGAAGCCAAAGCGCGACAAAAAACCGTTGAGGCCAAAGACGTGCTGATGCAGGCGTTTTTGCAGGGCGTCACGGGGCCGGACGCCGCGCAGCTTCCCAACGAAGAAGCGCCGCTGGCGGCGTTCTTTGATGAAACCCAAAAACTCCCATTCCAGGTTCCGCTGGAGGCGGTGGCTGATTGGTTCACGCGCAATAAATTTAAGCTGCCGATCAATTTTATCGACGCCATTCAGAATAACTTCCGCACCGACCAGCTCGGTGATAACTTCGGACGTGGGCTTGCGCCGCTGAAAATCATCGCGCGCGACAACTGGAACCAGGCGCTCGGCATTGCGCTTGATGCGCCGAACGGCCAGCTTGCGGCCGATGCGCTTGAAATCACGCGCAATGTACCAATCGAATCGCCGCTCGCCCAGGACGTGATTGAGAGTTTTTCCAACCCGCTTGCCCCTGGCTTGGTGGAACGCGCCCGCTTGCATCGCATGGCGACTGAAGCGCAGGCGAAGCGTGAAGGTATTAAACGAATTTTGCCCGGCGAGGCGATGCACAAGTGGCTCGATCTCGCCCGGCCCGGCGTGTTCTCCACCGGCAAGCCGTTTTTGTCCGCGCATTTTCTGCACCAATTCGACGCCCAGCTCGATCGTGCGTGGGTGGATATGGCGACGGTGGAAAACATCACTGACGAATCGCAGCTCGCCCAGCAAGCGCCGGTTCGTGCAGCGCAGCGCGTCGCGCAGGATTATGTGGACGTGCGCGTGGACGGCACCACCTGGCTGGTGCCGGCGATGGTCGGCGTCGGCACGGTGGGGCGCAAAAATGATTTGCATTTCAAACTCCAGCAAGGACTGGACGGCCTGGTCGATATGCTCGGTCGCGGCGGTCTTTCGGAGCATGGTACTATTCGTCCTGATTTGCCGCAGGTGATCGGCGACAAGGCGTATTTCCCCGCGCTCTACGACGGCGGCGCGGATACGTGGTTTGAATTCAACACCGTCAACGGCGCGGGCCGGCCGGTCAGCACGATCTATGAAGAGGATCGGCCGCTGGTTGATACATTGAATTCGATGCTCAAGCGGTCCGGCCGGCAGGCGGGTGAATTGACATTCGACGCACATGTTATGTATGACCCGGCCACGGGCGCGACCAGTGTGTATCAATACGATGAACTGACGGGCGCAATCGGCACGCCGAATAGTATGGAAGCGCAGCTCCGCCGTTTGGCCGGCGAACAGTGGAAGCTCACTCATCGTGGCTTGCCGCCCGATTTAACCGATCCGGACCAACAGGCCGAATACGGCGTGGTGCTCGATTTAATTCGCCAGGCCGCCAAGTGGCCGGCGTGGGGCGGACCGGAATCATCGGGCGGTGTGCCGGGCATACCGCAGCAATTGAGCGCGGAGGCATCGCCGTGACGCAACTCGCCGCGCCCCAGGTCGATCCGTATCTCAAGGCCGCCATCGACGCCGCACGCGCCGAACAAGAGGCGCAGCGACTTGAAAGCGCGACCGCGAAGAATAGTTATTTGTACCAGGCGGTGTCGAATCAGTCGGCGGCGCAACTTCCTTTGCGCGGTGATTTGCGTCCGGAGCGTGAAGGGCCGATGGTTGAGCACGCGCCCATCGTCGGCGCGGCGAAAGGATTGTTGCTCCGTCTGCCGTTGGGACTCGCCGAAGACACGGCCGAAGGCGTGGGCAATATTGCCGACGCGCTGGTTGGCCTATCGGTGGGGAATCGTGCATCGCTCGCCGGTGATCCATTTGCAACGAATATTGAGAAGATTGACGCGGCAATTCAAGGCGTGGTCGATCCGGTGTTACATTATGGCGTCTCGCGGCCGGCGCACGGCCTGGCCGGCTGGCTGCGATCGTTGCGTGAAACAGAAGCGATCGCGCCTGACCACCGCGCGTTGATCGACGACGAAGGCGCTCCGCTGAAACAGCAAGTGCTCAATCGCGTGAATAATATTCATTGGTGGACGGACAGTTTTGCAGAAAATGCCGGCAGTGCGGTCGCCACGTTGTTGCCCGGCATGGCGGCAAGCAAGATGGGACGCGCCGCCGGCATGACGAAACTCGCGGCTCGGCAGTTCGGATTTGATGTTGCAGCGGGATTGCTCTTTTTTCAGGAAGCCGGCGGCGACACGCAAACCATGATCGACGATCTGGTGGAGCGCGGCATCGCCGAAGGCGACGCCCGCACCATCGTGGCCCGTGGAAAAGTAGCTTACGGATTCGCCAGCGCAATGGTGGAAGCGGGCATCCTGCCCACACAATTCACCACGGCCGGCGCAGCGCGGTCCGGAGTCATGGGGTGGTTTCTTCGCGTCATGGCCGGCGGCACCGGCGAAGTCGCCGAAGAAGAAGCGCAATATCTCCTGGAAGGGGTGACGCGCCTGCTTATCGCCGAACAAGCCGACCCGTCGATGGCGGGAAGTTTTTATATACCCGTCGCCGGTGAATTTGGATTGCACATCCCCACGGTCGAGGGCGGCGTGACGCCGATCGGCGCGCTCGAACGTGCGGCCGGTGCGTTTGCCGGTGGCGGCGCGTTTGGTGGAGCAACGCGCAGTGAACCAATGCTGGTGGAAATTCGCAACCGGCGCAAGTTGGAAACACAGGCAATACGCGATGTGGATCGCGCGTTCACGGGTTTAGATATCAAAGTGCAGCGGTACGATTTGCAGCAAAGCCAGGCCGCGCTGCAAGCGCTCAATGCGTTTGATCCCGACGCCACGCGCCGCATCGCGCGCGCACAGACATTGGAATTCGACGTTCGCGCCGACGTGGTGGAAGTTCGCTCGCAGGTTTCCGATGAGCTGGCCGGACGCGGTGCCGACGAGCTGGCCGAAGCGGCGTTGTTTGCCCAGCAAATGCTCGCCCAGGGCATCGACCCGCAAAGCGAACAGCCGCTCGATGATGACCAACGCATCAAGCTGCGGGCGATTCTTTCGCACCTTGGATCGGTGCCGACTGGTGTTGACTTGTTGGCCCCGCCTGCCGAGGCATTGATCGGAACGCCGCGACGACGTAACCTAGCCCTGGAGCAATCCGCCGATGGCCAAGAAGTCCAGCCACAAATCCCAGCCAGCGACCCCGTCCAATCCGAAGCCGGAGCGGGAATCGTCACAGAACAGCCAGGGGCAGTCACAGACGCCACAGGACGCGGCGGCAGCGAAGCCGGGGAATCAGTCGCAAAATCCGCAGGGGCAGAAACCAGGCCCAATCAGGAGGCCCAGGGGACGGCTGTACTTCGTGACGAAGATCGCGGGGAGCGACCTGCCCAGCCGGCGGCCGCCGCAGAGTCGGCCGCCACAAGCGCCGAACAGTTCGAGCTAGCGGGGGAGAACCCCTACCGCCTGCCCGATGCCCCGCGCCGAATCACGCTGAAATCGCTGGAGCAAGGTCTGCTGGAAGCCGGCAGTCTCTACGGCCTGGACCCCGTCGAGCAATCGGAAATCATGCTCGGCAACGCACGCGGCGGCGGGGTGAGCGGCCAGGAAGATGGTCCGATGGAACAGTATCTTCCGGATGAAGATATTAAACCGTCGGAGGATTATCTGACGGACCTGTCGCCGGGTTTGCGCCGCCAGATACAAAACCGCCTGGGCATCGGCTACGAACAGGAAACGATTCGCGACTTCCTGGGCGATCGGCTCTATGACGCGGCGTTGGAGGTCAAGGTGCGCGGCAAGGCGGCGCTCAAGGAATATATCAGCCAGCAAATCATCGACGGGGCGAATTTATACAATCCGGAAGATGTTCTCAATGCGATGCTTTGGGAATTGCGTCGCATGAATTTGCCGGAGCTGGGGTTGACCAAGACGAAGTTTGAATTTCTCGATGCGCCCAACCTGCCCGTTGGGGCGGCGTGGACGGCGTTCGGGGAATACTTTGAAGTCATGGACGTGGACGGCACGCGCTGCGCTGTGTGCGAAGCGTTTCCCGATCGCGGCGTGCCCGTGGAATTCATCACGCGATTCCCGGCCGATCCGGGAACATTCACGATCTTGCCCGACGATCAGCGTGGTGAAAACGTCACGACCGAAGATCCTCTGGATTTGGGTGAAGATATCATTCCGGCCGAAGCGGATCTGGACGACGCGGACCGGGCCGGCGGTGAACCCGCCGCCCCGTCTGAATCGCTGCGATCGTTCGCCGGCCAGCAGCTCGGTCTGCTTGGCGAACAATTTGCCGGCGGCATCACTGGCGGGCAAGCAACTATTCCGTTTTTTGAGGAATCGCAGCTCGCCGAAGAAACCAAAGGCAAGGTGTCCGGCGGCGATGATGTTGAGGGGCAGCTCACGCTGGGCGGCACCAACGTCGGCCAGCGATTGGCCCTGGCGGAAAAGTATTTTACGGAGCGCATGAAACAGCGGCAGACGCCGCTGGCCCAGGCAATCAAACGCGCGCCGGAATCTGTGCGCCCGCGTCTCGCCAGGGGGCACGCGCGTATGCGTGCGGGTGGATCGCTGGGCATGCTGCACCTGATCGACCTGGCCGCGGCGCTCTCGGCCCGTGCGATCAAGGCCGGCGTGAACACCAGCGCGAAGCTGGCGGACTTTGTCCACCAATCGCTCAAGGAAAAAGGCGTCACGGCCGCCACGCGGAAGCGAGAGAAAAAAGTATATTCGTTGACCAAAAAATATCATGCGGCTGCCCGGCGACGCGATCCCAAGACCAAGACCATACGCCTGGACCTGGACCGCTACGAACGCGCCGTGCATGATGACCGTCGCCGTGAAGCGGACCGCATGCGCCGCCAGGATATGACTGTCAAAGAAATTATTCACCGCGCCGTCGTCGGTCCGGTGGTGATGATTCCGCAACAGGAAGTGTGGCGGGCTGTGATGAAAGCGCAGGATCGCGGCGAACGTCGCGTGGTGTCGGTGCAGGCCAAGCTCGACAAGTTGCGCATGCAGACACAGCAGCGGGCAATGGAAGTGGACGCCATCAAGGCGGCATTAGTACAAATCATCCAGACGACGAGCTGGACCGAAACGCCCGCCGCCGGCTCAACGGCCAAGCCGCGCCGTCGCGGCATTCCGATGGAAGTGCGTGGCCGCATGCTCAAGAGTGTGCAAACAATTAAGACTTATCGCGGCCTGGCCCGTGCCATCAATAAGCTCAATGAGCAGCTTGAGAAGTTTCGCACGCGCGAAGCACACGGGCAATTGCGATCGCTGATTCGGCGGGTCACTCGCATGCGACTTCGGCCGGACTTTCAGGCCGAAGTGGATCGCCTGGTCGGACCGATCGACGCGGCGAAAATCTCCAGCCGCAAACGCGCCAAGCTGGAGCAACTGGAAAAGTATCTTTCGCATCCCGACAGTGACGCGATTTTAACGCCGCGCCTGGCCAAGCAAATCGCACGGCTGGCAAAAACGCCCGTCAAAGATTTATCCCGACAGGAAGCGGAAGATATCATCAACGCCATCCGGCATTTTTTGTTGCTCAACAGCCAGTGGAATCAGGCCCGTATCGAAGGTCGAAAGCTGGCGGTCACGTCGCTGGCCGATGATATCAACGGTGAATTGCTTTCGGTGCTCAAGCCGCGCCGGACCGACTCACTTGGCCGCGTCGTGGGCAAGACGACGCGCATCAGCACGCTGCCGTTTCACAAGGAAATTCGCTACAAGCCAGAAACGATGGCGGAATTCATGGGCGGTGTGCGCGGCGTCAACAGTGCATCGTACAAAGCACTGTACGCCGCGCCGGAGCGTGCCTATGACCGCGCCCTGGGGCGATACCTGGAGGGCGTCGATCACCTGGAGCAAGCCATTGCCGCGACGGGCATCAAGCTGGGTGGACGCGAGCTGAAAGACTGGAGCGCCGCGTTCGCCGGCGAATATAGTATTACACGGCAAATTGCCACGCTTGGCAAACATCGTGCCGGTGAAGCAAAGGTTAAGCACATCGTGTCGTTCACCACACAGGCCGGCGACACGTTGCGTATGACCAAGGATGAGCGAATGTATTTGCTCGCGTCGCTGGAGCGACCTCGCACGATTGATCAGATTGTAAATTTCAAAGTCCCGATTCATCTCAAGGGTCGTCCGGCCGGCGAGAATTATACATTGACGATGCAGGACGTGGAAAGACTCCGCGAACAAGTCGGCAATGAAGATATTCGCGAATTGAAAATCGTTGCGGCCGTGCTGGAGTTTTTGAACGGGCCAGCCAAAGATGCGCTGCGGCAATGGTCAGTGGATCGGCTGGGTTATGACATCACCGAACCGGATACATATTTTCCGATCCGGCGCGGGAAAATCCAAGCGCCGGAGGGTTTTGCCGCGAGCTGGGGAATGGCCACGCTCAAGAGCGCTTCGGTCGTTCAAGACGTCGTAGAAGTCTCGCACGATCCCATCGAAATCGGCAGCATCTTCGTTGAGTACCATAATAACTTATGGACCACGTTCCAGGTGGCGGAACTGGAGCCGGCGATTGACCTGGTGCGCAAGGTGCTTGCCAACCAGAAGGTGGCGGCGACGATCAACAACAGCCGGCCGGAGCTTCGCCGTTACTGGGAAGACTGGTTGCAGGAGCTAGCTCGCGAAGCGGTCGGCGGGAATGAGAGTATTGGATTCGTCGGTCGCATGTTTCGCAGCGCCACGAATCTGATGACGCGCGGCCTGCTCGGATTGAATCCCTCGACGTGGACGGTGCAGTCGATCGCCATTACCCGCGCGGCCGAAGAGATTGAATCGCATTATCTGGTCGCGGCAATGGGTTCAATCGGTCGCAAGGATGTGTGGAAGCGCATGCTTACGATTCCGCATCTGCGCGCACGGGTTGAAGGTTCGGCGTACGGACTCATCAACGAGCAATCGGAGCGGGCGAAAAACATATTGGGCTTCCACGCCAAGGGCGACATTTTTATGCGCTATTTGTCATGGGCCGACGCCCGTGTCATTGTGCGCATCTTTCGTGCCGCCGAATTGAAAATCGCCAAAACGCGGCCGCATTTGTCGAAGGCGGAGCAGTTGGCGGCCGCCGGCGAGCTAGCGTCCACGATCGTGAAGCGCACGCAGACGGGTTATGATATTTTTCGCGCGTCGGGCCTGGCCGTCGAGGCAACAACCAGTCCGCTGCTCAAGGGCGCGACGCTCTTTATGAGCGAGGCGAATGTCAACCTGAACATGATGGCCCGTGCCGTCATGCGTGCCAAGCGAACACGAAGTCCCAAGTCGTGGGCGCGTGCGGTTCGCACGGCGGCGAACGTTATTGTGCTGCAAGCGCTGCTCTATCGTGCCAACAAGCTGTTGTGGAAATATATCCTGAACGGTTTTTCGCTGGATGAAGAAGATAAAGAAAAGTTTTGGCAGGAAGAAGGTTTTGCACTGATCGACGCGATGGCGAGCAACTGGTATTTTGGCGGATATCTTTCCGCGCTGGTGCGCAAGCTCTTTGCACCGCGCAAGCCGTTTGAACCGACGATCCCCTTGGCTGCCCAGATCAATGACATCGGCGACGGTATGCGCCGGATGAAAGAACATTGGGACGATCCGCGCGACAAGCAGTTCATCCAGGGCGTGGAAGAATTTATCACCGCCGGTCTGGCGCTGCGCGGCATTCCGGTTGCGCCTATTCGCATGTTGTTTGACTTTTTCTACAGCGACAGAGGGCAAGAGGTTTTGGAATCGGCGGGAATTGCACCCGCCGGCGGCAGTGCGCCGAGGTAAGTTATTATGACACTCATCACCACAAAAGCGGCGGAAGTATTTGATATCGTCGGCATCGCCGGCGAGCAGTGGCAACTGCCGTTCAAGTTTAATAACAATTCGGAAATTTACGCCTTTTATGTCGCCAACGGCGAGCCGGCAGTGGATCTGTTGTACGCGGCCGATTTCAACCTGACCGGGGCGGGCAATGAAAACGGCGGCGTGATGACGGCGATCAACGCGCTGCCGGCCGGCGGGAAATTATTCGTGCATCGCTGGTTGGTTCCCAATCAGCCCACGCCCATGCCGGACGCCTTCAAATTCCCGCGTGAGTTTGTGGAAGCCGTGCTTGATCGTGTGTACATGGTTGTGCAGCAATTGCTCGTCGGTTATGCGGGATACGGTGATTTTGATTTTCACGACCTGATCGGGCCGTACATGGCGCGCTGGGCTGAAAACCCCGACGGCGCGTGGGATGCTGGACGACTGTTTATCAGCGAAGTCAAAGACCCACAGCTCCCCCTGGATGCGGTCAACTTAAATTTTCTGCAAGCGCAAATCGCCGCCGCTGGAGGGAATTTGCCGATGCCTGGGCTTGGCCAGGTGAATTGGGTGTTGGCGACGACGGCCGGGGCGAGTTATGAATTGCGAGAGCCGCGTCGCGACGGGTTGGTCGTCAATGGCGGATTTCGTATTGATACAAAACAGAACGGCGTTGCGTACACCAGTCTGACCACGCCGGCGAACAATGATGGAACTTACCTGGTCGATCGGATGATACAATTATCCGACGGCAACAACATTGTGACCTGGCAACGCAATCTCACTGTCGTACCAACTTCCGGCCGGGCAAGTCTGTGCATGGATGTCGTAACGGCGAATAAGAAATTCGGCCTGGGATACATTCTGGAAAGCCGCGACGCCAAGGCGATCGCCGGCTCGCCCAGCAATTTGCAGGTCAAGGTCCGCCGCGATGGCGCGTCGCTTGTGACGTTTCGCGCTGCGCTGTTGACCTGGACGGGCGGTGACGATGTGCCGGACAAAGACCCGATTGCCAACTGGAATGCCGTCGGCATCAACCCGACGCTCAAGGCAAATTGGGCTTATGCCAGCGACGTGGCGATCGTTGCGCTGTCCGATCAATTCCAATGGGTGGTGATGGACAACATCAGCGCGCCGGCCAACATGGTGAACGCTATGATATTATTGTGGTCGGACAACACGGCGACCACGGCGGGCCACAAATTGTATATATCGGAGTTGGACGTTGCGGCCGGCTATCACGCCTGGCCGTATCAATACCGCCCGATTGCGGTCGAAAAGATGGCGGCATTCCACTATTACGAAGAGCTGCCGTTCCGCGAAGGTTTTCTGGACGATTCCGACCCGGCCGGCGATTCGGTCATTCGGGAATTCATACTCAACTTCGCGCACAAACGTGTCAGTAATCCAACCTGCACGTTGGCGAACTTGGCATACACGAACACGGAAGACGCAGCGATTGTCGCGATGAGCGCCAGCGCTACGGGCGTGACGGTGCAGTATGAAACAGACGGTGCGGGGCCGGATGTATTTCGGCGTGTGAGCGGCACGCTCAAGGTGGACGCGGAAATAGGAGTTTAACCCCGGACAAGCAAGGAGGCTAGGGTCTTATGATCGTGTTTGCACAGGCGGTACCATTGACCGAAGAGCTGATCCGCGATGGCGGGCCGTTCGTCATCGCGGCGTTCGTGCTGTTCGCGATGGCGATGGGAATATACCAATTCGCCATCCGGCCGGCGCTGGTTATGTGGCAGAAAGTCACGGAGAATCAGGTGGTGTCGTCCGCCGACATCAAGGCCGCCGCCGACGCGATCGAGCAGGCGTCGGTCACGACGGCGATCGCCGCAGGCAAGTCCAAGACGGCAGCGGAATTGAGCGAGAAAACCGCCACAAAGTTAGAAACCACCCTGGATCGCATCTGGATGCGAGAGATGGCGCAAGCGAATAAAACGTGACGACGTTCGAGAGCCAACTTGAAAAGCTCTTATTAACCGATCCTGCGTTGATGCGGGCGGCCGAGGCGATCGTCAAGCTGGATGCGATCGAGCGGTCCAACCGTCTGGCCGTTGAATACTATGGTACATATGCCGACGGTTGCCCGACCGGCCCGTATGATTGGCAGTACCGCGCGCACTTGGCGACGAAGATTGAGCGTGAATGCGGCATCATCGCCGCCAATCAGGTGGGCAAGACACGCACTTGGGCAACAAGCTGCGCGATCTGGTTGACGGGACTGTATCCGAAGTGGTGGCCCGGCCGCGTGTTCCCCGGTCCAGTCAAGATTATGATCGCCGGCATTACGTTCCAGAAGACACGCGACGTGTGCCAAGCCGACCTGCTCGGCCCGGTGGACGAAGACACACGCCGGCCGGACGGCACGGGCTGGATTCCGCCGGAACATATCGGGCATTGTACTTTTCGCCAGTGCGGCTTGAACGGCGTCATTGACAAAATCAAAATCCGCCACGTCTCGGGCGGCTGGTCATATATACAATTCATGGCCTATGAGATGGGCCATAAGAAATTCCAGGGCGATAAATATCATGTGTGCTGGGGCGATGAAGAGCCGGAACCCAAGCATGGCAATGTGTGGGCGGAATTCCAGACCCGCACGCTGGCGATGGGGGGACTGTGTCTGTTGTCGCGCACGCCGCTGGACGGTTACTCGGACATCATCGAGCATTTTTACGCGCGGTCGAAAGGTGTTTGGTACATTAACGCCGGATGGAAAGACGCGCCGCACTTGTCCAACGACGACATCGAGCGGATGAAGGCCAGCTATCCGGAACACGAAGTCGAAACGCGCATGACCGGCGAGCCGAAGATGGGGTCCGGCGGCGTGTATGCCGGCATCACAAAGGAAATGATATCAATTCCGCGATTTGATTTGCGCGAACGACCGTGGCTGCGGGTGATTGCCGGCCACGATTTCGGCATGGATCACCCCGCCGCGACGGTGTGGATCGCGATCGACGAAGACAGAGATATTATTTACGTGTGGGACGCCTACAAGATTCGCAACACGCTGACGCCCGATCACGCCAAAGCCATCAAAAGTCGCGGTGAGCACGTTCCCGTCGCCTGGCCGCACGACGGCATGAAGCGCGACACGCACAACAGCGGGCAGACGGCGGCGGAAATGTACCGTGATGAAGGTGTGAACATGCTGCCGGAATCGGCACGGTATGAAGGCAGCGATAAGGGTGGAAGTCAAGCCCGTGAGCCGATCACCTGGGAAATTGTCAGCCGTTGCAAGTCCGGACGTTTGTTCGTCTTTGAAGACCTGGACATCGTTTTTGACGGGTTGCGGAAACTGCGGCGCGAAAACGGCAAGATTGTCGATAAGGACGACGATGTGGAATCGGCGTTACGGTACGCCGTCATGGACCGCCGCTATGCCGAGCCGATCGGCCAATGTATGACGGGACGAATTGAATCGCGTCGCGTTCAACAGTCGGGGCTGGTACATTACGATCCTTTGGGAGCATATTGATGAGCGGAATCGAAGTTGTATTGGCCGGGGCAGCGCTGGCGAGCACGGGATTGGCGGTACATCAGGCCATTCAGGCGCACGACAACGCGCCCGATCCGCCTGGTCGCGGCGACAATGAAATACAGAACGCCGCACGCCGCGCCCGTAAGGCGGCCAGCGAGCGAGTCGGACGGCAATCTACTATTTTGGGCGGGGCCGTCGATGCGGCGCAAGGTTTGAAATTCGGCGGCGGTTCGTAATACCGCACGCATAGTAGTTTTTTTGCTGAAAAGGAGCACCCATATGGGCGGACAGAATAAGAATAATACCGGCTCGCAGGGCGCCGCTAGCTCGGCGAGTGCGCCGTCGGCTGTCGATGGGAAAGAATCGCACGAGAAATATCTTGCGCGACGTACGGATGAATTGGAGGCGTACGCTGCTGAATTGCAGGATCGCGCCAAAAAACTGGAAGAGAGGCAGGCAGGCCTGGTCGCGGAGCTGGAAAAGAAGGGCAAGGAAGTGGCGGCCGCGAAAACGCAGATTGAATCGGAGCGGGACAGCCTGCTCAAGCAACTTGCCGACCGGGAAAAGCAGCTCGATGAACGCGCCATGGCGCTGTCGCGTGCATCGGTGCCGCTGGATATCAGCGATCCGATTGCGCAAATCAAGGGGCGAATCGTCGATCTGGTTCGCAAGCGGATGATTGATCTGCAACCCGACGCGATCAACGAACGCATGGCGTTGAGCAATCAGCCGGATATGCGTCCCTTGTGGGAGGCGATGGCGGTGGAATTCGCGTTGCCGCCTGATACATTGTGGTCGCAGCGTGATGGTATTCCGTCCATCCATGAGGCCGCCATGTTCCTGGCCCGCATTTTGTACGAAACGCTGCTGGCGACCTTCAAGCCGTCGGGCATCAAGGGGCCGACCAAGAAGGAAATCATGGACGCGATGGAGCAGCTTAATTCTTATTCGATTGGCCGGGCTGCCACGGTCCAGGGCGTGCTCGATGCGAAGTCGCCGACGGCCAACGAAGTCAATGAGGCGGTGATCGCACTGCGTTCATTCAGTGACATCAACCGGGATGCGTCGATGACGTTGTCGGCGGCACTGGAAGTCCAGGGCAAACTCACCGCCCCTGCAAAGGTGTAATTCCATGACGACGGACGCGATGGCAAAACAGGCAATTGAGCGTTGGCAACAGCTTCGCGGCGAGCGCCGCGAATTAGAACAGCTCTGGCAGCGCGTTGTTGAACTCGTTGCGCCATCGCGTTCGTTCGTCATGTACGGAAAGACCGGGCCGCTGGGCAATCGCAAACGCCTGTACTCTGACAAAACGCCACGCGCCGCGAAGCAGCTCGCCCAGGCGATTCACGGCCTGCTCTTCAATCCTGCAATCCGCTGGTTATATATCAATGCGCTGGAACCGACGCGGCGCGTGATGAATGACCTGGAAGTGCAGCGGTGGTATTGGCTCGCCAGCACGGTCATTTTGGATTATCTCAATTCGCCGCTGTCGCACTTTGCAATCTCCAGCGCGGAAATCGCGTATGACGAAGTGTGCTTCGGCATCGGCAACCAGTATGTATGTCGAAAGCCCGGCCAGCCGGCACGTTACCTGGCGAAGCCGATGTCGAATTATTACATTCTGGAGAACGGAGAAGATGAGGAAAAGACCGGCAGTTATCGTTCGATCCACATTGCGGCCGAAGAGGCCGCGAAGATGTTCCCGGAAGGATTGTCGAAGGAGACATACGATCTTGCCAACCATCCGCATGGGCGACGGACTAAAGTTACCATTCTCCACGAAATTTTGCGACGAAATTACCAGGATGGCCGTGGCCGCCACAACGTCGAAAAACCCTGGGCGTCCACCTACTACGAAGTCGATCGCTGCAAGACCATCAAGGTCAGCGGCTTCGACGAAGACCCGCACCTGAACCCCCGGTGGGAAAAATCGACGGGCGATATTTACGGCTCGTGCCCGGCAATTGATACATTGCCCACGACAGCGTCGCTCAACGCGATCAAGAAAATACTTTTGATCGGGGCCGAGCTGGAAATCGCGCCGCCGATTGGCGCGGAATCGGGAAGCTATGAGGGGGAAATCAATGTTCAACCCTACGGCTTTACGTACTTTAAGAAGGGGACCAAGCAGTGGGCCAAGGCGCTGGAGTTGGCGCAGAATTTACAATTCGGCTATTTGAGCGTGGCCGACCACGAGGCGGCGATTGACGACGGCTTTTTCTTGAATCGTCTGCGTCTGCCGGAGAAGCTGCAACGCGCCACCACGATGGAAGTGATCGCCCGCCGGCAGGACAACCTGGTCACGGCCAGCCCGATCATTAGTCGGCAGCACGAAGAATGGTTGCTTCCCTTGGTGCAGAATGCTTACTACGATCTGCGTGCGTTCGGCATGATTCCCGAACCGCCCGCCCGAATTCGCGGCAAGCCGATGAAGATATATTTTGTGTCGCCGCTGATGAACGCGCAGCGTGGTCAGGACAACCAGAATTTCCTGCAAGCGGTGTCCATCCTTGAGCCGTTGATTAAATTTGATCCCGGCATCATGGCGAACTTTGACGCCGAGGAAATCGTTCGTGGCGTGTGGCGGGACAGTGGTGCGAATCCTTGGTATCTTCATCTTCCTTCTACCGTGGAAGAGCTGCGACGCCAGAACGCGCAGACGCAGGAAACCGATGTCAAGTTGAATCAGGTCAAGACTCTGGCCGAAGCCGCGAAGAACGCCGCCGCCGCCAGTCACCAGTTGAGCAATGTTGATGTCCGAAGAGCCGCATAACAACCAGGATGCCATCGAGGCGGTCCGTAAGAACGCGCGAATTGCCGCGATTGCGCACCGGCTGTTCGTCGATGACCCCGAAGGCCGGGAGTACATGGACGTGCTGCGCGAGCGTGGCCACTTCATGGAAACAAGTTTTCGTTACGGCGAAGATGTCAACGACGGATTGATCCGCGACGGGGAGCGATCGCTGGTGCTCTCGATCGAGAAAGATATCAAGCGGCATGTTTCCAACCGTCAATCGGGCGCGGTGGAGCGTGCGATTGAATATATTAACAGTCGGCAGGAACATAACCCGCTTGGGGAATTTGACGAAGATATGGACGCCCACCATGAAGAATCCGCGAGCTAGCGTACGCAAAGCGTTGATGAAACCGCACCCCAATGGCAATGATTGTGTGTTGTGCGGTGAGCCGGCGATGGACTTTGATCTTCCGCCCGTCCTGGTGGAAGCGTCTCGCATGCGGTGCCGCGACCTGTGTGCCGGCTGCACGGTTCACCAGCTCGCGGCGTTCGCCATGAGTAAATTGCCCGTGCAGCGATCGACGGAAGAGCCGTGCATGCCGGCGGCGGAGCTGCCTGTCGTGCCGCGATTCAACATTTTGCGTTGCAAGTGCGGGTGTGGCCGATTGATTTCTGTGAAATTCTGGCGTCAACGCCTGGCGGAACAGTGCGGCGAGCGCGTCACAAAGGGAGCGTAAACAATGCCGATCAATCCTGACATTCTCGACTTTAGTGCATTACGCGGCGGCGGTGATATTGTCGCCCCGCAACGTTGTTACCCCATGCAAATCGTCATGGATTGGGGCATCGTCATCGCCGCCGGCGGGTTGGTCGTGGCGGACGCGGGGGCGGGTACGCTTATTACCAATGTTGAAACGCAAATAGTTCATGCCACCCGGCAGATATTCGAGTGCCCTGAAGGCACATCGCTGGCGCTTATGCTGGCGTCTGCGTCTGGCAGCAACGTCGCGCAAGCGCCGATCCCCAACGTGTTCGGCCGATCGCGTGCCGGCAAGCCGTGGCAGCGGCTTCGCAATCGAGCCAACGCCGACAGTGGCGTGAATTGTACTATTGCTGTTACCAACAACGACGTGCGGGACGGCACGCTCCGGTATTCGTCGCCGGACCTGGACAAAAATATTTGGGATATGAACGGCTGCCGGCAGTTCATCGTCGGGCTGGAGCAAGTTCTGGACAACGGCGGGCAGGAAGCGTCGGCCGTGTTGTTGGCCAAGCCGTTTTAACTATTCTGTTCGCACGTTGGAGAACAGCCCGCTGGCGAACGCTGCGTCGCTGGCGGGCTTGCGGCGGTCCGCGGCGATGATGATCGACGCCATCCGCTTGACCTCTTCGCTGGTGTAGAGTCCGGCGATTTCGGCCAATAATACAATTCGCTCATTGCCTTCCTTGTCGTGCTCTTTGCGGTCGATGGCAAACCCTACGGGTTGCCGGACCGAGAACCATGTGATGCAATAAATATCATCGGTAGTGAGCACGATGCGCGGATCGGTGGTCTGGCCGGCTTTTGTTTTGAATGATTCGTCGGGCATGGTTTAGAAGGGGATTTCGCCGGTGTCGTCGGCGGCGGCTTCTTGTTGTTCTTCGCGCGGTTTCTGCGGACCATACAGTCCGGGCCGGAACGGTGCGCCTTCAGTCTTCATGTCGTAATATATCACCAGGTCTTTGGGGTCGGCGTGCTCCCCGGTCCATAGCCAACTGCGGCCGTGGCGGTTGCTGGGATTTTCCTTGAGCTGGTTTTTCAGCGGCGGCTGCGCCAGTAGGTTCTCAATGTGTGACGTGAGATTGTTGACCGAGAAACGTTTATCGACGATGCCTTCGTTGACGCCCCACTCGTGCAGCTCCGCCTTGCGGACGCCAAGTTTGATCTTGCTCAAATCGTCGCCCATGCCTTTCCATCGCGCAATCATGGCGATGAGCATGTGAATATCGGCGGCGTCCTTCATATCCTGGTTGACGGTTTCGCGCTGGCCGGTCATGTACGCGACCATATCTTCGGGGTGCTCGAACAGGCAGATAATATCATCGAGCCACGAACCCCAGCGGTCGCGGGCTTCGTCGGGCAGCTCGTACCGTGTGCCATGCTCCAGCTTGTGCATGATGTCGGCAATGACTTCCGCCCGGCGTTCGCGCATGAATGTACGAATCTTGGAACTGAAGCGCGTCCCGTGTTTTTTGGGTCCGATGTTTATCACGACGGCGCGGTCAGAGATATCGGTGGACAGTTTCGGCGTGTTGGCGGTAATGATCCACGTAATATTATTCGGCCGCTCGGCATTGCCGGCGTACATGCGGTGCCCGTCGATCATGTCGCTGGTGATCGCCGCTTCCAGGCCGGCCGAATTCATACGGCCTTTGACGTTGTCAATAATAATAACCCGCTTGCCCAGGGAGCTTTTGGTCAGCACGCGCGTGCGGACCTTTTCCCAATCCTCTTTTTCCGTGACCATGATGTAGCCGCCGGCGATGCGGGCGAGGATCTTCGCGGTGGTGGTTTTGCCCGCGCCCTGCTTGTGTTCGCTTTGTATCACGAACGCCGGCCGCTCGCCGTAGGGGCCGCCCCAAAACATGGTGAGCAACATCGCTTCAAGCAAGTCGCGATCCATCTCGGTGGCGGCGTTGAACATTGACACCAGCTCCGCCAGGGCCGACCCGTCGGATTTGGGCAGCTTCATCGGCAAATAGTATGATTCTTCGTAGGGCGGCCAGTGCGGCAGGCATTCGACGGATTCGTACCGCTGTTCGGCGGCCGTGACCACGGCGCTGAAAAACTCGCCTTTGGTGATTGGGGTGCTCTTCTCGCCGGTTTCCGTGTCCAGCCCTTCTTTCGTCGCCCAGTGGACCCTGCTGCCCTTGTGAAGCCACGCGAACAGGTGATCCGGCTTGTCGAACAGAATGAAATCGTCAGCCCGTGGGAGCACGCCTACGGGCTTCTCGCTTTCGTCACAGTAGAACAGCGATTCACCCAGCCGACGCGGCCAGTCGCCGCGTGCGGCTTTCAGGTTGGCCAGGATCGAGTCCAACGGGACGATGAACCGTTTGGGCTTGCCTTCGGCAATCGTTTCCGTCACGTTGCAAATGCTGTCGATCGTGGATGCTTCGCCGTCCGTGGCCGGCTGCTCGTGCTCGCTGATTTCCTTGATGCGTGACAACAGCCAGCGGCCGAATTCGGCCGGGTCTTCCCCCTTCTTGAGTGCCGGCACCACTACGTCTTCGTGAATGTCCTTGCACTTGTTGGGCGGAAACGAACGGCGGACCGGCACGCCCCACTGGTGGGACAGGAATTTTGATACTTTTATCGCGCCCGTCTGGCCTGGAAATGTTCCATTTTCTTTCGGGTCGTAGTCGCCCATGACCACCACGTCGCGCCCGCGCAAGCGTTTCGCGAGAAACTGGCCGCCGCCGACGTTGTTGAATCGCGACACGGCCGTCAGGCCCACCGCCAGGCAGGCGGCCGCTTTCTTGTGGCCTTCGACGATGAGTACCGGGTCCGGCAGTTTTAATAAGTTCTTCGGCGCGCAGATTCCGCGTTTGCTGTATTTCAGCATCCACTTCTCGTCTGACGTGCCGCGCTTTGGCCGGCGAAACTCCACGCCGATGACATTGTCCGCGCCGTCGAATTCCGGGAATGTGTATGCGTCGTCGTTCTCCGACCAGCCGGGATAAAACGGTTTGATACATTCCGCCGGCAGCTCCCACGTGTCGGCAAGTCGTACCAGTAGGTCACTGGTCATCGCCATGCAGCACTTGCGCGCAAACTCGCTGAATGCTGCGGATGAACCCTCTCGTTTCTTCGGGCCGCTGCCGGCGATGCGATACACGCCGCCGCCGGAATTCATGTTCGCTTTGACTTTCTCCCAGCCGGCCGGCGCGGATTCTGTTTTGGTGCAACAGACGACAGTTTCCGGCGATTCTTTTGAGCGCGAACAATAGCTTTTGCGCCCGCACAAGACGCAGGGCTTTGACTTCGTTACAGGTGTCCAGGGGTTGGTTCTTGAAGTCACGGCTTTGCCCGTTTATATGGCCACAGCATCCAGGTATGCGCGATGTGCGGCGTTTTCGACAACCTCTTCACGCTGAACGCGAATCGACGGGTGCAGGTCCAGGGCCACTTTGACGCGATCGCCTTTGACATCGGCCACTTCAATGATGCCGATAATCTCATCCTCTCGCGTCAAAAGTAGACGTTCGCCGTGGTAACGTGTTATTACAAGCATGGTCGAAACTCCGCGCTTCGATGGGCAGGACGGCGACGCGGAGCGGGGCACACGTGTGCAGTTGGGTGGGATCGTCGGCGTCCGTGCCATTGATGCGATGTCCGTTGATCGGCCGCGCCGTCGCTGGAGCAATAAAAAAACCGCCCGGCACGACACGGCCTGGCGGCTTTGTACCCTCTTCGCAAAGAGTACAGGAGATTGAATCGCGGAGATTGTACCGCGCAAACGGACAGAATCCAGTGAAAAATTACTTCGGCCGTGCTCGCATTGCTTCAATGAAGGCATCGCGGAACAGGTTGTATGTACCATTCTGCCAGGACAGGGTTTCCTGCGTCATCTGCCGTGGCTGGGTTCGGTCATAGAGCACCAGCGCGGCGGGGTATCGGCCGTCTAATCCGGTTGTCATGCCGGCCATGATTGCGGCGCGGGCCAGGTCGTCGGGGAGCACGTCGCCATCGTCGTTGCCGCGTTTGATAAGGCGCGATGTGTTCAACAACACGGGCCGCTCGCCGGCGAACTTGAGGCAGGCTTCCACTTTGTCGCGCATGTGATTGATATACATGCCCTTGTCGAGTTTTTCGGGCGTGGCGTAAACGCTGCACACGATGAACTGCGCGTCGGCTTGTAGGTCCGTCAGTGATGCGCGTGTAACCGGGTTGGCGGCGGTGTTAAGATAGGGCACCATGCCGTACCATCCCCAGCCGACTTCGGGTTGAATGATGCGCGCCATGTAGAGCACGAGTTTTGCCATCTTGACCGATTGTTCAGCCGTCGCCTGGTCGTGCAAAGTTTCGGGAAACTCTTTTTCCCAATCGAGATAAACAAACGGACGCTCCAGCGGTTGAATGCTTTGCAGCCATCCCGCCCATTTGTCGAATGATACATTGAGCCGGGCGTCGTCGAGCGTCCAGCTCTTGGCACCGATGGAAAGCGTGCGTCCGTCGCCGTTGGATTTCATTCGCTCGATGACCGCCGGCGCGTAATTACAGTCGAGATAGATGCCCGGTTCGATGTGGAAGGGCGGCGGGGATGTGTACAGTGGATGGTCGAGCGTGTCCAGGCGATTGGCGGCGGCCGATATTGACTGAACAGCTTCGGCGAGCACTTCGCCGACGGCGCGCACGCCCGGTGATTGATAGTTTATCATCCGGGTGATGTCGAAACAGACTTGGTTCATGGTGTTACCTCTTATACGATTCGATGTGTTTCTCGATCCACCGATCGGCCGACAAATGGCTGTCGGGGATGGCGAGTGTGGGACGAATGATACGTTGTTCCGGATTCCAGCCCGGAAGATATGTATGTGCGATGTGAATCAGGGCGTCCACGTGGCACATGATGTTCATCGGACACATGCAGACTAATGTACGATTCGCCAGAAGCCGCTCCAGGTAGCCGGCAAACCCTTCGCGCTCCACCAGGTACACGCACATTTCCGCCGCATATCGCCCGATGATCGTGTTGCGTGTTTCCACCACGGACGGGGTTGGTTGTATCAGCTTGCGGCACAGTTCCGGCGTCCACCATGATGGAGCTAGCTCGAATTCGGGCAAGCCCCGTGCGGGATATTTGCCGCCGCACCAGAGAAAATGCGTGGTTTCCGGATTCACTCGCCAGGACGATGGGAGTTTGTCAAGGACGGCACGTTCGAGTTTGGGCAAGGGCATGGTTCTGCTTCCTGGGTTGCGACGATTCCGACTTCGTACAATTCTTCGGGTGTCATAAAAGCGATGGGCACAAAGTATATCGAGCCGTTGGGGCGATTAAAGCCGTAGAGTGTTAATTCACCCTCCTCCCGCCGGCGGACTTCCACTTTGACCTTGGTTCTCATTGTTGGCTCCTGGTGTGTTGGATTCATTCGCCGATGTCGCGGCTGGCGGTAGTCGTTTGTTTGGTGATAAGTAAGCGTCCGGATTTTGATCCATCGGAAGTTCGTGCATCAGATAGGACCGTGAAAAGCTCTCGCCGTTGACTCGTCCGATTGTGTGGCGAACGAATTCGGCCAGGTGGTCAGATGGTGGTCGGCGATCAAGGCGGCGGTCGCATCCTTTGTATTTTTGTTTATTGTTGACCATGTCTTTGCAAAGGTCTGCAACCAATCCGACTGCCGCCATGTCGTTGCCCAGGATCGGGCCGCCAATTTTGTGCATTACCATGCTGATGTAGCGGTGGCAATCTTGGGCAAGTATGGCGGCCGTGTGAGCACATATTACTGTTGCGTTCTCCTGGCCAGTGCCCAGGCATCTGTACCGAATGTACACGTGCGGAGTTTCGTTCGCCGGCCAGGACGGATAAATGGACATTTCGTAGGCGGTGTATAATTGGAGCATCATGTGGATTTTCTCCATGTGGCGTTGGCCGCTGCAAGTGAATCGCGCATCTGGTCGGGCATCACGTGAAAATATCGCGCGGTGTCGGCAATGTTGCGATGTCCAAGTTGTTGCTGAACCATCTTGATATTATTCGACTGCCGGCCAAGCAAGACGCCGGCGGTGTGTCGCATAGTGTGGCAGCCGCGTCGCGGCATGTTGGCCCGGTCGCAAATCGCGTGCATCAGGTGACGCAGGCCGCGCGTCGAGTAACGGCCGCGCTCCGATCGCAGGACCGGGTCATCATCGCCGGTGGGTATACCCGACGCCTCGCACCAGGCAAGATATTCACGCAGGTGGCGGGCGAGCTTGTCGGTGATGGCGATTTCTTCCAGCGGCGCATCGGGGTCGCGTCGTTTGGATCGCTTCACCAGCATGAATCGCTGGCGAACATTAATATGTTTCCAGTCGAGCCGGCACAATTCGCTTGCGCGCAGGCCGGTTTCCAGGTCCATATCGACGAACATCCACGCCACAACGCCGAGTCGCCGGCCGGCATGCAGATCGGCTTCGGCCCAGCGGCGCACGGCCGTGGTGAATTTCGTCAAGTCTCTGTCCCAAAGATATTTGTGGCGCGAAAGCGCCGGGGCGGTTTTGGACATTGTGTGCTAGCTCCTGTCCGGGGTTGGGGTTGTGTACTAATGTCGATAACTTGCCTCCCGTCGCCATCGCGGCGGGTTTGGTCGTCGCATTGCTCGGTCGTGGCCGTGATTCAATTCCTTTTTGAGTCGGCTGGTTATGTCGTCGTCTTTGGTTACAAATCGCTCGTAGAGGCCAAGCAACTTGCGCACGCCGTTGACGCCCAGGGCACGCTGTTGCCGGCGTCGGTCGTTCAGATCGCCCAGGAATTGTATTTCGTGACGATCAATGCCGATACATTCGCCGGCTCTTCGCAGCTCGATGAGTTTCTGGACGGCCTCGATGTGGTGTGCTCGCATATTGGGAACCTCCATGCTCTTATTTTGCGGCGGAACTCGCTTGGCGCTGCATACGTTTGCGGCGTCGGCGTTCCAGGAGTGTGAGTCCATAATCCACACGCCCAAGAAAATCGAGCGTGATATTGTCGCCGTGCAGAAGGAACCTGGTCAGCCAAGCGCGGTTCACCAGGCCGATACGGGCCAGCTCGGTGACAGTGGCCTCACTGCCCAGCGCGTCCAGGCGGCGGCGCACGGCAAGGCGTTGGCGTTCGGTGTAATGCTTCGCCCAGGTGGCGCTGCGCTCGGTATGTTCTTTGGCGTCCATCGTTGAATTGCCCAGCCGGCCGTCAAGCCGGGCGGGCAGTGTATCGTATCGGATTCATTCGTCCAGTTCATCAAGAAAACCAGAATCATCCCACTTGTCCTGGGGGAGGGCGATTTCCCGGTGCGAATCGACGCCGACGCGCCGGGCCGCGATGGCGAGAATCTTGGGAAAGCGATCGGTCATGTACTTATGCACGATTTCGTCGCTGATGCGATTTCGCAGTGAGTCTTGCAGGGATTTCTGGAGAAACACGCAAAGTGATGCGACCATGTAGGCGTGCTGGTCGGGGCTAATAGCATCGAAATTCAAATGCGTGAGGATCTGACTGTTGGTGGGCGAGCCGGTGAATGCGACCAGCAAACCACGAAATGTCTCACGATCGAATTCGACGCCGATGTTACTCCAGTCCTGTTGAAGTTCGTTAGACATTGCTAGCTCCAATTGTGTCAAACTCCGAGCCATCCACGAGCGCGATGCCGGGGCCGATGGCTTTTGTGATAGCTTCGTAAATGGCGTCGATCCGTTTTTGGGTGTCGGCATTGGCGAGTTTATTGTGTTCATGGTCCGGGCCGGCCAGCCAGTCACCGACGCTGCACGCCATGCGAAACAAACAACCGTTGCTTGGATCAATAAAAGTAGCAAGAACGGCCGCTTGGCAGAATGGGAATGCTTTACCGTAGGTGTGGCGAACGCAAATGCGGACGCGGGAATCAAAGAATGTGCGCACCATACTATTGCGGACGTTCATTATTTCTTTTATGAACGGTTCTAATTGTGATAGTTTCACAACGGCGTAGATTGGTTGCTGGTCGATGCTCATGTGCTAGCTCTCCTGTGTTGGGGGTGTAATCAAATCCGCCAGCGCGTGGGCCAGTACGTTGGCGACGGAGACGATAAGTACAAACGGCCAGTCGTGTTCCAGCCACAGCAGTATAGTAATCACGCCCATGCTGTAACCAACAAACACGCTCCGCCGGCGAATAGTATCGCGGATCATCGAGCAATCTCCTTGTGTTGAATCGGCCGGCGGGCGGTGTCCCGCCCACCAGCCGGCTTAATTCACTATTCGCGGGTGAAGCAAAGTTCGTCCGGTGTCGGGGGAAGATATAATCGCAACATCGCGACGATTTTGTCGGGGTCGCTGATCGACGCTAGCTTGTTGGCGAACGCCTTGAGCGGGTGACAGCCGGCGTTTTTCAGTTCGTCGAGCAGTTGGGCACGGGGCGTCTCATCGTCGCGATGCACCTGGCTGTCGTCGATGAAGAGTGCATCGCCGACAATAGGGAAACCCAGCAACATGGTGGCGCGTGGGTTGGTGGGCAGTTCGTGCAGCAATCCTTCCTCGTTGGCGTAGCATTGCACGTCCGCGTCTTTCTCGTCGGTGCGGTCCAGTGAATAGACCGGCTCGATGTAACCGCCGACGGCGTCCTGGTGGTCTTCGAGCGTGTGGCAACAGACCATGCGGGCCTGGCCATGTGCGGGAATGAGATAACCGATTTGCATAATACAATCTCCTTGCACTACGCCGGCGGAATTGCCGGGCGTTGAATCGGCCGGCGGCGGTTCCCCGCCGGCGGCCGGAATAATTCGCCTGGTCACGCGGTCGCGTGAATCTCGTCGGTCTGGCTGATATGAAACAGCGAAATAGTGGCTTTGCGGAATCGCTGCCTTTCGGCGTTTTCGCCTGGTGCCGGCGGCGGCGCTTCCAGGTCGATATCCTTTGGCCGGATGGGCAGGAAAATAGTGCATTTGATTGCCTTCTGGCCTCGCTGCACCTGCCGGCCGGCGGCCTGCCAGGCGTTGTAGGTGAGTACGTTTTCCCTGGGGATAATATCATCGGCCGGAATGCCGGCGGCCAGACACGCTTCGCGTACGGCGTCGTCGTTCTGTTCGCTTTCCTGGAGTCGAGCGCGTCCGAGCGCTTGCAAGTTGCGTTCCTGGCGCTGCTCTTCTGATAGCTTCGGCCGGCGGCGTCGTGTGCGTTGTTTGGTTGAGCGGTTGTAGTTGGTCATGGTGCTAGCTCCGTGAAATGTGCGCCATCACGCGGCGCGGGTTGTAGTGAATTTCTGAATAGTGTCTTGCAGCCATTGCAGACAATGGTCGCGGCCGGTCAATTGTCGCGGGATGATGATGTCATAGAGTGCGCGTTCATCGGCCGGAGCGTCGATCGGATAACCAAGGCCAGGATCGGCCAGGCCCACCAGGCGTTGTGTGATTAATGAGAATGCGAGTATTCGGCTGAATCCAAGGTGTGCCGTCGCAATGCTCATTCGATCCACGTCGAGCGGCTGGCCGGCGACCTTGAGCGTGCAGCCGACGGCGTTGTAGGGGTCGCGCGTGCCGGAGCCTGTGAGCGCCCAGAATGCGTCAAGCGATGTCGCGACGCCGGCTCGCTCCAGTGCATCACATAAGGCGGTTGCAGTTGCGCCTCGATAGGTCAGGTGATGTTGGTCTTGTTTACAATTCGCGACAGGTTCCAGGAGTATGCGGACGGAGTGTGCCGGCGATGCTTGGCGGCGCATTGCATCCCAGGCGTCAACGCGGCGATAGGCCACCAGGACGGGGTCTAGGTCGCTGCCCGCGAATTGGTTGCGATGGCGCTTGCGTCGTTGTGCCGGCGGAACGGGGAGTCGGTTGATAAGTTCATTCCGCATATCGTTGACGGCGTCGGTAATGCGATGGTCGGGATGATTGATAGCATCGGCTAAGGTCTGCCGTGTGACGTTCTGATAAAAAGAGCTTTCGCAATCGAACATCATGCGGAGCGGGCCGAAGTTGCGTTCATTTGCGCAGGCGTCAACGTTGGCGCATTTGATCGCATAGGACAGTGAATCGAAACGGTGAATCCGCCAAGTGGAACCGGACGGCGATGCGTCCCGCTTCTGGAACACTTCAACGTCGCGACGCTGTTCGGGTGTGAGTTGAACATATATTTCGTGTGCGGTGGGCATGGTGCTAGCTCCGGATTGCAGCGCGTTCCTCGTTGGTCCACGATTGCAATAATTCGCGTTTGATAGTTTCCAGGTCGTGGCCTGCACGCAAGCGGGCGACGCCGGCCACAACAGCGCGGGTGCCGACAGTGCGGCGCAGGCGATTGGCTTTGATCGCGTCGCGCGTGCTCCAGATAAATTGCAGCCATTGGCCGGCCAGGCGTTCGCCAAGCGGCGCGGCGATCGTTTGCTCAAGGGTGCGATCGTAGTCAACGTAAATGGTAGCTAGCGTGAATCGGTCGAGCGTTGCGGCGTCGAGCGCGTTGCGGCCGGTATATTCCGCCGTTGGTCCTGTTCCCCAGGTGTTGGCGGCGGCGATGATGATATTTTTATCGTGCCGGGTGAGAATGCGGCCAGGCGTGTAGGGGTTGGCCAAGTGGCCGTTGGCCAGGGCGGCGTTGATTGATACCATAACATTGGCGTCGGCGGCGTCCATTTCATCGAGCAGGAAGACGCCACCAGATTGATACAATCGGCAGAAGTCGCTGTCCTGGTGTTGCCATGATCCATCAGCGGCCGGAAGTGTGCGACCGAGTAGATGGTGCTCACCACATCCTTCGGACAATGATAAGAATGCAAAGTCAATGTCCATCGCTTCGGCGACCTGGCGTGCTAGCGTGGTCTTGCCCGTGCCGGCAGGGCCGACGAGTAATACATTCTTGAGTCCAGCATTCACCAGGGCGAGAACCTGCGCGAATGCTGCATGGCGTGGCGGTGTGCCGTCGGCAGGTGCAGCGATTTGCGTTGGCTGGGGCAATGGTGCCGGTTCATCGAGGGAAGCAATACGGCCGGCCAGCAGGTCGAGCAATTGATCCTTGCGAGCAACAACGACGCAATCGCCGCTGGCGAGCTTGCGTGATCGCACCATGCGGCGTAGTTCGCCGATGCCCATCGTTTCGTAGTCTTCGCGTTTGCCGTTCATGCTGGCGGCGTGCTCCTGGTCAAGTGTGTATTGAACCATGATTCAATCTCCGCATAGTGCTGCACGTGTCGTGTCGTTCCCCGCTCCCCTTCAAGGCAGAGGGTCAGCGGGTCCGTCCCACGTGTACCCGGTGCCTGGAGTGCGTGAATATTGACGCTAGCGTGCATAGGTGTCGTTTATCCGCTGAAAATAGGGTTTTCTGCGGGTGTTTCACTGCGGTGCAGTGGTGATTCAATCCCGCTATTGCGTATCGTACACGATACAATCGGCATTGCAAGCGGAAAGCGTGAAAAAAAGTGTCCCGTCTGGTCGATTATGCTGGGATCATGGACGGCTATCTCCTGCCCGATGTCGGCGATGCGCTCGATGAAGAGCGTGCGGCTGCGCGTGATCGCTCATTGGCCAACCTTCGGCCGTTTCAGCCAGGTGAATCGGGCAATCGAGAGGGACGCAAGGCGGCCGGTGCGACGCTGCGCGAGTGGGTGAATGCCATGCTCGATGAGCATGGCGATGGGGACGGCCACTACGATCAGGACGAATTGGAGCGCATTCAGCGTGATCGGAAGGCACAACCGGCCAAACGTGCCGCCGCCGGCCTGGTGCTCGCTGCAATGCAAGACCCGCGATTGATGGCATGGGACAAAGAC
>CAYXQJ010000025.1:12853-43130 GCA_964467455.1 uncultured Hyphomicrobiales bacterium | reverse complement strand
GCGAACCTACCACCAACCGTTCAGCAGGGAAAGATGCACTTGCTCGTACGGATACCCTGTGTTAGTGTTTTTACCGATAGCTGGACATCCAACACGTCGTTACCTACTAAATCAGCAATAAGAACACTATGACCACTGACGTCATAAATCGTACACCGGGCATTCTCAACTAATGTTGATCCGCGAATGATCACAGCATCACTCGCAGGACTATACCAAACCTGTTGTGTGCCAGATAGTTCTTCGTAAACTCCGGTTGCTTTAACAACTTCGTAGTTGAGCATCATTCCTTCATCCTCGTGCTCAAGATTGTGGCAATGCAATAGAAATACACCATCATAGTTGTCAAACCGAACTCCAACTTGTACTTTCTCGCCTGCATCAACAATGAACGTGTCCTTCCATCCTTTCTCCCAATCCGGAATATTTGCCGATCCATTCCGAGAGAGAATCTGAAACTGCCCACCATGAATATGCATTGGATGCATCATATCGGCATCTTTGTTAACAAACTCCCAGACTTCCAATTCGTTTGCATTTACATTAAGATCAATACGACCCATACCAAACGACTTTCCATTGATTGTGTGGCCTGCGCCCATCATTTGCATCTGCAAATCAAATGTACGGGTGCGGAGGGCAGTCTGGGCATCGAAGCGTGCGATCGAGGATAGTGTACTGGGTGCTGTGTACACAGGTGCCTCACCCGCAACAACATCGAATCGAACTAAGTCAAATGCAGTTCCTTGGGGATACAGCGGACTCCCCATGTGGCCTATAGGTGGTACATACGATTGGGAAACCAGCGTGACTGATTGAGAAATACTCATCAGCGAGAAATCAGTAAGAATATCGTAGCGCTCACCCGGTGCAAGGCGCACTGAATTGGTTGATACGGGGGCTGCTAAGAGACCCCCATCACTACCAATTATCAGAAACGGTCGTTTGTCTGAAAAGGCGATTTGGTAAATACGCGCGTTCGATGCATTAACGAGACGTAGGCGATACGTACCTCGCTTTACAGGTAAGTATGCATCCGGAGTACCATTGACTAAAATTGTGTTGCCAAGATATCCTTCCATCCGGTCCACCATGTTGAGAGAATAGAGCAGTTGATATTGGGCATCTATTCTAACGTCCTGGATCACAAGTGGGATCTCATGTTCACCTGACGGTAAACCAAGTGCTTCCTCTTCATCGTCCGTGACCCGAAACAATCCAAACAGACCATTATAGACCTGGTTTCCGGTTTGCATGTTTGCATGAGAATGATAAAAGTACATTCCCGCTCTATTTCTAACACGGTACTTATAATTCCGCGAAGTGCCTGAAGTGAATTCATCCTTCGGGTGTCCGTCCATATCGGGTGGAACGTCCAATCCATGCCAATGAACCGCTGTATTCTTTGTTAGCTGGTTGTTAACAACGACATTCAGTAAATCATCCTTCCTCTTGCTTATCGTTACACCTGGATAGCCACCAGTAACAATAAGTCTGGTGTTTTTTCCCTGCCAAATCTCAACATTGTCGAAACGAACATCCAAGTCGGAAACACCATCCCAAGTAGCTGGTATTCGCAATAGATTTCCGGTAGCCTGTGTTCTGGGCTGACCTGATTGGCCGAAAAGTGCCATTGTGTTACTGAGGAACTGCATGGCAGTTATTGAGCTTGCTGCTGCGAGAAATGATCGTCGTTTCATGGTTTTATACCAACCTTGTCAAGTGATGTTCGTTGTTTTGTGTGTGTGCGATATTGATTTGGAGTTAGTCCAGTGACGCCCTTGAATTGAGTTTCCAAGTATTGCTGGCTTTTATAACCAACCCGATCAGAAATCTCAGCAAGCGTTAGATCTCCGTACTGCAAGAGCTCTTTAGCGAACTCCACTCGTTGGAGTTTGACAAACTGTTCAATAGTTACACCCACGTGCGTGTGGAAAAGAGTTGATAGATGCCCATAACTGATGCAAAGTGCGCTATTGAGTAACAATGACAACTTGTGATTCCTTGGGTACATATCAGTACGCACATAATCCAGTATTATAATCTTTGTCTTCTCAACCAAGACTGCCTTTGGATCGTCTATGAGTTCGAAACCAAACTTTTCAAGAAGCGGCTTCAGCACTTTATACTGCTCAACAGTCGGAGCTGAAATTAAATGTGCAATGCCCAGATCGATTGAAACAATCTGTAACCCAGCCTCAGTGAGCAATTGTCGCACAACGTGCAGACAACGCTTACACACCATATTCCTTATAGCTAGCGGGTGGTAGTTCATAGATGCCAGACAACATATGGAGTCAACCAAGAAGAATCAAGTTGAGTCGAAAATGTTATACAATTGCATGAGTATTACAGACAAACATGATCTTTTGTGTACACCGACGCACACTGACACCCCGTTTCCGGAGCATATTGACCTCTTGTACCGGTGTATGTTGACCCCTTGTGATTGGGTGGCTGCATGACATTCCGGCTGATACTGCCCCCCTCCTCCAAAGGTGGACGGGACGGATCTCAATGCCCCCTTAGATCGGACTAATGTGACAGGTTACGATCGGACTAATGTGACAGTCCAGGTCGGTCGAATGTGACAGGTAGGATCGGAGCAAACTGACCCCCTCGTTACGTGGACTGAACGCGATCAGCTGTAGAGCTCGTACACTGTCGGCAACATGAGTATCTCGGAGGATGTTTCATTCATCATTCTCTTGGACTCATGTCCAACACACCGATCAGTATGAGTACAGTACGACAAATTCTCCGCCTATTGGCCCGCATGAAGAGCATGCAGGCCATCATCGAGATGACGGGAGTCTCTCGCAACACGCTGCGCAAGTATCAAGCGCGGTTCGAGGCCAGCGACATCGGCATCGACGAGCTGCTCAACCTCAGTGATAAGGAACTGCATGATCGGTTCCTGCGGCCTCCGGAACAGCCGCCGAATGACCGGATCCAGGCCCTGTACGCGTTAATGCCTCGTTATGAACGGGAACTCAAGCGCCGTGGTGTCACCCGGAGACTTCTCTGGGAGGAATACCGCAGATCTCATCCTACCGGCTTCGAGCTGGCGCAGTTCAGCCACTATCTCACCGTATGGTTGAAACAGGCCCAGCCGGTGATGCATATCGATCACAAGGCCGGCGACAAGATGTACATTGACTATGCCGGTGCGAACCTGAATGTCACGGACCCATCGTCGGGCGAGGTGTCTGCCGTCGAGGTCTTCGTCGCGATCCTGGGTGCCAGCCAGCTGATCTACGTCGAGGCCGTAGCCAGTCAGGGCAAGGACGACTTCATCTATGCGTGCCGACACGCTCTAGAATACTACGGCGGTGCGCCGGAGGCCATCGTGCCCGACAACCTGCGCGCTGCTGTGACCAAGAGCAGCAAGTTCGAGCCGGTGATCAACAGCAGTTTTCAGGATTTCGCTTCGCATTATGGGATGACCGTGCTACCGGCACGAGCCTATCGTCCTCGTGACAAGGCACTCGTCGAGGGAGCCGTCAAGATCGTCTACCGACGGATCTTCGCCCGGCTGCGTGATCGCGTGTTCGAGTCGCTGGCAGAACTCAACATTGCGCTCTACCACGAGCTGGAAGCCCTCAATGCGTCGGCCTTCAAAGACCTCACGTACAGCCGACGGCAACTCTTCGAAGAGATCGAGCGCAATGTACTGGCACCACTACCGAAGATCCGCTACGAACTACGCAATGAGCTCCGAGCGACGGTCATGCGTAACGGGCATGTGCCGTTGAGTGCTGACAAACACTACTACAGCGTCCCACATACGCACATTGGCCGCAAGGTCAAGCTACTGTTCACCCGCTCGATGGTCGACATCTACTACCAACACGAGTGTATCGCCTCCCATGCACGCTCGAAGCGTCCGTACGGTTATACAGCCGACGCCGACCACTTGGCCTCGACGCACCGCTTCATGACCGAGTGGAGTGCCGAGAAATTTCTGGCCTGGGGAAGAGGCATCGGGCAGGACGTCCACGATTACCTCAAGCGCATTTATGAGTTGGCACCACACCCGGAACAGGCCTATCGCGGCTGCATGGGGATCCTCGGCTTTGCCCGCAAGGCCGGTGACGACCGCCTTATCCTGGCCTGCCGGAGAGCCACCGAGTATGGCAGCTTTGGTTACGGCACCATTCGCAACATCATCGAAAAAGGCCTTGATGGTGCCGATGACGATGCATCAGCCACCGGCAGCATCCCGGATCATGACAATATCCGCGGTCCCGGGAACTATGGCGACCAGGACATTGACGATGAGAACACTGACGATGAGAACACTGACGACACCACCAACCCTGAGGGACAACCATGAACCAGGACATCTTGGAGAAGATGCGCAAGATGCGTCTTCACGGCATGCACCGTCTGTTCAAGACCATCACTGAAGGCACACACCCCGACGAGCTCTCACCCGATGAGCTCGTCGGGGCCTTGGTCGAGACTGAATGGGACGACCGCCACAACCGCACGATCGAGCGCGGACTCAAGAACGCCCGTTTCCGCTATAAGGCCTCGATCGAAGCCTTGGAGTTCGGCATTGACCGCAACGTCGAGAAGCATACCATCCTGCGCCTTGCCGAATGCACGTTCATTGACAAGCGCGAGAACATCCTCATCACCGGCAGCACCGGTCTAGGGAAAAGCTACATTGCCTCCGCGCTCGGCCACCAGGCCTGCGCCGCCGGATACCGCGTTGCCTACCATAACACCGCCAAGCTCTTTGCCCGGCTGAAGATGGCCAAGGCCGACGGCTCCTACATCAAAGAGATCGCCAAGCTGGAAAAACAACACGTCCTGATCCTCGATGACCTCGGCTTGCAACCCTTTGATGCTCAAAACAGAGCCGCTCTCATGGAGATCATCGAAGACCGTCATGGTAAATCGTCTGCCATCATCACATCGCAGATCCCAGTCGGAGGCTGGCACGATGTCATCCGCGAACAAACCGTCGCCGATGCTATTTTAAATCGACTCGTCTCCGGTGCCCATCGGTTGGAGCGCAAGGGCGAGTCGCTCAGAAGGCGGGCGCACAACGCGCGCAATGAACCATCGATCTAATCACTATTTTCCTTCATCCGATGGCAGATCATGTACTAGCTCTCTGGCAAATAATCAGACTGTCACATTGCTCCGATTTTTTGGGGGGCAGTTTACCCGCTCTGTCCACCTCCCCCCTGAAACATTGGCCCCAACTTATGACTGTGGCAATTTCTTAGACCATTCCAATAGTGTGTTGCGCATTCCATTGCGATTAAATGCAAAAAGCCCCCTTGCGGAGGCTCTCTACTCAAATTCATTCTCGGACTGCGACATCCTGGACTGCGACATCCTGGACTGCGACATCCCTGTCTGCGAAGTCGCCGTCAGCGAAGTCGCTGACCTTGACGCTATTCAGCTTCCATCTGCTGACGGTGCTGGCGGCGGGCTGCCTTGAGGCGGGCCATGCGACGTTCGACGCTAGGCTTGGTAAAGAATGCGCGCTTCTTGAATTCGCGCAGAACGCCGGAGCGCTCGTATTTCTTCTTGAATCGACGCAGGGCGCGGTCGATCGACTCGTTGCTTTGAATGGTGACGCCGATCACGGGCATCTTCTCCGAAAAAGTTTGATAATGAATTATTTCAAGTTCTCGACGAGGCGCTTGTCCTTGTTCTTCTCGAAGTGGACAAGCAGGGAGGCGCGACCGTTCGACATCACTTCCTTGGAGCGAACGATACCAACGTCGTCCCAGGTTTTATGATAGATCACGTCGCCGACCTGATACTCGGCCTTCGGCGAATATTCCTTGGAATCTTCGCGAGCGAGTTTGATCTGCGTCATGGCCTTTTCAGCAGAAGCTTGCAGCGCATCGAGGTTCACCAGCTGTGAGTGGTGGCTGACGCTGCAGCGTGCCCACTGCTGACGGCCTTGTTCCGTTTCGATCGGTTCGCCAATAAGTTCGTGCTTCGTGTCCTTCATCAAGAAGGGCGAATACAGCACGATGTATTTTGCCTTGCGCTTCGTCCGCTTTACAGCGGTCGTTTCTGCCGACTTGGTCGACGCCATGTATGGTCCTTGCCTATGTGGGGTTTGCAGGGACCACCAATTTACGAAACTTTCCCGGATTTCCGAGGGCTGCTAGCCCCTTATCGTCCTTTGGAGAGTTTGGCTTTGAGCGACATGATGACCGGGACCGGCGTAGGGTCGACCTTGTTGAGGAGCGCTAGGTGGTAGCTGACCCAGTCGCCAAGGTAGATCGCCGTAAACATCCGTGAAAGCAACGACTTACCGGTGCCTTCAATGGTCGTGATGTCGCCGACGGAACCCTTGATGATGTCCTTGAGGGCATCAAAGCGGATCTTGACGCGCGGATGGTCGTCCGGATCGCGTAACAGGATGGCGTGGAAGGGCTTGGTCTTGCCTTTCGGGTTCTGCCAGCCGTTGATCTCGTTGTGATTCATTTCGGGCAGCGTATTGCCAAAGGCCACGTGCTTAGCGTTCTCTTGTATCTGTCCGCGCCAGCGAAGGTTGACAACGTCCATGCGTTCGTTGGCCGAGTAGATCACGGGATAGGCGTTGACGAGTTTTTTGGCCAGCGCCAGGGCAGGGTTCTTTGCCGTGGTGGAAGCATAGAGATCGCGCAGTGCTTCGACCTCGCGGATGGTCTCGTTGATGCCGCGGGTGTTCATGCGGGCTCCCTTGGCATCGAAGGCGCCATACCGACCCATGACGGTAAGCAGCGGGAAGAACGAATAGGCCAGGGCGCAACGCGGCTGGAAGCCCGTGGGGATGTTGATGATCGGTGAACCGGCCGTGATGCTCTTTTTGCCGAGCGAGCCGCCGGTGGTGATCGTCAAGATCCGCATCGTCTTCTTCCGGGCCTGGTCAAAGGCCGAAAGGGTCTCTTCGGTCTCGCCAGAGTAGCTGCTGCAGATGACGTTGGTGTCGCCGTCAAGCCAGCCCGGGGCGTTGTAGCCGCGGTGGACGGTGATATCGAGGTGCTGACCCCATTCAACGCCGGCCGCAAAGCTGCGGAGGAGGTCGCCTCCGATGGCGGAACCGCCTAAGCCGAATATTGCATAGCGGTTAGAGACGGCGGTCTGACGCCAGATAGGCGCGGCTTCGCCGATCTCGACGGCTTGAGAGATCTGCTTTGGAAAATTGTACAGGACGTCGAACATCCCCCCCTTGTCGATCGTCGGTGCCGGATTCTTCGGCATGGTATTTCCTGTGTGGATCGTTCGCGAATTGGGGCGAATATAGTCCGACAAATGGCGCTTGCAAATTCTTATTTTGCGAAATGCGCAAGATTTCCCTTCTTCTGGTCCTCGTCATCGGGGCGGCCGTTGCCGTTGCCCGACCGATCTACCTTCAACTTGACCACACGCAGAACGGCCTTCCGTTTCAAATGGATCGCGTGTTCCCAAGCACGGATGGCAGCTTTGACGTCAAGGTGACGGCGCTTCGATACTACGTCTCCGAGATCACCGTGATCCATGATGGCGGCAAGCAGACCCTCGCCCAAGATGTGTTCTTGTTGGTGGATGCTTCAAAGCCGACGAAGTTCTTTTTAGCCGATATGGATGTGCAGAATGTCGAGCGCGTGGTCTTTTCCATCGGCGTTCCCATCTACCTGAATCACAACGACCCGGCAAAATATCCGGCCGGACATCCCCTGGGTTTCCAAAACCCATCGATGCACTGGGGCTGGGCTGCCGGCTATCGCTTCGTGGCCTTTGAAGGTCTGGCAGGTCGCGGCGGTGATGTGTCAACGGTCTTCCAATTCCATACGCTGAGCAACGAACTCTATACCACAACCTCCGTCAACACCTCGGCGATCAACACCGATGACGAGATCGTGATCCCGATCCGCGCTGAGGTCGGTCAGATCCTGAACGGTATCGATGCCACCTATGGACAGATCATCCACGGCGCCACCGGCGAAGCCGTCACTGTGATGCAGAACTTTGGCACCAAGGTCTTCAGCGCGACCGTCACGTCTGTCAACGAGACCTCCGTTGCTTCGATCTCGGCCGTACCCAATCCGGCCTTCAGCTACGTGACGCTGTCCTCGCCCGAACTTGTTGGCACCAACATCTCTGTAGTTGACGTTACGGGGCAAGTGGTACACACCTCGATCGCCACATCCGACAACGTCGATCTCGACGTCCGCACACTCGCAACAGGCATGTACTCCGTACTTGTCATGCGCGACGGACGTCTTGTGGCCCGCAGTCCGTTCCGTGTGGTCCGTTGATCTTCGATCATCGTTCGTCGTTGTCTTCTGCGCACTGTTCCTGCAGTCGTGCGGGAGCGACCCTACGTCGCCAGCACCAACGCCGCTGATCCCGCAGCCCGCAGGGTTCCCTGCGCAGACCTTCCCTGACGACAACCAGCCGACGGCCGACCGTGTCGCCCTCGGCAAGAAGCTCTTCTTCGATCCCATCCTCTCGCGCGATCTCACGGTGTCATGTGCCACGTGCCATGTGCCAGCACTCGCCTTTGCTGACACTGTCGCCGTCACTCCCGGCGTCGAAGGTCGGCGTCGTATCCGTAACGCCCCCTCACTGATCAACGTGGCCTATCAACCTTATTTCATGAGGGAAGGGGGCGTACCAACGCTCGAAATGCAGGTCCTGGTGCCGATCCAGGAACATGCCGAAATGGATATGAATATTCTGGATGTGGCGCAACGATTGAAGGCCGTTCCGGATTACGTCACAATGAGTCAAAAGGCCTATGGCCGTGATCCCGACCCCTTCGTGATCACGCGAGCCATCGCTTCGTTCGAACGCACGTTGATCGGCGGTACGTCCATCTATGATCGCGTCAAGAATAACGAGTATGGTACATCCATGAGCACATCTGCACAACGCGGCATGGCGTTGTTCTTCAGCGACAGAACCTCGTGCTCGTCATGTCACGGCGGCTTCCTCTTTACCGACCACCGCTTCGCCAACAACGGCCTCTACGAAGAGTATGCCGACAACGGACGTGAGCGTCTCACCTATAATCCGGCAGACCGTGCACTCTTCAAGGTGCCCTCGCTGCGAAATGTCGGCGTCACCCCTCCCTACATGCACAACGGCGCCTTCAAGTCCTTGGATGATGTCTTGCAGCATTACAACTCCGGCGGCAAGAACCACCCGCACAAACACGAACTCATTCGGCCGTTGAATCTGACGACACAAGAACTCGCAGATCTTAAGAACTTTTTGATGGTACTTACCGATGTGTAGCAGCGAAGCCCGCGACAACTCGCACAGCGACAACTCGCACAGCGACAACTCGCACAGCGACAACTCACACAGCTACGTCGCAGACTGTGACGTCGCAGATCGTGAAGTAGCAGTGCGAGCTGTCGCAGTCCGCGAAGTAGCAGTGCGAGCTGTCGCAGTCTGCGACGTAGCAGTGCGAGCTGTCGCCGTCATAGCCGTTGCTGTGCTACTTGTCGCCTGCGCCGACACGCCCGCCACGCCCGAAGAGCCGGCAGTGTACGATGCCACGCCGTATGTGATCGACACGAAGGGGCTGCCCATGCCTCCGCCGGCAGCGTTCCCTGCCGACAATCCGCTCACGGTGCAGGGTGTGAAGCTGGGCGAGATGTTGTTCAATGAGAAGATGCTCTCAAAGGATAACTCGCAGGCATGTGCAAGTTGCCACGTCAAGGAGAACGCCTTTACCGATCTGCGTCAGTTCAGCATTGGCGTTGAAGGTCTACCCGGCAAGCGCCACTCTATGGCCGTCTTCAACATGGCCTATCATCGTCCGGGTTTCTTCTGGGACGGTCGTGCACGCACATTGCGCGATCAAGCACTCATGCCCATCCAAGACCCGCTCGAGATGAATGAGACGCTGCCGAACATGGTCGCCAAACTGCAAGCGTCAAAAACGTATCGCGATCAATTTATCCGTGCGTTCAATACCGACACCATCACGTCGACCCGTGTGGCCATGGCCCTCGAGCAGTTCATGCTCTCGATCTTCTCCGGTAACTCCAAGTTCGACAAGTCGCAACGCGGCGAAGTCGCCCTCACCGAATCTGAAGAACGCGGACGCATCCTCTTCTTCCGCGAGGTCGATCCTCCTCGTGGTATCCTAGGGGGCGAGTGTTTCCATTGTCACGCCGGACCGAACTTCACCAACAGCGCCTTCATGAATAACGGCCTCGACACCGACGCCGAAATGACCGACCTTGGGTTCTTCAACACCACACAAAATCCAAGAGACAAAGGTCGATTCAAGGTCACCTCGCTGCGCAACATCGCCAAGACCCCGCCCTACATGCACGACGGCCGTTTCGCCACGCTGGAAGAAGTCGTCGACCACTACAACACCGGCGTCAAGCAGTCCTCCACCGTCGACCCCCTGCTACAGTTCAACCTCCGCCCCGGCGGACTGGGGTTGAGTGAGCAGGATAAGGAGGATCTGGTCAACTTCTTGAAGACTCTGAGCGAATAACCCTTCCTCGCTTCGCTCGGAATGACAGCGCTCTCCTCACTTGACTCGCTAGCGACTGAATTTCGTGTTGTGAGGGTGCTACGCTCTGATATAGGGCACGGCAAGTCGACGGTTGAGGTTCAAGACTCCGCCTTAGGAACCGCGATCTTAACTCGAGGATGAAGAGGGTGAACTGTCATTCCGAGCCGAAGCCCCGAGCGAAGCGAGGGGGAAGCGAGGGGGAAGCGAGGAACGAACAATCTCTCAATGATGAGGTGAACGAACTGTCATTCCGAGCGAAGCGAGGAACGAAGTTCTACACTCTTCCCCTTCTTCGACCGAAACCTCAAGTTCAACATCTCCACCAACACACTGAAAGCCATGGCGAAGTAGACGTAGCCCTTGGGGACGTGGACGTGGAAGCCTTCGACGACGAGGAGCATGCCTACCATGAGGAGGAAGGCGAGGGCAAGGATCTTGATCGACGGATGCTTTTCAATGAAGCTTGAAATGCCGCGGGCAGAGAGCATCATGACGGCGACGGCCACAACAACGGCGATGGCCATGACGGGGAAGTGCTGCGTGAGGCCGACGGCAGTGATCACCGAGTCGATCGAGAAGACGATGTCGAGCAGGATGATCTGGAGGATGAGCACGCCAAAATTCTTACGTGACTGCGCGCCCCCTTCATCTTCGTGATCGGGTCCTTCGAGCTTGTTGTAAAGTTCTGTGGTGGCCTTGGCCAACAAGAATAATCCGCCTCCAAACATGATCAGGTCGCGGCCGGAGACACCGAAGGGTTCGTGCATGGTTAGGAAGGGGCCGACGCTGAAGAGGGGAGCGGTGAGGCCGGCGATCCACGCTGCAAAGAAGAGAAACACCAGGCGGAGGACAAGGGCCATCGAGAGGCCGATCATGCGCGCCCGCTGTTGGTCTTGTTGGGGTAGTTTGCCAACAAGAATGGAAATGAAAATGATGTTGTCGATGCCGAGGACGATCTCCAGGACCGTCAGCGTGAGAAGGGCAATGAGGCCTTCTGCGGTAAAGAGGAATTCCATAGCCACGAAATTACGACAATTTGGATTGTGTGTTGAAACACGTAAGTTGAGCGCATGATGGAACGACGCACTTTTCTCGCCACTCTAGCCGGAGCATCGGCCATGACCCTGAATTCTCTGCACACACTCGCCGAAGCACTTCCGGAAAATGGTGTGACGATGCCCGTGTTGTTCGTCGGACACGGCTCGCCGATGAATGCGATCGAGCAGAACGACTTTAGCTCAACGTGGAAGAAGATCGCCGACGAGTTGCCCGTACCCAAAGCAGTACTGTGCGTTTCTGCACACTGGCTCACGAAGGGGACGGCCGTCACGGCCATGAAACAACCGAAGACGATCCACGACTTCTCGGGCTTTCCGAAAGCACTGCACGAAGTCCAGTATCCTGCACCGGGTTCACCAACCCTTGCAGCCGAGACAAAGAAGATCGTCACCATGACCGATGTCGGCCTCGATCACGATTGGGGTCTGGATCACGGCACCTGGTCCGTGGTACGCCAGATGTATCCGAACGCCAACATTCCCGTGCTGCAGCTGAGCATCGACTATTACCAACAGGGCACGTATCATTACGATCTCGGTAAACAGCTCGCTCCCTTACGCAAGAAGGGTGTGCTGATCATCGGCAGCGGCAACATGGTCCACAACCTCGGCATGGTGGACTGGCGCAAACTCAACGAGCCATCCTACGGCTACGATTGGGCGCTGGAGATGAATGAGATCTTCAAGAAATACATCGCCGCAGGCGACCACAAACCACTCTTCGATTACGAAAAACTCAATGCGGCCGCAAAACTCGCCATTCCCACTCCCGACCACTATTGGCCACTCCTCTATATCTTAGGTTTGCAGGGGGCGAAGGATCACGTGTCATTCTTCAACGACAAGGCCGTGGGCGGATCGCTGACGATGACAAGCGTACGAATAACCGAATAACCGAATAACCGAATGTCATTCCGAACCGAAGGTGAGGAACGAATGTCATTCCGAGCGAAGCGAGGAACGAATTGAAGATGGTTTTAACTGTTGATGAGTATCTCGATGAGCTGGCACCGGAAGTGCGTGTCGGCCTCGATCATCTGCGTGCCGTGATCAAGAAGGCAGCGCCGAAGTCGGAAGAGAAGATCAGCTACAACATGCCCGGCTTCTTCGATAATGGTGTGATCTGCTGGATGGCGGCATTCAAGAATCACTACGCGTTGTTCTTTCGTCCGGCAGTGTATGACGGTTTTCGGAATGAGCTTTCGAAATACGAAATGACGAAGTCGTCGATCCACATTCCGTATGGAAAGAAGTTTCCGGCCACACTGCTTACCAAAATGGTGAAGCGTGTGGTCGCAGAGAATGCGGCGAAAAAGAAGAAATGATGGAATTCCGATCGATCGATCCAGCCACCGAAGAGGTGATCGCGACCTATCCCACGCAAACGGCGGATGAAGTGCGACGGATCATTGAACGTGCCGATGACGCACAGCAGAAGTGGGCAGACGTCGATGTCGTGGAGCGTGCCGCGGTCGTACGACGGTTGGGCGACGTGATCACAGAACACGTGGATCAAGCGGCAACGATGATCTCGCGTGAGATGGGCAAGCCGCTCGACCAAGCGGTGGCCGAAGTGCTGAAGTGCGCATCGGCGTGTACGTATATGGCCGAGCACGGTCCGATGGCACTGCGGGATGAGGTGGTGTCGGCAGAATTTGTGATGAGTACCATCCGACGCGAGCCGATGGGCTTGATCCTGTCGATCATGCCGTGGAACTTCCCGTTCTGGCAGTTCTTTCGTTTTGCAGCTCCCGCCTTGGTGGCAGGCAACGGCATCCTGCTCAAACACGCACCCACAACATGGGGATCGGCGTTGCTCGCCGTTGAGTTGTGTCGGCGCGCCGGAATTCCGGAAGGACTCGTCGACTGCGTGATGGTCGATGTGCCGGATGTTGAATCCGTGATCGCTGACCGACGCATCAGTGCCGTGACCTTTACGGGATCGACGATCGGCGGTCGTGCCGTGGGAGCACTCGCCGGCAACTACATCAAGAAGTCGGTACTGGAACTCGGCGGCAGTGATGCCTACATCGTCTTGGATGATGCCGACCTGTCGATCGCCGTTAACGCTTGCATACAGCAACGCTTCATCAACAGCGGACAGTCCTGCATCGCCGCCAAACGTTGGGTGGTGCACACGGCCGTGATGGAATCGTTCAGGCAGCGGATGTTTGCCGCCATGCAAGCGGTAAAGGTTGGCCCCCTAGCAAGAAAAGACCTCAAAGACCAGTTGATCGATCAGGTACGACGTGCTGTTGAGGAGGGGGCGACCCTGTACGTAGACGGTGCGCCGGCCGATGTCTCGGCGCTTGATCCGGGCGGACGCGGATGGTTCGTGCGTCCGGCAGTGTTGATGGATGTGCGTCCGGGATCGGTAGCTGATCACGAAGAATTGTTCGGACCGGTGGCTGCGGTGATCGAGGTCGGTTCGGACGACGAAGCGATCCGTGTGGCCAACGGCAATGACTACGGACTCGGCGCTGCGGTGTTCACAGGCGATGCGCAACGGGCAGAACGGTTCTGTCGTGCACTGCAAGCGGGCTCGGTCTTCGTCAACGGCTTCGTCCGCAGCGATGCACGATTGCCATTCGGTGGCGTGAAGGACTCTGGATACGGACGTGAACTTGGTTTAGCGGGTTTGATGGAGTTTGTCAACGTAAAGACGGTGGTTGAGATATGAAGATCCTTGCGCGATTGCCGCTACGCCTGCGAAAGTTCGTGGTCTATTCACGTCAGACGTTGTCGATACCTGATGTTGCCGACCAAGGTGCCGTATTGGAGTTTGTTCGAACCGACGTTGAATTCCGTGGAGCAAAAGCGTGGATCTTGATCTTGGCAGTGTTAGTTGCTTCACTTGGCTTGAACGTGAATTCGACGGCAGTGATCATCGGTGCCATGTTGATCTCTCCGTTGATGGGGCCGATCATTGGTCTTGGGACGTCACTCGGTGTTGCTGATGGCCCGATGTTCTGGAAGAGTTTTCGGTATCTGGCAACAGCGGTCGCCTTGGGCTTGGTCGCTTCGTCTGTCTACTTTCTGATCTCGCCCTTCGATCAAGCTGAATCCGAGCTTCTTGCTCGTACCACGCCGACATTGCTGGATGCATTGATCGCCATTACCGGCGGAGCCGCCGGCGCGATCGCCATGGTCCGTCTTGATCGGTCGAATGTTGTTCCGGGTGTAGCGATCGCAACCGCACTGATGCCTCCGTTGTGTACGGCCGGTTATGCCATCTCACAGTTCAATCTGGAGTACTTTGTTGGTGCGTTCTATCTCTTCTTCATCAACTCGGTCTACATTGCAGCGTCCACGTATGCCGTGGTCCGTATTCTCAAGTTCGACCATGTCGCAGAGGTCGATCAATTCCGCTCGCAGAAACACCGTCGCATCGTATGGGCTGTTGTCTTGTTGACGATGATCCCAAGTATCTACACGGGTTGGAACATGCTGCGTCGGCAGGCCTTTGATGTGGCTGTAAGTCGACTCAAGCGTCAAGCGGAAGATCGATACATCAACACGTCGTTCGTGTTATCACGAGCGGAATGGCACGCTGACACCTCGACGGTGATCATGTCGCTGGTTGGTGAGGAGCTTTCTTCAACCGACATGGAAACGATTCGCGAGATGGCGCGCTCAGTGGGTCTGGACGAGACACGTCTTGACCTTCGCCAGTCGAACGTGAAAAGCTTGCTGTCATCCCAAGGTCTTCTTGGAAAGACGGGGAGTCCGAACATCTACGATCTGTATCAGGTCGTTCTCGATGAAATGAAATTCAAAGACTCACTGCTGTCGGTTGCCCTGGAGAGAGGCGTTGTTCAGGAGGATGAGCAACTCCTGCTGGAATCACAAGCCATCGAACCATTGATCAAAAGAATTGAAGCGACTAGGTCCTCCGCCTATCTCGATGTCGAACGTCGATTGCCTCGGACCCAGTACGAAACGGTGCAGCGGTGGCTACGGGTGAGGTTGAAGAACGATACCCTAGTTGTTAAGCAAGTCTACGAGTAGGACTGGGTGCGGCGTTCGCCGAGTCGTTGGATGCGGGCGTCGCGGCGTTGCTTGGCAAGTTGGCGAAGGTCCACGACGTGGTCGGCTTCGTCGACGATCTCGACGCCGAGCATGGTTTCGAGGACGTCTTCCATCGAGAGTAGGCCTTCAACGCCCCCGTGTTCGTCTACGACCATGAATAGATGCTGACGCTGTTGGAGGAATTGCTCCAAGGCGCGTTCCAAGGTGACGTTCTCAGGGATGAAGCTGATGTCGCGTTTGAGTTTGCCGAGTTCAACCGACTGTCTTCCTGCAAGCGCGGCACGCAACACGTCCTTCGTGATCACATAGCCCGTAACGCTGTCGAGATCGTTTCCTTCGAACACCGGGAAGCGCGAGAACATCTGCATCTCGGGCATCTTGAGCGCTTCGCCGACCGATGTTTCGATGCTGAGGCCAAAGACGACCGTGCGTGGCGTCATGATATCGCCGACGTCAATGCTCGACAGACGCATGATGTTCGTCATGATGCGATATTCGCCCGGATCAAGCGCCCCTTCTTCGCGCGCCGTCTCCACAAAGGCCTCCAGCTCCTCGCGGGCTTCATCCTCATCGGACTCCCGAGCCGTCACACGCATCAACACTCGGTGCAATAGCATGAAGGGGAAGGCGATGGTGCGGATCACAACGAGCAACAGACTGGTGAAGCGAAGGAGGTGTTCGGCATAACGCGAACCGATCATGCTTGCTACTACCTTGGCAACACCAAGCGAGACAAACAGGATCAAGATCTCCATGGCCATCGTCGTCGGGTCGCCGGCAGCCAACAAGACCACGGCCATGGCCGTGGCGACAATGCCAAGCATGTCGACGATGCTGATCGACAGTGCCGTTTCATCCGTTGCATCGTAGGCCGACTGGAATCGCGAACCAACAGACGAACCCTCATCTGCCATGGTACTCAACACGGACTGACGAAGGTCGAGGAGAGCTGCCGCCAGGAATTCGCAGAGTGCACTGACAACAACACCGATCACCAAAACAAGGATGTCCATTTAGCTGCCGGAGAATTCCGTGTCGACGATCGTGATCCGACCCGGATACGACATCGGTCCGAAGGGAGTGCCAACCGTTGGCTTTGCGTCGAGCTTGATCTTTGACGTACTGCCGTTAACGCCACCGAGTGCCAGCGCAAGGTTGAGGATGCCGTCGTAGCCGCGGTCAGCGAAGAACTGATACATGTCCATCGACACAGCAAGAGGGATCGTCGTTGCTGCCGTTGTGCCGGGGATCTCGATGGCCTTCTCGAGGTCACCGCTGATCGTGCGCTTTTCGTCGATCAACAACTGCCAGTCAAAACCGTTCAACGTCAGAGGCACTGTGCGTGCACCCTTCGCACCGTTGTTAGGATTGCGGGCATCCACATTGAGCGTGAAGGTAGTGGGCAATGACTTTCTTGAAAAGGCATTAGTGAGTGCCAAGGCATCGGCGACACCAAGCTTGGTGGGCGTTGCGATGCGGGAGAGTTCTACTCCGGCAAGCTTCATCTTGGTAAGGCCGCTGATCTTGAACTGCATCTTCTGCAGTGATGTCAAGCTGTTGGAAATGTCGGAAAGGGTCGAGCATGCGCTGATGCCGAGTATCAACAATGCGGTGATCGACAAGGTGATGACGGAACGTCGGGTAGTCACGAAGATTGATCCTGATGTGTGATGAGATCTGCTGCGATCGTCCCGCTGATGGCCACCAATGGGACACCACCGCCGGGATGTGCACTTCCGCCAACATACCAAAGATTTCGGTGCTGTGACGAACGCTGCTTTGGACGCAAAAATGCCGAGAACATGGAATTTGACGATGCACCGTAGAGCGCGCCCCCTTCCGTCGACCATTCCCGAGCCATATCGGCAGGGGTCCGAACGTGCACGGAGCGGACGACCGGATCGACGCCGAAGGACCGCAGTTGCTCAAGTACCTGGCGCTGATAGGCCTCAACATCTACCGTTGCGAACGACGGCGCATTGATCAGCACGAACCAGTTCTCGCGGTCGGATGGTGCCCGTGTTGCATCCGTATGTGACGATCTGGAAACATAGATCGTCGGTCGCTTCGGCATCATTCGACGCGTATAGATGTCGTCAAATTCATCGCGATAGTCATCGCTGAACAGCACATTGTGATGAGCGAGACCATACGCCCCTTTCTCCACCGAACACAACATCACAAAACCACTGCACGAAAGGTCCTTGGTAGGGGGCAGGTGTTCATCCAACAACTTCGTGCGGGTGATGTGGACGTCGGCGTTGCTGACAACGTGGTCGGCGTGGACGAACGTGCCGTCTTCGAGTTCAACGCCGACGGCAGTGCTGCGGTCGTTGAGACGGATCTTCGACACCGGCGTCGACGTGCGGATCTCCACACCGGCCCGTATCGCGCAGCGCTCGATAGCTTCGGCAATGCTGTAGATGCCGCCGATGGGATACCATGCTCCGAAGCCGAACTCGACCCACGGGATCACCATGAGCGTAGCCGGCGCGAGGTAGGGTGACGAGCCGTTATACGTTGCGAAGCGATCGAAGAGTTGAATGACGTGAGGGTCGCGGAACATCGACGCATGCACGTTGTGCAAGGTCTTCGAGAACCGCATGCGAGGCAAGCTCGCAACGAGCGGCAGATTCTTTGGCTTGAAGAACTCGGCGAAGCCGGCAAAGGGCGAGAAGATGAAGACGTCCTTGGTAGTGTTGTAGACGAATTCGGCTTCGCGGATGTAGCGGGCAACGGCGTCACGATCAGAAGGCGAGATCGTGGCGATGGCATCAGGGATCGCATGATGGTCGAACGGCAGATCTAGCACCGTGCCGTCGGTCCATCGATATTGGCATGCAGGGTCGACCTTGCGCAGGTCGAGTTCGTCGTTCAATGATGTGCCCATCTCGCGGAAAAAGTCCTCTAGAACGAAGGGCATCGTGATCAACGAGGGACCGACGTCAAACGTACAGTCATCGAACGTGAGGCGGCTCATCTTGCCGCCGACGTGGGCATTCTGTTCAAAGAGGGTGACGTGGTATCCGCGTTTAGCGAGGCGTGCCGCACAAACTAGTCCGCCGATGCCGCCGCCGATCACGATCACGCGGCGTGCCGTGTGTGTCACTCGATGATGCCCTCGCTTCGCATCAATTCATCGGCCTTGGCATCTTGGCCGGTGCGCAGAGCATCGATGATGGCAAGGAGTTGCCTAACGCGACGGCGTTCACGACCCATCGTTGTGAGCAACGAGGCCTTGGTGACCATTAGCTTTTCTTCGATCGGCTTCGTCAGGAAATCATCAGCACCGGATTCAACGGCTTTCACCTGTGTCGCCGTGTCGTTAAGAGCCGTGACGATGGCCACCGGTATGTCGGATGTCTCGGGGTCGGCCTTTAGTGTTCGCACGGTATCAAAACCATCCATCCGCGGCATCATCACGTCCATGATGATCGCGTCGGGCCGTCGCTCTTTCACGCGCTCCAGACACTCTATGCCGTCATAGGCCTCGCTCGCCTCGAAGCCATTGGCTTCGAGATAGCGTCGCGTCAGTTTCGTCGTGATCTTGTTATCGTCAACGACGAGAATGTAAGGGGGCGTCTTCGACATCGGTCGGGCCAATGATCGTGAGGGTATTCCGAGCGTTCATGCAGATCCGTTCAACAATGATACGAAGGACATCGTCACCAAGACGAGCCTGCCAGAAGCCCAGGGGGTAAATGCGTTCGTTCATGGTTGCTTCGGGGTACAGCGAAGTCCATAAACCCTTGATGCGGTCAAGGGTTTCGGCATGTTTTTTCTTCAATGCAGACCGCAGTTTACCGGTGAGTGCCTCAAGGGTCGACTTCATCCCGACCGATGCCGACGTGACGGTCTTGACCAGGGTGACGTCGATCGCCTCGGCGGCATCCAGCCACGGCTGGATGAGTGCCGTAAGCGTAGCATCATCAACCTCCGGAACGTTCGCGGCGGCTTGAAGCGTGTCGGTGACCTCGCGTTCGACCTGCTCCCATGGACGGAAGAACCACTCGGCATCCTTGCCGACCTTTGACAGGTTGCGTTCGGTGCGCGCGTCGAGGACGCAGGCCATGTGGCGTGCCAGGACAACGGGCTGCGGAATGCCGACGCGTGCATAGGCCGGTGTGATCTGGGCCTGATAGGCGATCTCGCCCGGACCCAAGACGGTGGCGACGCTCGGAAGCACCGCATCTTGAACCAACGGACGTGCCAACACCGATGGTGTGAACTCCGAAGGTGCCGTCTGCGCACGTGTGCGGATCTCGTCATGCGTCATCACCAGTTCGCCGACGCGATAGTGTTCACCGTCACGCAGGATGCGATGTCGCTCGCCGTTGACCATCATAAAGAACGAAACGCCGCCGATGGTGGCCTGGGCGTGGTAGCCCTTGGCGACCAGTTCATCGGTGCGCTCTTCCATAACACGTTCCAGCTCGGCCCCTAACTGAAGATCGCGATCAACGATGGGTGCATGGAGGCCTGAGGCGACAACGTCGGAACCGCGCACCACAAGAACGCCCCAAGCAGCGAGGTAGGGCTGCACAACGGCGAGGAAGGCGTCGGTCCAGGCAGATGTCGAATGATAGATCGTCGCAAGCCGCGTACGAACAACATCGGCATGCTGACCGTCAAGATGCTGAAGGATCGTGTCGATGACCTCGCGCTCCTGTGGGCTGAAATGACGCTGATGCACCGGGATCCGGTCTTCAAGTCCGTCCCAGTGCGACGTGGTGAGCGTCGGCAGCGTCACCGACGATGCTTCGGCTGCATCATGATCGTTGTCTTCCAGCCAGAACACCGGAACAACATCCGTGTTGGTCTGTGAAGAGATCTCGATCGCTGCTTGAACTGCGGAACGGATCTTGATCAAGGTGTACAGCGGGCCGCCGAGTGCACCGACTTGTTGTCCGGTGACAACGACCGTTGCGCTGCCGTTTGTGAGCAGATCGACGTTCGTGCGTTGTTCCGGCGACAGATCAAGTGATGCCATCCCGCGTTCGATCAGGTCGCGAAGTCGATTTCTCGACGCACCTTGTTTTGCACGGGTTGCGATGAAGTCGGCATCAACTACTGAGCGCTCAAAGAACACATCAGGTTGTTGAAGGGTGTCTTTGAACAGTCGACTTCCGGGCAGCTCGCCCAGTGGTAGTGTTCTCACGGTGTTCTTTGGTTGTGTCGGTAGATCCGAAACGTACTGATGACGGTATCGAGTGTGAACTGCGTGTTCACGATGTTGGCGAAACGCTGATCGTGTTGCACCGACTCATAGGATGTGCGATAGTGTAGATTCACCAGTCCGTGCACGTCGGCCGTGTCGATGATCAACACACTGGAGCGCTGCATCTCCTCCATGGCCTTTGACTTCCATAGTTCGGGAGCGCCAACGGCGAAGTAGATGTGGGAGTCGGCGAAGATCGACGGGACCTGCTGCGGAATGTCGAGCGTGAGCATTGCCGCCGAGACCGAGACCATCATCACGTGAGAACGCGCTGTGGTGTGGCTTCGTACCCAATCATGAACGGCATTGTATCCAAGAAGGTCTACCGTGCCTTCGGTGCGAGCGGCCATGTAGGAGGCATAGACGGTCGGGTCGGCAATGCTGCGTGCCGACATCAGCGACACCGAAGCATATCGCGGCAGCGGAGAGAAGACCACGGCCATCGAGAGCGTAGAGGCAAGTATGAGTTTCGAGGTCGACGTCTCGAAGGTCATCCACTGCGTCCGCATCTTCATCACCATCGCAAAGGCCGGTCCTGACAACAACGCAGCGATCAAGTAGAGTCGGGAGAAGTGATACGGCGTAAAACGTCGCTCCACGGCCACCGAAAACAACAGGCCGATGAAGATCAGCGTCAGTAGGGCATGTGACGAACGTTGTTGTTCTGTGCTGCTACGCAGAACGGACATCACGCTGCCGATGATCATGCCGGCCGTGATCACGATCGAGATGTTGTCGCCAAGAAACGTAGCGATCGCCTTCAGTCCAAGACGCACCAGCTCCATGTTGACCGGCGGGAAGGACGAATAGACCTTGATGAAGTCCATCGTCTGTCGCCAACCCTCAAGGAACTCCGGCTGCATCATGAAAGGGGCGAGCATGATCACAAGACCAAGGATCGAGCCAATGAACCACTGCGCGATCAACAACGCGGAGTCACGAAGACGTGCACTTGCTGCGAGCGCATGCACTGAGAAGGCAACAGCAACGATCCCGAACGTGAACTTGAGAAGGAACATCGCTGCAAAACACAGGCCGATGATGAGTCCATTCGTCCACGTTGTTGGCCGCTGACGGTAGAGGAGGGCGATGAGCAGCGGAATGCCCATGAGCGATTCTACCTGCGTGGTTTGAGACCACTGCAGCGTAACGTACAGAATGGCATAGACGGCACTGGCGACGATCGGCGTCCAACGGTCTGCGGAGATCGTGCGAACGTAGCGGATCAGCAAATACAACGTCAGGCCTTGCCACAAGAGATCGAACAGTCGGAGTCCGATCGCTGAGTGACCAAAGAACAACTCACCAAGGCCGTAGATCACGAAGACGAGCGGCGGCTTTACGTCGATGAAGTCGACGTATAACGTGCCGCCACGAAAGATCGTCATCCCGCCGCGTAGGAACGTCGCATGGTCCGTGCCGAGAGGGAAGGCAAGCGTCGGCAAGAGCAAGACAAGGCCCAACGCAAGCGCTGTGATGGTGGACCTATTCATGTGCTCCGGTTCCCGCCATCTCGTCGTCCATCGTCTCACATTCGTATTCACGACGCTGCTTCTTCGACGGCGCCGCCGTCGGTGCACCACTGTTGGCCGAAGCCATGGCTTGTTGCTCAAGGAAGGTTCGCAGCTCGGCGTCACGCGTGCGAAGCTTGGCATCGGTCTCGCGTGAGAAGTACTGGCGTCCTTCAACGAACGTGCGTTCCACACGCGACATGTTCGAAAGCGGGTTGCCGGTCCATACCACCACATCGGCTTCTTTGCCCACTTCGATCGTACCTACGCGATCATCACATGCCATCTGCTTTGCGGCATTGAGCGACGCGAACTTCATGGCGTCGTATTCAGACACGCCGCCATACGACACGCTCTTTGCTGCTTCTTGATTGAGGCGGCGCGCCATTTCGGCATCGTCGGAGTTGACCGACACCGTCACGCCTTGTTCGTGCATGATGGCCGGATTCTCCGGGATCGCATCATAGACCTCGAACTTATAGGCCCACCAATCCGAGAAGGATGAAGCGCCTGCACCGTGTTTGGCCATCTCGGAGGCCACCTTGTAACCCTCGAGAATGTGCGTGAAGGTGTGGACCTTGAATCCGAACTCTTCGGCGAGGCGCATGAGCATCAAGATCTCGCTCTGCACGTAGGAGTGACAGTGGATGTTGCGCTCGGAGTTGAGGATCTCGACGAGAGCGTCGAGTTGAATGTCTTGACGCACCGGTGCGCCACCGATCGATGCGGACTTGCGCTTGCGCTCGTATTCACGGGCAGATTGGAAGGCATCACGCATCACCTCTTCCACGCCCATGCGTGTCTGCGGATAGCGTGTGCGGAAGTTGTCGCCCCAGTTGCTTTGTTTTACGTTCTCGCCAAGTGCGAACTTCACCGTCGGCTTTGCCCCTTGCTGCTTCAATCCTTCGGCGTCTGCGCCCCAGCGCATGCGGATGAACTGCAGCTGGCCACCCATCGGATTGGCCGAACCGTGCAAGAGATGTGTACCTGTTACGCCCCCTGACAATTGACGGTAGATGTTGACATCATCGGGATCGAGGACGTCGCCGATACGTACTTCGGTCGTGACGGAATGTGTGCCTTCGTTCACACCGCGCGTGATGGCGATGTGGGAATGTTCGTCGATGATGCCGGGTGTGATGTGCATGCCGGAACAATCGATCTCCTTGCCACCGGTCAGGCCTTTACCGACGCCGGCGATCTTGCCACCGCTGATGCGGACATCGGCACCGGTAAGAATACTGTCCTTGCCCATCGTCCACACCGTAGCGTTCTTGAGCACCACATCTTCTTGTGCCGGAACACCTTCAAGACCAAACGGCCCCAATGGCAACCACGTTGGTAGGGGGCGACGTGATTCGATCACAAACTTCCGCGGCTCAGCACTCGCATTGTACGCAGAGTCACGACGCATCACGTACGGCACCGTCGAACCATCTGCCATCAACCACGAGCCATTCATCAGGATGCTGTCGGCACGCACCGACGTCCGCAACGTACCCGGCGGCGTGATCATGTCGGCACGGATCGACATGGCGATCGACGTACCGTCAAGCGAGAGCGTAGAGGTGAGATCCACTGTGTCCATCTTCATCGATGCCGTTGGTTGTTCGGCCGTGCCTTTGATCTTCACCGTGACAGGCGACGGCAGGGCTTTTGACGTCAAGGTCCACACACCACGCACATCGATCGTTGCCGGCGGTGCAAGGTCGATCTGTTGCCCTTGCACGATCACGGCGCGCATCACGGCGTTCTCGTCGAACAGATCTGCCGACATCACCACGAGGTTTGCAGCATAGTTCGGTGCAATGCGGCCTGCGCGGTCATCGACCGACAAGATCTTCGCCGGCACGGTCGTCAACGCTGCAAGTGCTTTGTCCTTGCTCAGACCGCGGCTCACGAACAACCGCAGCTGCTTCAGTGCCGACGTCCGATCCTTGAGTCCATCCAGCGTAAAGGCGATCTCATAACCCACCGAGTCCATGATGCGCGGATTGTCGGCCGCCCAGTACCAATGGATCAGCTCCGTCAACGACACGTTGCGCGCATCGATCGGGTCGCGCACGTCCGGCGTCTCCGGCGTATTCATCGGCAGAATGATCGGTCCCTTGTAGGGGGCGAGCATGCCATACCGACGATACTCGTTACCACTTCCCTTGACGATGATGGAGATTCCGGCCTCTTTGGCGATCAGATGCCACCGTTGCACGTCGTGTTCGTCGCTGGCTTCAACGATGAACGGCGTCTTGCTGCTGAGGGCTTTGTGAAGAGCGTCAAGCGACACATTGGGTTGTGGCATCTCGTTCTGCGGAAGCCCTTTTGCGTCGATGGCCTTGCCGTACCAAGCCGCATCCATGAAGGTCTGACGCAATAGTGCGATCGAACCCATCAATGAGCTGGGATATGGCGTCTTGCTTGACCCTTTCTGAAATCCCAGACGTTGTGCGACATGATCGGCGATGACCACTTCGGATGCGCTGCCGGCTTTGAGCGTGGCAACGGCCGTAGATCCCGAGAAAATGCCGTCGTGTGAGGAGACGCCAACGGCGGTATAGCCGAGCTTGTTCCATGTTCTCACGGTCTCATCGTTCAAACGCAGATCGTCCGTGACGATGCGCTCCGGGCGGACGGCTTCGTTCCAATGATGCGCACCTTGCTGTGGTGGCGTGTTCGGATTCTCGTCGTCACCACCTTGCGGACGCGGACCTTTCTTGCTTCCGAGGTCGGCCACGTCCACATACGGATCGATAAAGCCGGCATAGACAACAGCACCGCGAAGGTCGCGTACGTCTGCACCGCTGGGGATGGCTGACTTCTTGCCGACCGAGACGATCCGATCATCACGCACGATGATCACTGCAGAGTCGATGCGTTGTCCGGGCTCCGGGATCGCCGTGCAATTCACGTAGGCGATCAGGCGGACGGTCTTGGTACGAAGTCCCTGAACAGGTGTTGTGGAGACCTGTGCGGAAACAGGGAGAGTGAGGGCTACAAAGAGCAGGGCAATGAGGGTACGCATAGCCCGTAAAATACGGCTTTTCAGGTCGCCTGCAGAGCATCCAGCGCTGCCCGCTGACGTATCACGCCATAGCCCTGGGCCAGGCGGGGGATCTCCGGCAGGGGGGCGGCCGTGGCCGTGAGGATGTGCTTGACGTCTTCCGGGGTCAGATCCGGGTCCAGCTCTAACATTTGCGCCACGATGCTGCTGACGATCGGTGCCGAAAAACTGGTACCGTCGACCATTTTGTAGTAGGCATTGGCGATCAGTTCGCGGTCGATGCGGGCCGCGATCGCCGTGCGGAGCTCATCCACGTTGCGCGACGTCCACACCGAGACCGGAAGCTTCGTGTTCGGCATCAACGCCGCCGCACTGTCAAGCAACATCTCGTCAGTCATCTGGTCCATGGCACACAGTGCCGCCGCCTCACGCTGTTGCTCCGTGTTGAGCAGGATCGGCGCCGGCAGCCAGATCGCCGGGGCGATCACTTCGGGCTTCTGTACGCCCATCACCGTCAGACCGAAGGTTGACGGATACATCTCGTTGTCATCATCATCCAGCGTGTTCTTGTCGTTCAACCCTCCCACTGCCAGACAGCCCAAGGCCGCAGCCGGCGGACGGATCGGGACGTTAGGGTTGTTGCCGACGGCGCAGACCACAACGATCCCTTGGCTGACGAGATCTTCGACGGCGCGGTTGACCGGATGATCCAAGGTCTGGTCGAGTTCATCGGCATAGACGCTGATGTTGACCACGCGAATGTTGAGTTCTTCGGCAAGTTCGCCCACACGTTGCAGGGCTCTGACGATCGTGTCCGTCGTGACCCGCCCCTTATCATTCATCGTGCGGACAAGGGTGACGGTTGCTTCCGGTGCAAGCGAGGTGAACACACCTTGCGACAGATAGCCATCGCCCGCTGCCGTCACGGCCGTCATGGTCCCGTGCCAGTGTCGTGCCAGCACAGTACCGGTAGGGGGCATGTCCTTGATCTTATTGTTGACGGCGTCGATATAGCGCACGATACGCTTTGAATTCGCCGTCAGATCGGGATGATCGACGAAGTCCGAATCGATCATTGCAATGCCAATACCTCGTCCTGAAGAACGGACGTCTGCACGTAGTCGAACAGGGAGTGGAAGAACGGGTCGGCTTGCAAGGGGTCGGGACATAGTTGCAAAATTACGGGGTCTCAGCGTGGCCGAGGACTAAATTTGTCCACGTCCATTCATCATCACGTTCAGGGGAACACTATGATCTCTCGGATCCTTCTTATGTGTGCAGTGCTTTCAGCATGCACGTTCACTGCCATTTCGCAGGTCGACAGCAAGGTCGCTTCCGACTCTTTGGCCTTTGCCGCGTTGAAGGTAGACTCCATTCCGTGGAAGTACAAAGCCATCTTCGGTGCCGGCCTCAACATGACGGAACTCAACAATTGGACAGGGGGCGGGCAGGACGCTGTGACCATCCGAGCCCTCATGATCGGTTCGCTCGATTATGCGCACGAGCTGTTCTCATGGGAGAACGATCTCGACCTCGGTTATTCGATCACCAAGCTTGGTGAGCAAGAGTTCCGCAAGGCCGACGACCGCATCATCTTTGGTACCAAGGCCTCGATGAAGCAGAATGATTGGCTTCGCTATACGGCCTTCGTTGACTTCCGCACGCAGTTCTATGTCGGTTACAACTACGACCGCCAAGACAGTCTTGGCAACTTCGAGAAGATCTCCAACTTCATGGCGCCGGGTTATCTCACAGGTTCGCTCGGTGCGGAGTGGACGCCGCTGCCGGAGTTCAAGATGCTTGTTGCGCCCATCGCTTCACGTTCCATCTTCGTGATGGATGATGACCTTGCTGCCGTCGGTGCCTTCGGTGTGCGTCCCGGCGAGAACACTCTCACCGATATTGGTTGTGTGGTGAACGCCTCACTCAACTGGGAGATCGCCGAGAACGTCACCTGGAAATCCCGTCTCAACATGTTCGGTCGCTACGAAGCCATCGACCTCTGGGTGGTCACCCTTGAGAACGGCATCCTCATGAAGGTCAACTCCTGGCTCTCCGTCGGCATCCTCACCGACGTCTTCTATGACGACCGCGTACCCGTCCTCCGCGATGACGGCACCGTCGGCCCTGCCACCCAGTTGCGCAATCAGTTGGTGATCAATGTTTCGCATACGTTGACCAACTTCTAAAACACCATTCTTGATGCAAAATGCAAAATGCATGATGCATGATTCATGATTCATCGTGCATTATGCACCATGCATTCTTACGTCTTCGTGTACGGTATAGAGCGGAAGTACGCTGTCAACTGCGCCAGCACTGATTGGACTTCCGCTCTTAGCGTTTCTATCTGATCTTGCGGAACCAATCTGCGTCGATGCGCGAGTTCTAGTTGAACGCGTAACTCAAAGATCGACCCACGTGCATAGAGCAGGAATCTTCGATGGTCGCCGGCGCCGTATCTGCCGTAGCCCTCGGCGATGTTTGATGGCACTGAGTCCGCCGATCGAACGATCTGCTTACCCAGGGTATCCTTGTCGAAGAAGGACCAAGGAGTAACGATATCGTAGATCGAGGATGCAAGATCGATCGACGCCTTGTACAGAGGCATGTCTTCAAGAGTCACAGAGCACCTTAAGAATGTTTCGTGTGTAGTGCTTGTGAATCAGAGAAACGTGACATTCAGAATGCCGGATGTATCATGCATCATGCATAATGCATCATGCATCAAGCATTATGAATCAAGAAGTTGTCTGAACTCGTCTTCGGTTAGGATGGTGACATTGAGTTCTTGTGCTTTTGCCAACTTCGACCCTGCCGCCTCACCCGCAACGACGTACGTGGTCTTCTTGCTGACAGAGCCGGCGGCTTTGCCGCCGCGGGCTTCGATGAGTTCTTGCGCTTCGCGGCGCGTCATGGTGGTGAGTTCGCCGGTGAGCACGAAGGTCATGCCGGCAAAGGTTTGGGGGAGCTGCTCGCCCCCTATACGTTCAAATTGAAGGCCGGCAGTGCGAAGGCGGGCGATGATGTCGAGTTCGGAGGGGTCGTTGAAGAATTCGACGACGGAGGCGGCGATGGCGTCGCCGATCTCGTTGACGTTGGTGAGGTCTTCATGTGTGGCGCTCGAGAGAGCGTCGATGGTGGGGAAGGCGCGGGTGAGGATCTTGGCCACACCTTCGCCGACGAAGCGGATGCCGAGAGCGAAGAGGACGCGCTCGAAGGGTTGCTGCTTGCTCTTGGTGATGCCGTTGTAGAGTTTCTCGACACTCTTTGGTGCCCATCGTTCCAATTGCAAGATCTGATCTTCTTTGTTGGGAAGGTCGTAGATGTCGGCGATGTTGGTGAGGAGACCGGCGTCGACAAATTGGTCGATGGCTTTTTCGCCGAGGCCTTCGATGTCCATGGCATCACGTCCGGCGAAGTGTTCGAGGCGACGTCGCACCTGCCACGGACAAGCACCGTGAGTACAGTAGTAGTTGGCCTCACCTTCCGGACGATGGAGTGGCGAATGGTGCTGGCACGGACAATGTGAGGGCATGTGCCATTCAACAGCATCTGCCGGACGCTTCTCGGTAACGACGGCAGAGACCTTGGGGATCACGTCGCCGCCTTTTTCGATCTGCACGGTATCACCGATGCGAAGATCGAGTTCACGAACGTAGTCTTCGTTGTGCAACGTGGCGCGTGAGATCGTTGATCCGGCGAGGAACGTTGGCTCGAGTTCTGCAACGGGTGTGACGACGCCGGTGCGTCCTACTTGAAGCGTGATGTCGCGCAAGATCGTCGTTGCCTTCTTCGCTTCGTACTTGTAGGCAATGGCCCATCGCGGTGATCGCGCCACAGCGCCGAGTTCGTCTTGTTGTCGGAGTGCGTTGACCTTGATCACAACACCGTCGATCTGAAAGGGGAGTGTATCGCGTTTCTCTTCCCACTCGTTGATGTAGCGCATCACCTCATCGATCGTTGTACACACGCGCACATCGCGTCCGATCGGAAAACCCATCGTCTTCAGTCGCTCGATGTTGCGCGCATGTGTTTCTGTGCGATCATGCTCGCCCCCTTCCAGCAACCAATACGCCACAAATTGTAGGGGGCGTTTGGCAACCTCGCGAGCATCTTTTTGTTTGAGTGTGCCGGCCGTTGTGTTGCGAGGATTGGCATAGGGCTTCTCACCACGCTCAAGCGCCTGCTCGTTGAGCTTGACGAAGTCGGCATCGAGCATGTAGATCTCGCCGCGGACTTCGAGACGTCCAGCGTCCGACGTCCGGCGTCCTTCGACGTCCGACGTCCTTCGTCCTTCGACGTCCGACGTCCGGCGTCCTTCGTCCTCAAAGAGACTTGCAGTTTGCTGCTTGCTGTTCACAGACTTCGAACTCGCTGTTTGCTGCTTGCTGCTTAACACTAATGGAACAGATCGTATCGTCCGAACATTCTGCGTCACCACATCGCCACGTTCACCGTCGCCGCGGGTGACGGCGCGGGTGAGTGTGCCGTTCTCGTAGATGAGGGACATGGCGACGCCGTCGACCTTGAGTTCGCAGACGTATTCGGGGACGGTGCCTTCGAGGGCGGCGCGCACACGACGGTCGAAGTCTTCGACCTCTTCGCGGGAGTAGGTGTTTTGTAGCGACAGCATCGGCACCTGATGGGAAACCGTTTCGAAGCTGCCGATCGGTGTTCCGCTCACACGTTGTGTGGGAGAGTCGGGAGTGACGAGTTCGGGATACTGCTGCTCGAGCTGCTGGAGTTCGTGGAGCAAGGCATCGTACTCACGGTCGGAGATCACCGGCCGGGCTTCGACGTAGTACAGGTGGTCGTGCCGGCGGAGTTCGGAGCGGAGGTGAGCCGCGCGTTCGCTGATTTTCGGGTCGATCATACCTGCAAATTAGAACTCTGCCGGGGAGCGTGCCGGGCCGGGGATCGTTACCCGGCCCGCACCACCCCCCCGCGGCACACCACGCCGCCCAACACCACCGCCGA
>CAYXQJ010000025.1:0-12843 GCA_964467455.1 uncultured Hyphomicrobiales bacterium | reverse complement strand
GTCCGTGCCGGGTAAACTTACCCGGCACGGACGCTCCCCGGCAACATGTCCCGAAGGGTTATTTTGTAGGGATGAAGCACTCCCAATACTTCCTGATTTTCGCCGTTTTCGTCGCCGCTCTTCTTCCCGCCGCGGCGTCCGACTTCACCCGCCTCCACACCAACGCCGTGGCCACGTCGGCGGCGTTGCCGTCGGATGCTGTGGTGCTGCGTCCGACGCGCGTGTTCAGCGGGGCTCGCGAGCGCGTGGTGGTGCCGACGGGGCAGGGGACGTGGACGCTTGAACTGGAGCGCTTCGACGTCCTGACACCGGAAGCCATGGTCGTAAAAGGAACGGCCTCAGGTGATGTCCACATCGATGCGCCGCGCCACGCCATGTACCGCGGCCGCGTGCTGGAGCGCGCCAACTCACGTGTCTTCCTTGCTTCCTTTGATGAACATTGTACAGCGATCATCGAGATCGATGAGCCGGGCGGACAGCGCCGTTGGATGTTGTCGCCCGATACCCTCATCCCTGGACGTCGCGCGCTGACGATCCTCCACGAGGTCCGCGACATCCCCGGCGAGCCGGAAGCATGCCACGCCGAAGAGCTTCCTGACTATCAAGAACGCTCCGATCGGATCATGCGCATGATCAGCGGAGATCCGCTCTTCAACAAGAATGAGGATAGGGGGCAGGCATCGACCGTGTATTCGCTGCATCTCGCTCTCGATTGTGCCTACTCTTACTATCAGCGCCACGACACCAGCTTCACCTATGCCGCACAATACGCCCTCACACTTGCCGGCGCCTGCAGTGCGATCTATCAGCGCGATGCGAACGTCCAGGTACAAGTGCCGTTTCTTCGTGTGTGGACGGTCACCGATCCGTGGGCCGCGAGTGCCATCGGTGATCGATTGAATAACGTTCGTCGTGGATGGGACACGACCATGCAGCACATCAAACGCAGCACGGTCTGTTATCTCTCCGGCCAAGGCGGCGGCGGACTCGCCTGGGTTGGTGTCCTCTGCGGCGGCTTCGGATACAACGTCAGCGGCGTCAATGGCAAGGTGAACTTCCCGGCAACGGGATACATCTGGGACATCGACGTGACGTCGCACGAACTCGGACATAACATCGGCTCTTCGCACACGCATAACTGCAGTTGGAATCCTCCGCTCGATTCGTGCTGGAATGCCGAAGGTGGCTGCTATGACGGCACCTTGCCCCAGCGCGGGACCATCATGTCGTATTGCCACCTGCAATGGAAGGGTACGGCTTTGCAGTTCCATCCGCGCGTGGCTTCACTCTTCAACCGCGTGATGGAGCGTTCGGCATGTATGGCACCGGTGATCAATCCTAAGGATAGTGATGTTGCCGTCATCGATATCGTCGAACCCGCAACAGGCGGCGTGATCGCTGCCGGCCAGTCCTTCACACCAAAGATCTTGATCCGCAATACGGGTACAGTTGCACAACCATCACTTGAGGTCACGTACTTCATCGTTGATCTGCAGAACGACACCATACTCACTGCCACTCGTGTTGAAGCACAACTTGCTCCCGGCGCTTCGCGCATCGTGAGCTTCCCGGCGATCTCGATGGCAACATCCGGCACCTACGTGGTGATCGGCGAAGTGTCCGACGCCGATGACACCTATGCTACCAACGATCAGGTGACACGACCATTCCAGATCGGAACTGTTCCGACCTCGTCCGTCGCCATTGTCTTCCCAAATGGTGGACATGCTTTGAAAGGGGGCGATACAGTACGTGTTCGGTTTACGACGACCGGCGTTGAGAACGTGAACCTGACCTATAGTGCTGATAACGGCGTGACGTGGCAGAACGTGAAGTCCGTGGTGAAAGCAACCGATAGCACGTATCTATGGACGGTGCCGATGGTGGTCACGACGACGGCGCTGATGAAGGTCACAGACCTCAACAATGGCCGCGTCTTCGATGTGTCTGATGCGGTGTTCTCGATCGACGTGGACAATGATGTAGCGATGGTCGACATTGCAGTTCCCGCTACCAATGACACGCTGGTCGCCCCCTTCGAACCGAGTGTGATCATCAGAAATCTTGGTGCGAGGGGCTACGATAGTGTGCAGGTGCATATGTCGATACGTTGGGTGCGACGTGAACAGCCAAGCTATGATACAACGATCTGGGTCTATGGGCTGGCGCCGAGAGCATCGAAGACCGTGGCAATGCCGATGGTTGAGCAACTCTCCGATGGTGTGCATGTGGTGACCGCACGGGTCATTGCCGACAAGGATGTGAACGCTGAGAACGATGTCTATTCGCGGTCGTTCACAACGAAGGATGGTCTGACCGCGCCATATTCAGTACGGCTTGAACACGGACCGAAGCGCGTCTTGCTGCAGTGGACGGTTGATCAACGACCTGGACAGCGCGTGGAGATCTGGCGAGGAACGTCGGCGGCGACGATGCAGCGTGTTGTGTCGTTGGCACAGACCGTGACGTCGTGGATCGATGAAGGACTGAGTGATGGTGTTGAATACATGTATGCCTTGCGCTGCGTGATAGAGACATCGATGGCAACGTCGGACGTTACGGATCTGCACGTGACAACGCCCAAGACCTATCCTCACGGTTTTGACCTTGGTACAGCGCAGATCATCTCGCCCACAGATGGCGCACAGAATGTGCCGTTTCCGATGGATCTTGTGTGGTCATCGGTTCGAGGTACTGACCGTTATGAAGTGCAGGTGGCGAACAAGCCGTCGATCGATGAAACATCGATCTCGTATGTGATCATCACTGACAACGACGATGCTGTGCCGGCACCGTTCTCGTTGGATGAAGCGCAGACATGGTATTGGCGTGTTCGCGCCATCAACGACAGTTATACAGGGCCGTGGAGCCAGACGGCGAGATTTGTGCCAACGAAGAGCTGTGCAGATTTTGCACTCTCTTTTGATGGTCTCGCTGAACGTGCAGTGAATGACACAGCAACATGGAAGGGAGGCCCGGTCACGATCGAATTCTGGCAGTACCTGCGTCGTGCAGATCGCGGCAATATGTCGTCGTTCTCCTTCGGCGCTACCGACGAAGCACGCAATCGCCTACAAGCGCATGTGCCGTGGGGTGACGGGAACATTTACTTCGACTACGGCGCCATTGCCGACAGTGGACGTCTGATCGGAACGTACAACGGCGCGTACGACCGCTGGGCCCACATTGCCTTGGTGTCGGACGGCAAAACCTTCATGTCCATCTACGTCGACGGTGCACTTGTTGCTTCTCGCAACGGTGCGATGGAGGCCACGAACCTTACATCCTTCCAGATCGGTGGGATGCAGTCGCAACATTCTTTCAAAGGAATGATCGATGAATTCCGGATCTGGAATGTGGTACGAACGCAGGACCAGATCCGTAGCGGAATGAATGCCGTACTTGATCCGGCAGACAAGGCCGGACTCTATGCGCAGTGGTCGTTCCGCGAGGGAAGTAGTCAGAGCACTGAAGATCTAGGTACGGCAGGACGCGATCTTGTATTGACGTCTGCGACGCAATTTGTGAAGAGCGGTGCTGCGATCGCCTGTGATCGGGAGAGGACATTACAAACACCGTCAATTGCAACGCAACCCACGCCCCTTGACGCAAAGCACACGTATACGATCGAGTGGCCGGGAGTAGCTGCAGCGTCGTGGTATGATGTGGAGGTCTTTGATGCCGATAGCGATCGAGGCACGCCGTTGCATCGTCTGTACAACGTGCAGGTCCCGCGCGTTGACGTCACCGGATTGCCGGAAGGACAAACACTTGCCTATCGCGTGCGTGCACGAGCAACAGACGGACGCAGTGCTTGGAGTACGGGGCAGGTTGTCGTGCCGTCGGCATGTGAGTCGATGGTGCCTGATCTTCAAGCCGATACGAGCTACTTTGTGGTTGACAGTCTGTGGTACATCGGTCGGGCAGCGACCGTTGAATATTGGTCGTTCGTGCGCACAAGTGACAACGGCAACCGTTCTACGTTCAACATCGGTGAAGGTGATCCATCAGAGCGACGTTTTCAGGCCCATGCACCGTGGAGCGACAAGACATTGTATTGGGACCATGGAGATCAGCGTGAAGGCGGACGGTTGACCTATGACATGACGAATCTCTACGATCGATGGAATCACATCGCCCTCGTCAGCAACGGACAGGATGCGATGCACATCTACATCAACGGTCAACGCGTGGTCACCACCGACTTCGCCAGTGCACCGGGCGTTCTGCGTCGGCTTGCGATCGGTGCCAACATGCCCAGCAACTTCCAACACAAGGGCTTGATGAGCGACTTCCGCGTGTGGAACATTCAACGTACTGCAGAACAGATCCGTAGCAGCATGTACGAACGCATCGTAGGTCCGCGATCGCATCTACTTGGTTCGTGGACGTTGGACGACGGCCGTGGGACGACTGCTGAAGACGTCTCATCACATGCCCTCGACGGCATTGCCCGAAAGGCGCCGTTGTGGGTGCCGGATACCACGCGCTCGTTGATGCATGTTCCTCCGGCAGTGCGCGGTCCGATCGTAGTGACGAAGGGTGATACGGCGACCTATACGCTGCACACCGACCTCAGCATCGACGTCACGTGGCGCGCTGTTGACGGCGTGATCCTCGGCAAACCCGATCCGCGCACCGTCCTCGTCCAGTGGGTGACCACATCGGGCATAGGACAACTCTGCGTCACGCGCACCTTCCCTAGCGGCTGCAAAGACTCTTCCTGCACCATGGTCTATCTCAACGATCCCGTCAGTGTTGATGATGATGTTCTTTCAGGGGGCGAGCAGTTCCGTATCGCGCCGAACCCGGCATCAACATCGCTGCGGTATATCGCTGTTGAAGGAGCCGTCATCGGTCGCGTAGAAGTGTACTCCTTGCTCGGCGAGCGTGTCAGCGTCTTTGCCGATGATGCATCGACGCTCGACATCAACGGTCTGCCGTCGGGTTCGTACGTCGTACGTGCCTCGGTCAACAACACCATCATGTCACTGCCCTTGGTGATCACGCGATGATCGTTACCGACAACACTGACTTGGTGCGTACGATCGCCGCCCTTGTTGAGGGTGAGCGCAATGTGATCGCCAACCTTGCCAACACGGCCGCACAGATCGGCATGGTCGTACCGAATATCAACTGGGCCGGCTTCTACTTGTGGGACGGATCCGAGCTTGTGCTCGGTCCATTCTGGGGGAAGCCGGCCTGCCTTCGTATTGCCATGGGCAAGGGTGTCTGCGGGACGGCGGCGGCACAGCGACAGACGGTGATCGTCCCGAACGTGCATGAATTCCCCGGACACATTGCCTGCGACAGTGCGTCGAATTCCGAGATCGTTGTGCCGATGATCGTCGAAGGTGACGTTGTTGGGGTGCTGGACCTGGATAGCCCCCTTCATGATCGGTTTCATGAGAACGATGCCGCAATGTTCGAATCGATCGTCGACATTCTTGTTCGCACCTGCGACTGGTCACATTATCGGCGGTAGAATGCACGATGGTGTATGCACGCCATCGTCTGTCTACTCGCCCAGATCATCACCGAGATCCATCCCGTCCCCGCTGCCGGAGAGCCGGAGTGGGTCGAGATCTACAACCCCACCGGACGCACCGCGGTTCTGAAGGAACACAAGATCTGCGACAGCCGCAGTTGTGTGACGCTTCCTGATGTGTCGATCCCCGCACGTTCGTATGTGGTGATCACGACGAGTCGCGAATCGCTTCTTGAGTCACGTTCGGTGAACAACGTCGCCCAATCAGCGATACCATCACTCAACAACACCACCGATGTTGTCGAACTGCGCGATGCCGACTCCTCATTGATCGATCGATGCTCCTACAACATGAGGGATCATGTCAAGGGGCGGACCATTGAACGGATGGGGAAGTGGGTGGATGACGAGGTTGTCTACGACACGACGTGGTCTGCCTGCGTTGCGAACGACAGTGCAACGTGCGGCTACCTCAACTCCGTCGTGACGCTCAAACACGACCTTGCGATCACGCCGATCACGGTCGATGATCGATCCATCGTGGTTGGTGTGCGCAACGTGGGACAGAACGTCACGGACCGCGCGACGCTCTACCTGCGGTTGGCGTCGTCGAAGATGTCATTCACCGTTGATCGTCTGCCGCCATCGACTACATCATCAACGCAGATCTTCACCGTCGGCCTCAGTGATCTTGACTGGCCGCAAGTGACGGGCCGACATGCGTGTACAATGTGGGTCAACATCCGTGATGATCGCTCTGCTAATGACAGCATGATCGTAGCCCTTGATCTTCCACCGCCGGCCGGAAGCATTGTCCTGAACGAGATCATGTTCGATCCATGGCCCGGTGAAGAAGACTATGTTGAACTCATCAACATCGGCAGCGACACTGTCGATCTCTCGAACTGGATCATCGAAGACGGCTCGGGTGATCGCAGCAACGTCAATGCGGTGATCCGCCTGCCCCCTGACAGCATGATGGCGATGATGGGAGGTGTGAACCTCAAACCCGATCTCTCCTTGAATGCAGGGGGCGACCGTGTTGTGATCAGAACACCAAGTGGCTTCTTGGTTGACGATATGCAGTATGATCCCGCGTGGCATTCGCCGATGTTGCCAAATGGTAAAGGCGTCAGCTTGGAGAAGCGCTCGCCGCAGATGGTATCTGCTTCGGCGACGTCGTGGACATCCAGCGGGGCCCTGAGCGGTGGCACACCCGGCGCGGCGAACACTATGCGAACACCGCTCGATCTGCACACGCAACTCACGGCGTCGCCGTCACCCTTCAGCGCCGATCCCGCCAACGCACGTCATCCTTGCATCATCGCCTATCAGCTGCCCTTCCAGCAGGCGATCATCACGCTCCACGTACGCCGGTGGGACGGCACGTACGTTGCCACCCTGCTCAACAGCGTCTTCACCGGCTCCGAAGCCGCCGTCGCTTGGGACGGAACCGCCGCCACCGGCCTCCGCGTCCCTCCCGGCGCCTACGTCGCCGTCCTCGAAGCCGTTGATGCTGCCAGTCGTGCCACGCACAGAACAACATGTTCAGTCATCGTCGGGGAATAGTGCCATTCCCCATTCCCCATTCCCCATTTCCCTAACTTTGCCATATGCCCCCTACCACAAAACGCCCCAAAAAGTCCAGTAAGCCGGCCGAGGTCGACCTGTTCGACGAGTCGTTGTATTTCAATCGCGAGTTATCGTGGGTGGAATTCAACAGCCGCGTGTTGGAGGAGGCCGAGGACCACACACATCCGCTGCTGGAGCGGTTGAAGTTTTTGTCGATCTTCTCGACGAACCTCGACGAGTTCTTTATGATCCGCGTTGCCGGTCTGATGGAACAGCGTGAGGCGGGCGTGACGGAGTTCTCGCCGGATGGCATGACGCCGATCGAGCAACTGCGTGAGATCCGCAGTCGGCTGATCCCGCTCTACAAACGACAGTCGAAGATCTATCGCACCGACGTCCTGCCGGCGTTGGAGAAGGAAGGCATTCACTTCCATACGTTCGACGAGTTGACGGAAGATGAGCGGGCGAACTTTGAGAAAGACTTCGTTGACAACATCATGCCGGTGCTCACACCACATGCACTGGACACCGGACATCCCTTTCCGCGATTGTTGAATCGATCGCTGAACATCGGCTTTGTCCTCAATGATATTGTTGATGGCGAAGTTGAGCAGAAGATCGCCGTCATGCAGTTGCCGTCGGCACTGCCGCGTCTGGTACGCCTCATCCGTCCGGGTGGCTATCACGTGATCCCGCTTGAAGAGATCATCCGCGCTCATGCCGGCATTCTGTTCCCGGGACTGGAGTTCGTAGAAAGCCATGTGTTCCGGGTGACGCGGGATGCCGACGTCGAGATCGCCGAAGACGAAGCCAACGACCTGATCACGGCCGTCGCAGAAGGTATCCGTCAGCGTCGGTGGGGCACTGATGCCGTCCGCCTCGAGATCGGCCCGGACATGACGAAGACGCTGCAAGCCGTCCTCCTCAAATCACTGGAGCTGACGGCGGCCGACGTGTATAGCGTTGACATTCCGCTCAACTTGCAAGACTATCTCGAGTTGATGAAGCTCGACAAACATCGGCTCAAGGATGCCCCCTTCACAGCAAAGGTGCCGGCGGAATTTTCGGTCGACCATGTGAACTTGTTTGATGTCTTGGCCGAGAACGATGTGATGGTCCACCATCCATTCGACTCGTTCACTAACTCGGTGGTGAAGTTCATTGAACAAAGTGCCAACGACCGTCACGTCTTGGCCATCAAGATCACGCTCTATCGCGCCGGCGGCAAATCACCCGTTATTGCAGCACTAAAACAGGCCGCCAACAACGGCAAGGACGTCACGGCCTTTGTAGAGTTGAAGGCCCGCTTCGATGAAGAGAACAACATCGCCTGGGCACGTGAACTTGAGAATGCCGGCGTCCACGTTGTCTATGGCGTGCTCGGACTCAAGGTCCACAGCAAACTCTGCATCGTGATCCGCAAAGAAGGCACGCAGGTAAAGACCTATGCCCACATCGGCACGGGCAACTACAACCTCTCAACATCACGACTCTACACCGACATCGGTATCTTCACCGGACGTCAGGAGTTCGAGCGCGACTTCGTGCACTTCTTCAACCGTCTCACCGGCTATTCCAAACACACCGACTGGCAGCATCTTGGTGTTGCGCCGGTGAACCTCCGCAGCAAGTTCCTCGGCCTGATCGATCGTGAGACCAACAATGCCAAAGAAGGTGGTAAGGGGCGGATCATTGCCAAGATGAATGCGTTGATCGATCCCGAGATCATTCGTGCGCTCTATCGTGCATCGATGGCCGGCGTCAAGATCGACCTCATCGTCCGCGGCGTCTGCTGTCTTGTGCCCGGCGTGCCGGGTGTGAGCGAGAACATCAGCGTTCGCAGCATCCTCGATCGATTCTTGGAACACAGTCGCGTCTTCTACTTCCACAACAACGGCGAAGAAGAGATCTTTATCTCCAGCGCCGATTGGATGTCGCGCAATCTCGACCGTCGTGTAGAGTTACTCTTCCCGGTCTACGACGTCAAGGTCAAACAAAAACTCAAAGACATCCTTGAGCTCTACCTCCAGGCCGTCTCACGTGCGCGACTCCTGCAAACTGATGGACATTACCTCCGCCCTGAAGGCTTCCGTAAGGAAGATGCTTTCCGCGTACAGATCGCCTTGATGCGCCGCGGCCGCAAGAAATGACCGTCCCGTTCCTCATTGCCCGCCGTTACCTGCGTCCCCGACGCCTCACGGCCGTCTCTGTGATCGGTATCATCTCTGTCGTCGGCATTGTGATCGGCACTGCTGCCCTCGTCATCGTCATGTCGCTCTTCAACGGCTTCCGCAACATCGCCAACGACATGATGATCTCCTTCGGTCCTCATCTGACAATTTCTCCCAACGGTTCTCCTGCAAGTTCTCCCAACGGTTCACCTGTAAGGCAAAGCAAACTCATCCTCCAACACTCCCGCCGCACGGGTGTAGTGCAGGCCGTGGGGGTGCAGCGCGAGGACGATCCCATCTTGCGCGGACTCAAGCGCTCTACGTTTGTTGGGCGGTTCCACCTCGCCCCCTTCGAAGGTGTGGAGTCGCTGGTGATCTCGACGGGAGTGGCCGAGAGTCTGCAGTTATTCGTTGGTGATACGGTGCAGTTGATGGCGCCGGAGCAGATCGAGCGGGCGTTGTCGACGATGTCGATGCCGACGTCGAAGAAGGCCGTGGTACGTGCGGTGTTCCAGAGTAATGCGGCTCGCGACATCGATCAATATCGGGTCTATACGTCGTACGATCTGGTGTCGGTGTTGACGGGTGATGACAGACCTACTTCCTACGACATGATGATCGACGACCCGCGTCAGGCCCAGGAGGTTGCGGAGGAATTGCAGGCACAGCTCGGATCATCCTTCACCGTCCGCACCTGGGAAGATCTCAATAGGGGGCTGGTGGATACCATGAAGCTCGAGCGTATCGGCTCCTTCATCGTCTTGGCCTTGATCGTTGTTGTTGCTGCGTTCAATGTATTAGTGTCGCTCACCCTTGGTGTGGTGGAGCGTCGGCGCGACATCGCCATTCTGCAGACCATCGGGTTGACGCCGAGAGACATCCGCACCATCTACGTCATTCAAGGTCTTGTGTACGGCGTGGTAAGCGTCGTGATCGGCATCATCATCGGTCTAGCCGTTTGTTACGGTCAGCAGACCTTCCACTGGATCCGCTTCGACATGTCGGCAGGATTTTTGGTGCCGGCGCTGCCCCTTGAAGTTCACACCACGGATGTTATCGTTGTGGCGGTCGTCGGGATGTTGCTGGCCTCGGTAGCGGCGGTATATCCGGCGAAGAGGGCGGTGGAGACGGGGATATGTGAGAATGTGAGAATGTGAGAATGGGAGAATGGGAGAATGGGAGAATGGGAGAATGATACTAATTCGTTTAATTCTTGCTTGCGTCGCAGCTTATACCATTTCGGGATGTGCACCGCAGAGTGCGCGTCCGGTGCATTGGGGATATGAGGGCGAAAGTGGCCCAGCGGTGTGGGGGAGTCTGACGCCGGTATATGCGGTGTGTGGCAACGGTACAGCGCAATCGCCGATTGATATTCCGGCGAAGGCTAGGCCCGGGACAACAACACTAAGGGTGGAGTATGGCACCACGGTGTTGGACATTGCTCATCATGAACATGTCGAGGAGATCATCAACAATGGACACACCATTCAAGTGTCGGTTGACGGTGAACACGCCATCGAGCTGAATGGCAAGAAATACACGCTCAAGCAGTTTCACTTCCATACGTCGAGCGAGCACCTGATTGCTGGGCGTTCGTACCCGATGGAGATGCACTTGGTGCATCAGAGTAGCGACGGAATGTTTGCCGTCGTTGGCGTGTTGTTCGATACGAGGCCGGGTGTGCCATCGGTGTTTGGTAAGATCGTACCGTATCTGCCATCCAAACCGGGTGACAAGAAAGTGTTTGACGGTGTCTTCATCGATCTTGACAATTTGTTGCCTGTAGAGCGCACTGGCTACCACTACGTTGGTTCGCTAACAACGCCGCCTTGTACGGAAAATGTCCAATGGCTAGTGTTGGATCACCCGAAGATCGTGGATCCGGGTGTTGTCTCGGCAATTGCAGACCGCATTAAAAGCAACCACCGTCCAACACAAGCGCTGAACGGTCGCGTACCAACGCTTGACGTCACCAAGTAAGGGGCCTACATGCAAAGGAACATCATCGCCGGCCTTGCGATGCTGGTATTGTCCAGCACCACTGTATCAACAGCTGAGCCCGGATGGATCGAGATCCCGGGTACTTCTGCACGACTCAAGATCGGCGGCTACGTGAAGCTTGACATGCTTCATGATCTCTCGCCGATCGGTTCGCCGGATTACTTCGACGTATCAACGATCCCCACAACCGATGCTGAAGGTCAGTCGACGCACTTCAACGTCAAAGAAACGCGACTGTTCTTTGATGCCCGCGCCACAACGGATCTCGGCGAGATGCGCGGTTACCTCGAAAGCGACTTCTACGGCAGCAACGGTTCTTTCCGCATTCGTCGGGCCTTCGTAGAGATCGACGGCGCATTGCTTGCCGGACAGGAGTGGTCGACGTTCATGGACGAAGACATCATCACGCCAACGTTGGACTTTGAAAAGCCCGGTGCCTACGCATTCTTGCGACAAGGCCAGATCCGATACACGGCCCGCTTTGGCGATGGTTGGCTAGCGGCCATTGCGATCGAAGAGCCAGGCAACAAGGTCGCCGACATTACCACGGGCACCGTGCGAACACCACTGCCTGATCTGGCACTGCGCGTTCGATCGACGGGAACATGGGGTCATGTCCAGTTTTCATCCTTCCTCGGCACGCTTACCTATAGCTCGCCGGGCAGTGAGGATCAAAGCCCACTCTTCTACGGCATCAATGTTTCTTCGTTGTTCAAGATCGGGGAAGCCGATCAACTAGCAGCGCAGTTCATTTATGGTCCTGGCATTGCCAACTACCGCGGCAAGATCTCTGCCTATGTCGACTCTACCAACACCATCGAGCCAGTCGTTGGTTGGGGCGTCACGGCCTGGTATCAGCATCATTGGTCTTCCAGGTTCTCCTCGGCTCTCGTCGGTAACTACGGCGAGGACGACCTCTCAGTCGCTACCGGTGCAACCAACACCAAAGCTCTCGGCTACGGCGCGTTGAACTTGTTGTGGCACTACGCGCCATCTTCGTTTGCCGGCATCGAATATCTCTACGGCTCCCACGAACTCGTCAACGGCGATCTCGGCACCGCCAGTCGTATTCAGGTATCTGTGCGGTATGCGTTCAATATGTAATTCGCATCTGATCTATGCAAAATGCATAATGCATGATGCATCATGAATAGTGCATTATGCATCATACTGTCAGTTCTATGCTTCCTCCTTATCGGTTGCGAGCGGTCCGTAACCATTGACCATTCCGACCTTGGCCTTGTGCTGTGGGGTCCGCGGTTTGTTGAATACCGAGGTGAGATCCGATGCTGTCTTGTTGACGATGCTAACGTCTACGCCGATTATTCGCTAAGCACCGGCGAGCGTCTGCGTAAGATCGACCTCAAACCCTTCCTCCGTTCTGCCGGTGTTGACCCTGATGCAACCATTTGCGCAACTGTGTGGTTGTGGGACGATGTCCTCGCCATCCTTCGGTTGGATTGGCCACATGGACTTGTCTTGGCCAATGTGCGCACTGGACGTACCAACGCCATTAGACTGATGCCTGCGAATGCCGACAGTGGAGTCTACGCTCCTCTTGTGTTTCCAACGCAATGTGAACCTGCCAGTGTTGGGCGCGATTCCTCATCG
>CAYXQJ010000024.1:0-45213 GCA_964467455.1 uncultured Hyphomicrobiales bacterium | reverse complement strand
GCCGGTGCCTGTGTAACAGGAGCAGTAGCGTAATGTTGTCCCTTACCCCTAGCATTATGACCTCGAAATCCCGTCATGTACTCCAATACAGCACAGTTGCGGTAATCGGCCCTGCTGTGTATAATAACCTGTACGGTAGCTACGGCGGTACAACTGCCACGGTCGATCCTGTTACGGGTAAGGTTAACATCACCAATGTTAAGACCGAGATTATCACTACTGAGGATATTCGGTTTGGTGTCAGCCAGTGGCTTGTCCGAGTAACCAAAATGCTCGGCAAGTTCCCTTCTGTTGACCTTACTATTAACGGGGCCGGTGGAAACCGTAGTGGTGACACTGGTTCGTGGCAGGCAGCGTGGGCTTATAGCCTGAATGGCCCGTGGTTCAAGTTTGATACCATGACCAACATGACTACCCATATGGCCCTGAGGCATAACACCGCTAGTACACAGGATGAAATCTACATTGCTGGTATCCCTATGATCGTGCAAAGTACGTGGGATGCATTGATTGCCGGATGGATTGCTAACCCATTGGTTTCCAAGACCAATTCCGGGGATGCCAACTGGGAAGTCGGGACTTACCCAGCTATCCCGGCTTATAACTTGCCAGAGTACAGGCAAAAGGCGTTCAAGATCGGGACCGGTCCATACCATATCCTGCTGACTACGGGCGTACACCCTGACGAACACATTGGTATGCACGTATTTATTGCGTTCATTAACCTCATTTTGGGTACGGATACACTGGGTACCAACCTTCGTAACAAGTTTACGTTCTATTGTTACCCTAATCTTAACCCTCAGGCTAGAAGCATCGGTACTGCCCGGTATGAACTACAGACTATGCAGAATGCTAACCGCATCTTTAGCAACGAGTACAATCACATCGGTATGTCCAGTATGCTTAGGAATGCGTGGAACCTCGATCTTCCCAGTGTTCTTGACATGAATCTTGACTTCCATGACAACCCGTTCGGTAACAACTATAGTGCCGAATTGCTTATGTGGAATGCTGAGGAGTTCTATGCCAACGTACTTGCCGCTAGGCAGGATAGGGCCGGGGGACAGGCTAGTATCAAGTTCGAACAGAACTACGATGCCCCAAATAGTATCCGGGATTGGGCCAAGGTTTCACGTGGTGCCCGAGTTGCAGTCACTGTTGAGCATGGCTACATTTATGCACTCGGTCCTTCCGACTGGGCTAACTGGGCTTTGGACGTGGCTAACGGACTGTATACTACATTCGCTTCTAACCCGCCTAAAGCTGAGGCGTTTACCGATCTGCAAACACTGGTTACGACCGGCATTGTAGTAACTCGGGAATCCGGTACTAATGATTACATTGTAACTGGTACCAACGTGTCTCCTAAGTTCAGTATCCTGGTTCCTGCCAATACTACTATGGAGATAACTTTCGAGTTCACTGCCACAGGGTCAGCTAATACGTATCTTCGTACCGGTACTAACCCGGCTTTGACCGCTGGAACTGTTGACCTATCTGGGAACCTCAGGGATTATCCTCAGAAGTTCACTCGGGATATAACAGCAGGTGCTTCACCGTTGTACGTTGGTATCGCAACCAATATGTCCGGGACAACTAGGGTACTAAGACTAAGTGCCCGTAGTCGTCAACGGGTCATTCCCGCAGGGGCGTTCTGAGAGGCGTCCTACGGCCCGCACAGCGGCATAACCGTTTCCGGCTACCCATATACCCGAGAGGGCCATTCACGGCTCCCTCGGGCTTCCCTGCGGCTCTCCGGAGGTGTCTGGCACGGTGTCGGGCATGGTTGTCTCGGCGGCTGATCGGACGGTGTAACTCGACGGTTCTCACTGTGTTGTATCGAGTGTTATATCGAAGTGTGAATCATAATTTTTTGATACGATTTTTTGTGGGGAGATCCACATATACCCGCGTGTGATTGTCCCCCGTGGCCTATGCCGTTTAACACGGTGGAATGCATACGGTCTAATGCATGTTGAACACTGTATACAGCATTATGAATACCGCATTGTGCATACTGTATGATGCATGTTTCATACTGTGTTATATGCCGGGATTAGGGCGTGGTCATTTCCGCTATCTATCTGTTTTCCCACAATAAAACACGGTTAGACCCGGACTCCTGACATATAGACAGAATGGTATCAGGACCATGAAAACATAGGATTTATCCTTATATTTCATACACTTAACCTAATATCAGTATCTGTCTTAAATAACCTTTTGTTATCAATGGTTTACCATTGTTTATACCAATTTATACCACAATATCAAACACTTAGATACATACTTACATATACCATGCACACTTAGATATAAACTACATTAAACAATAGTTAATCCCATACTATAGAAACTTGATTCATACATAATCAAACCCGGACCTAAGACCAATATACAAACATAGATATAAACATAGATATAACACCATTGAAAACATTAGATAAATCCACGGTCCGATACCGATACATAACCATAGTTTAATACACAATTCATATATCAAAATCATCAGCTCCAGACCAATCATACATAGTTATAACATAACACTACCGTATGCGAACACTAAGGATACCGCGCGGGTAGTATATACATACAAACCACTACGGCAGATGATGGACCGAATCAGGAACACAACTAACAAATGATAACTATCCGGGGTTGAGACTAGAAATAACACTGTTATATCAATGGTTTGTAAGATAGTTGAAAATTCCTGTTTACAACCCGATCAAACCCGGTCATAACTGAATACACAGAAGACAAGACGGAAAGACAGAAGGCAGACTGACAGGTGAACAAGACGGTATAACCGTCGGGATTGATCCTTCAGACTGAATAATAGCCAACTAGCGGCAATCTAGTGCTAGGACTAAAATACCGGCTTGACACTCTGGAAACTGTGAGTTAAGACTGAATACACAAGACGGGCTGATCTGGCCTAGAGTCCCGAGTAGCGACTAACAGATTGCATGGTCCGGCCATGCGGTGAACAACCACTGCCAGTCCACTTGACAGGTGGATACCGTCAAATGCGCATAGCGCAACCTATCGTCTGGTTCAATCGGGTTTGGTGGACCCGTAATCAGATAGTGCCATAAGTCCTAGGAAACTAGGGTGGATGGACCGGGCGGTAGTTATCGGGAACGCTAGTTAGCTTCCCATGTTAGAAGTGCAATGTTGCCGGAAGGTTCAACGCATGGAAGGCATGGGCGGGCATAGCGGGAATGGTAACTACAAGGTGTTAAGCCCGGTCAACCCGGCACAGGTGATACCTTTGGATGGATAACTACCCTGTAAACAATGTCTCTTGTTAGACAGCCAATGCTATAGCCTGTGGGGTTGTGGCTTGGCTGTCACGCTGGAAACATTGTCTTAACACAGGGAACAAAGACATGTCTGCTAAAGTAACACTGGCATTGTCCACTATTTGCTGGATCGCTGCGATCTATGTGCTAGGAATGTGGGCACTGATAGTATTCATCGGGCTGGTAATCATTGCTGCCCTTTGGGGCATCAAACTTGCTTACAATGAGCGTAAGCTGCGGTGGTATGTGCCGACTGTGCATGCAATCTCCAAGCGTTGATCTTCTAGGGCAGGCTGTAATGGCCTGTCATGGTGGACTAACGCCTTATGCACAGGAGAGATTGCAATGGCACCGAAAGTGAACTTCAACGCTCTTAACACGGCTGACAAACTGCAAGCCGCTCGGGACAACCTTGTGGGCCGTGCTGACACGCTCAAGCTGGACATTCACAAATGGCTGATCGCCGTGGCTGCACACTGGGCAAGCACGGGTGATAACCGCCATGTGGCTGGACTGATCAATGGCCTGCTCGAAGGTGACAACCTGCAAGGGTTGCGTAAGAACTCGATCCGTGACTGGGCCTGCACCTTCCTCGGCATGGTGTATAACGAGGAAACTAAGTCGCTTGTGATGAATGCCAAGTTCAAGCACACCGACTTGAAGATCGCTGACATGGCGAACAAAGCATGGTGGAACTTCTCGCCTGAGAAGCCGTACAAACCGATGGACAGCCTGAAAGGTGAAATCGACCGTATCCTCAAGCGGGCACGGACTGACCGGGAACGCCTCGGTGACGACAGCAAGGTTGAGCCTGAATTGCTGGCTGCACTGGCTATGCTGGCTGCTACCCCTGTGGAAAAGCTGGCTAAAGCCTGACATACAGGTGTGACTTCATGGTGCCCACAGTTAACGCTGTGGGTATCTGTGGCTACATCATACCGCAGGAGTTATTGATGTATACTCGGGAATACTGGCTGGAATGCGCTCGGTATGCCAAGGCTGCCGAGGAACTCGCATATTATCTCAACAAGGCTAACCAAACGGAGTAAGCCATGTTTGTCTACATGTATCACATGAGTGGCAAAGTCACTGTAAGCCGTGTGTATGCTGAGGATGACTACGATCAGTGCTATGAGGATTACACGTCCTGTATGGCAGCACTTGCAGCCAACGGTGTGAACCTCGCTGAGCATGTGACTTGGCGCGGTGTGTTCGACCAGCGGCAAGCCATTGGGTATCTGGCTGAACATGTGTTCGGAGTTCGGACATGAGTGCGCGGTTCTACCGGGTCCACTACAGGGACAACACAGCTTACGGTATGTATCAGTCGTGGATTTCTGGCCAGATGTTTGAACTGGAAACCCGACATCCTCGGCCACGGGATGACAGCGAACTAGAAGCATGTGCCATGAAGATGGGCCTTGATCCTCGTAATTGGACTTCATTCGGACATTACGGGTTCAAATCGATTGAACAGTTTGTCTCTTGGGTATACAAATCCGAGTGGCACAACACCCTCGCGGAAGAAGGTTTTGTCATCAGTGTATGGCATGTATCTGACCCGTGGAAATCCCTAATCACTGGATCGACACAGGCGATCTATGCTGATGCAACGGCAGTTAATCCTGTCAAGTCTGTACCTGTGAACGAATACAAAACCCTGCTCAATAATGAGCCTATCAGGAGAGCCTACCATGTATGACCGGTTCCGTATCAGCTTTGACCGCAACACTCCTCTGAACCTGCTGGAAATGTTCGATCACAGCTTCAAGACCCTGAGCAACAAGAAGGGCTGGACTGCCCCTGCTGTGACACAGAGAGACTGACATGAAAGACTCGGCTGAACCGGTCAAGCTGTCCGATATGGACCGCATCTTCTGCAAACTGATGGAGCATGGCAAGTTCCACCTGTTCAATCAGATGGAAGTGCAGCACATTGGTAGAAGCACAATTCAACGGGTAAAACAACCCGAGTAAACTAAGTGTCCCGGTATATCCGGGGCATTCACGGCAAGATGGACTCGGCCCGCTTCACACAACTGTATAGATAACAGCCGCACCGTCTTGCTCTGAATGCCAACTCAACAGCATCAATGGAGAGAACGATGCTTACCGTGTTCACAATGGCACTGTGCACTACAATCGCCTTTGTTCTGGTCTTTGTCCGGTGTTTCGGATGGGTACCCCTTCTCAAGTACAGCAACATCATCGACGTGACTTTCACGGTGGTGGTTGGTGTAATGTTCATGGGGACACTGACCGGGATGCTTGTGGCAGTCATGGCGGGGTTGTTTTTGAGTGTGTTCTTCACACTAGTGAAAGCATCGACCGGTATGGGTGGAACTGGTAGGTTCCACTGGATTGTGAAGCTGTATCGTAACAAGCGTACTCCTGAGGGTGTAAACGCTGATGAATACGATGCTGATGGTAACTGGGTGTATAACACGAAGGCGTATCAGTGATGGAACTCAGGGTCGCAGACTTTCATCCTAACCTGCAACAGATCGTCAAAGAGGAACCTCAGGCGATGGAAATGTTCGACTTCGGTGAAGCAGTTGCGGCTGTATTTGGAAAGCCCATGCAACCAGTGTTTGAGGCTCCGTCTGTAGAAACTGCGGTTGTTGGATTGGGTGCAATCAGAGGCAAGAGAGTGCAATTCATAGTTTCGGATGAAGTAGCATGTCTTGCTAAAACCAAGAAGGCAATCCCTGTGTCGTCACCGTTCACTTCCCGTATTGCTGAACTCAAAGGCCGGTCCAAAGTGGATATCATCCATGACAGCATGGCTCGGCAATACAGCAAGGCTCGTAAGTCGAGTGAAGGCCTGTGGAGCATTGACGATCAGCGGATCGACACTGCTAAACAGTTGGGATTGACTCCCATCGGTAGACCGTCGGCATTCGCTGAACTTGTAGCTACTCACCCGGAACTCCCGGATGTTGTACTAAAAGTCGTAGAGGCAAACGACGGTGGTGCCCGGTATGCCAAAGCTGTGTATAACAAGGAAATCGACAGCATCCATGCTCCGGTTATCCATGCATACCATGAGGTTGAAGGTAAGGCTTTCATCTACATGGAACGCCTGATTGACCTCAAGGACATGAAGGAAGATGTTTCACAGCGTATGGATTGCACTAACGAGTTTGTTCGCTACAAAGGTGACGATATAATACGGGCCCGAGCAATCCGTATGCACACCGAAAAAGAATTAATGGAACTCGAACACTTCCAAGAACAGTTGCACCACTGGAAGAACGCCGATGAAAACCGGTACGACCTAGGGTTCGATATGCACTCTGGTAACGCCATGTTCCGGGCTGATGGAACTTGGGTCAGCATCGACCCTGTTTATAACTGTTAACAGATAGGACAAACAAGTGGAAAACGCAGTATTCGTAAGTGAAACCAAGGCAATCCTGCTCGGTGAGCGTGTGCTGGATACCAGCCAGGATGCTGAGGACTATCAAGTTCGCCCTTACCGCAAACGCGGGGAAATGAAGGGCTACACTGTGAGCATCCGCTACAAGACCGGTTGGCAAGCACTGTCTGAGAACGATGTTGCCCGGATTGAAGTGGAAGGTGGGCTGTAAAGGTGGATCATGCCAACCCGGAATCGCATACAGAGAGTAATATGCGCGCTGTCGATGTGGGCAGCCGTGTACCTGTTCTCGATGCCTATGGGATGGACAGTGTGCGGAACGATAGGCGTGACGTGCATTGTATATCCTTGGAAGGCTGCGGCAGGTTTCTGCATGGACTGCTTAATGGTAGAGCGTTGCCATTGCTACAACGCGGTCCACAACAGTATAACAAGGGCGGGTAAATACAATGTCAGAAACCGTGTATAAACTGGGTGACTCTACAGTCACTCACATGGATGACTATACAGTTACCTCGTTCCCTGATGGAACACGGGTTGTATCCGAACACGGGTACAATCCAGAGCAGCAAAAGACTGCTGACGACCACCAAATGACAGTCGAGGAAATGAACCGTGGGCATGACTTGGCTCACAGTTTGCTGGCTGACCTATTGGGTTTACCAGCATCACCTACCCTCAAGGCTGTTGCGGGTAGACCATATACACCGTACTATGAATGGTGGTGGGTTGAAGAACGGGCAGTTCTGGCACTACAGGCTTACGCCAAAGTGGCGGGGGTTGATTTGGGGGCATTGGCTGCAAAGCGTAGTCGTGATGTAGCCACAGGTGAACGACCGAAAGCAGGATACTGACATGATGTACTGGTACATGGTGGCAATGATGCTACCGTTGCACAACTTCAACAACTGGCACAAGAGGAAGTAACTCAGCCATGAAATACACACTGTTCAGCATTGACCGGCAAGACCCTGAGGGATTGACTGAGTTCATCAGTGAATGGAAGAACTTTCCGGCATTGCGCGGGAACCTGATTCCATGTCATGGTAAGTGGGAAGGTATCATCGAGGCTTCTTTCTGTTCGTTGTCCACGGATTACGATCTGATGAAAGAATCCAATGTGCACTTCTTCCAGAACCAGAGGGCTGTGCTGCGGATCAGCGAGAACAACAATCAGGAAGCATGGATCGAGTATGGTGGAAAGTTCAAGACCACCAGCCGACTCGGTGTTCTCCGTGCAGTTGACCGTGCTACCGCGATCAAACACGATGGTTGGACGTATCGTCCTGACCTCAATCAGTACTGGATCATCGACTTGAACGACGACTTTGAACGCCGCAAAGCGGCATACGCTGCTTACCGGTTTGTCACCGGAGTTGAGGGATACAACGAACGTATTGCTCAACAGTTGGCTACGGCCTTTGGGTTCCCTGAGTCGGAACGTAAAGTTAACTTCACCATGCATCCCATCGAAGGTTCGAACGGGTTTACCATCAAGGAGAAAACGCTGTGAAACTTTTTATCGCTGTCTGCCTGTTCTTCGCCGTGTTCATCCTTGGCGCTGCCAACGCTGGCGAAGTCACTTATCAACTCGGTGAGGCATGTTTGCCAATCGATCAAGCACATGATTACCTAATCCACCAATTCGGCGAGCAGCTTGTCAGTGAAACTGTCATCAACGGACTAGCCCATGAACTGTGGGCTAACTTCCACACCGGTACATACACGGTGCTGGCATACCCTGGCAGTGAACTCGCTTGTATGTTGCTAGAAGGTGTAGCAGACAAGCAGGGAACCGCTATCTAATAGGGTGGAACACTACGGTGTTCCCTCATAGGTACTGGCTAAGGGTAGCCGCGTGTGAGAACGCCAGTATCTTTGAGGGCACATCAGCCCTGTAACAAGCCGGATCAATGGTTGATCCCGCACAATGGAGAGTACACTTATGACGAAATCGAACCTGAACATCACCGCTGACCTGTTCAACTTCGCTGACACCGCTGGTGTTCCCGATGAAGTCGCTGCGCAGGTCAACAAAGAACGCAAGTCGGGCCTGAACGAATCGCTGTATGACGCTATCGTTGCGGTCGTGACCGGCGCTCCGAAAGCGGTGACGATCAAGCAGGTTGTCTTTGTCCTGCACAAGCTGGTGGCCGCTGGTTCCCTTGAGGAAGTCCCTGCTGAGTCCACCGTGCGGACATATCTGAACCGTGCCAAGGAGAACAACGACATTGGTAAGCCGACCCGCCAGTCGTACTGGACGGTTGCTTCGGACGCTGGTGAAGCTGCTGCCGATGAAACCCCGGAAACCGTCGACGGTGAACCCGTTGTGAACGCCGAGGATGCACCCAACGAGTCGCCCACCGAGGGCGTAGTTGTGGCTGACGAGGAATCCGACGAGTTCGACCCGCTGGCCTAATGATTGGACCTGAGCATGTCCCGAAACTGCTCAATTACACATGGAGAGAATGGATGGACTTCAAAGCTGCCTTCCAACTAATGTTTATTGTGGCATTAGTAGTGATATCACTGTGGGCCTCATTGTGGCTCATCCAGATTAGCCTGTATTTAATTGTGCTACTATTCCCCATTGCCTTTATGTTCGTACTGGCAGTCCTTGTAACTATGGCCGTGCTGGCCGTAATCAGAACAGTGAGGAAGTAACATGTGCAGAGAATCGGAAGCCGCGTTTGTTAACGCTTGCATCATCACCGGAGTTATCGGGCAGTTGGCTAGGTACTACTGGGACTTGAGGACCATGTGGTGTGACCGCTTGTCCGAAGAACGTCTGGACCTCAAGGCTGCTGAGTACGGACTGAATGTGAAGTACGATGGGCAAACCCTGTTGTTCTATCCTGCTTCGACCCGTAGGAAGCGCCCTGCATTCGCAGCGGTTTCTCGTGGTAAGAACAAGTACGAAGTCGATGGTTTCCTGATCTGGAAATCTGGTCGGTTCAATATCGTAGGAGTGGAGGCAAAGACCCATGCAATCTTGGCAGGAGAGAGCAAAGCTGCTCCGGCTAGGGGACAAGAGGAAAGTGCCACATTGTGCGCCTGACCCTTCGGCATACATATCAAACGGTGTGGGCGGAGTTCGCCTGCACTGTTTTCGGTGCGGGGCTAACGAATACGAGGCTCACGAGCGGTTATCACTCGCTGACGTTCTCGCTATGCGTAGAGCCACAGATGAAGCGATACACAGTCGTGCCAGACCTGTTGGAGTGCCATATAAGGACGCTCCGCCACATGCGTTACTATGGAGTCTCAAATCAGGGATTTCACCCGAAGATGCATCAGATAAGTACGGGTTCACCTACAGTGAAACGCTTGATCGAATCGTGGTCCCAATACTTCAGAACGGAGTGGATGCACACGGACTTTGGACAGCTAGAGCAGCGAGTTCTCAGCGACCTAAGTACATCATGCCAAAAGGGGCCACTGGAACTTTATGGTACGATACAAGACCCAGTTCCGACTCGATTGTCATCGTCGAAGATATCCTATCGGCAATCAAAATCAGCAAAGCAGGATATGTTTCGTGCGCTGTACTCGGGACAAGCATACCTTGGGAACTCGGCAGACTATGCGATAACAGGCGAGTCGTAGGATGGTTCGATCCAGATAAAGCAGGGAGAGAAGGTTACGTTAAACTAAGGAAAGCACTCGGACCATTCGGTATCTCGCCAGTAAAGGTCACTAGTGAACGTGACCCTAAGCTACACCAGAAGCATGAGATACAAAGCATACTGAAAGGAGTGCTATGATAGACCTCACATTGCTCAGAATCCTTAAACATAAGGCTGAGTACTATAAGGTCATTGACCGGGTGCCTATGGAAACTATCAACGACCAGACTAAGGCGTTGCTAAAGGACTTCGGCAGATATTTTGCCAAGTTTCCTGACCATGAACGGATTGACTTGCAGGTGTTTGCACCGCTGTTCAGTTCGTGGCATCCTAAGTTGACCACGGAGAAGAAGCAGGTATATGCAGAGTTACTCAAGAAGGTACACAAGGACGTACCAGAGGACGAACGTGATGGAGTCATGCACTCGCTGCTTGAACTCCGTCTATCTAGTGACCTAGCCAATGTCCTTCTCAAGTTCGAGGAAGGTGAACTAGAGAACATTCATGCTGCTATCGATAATGTAACCAGTACATTCAGGATCGATGCTCGGATCAAAGGGTTAGACTTTGTTCGGCCTGATGTGAACAAGAACCTTGAGCAAGAAATGAATGACGAGGGTTTGCATTGGCGGCTTGAATGCCTCAATAGGAGTATGCGAGGGTTGCGACCGGGTGACTTCGGTATCCTCGCCATGCGTCCTGATAAGGGCAAGACCACTATGGTTGCCAGTGAAATCACGTTCATGGCAGCGCAGACAAACAAGCCTATTCTCTGGCTCAATAACGAGGGACCGGGCGACCGGATTTATACCCGACTGTGGCAAGCTGCACTGGGTAAGAAAATGTCTGAACTGATCGATCTACATAGGGGTGGTAATTTGATACCATCTTATGAATCGGCAGTTAAAGGCGATCAATACAAGATCAAAGTGTTCGATATTCATGGTATGGATAACTATTCTGTTGAACGTATCATCGAACAACACGGTCCTGCATTGGTTGTGTATGACATGATCGACAACATCAGGGGATTTGCTAACGCAGGTCGAACTGATGAACGCCTTGAACAAATGTATCAATGGGCTAGGGAACTTGGTGTTAAGTACGAGTTCGCTGGTATTGCAACTAGTCAGATCAGTGTGGAAGGTGCTAACACCATGTATCCACCAGATAGTGCCCTAAAGGATAGCAAGACCGGTAAACAAGGCGCTTGTGACTTCATCATCATGGGCGGCAGTGTTGACGATCCCGGATACAAATCACAACGGTTCATTGGCGTTCCCAAGAACAAGCTGCGCCGCGAGGGTGCAGACGGTGATCCTCGGTGCCCTGTGCACTTCCGCCCACAGATTGCGCGACTAGAGGATATCATGGAAACTGAGTACGAGGAAGATGATGGCTCGAACTAACTACTTCAGAAGGTCAGATGCGGAGTCGTATCTTGAAATGAACCCTGATGAAACCCTCCCGGAACTGGTCCAGATCGTCGCCAACCATTATCAGCCGCACCCTAGCAACAGGAAGCGGTTTGAGAAGCGCGTAGCGGGCCTGCTGAGGCTGGTAAAGGACGAGCAGGCACCTGCACAGCCGGATCGGGGACCGGTCGTCCTCGGCGTTGTGGAAGCCCCTGAGGACATGCGGCAATCTGCCACGGGAGACACGTTCGTTTTCACATCAGCGCAGAGCAACACTTTCCTGAATGAAAAGTTCTGGAACAGTTTGATGCATCTTGTTGCTGACAAAGGTGCCCAGTTGCATGTCAGTAGGTTCACCTACAACAAGCAATCGTATGGTAAACAGTCTGTTAAACCGGGTACCCATGATGACGCTGAGGATGACCTGTGGTTCGATCCTCGTATTGAACCTTATGTGTCCGACGAGAGCCTACAGATCACTCCTGATCTGGTGTGGTGTGGAGAGTTGAACATCATTCCAACCCGTGTCGATCCCATCATGGGCTTCGAAAACTACGGCAGGGGATCAAGCGTTATCCTGCCTCACACCAAGATGCACATGCGTAGCATCCCCACAATGAAATACGAGGAACCTCGCTTTGCATACACAACTGGAACAGTTACTGCTCGGAACTACATCGAGAAAGCCGCAGGGCAAAAGGCGTCATTGCATCATGTATATGGCGCACTTCTGGTCGAGGTTGATCGGGATACGGGCACTTGGTGGGCACGACAACTGAATGCGGATAACGAGGGTAATATCTACGATCTTACAACTAGGTACACGCCTGAGGGTAAGACTAAGTTCCCTATCCGGGTGGAAGTTGTTACTCATGGCGATCTTCATGGATATAAACTTGACCTTGGCACACATGCTGTGGCTGTCGATGTTGTACAAACCCTGAAACCTAATCATCAGGTGTTCCATGATACAATCGACTTCATGCCCCGTAACCACCATAACATCAAAGACCCGCATTTCTTGCATAAGATGCACGCTGGTGGGCTTGGTAATGTGGAGCAAGAGTTCGAGTACATCAGTGCTCATATGGTTGATTACCAAACTGAGGATTGCAAGTACTGGATCATCACATCGAACCACGATCAAGCAATCGAGGGCTGGCTGAGGAATACCACTGCGTTCTACGACCCGGAGAACATGGAGTTCTGGCTTAGGCTGAACTACAATAGCGCGTTCAATCGTAGGATAGGATATAAACCTAAGCCGTTTGCAACCGAGATTAAACTCAAGCTGATGAAAGCCGGTGCTGAAGCCGGGGCATGGCAGGTTATTGACGAAGATGAAAGCCTCAAGATCGCGGGTATCGAACACGGTATGCATGGGCATCTTGGACCAAACGGCGCACGTGGAAACCCAAAGAACCTCAGGACAGCCGGAAAGGCAAACACAGGGCACACGCACTCGGCGGGAATCGTTGATGGAGTGTATACTGCGGGAGTATACGGAGAACTCGATATGGGATACAACAAGGGCTTGTCCTCGTGGTCGCACTCGTTTATTCTAACGTATGCAAACGGCAAGCGAACTATCTGCACCATCAAAGATGGAAAGGCATGGAGATAACATGAGCCTACAGGATTACGTAGAAGCATCGAAGTACTACGACAAGGTTATGACTAGTACTGGACCTGTGCGTAGAGAGGTACAGAAAGGTATTCCCGATCCTACTCCTAGGAAGCGCAAGCTGTACATTGCGGGTTCCCTTCGGAATGAACTGATCGTCAAGTATCACATGAACATCGCTGCTGAACTCGGTACGGACTGGATCGTGTTTTCTGACTGGGCTGCAACGCATCCACATGCTGATGACATGTGGCGGGATTACTACAAGGCACGAGGCTTCACCTACAAGGAAGCCCTCAAGGAACCTGCAAGTATCAACGTGTTTGAGTTCGACAAGAAACACATTGATCAATCCGATGCAATGTTGGTTGTTTACCCGGCTGGTAAATCGGCTCACCTTGAGTTGGGATACCATATTGGCAGGGGTAAACCGGGATTCATTCTTCTGGATGATCCCGAGCGTTGGGACGTGATGTTGCAGTTCGCAACAGGAGTCACGGATGATGTTGAAGAACTGATCCAAATGATCCAAGGAGCGCACTATGGCTAACGATCAAGAGTTCAAAGCGGACGGCGGTAAAACCCGTCCTACCTTGGTTAACATTGGGTTTGCCAAGGCTCTGCGGGCTGTTCAAGCAACTACCGATTATGGTGCTATCAAGTACGAAGCACACTCGTGGAAGCAAGTAGATAACGGTATCGCCCGATATCTGGAAGCTGCGGCTAGACACAGGCAAGAACGGGAACTGTGCCAAGGGCACTTCCCGGATGAAATGAACAGCAGCGCAGTTGTTTTGTCCACCGACGAGGAAAGTGGTATTCCTCATCTGGCCCATGAAATCTTCTGCCTTCTGGCAGTTCTTGAATTGTCCCTGAGTGAATCGGGCGTGGACTGGCGTTCATACCTGAAATTCAATCAACCGCCTCTCGATCACAAGGTGAATAAATGAGCACAATCCCTCTGGCTAAACCGTATACCCCGGAGAAGTTGAACTTCCCGGTCATCATCAGTACCAAGTTCGATGGTGTTCCTGTACGTATCGATATGACCTTTGTGCCTAATGTTGGCATGACATTCACGATCAAATCGAGGCAGGACGAGACGGTTGTTTCTGTGCACTCACTGGTAGCAGAGTTTGCCAGAGAGTATGTCCTTGAAATGGACCTAATTGGATTGCCTCGTAGTATCTCCCTAGTGGGGGAGGTAATTCAGAGGAACAACTGGCACGCCCCATTCAAGATCACTTCGGGTATCGTCCGTAGGCAGTATGACCAGAGTGATCTACTGGAAATCAAACTGTTCGACTGTTCATTCCCAGTTGAGGAGCGCAGGTTCCAATCGTTCCGGGAACGGGTTGACATGATTATGAAGCTGTCGCAATTCAAACTGCATAAGTTTGTGAGTGCAGCAGATTTTCATACGATCCAGACACAGGAAGAACTTGAAAAGTGGTGGAAAACCCATGAGACTGCTTTCCCAAAGGCAGAGGGTATCATCATTCGGAACTGGGATGACGAGTGGCAACCGGGTAAACGGAGTTGGGGATACCAAAAGGGTGTCCGTGATCCTAGTATCGACTTGCGCATTGTGGGTTTCGAGGAAGGCAAAGGCAAGAACGCGGGTGCTATCGGTCGTGTAATTGCGATGTACAAAGGTGTGCGCATCGGGATTGGGCCGGGTAAAATGTCCTACGAGGACCGTGCTGACCTTTGGAGAGAGTTTAGGAACTTTCCCGCATCTTGGTGGACTAGGTGTGGAAGGTCACAAATCGCAACAATCAAGTACAAAAAGGATGACAGCTATGACGCACTTCGACAACCGACATTCCAGCACTGGCGACACGATAAAACCGATCCAGACGCATAAGAACACTCGGTACTCGGACAGCAGCCATTATGACGAGGTTTGCCTAGATTGTAACCTCACGGACTCATTATATGGGTCCAAAACCATGTGGAATACGCCATGTACAAAATGAGAGATACAAAATTTAGGGTAAAGATCACCTACCGTCTTATTAAACGGTACATCGTATCGCAATGTGTATACACCGACCTGTTTGACCGGCATACAGAGTGGTTGAAACGGGACATCAAGTGTCTGTGGAATTGTGATCTGAATGCATACTATTGCTGCTCAGGATTTGACATCTACGGTATGGTAGGCTGCGGGTGTTACGGAATGAATTACAGGGAGTATTGGGAGGACTTCACCAAGTGAGATACATGGTTCTCGATCTGGAAACGGAGACACATCATGCGTACAAGAGGAAAGCAAACCCGTTCCTTAAAGAGAACTACATTGTTGCACGGGGATGGAAGTTCCAAGGGGATAGTCGAGCAACTGCTAAGTTCTATGATGGAGTTGGATCAGTTGACGAACTCGATATCCCCGATGACGTTGGAGTCATCGTTGCCCACAACGCTAAGTTTGAACTCCTGTATGAAAAGAGGTTCTCTCCGGGAAGTCTACACCGCTTCTTCAAACGAGGCGGGAGGGTATGGTGTACACAGTACGCCGAATATTTACTCGAAGGACAAGACCGGAAGTGGCACATGTGTACCTTGGACGACACCGCTGTCAAGTATGGCGGACGAACCAAGGTGGATGGTGTTAAACTCCTGTGGGAACAAGGTGTTAAGACCTCAGACATTGACCGGGACTTACTCCTCGACTATCTGATTGGCACTGAGGAAGAAAACCGGAACTCTGGGGACATCGGTAACACCGAACTGATTTACCTTGGACAGTTAAAGGCTGCTAAGGAACTCGGTATGATGAAAGCTATTGAACTCCGTATGGATGGACTTTGTGCCACTGCGGAAATGGAGTTCAACGGTCTGAAGATCGATGTTAAACGTGCTAAGCAAGACCTGTTGAAGCGGACTGCGGAACTCAAGGTTGCCAACGAGGAACTAGCTAAGTACACAGCTTTCATCCCTGAGGAAGTACAGTTCAACTGGGCTTCCAAGATTCAGGTGTCGTGTTTGATCTTCGGTGGTACTATCAAGTACAAGAAGCAGGACACTTACATCGATGAAAAGACCGGTCAACTAGCCCGTAAACAGAATGAGGAAAGTTGGCCACTGTTCGATGGTGAGCCTGTTGACCCTTCGTTGTGCGTATGGTCTGAGAGCAAACAACTGTGGGCCATGAAGGGCCAGACTGGTTGGATGAAGCAGGACACATTTGTATCCGGTAAGAAGAAAGGTGAAGGAAAGTTCAAGAAGGTTAAGGTACCCGGTGAACTCAAGGTTAAATATCAAGAGTTCTTCTATGAACTACCGGGTTATACAAAGCCTGACCCTGACTGGAAATCATCACTATCCGATGGACTCGGTGGACCTACGTACTCTACCTCTGCTGAGGTTATCGAACAGATCGCCAACCGGGACATTCCGTTCTTGAAAGCCTTGGGTGAAAAGACCAAGCTGGATAAGGAAATCGGTACGTACTACTACAAGGTTGATCCTAAGACTGGTGAAGCCAAGGGTATGTTGACCTGTGTTCAGAAGGACGATCATGTCATTCATCACAAGTTGAATCATACTTCAACGGTTACTTCACGGTTGTCTGCCAGTGACCCTAATGCTCAGAACCTAACTCGTGCTGACTTCGATGCTAGCACAGGTAAGTACAAGTCTGAGGTTAAGGCCATGTTCATCACCCGGTTCGGTGAAGATGGGCAGATGGTGGAGATTGACTACAGCCAGCTTGAAGTGGTTGTTCAGGGTCTGTTGTCTCTGGATAAGAACCTGATTGCCGACTTGAATAGCAACATCGACTTCCACTGTAAGCGGGTCGCCCTCAAGAACTCTGTGTCTTATGACTTCGCTCTGTTCCATTGTAAGAACGAGGATGCACCTGATTATCCCAAGTGGAAAAAGGAGCGCACCAAGTGTAAAATCTTCTCGTTCCAGCGGGCATACGGAGCAGGCGCTACGCTCATTGCGGATGAAACCGGGATGGACGTGGAAGAAGTCAAAGAACTGATGGAGAAAGAGGATGAGGAATATCCCGGCGTTAAGAAGTTTAACGCGAATGTTGCTGCGGAAGTTGAGGAAACGGCGGAGCCATTCAGGGATGGTGAGCGAGGGTGGAGAGTATTCCGCCGTGGAACGTATCAAACACCTACAGGTACGATCTACAAATTTAGATCATACGACGCGCCGGATTACCTACGTCGCAGAGGGGTCACGGACACTTTCAGTCCGACTGAAATGAAGAACTACCCGGTTCAAGGCTTCGGCGGTGAACTGGTGCAGATGGTTCTTGGGCAGTTGTGGCGGTGGTTCGTCAAGAATGATAACTTCGGGAACCGCGCGTTCCTGATTAACACAGTACACGACTGCGTGTGGGCAGATTGTCATAAAGATGTACTGGATAAAGTTGTGGCCGGTATGATTAAGATCATGCAGGCTATCCCACACTTCCTCAAGGTGTTCTTCGGGATTGACTGCCCTGTCAAGTTCCCAGTGGAAGCGGAGGTTGGACCTAATATGCTGGAACTCCACCATTGGAAGCCAGCGGCATAACCATAGGAGAGATACATGGTTGATATCAATAAACTCAAGGAACAGGCTAAAGCAGCGGCAGAGAAAGGTCTGGTCAAGGATCAGTCCAAGGAAACCTCTGGTGACTTCAAGTACGAGCCGCCTGCTGCTGGTCCTTGTGTGGCCCGTCTTATTTCGTACATCGAGATTGGCAACCACAAACCCAAGGTAGACAAGTTCAACAAAGGTGCCCAGCCCAAGGCTATCATCCAGTTCGAACTGTTGGGTAAGAAGCACGCTCGTGAAATCGAGGTTGACGGTGTTAAGAAAATCGTTTACCCGGTCATCACCGAAGAACTGAGCATTAGTGGCTCGAAGAAGTCGTGGTTCTATCGTATGGTTCAGGCTCTGGACTACGGACGTGGGTTTACCAACATTGCATTCATGGTGGGCGATGCATACAAGATCACAGTCCTTCACAATGAAGTTGAGGAAGGCGGTAAGAAAGCCGTGTTCGCAAACATTCGTGACGACTCTAGCTGGAAAATCTCTGCACCTGTGCAAGAAGTTGAAGGTGAAGATGGCGAGTTGGTCACGAAGAAGCTGAAGGTTCCTGAACCGACTGCACCCCTGCGGCTTCTGCTGTGGGATGCACCGTCTGTTGAAATGTGGGACTCGATCTTTATCGCCGGTTCTCGTAAGCGGGAAGTTGATGGTAAAGAGGTTGAAGTATCGAACAACTGGATTCAGGACCGTGTAACTCGGGCGGAGAACTTCGGTGGTTCGGCGGTCGAGGCCGTGCTGGCGTCGTCTAACGGCGGTCTGCCCAAGCAGAAGGCTCAGGGAGCCACGGAGAGCGACGAGGAAGCCGATCTTCTGGATGACGGGGATCAGGACAGCGGGGACGACGAAGGTGCCCTCAGCGGCCCTGTGAGCGACCCGGAGAATGACCCGCTTGCCGGGTTGGATTTGGAGGACTGAGTTGAGTAAACTCGCACAGTTCGGGGTCAGCGACGAGGTTGTCGCTGGCCTCAAGGCACCCACGGGTTATTCGTATCCACCCCAAGTTAAAGGAAGGGTTGCACATATCGATGCTGACTTCATGGCTTATCAAGTCTCTGCTGAGAGCAAGGCTGAACTCGATCCCGATGATCCTACTAAACGCAAGACGCTCGATGACATGTTCCACAACGCCTATGAGGCTGTGGATCACATTCGTATGTTGGCTGGCGCTGAGCGGGCCGTACTTCACACCACGCTGGACCCCGACAAAGGTGGTCGCAGTAAGATCGCCATTCAGAAAGAGTATCAAGCTAATCGCAAAAACCGGGAAAAGCCGGAGCACCTTGACACTATCCGCGCTTACCTCGGAGCCGGGGTCGGTGACACAAGTGGTGTATTCAGAGGTCATCTGTGGACAGATCAGGAAGCAGATGATGGTATGGCACAAGCCCTGTACTCAGACCCAAAGAACAATATCCTATGTAGTGCCGATAAAGACCTCTTGATGGTTCCCGGTTGGAAGATGGATATGTCCTCGTACAAAGTGTATGAGGTTACTGACCACTTCGGGAAAATCTGGATTGATGATACCAAGTCAACTAAGAAGGTTAAAGGTTATGGTACCAAGTTCTTCTGGGCACAAGTACTCATGGGAGACACAGCAGATAATATCCAGGGTCTGCCCGAATGTCCGGGTAGCATCTGGCAAACCTTTGCGGGTACCAAGGCACATAACGATCTGGTTGCCCAGTGGGTTGCCTGTGACGATCCCAAGCGATCAGCCGATCTATCTAAACAGATCGATAAGCACCGTGCAAAGACGAAGCAATGCGGGCCTATGCTAGCATTCCAGCTTCTAGACAGTGCAAAGACGGATAAAGAATGTTTCGATCTAATTCGTCAATGCTTTATCAAGCTGACCACCGAACATGGATATGAGTTCAAACACTGGCGCACTGGAAAGGTGTACACGCCGACACAGGTGCTGTTGTCTGAAATGAAACTGTTGTGGATGCGGCGTAACAAAGACGAGAACGATGTTCTTGCTTGGCTCAAGGAGAAACAGAAATGAGCGAAGGTGAATCTGTACTTATCATCATATTCATATTCATGTTGATTATGGTACTGGCAAATGACGGGTGAACTTACATTCCTTGTCGCTTTGATGTTTTGTGTATACCTTGTTTGGAAAGGGTAACAATGAGTCAACGAGAACAACAACTGGATGCTATGGTTAACTCGTATAGCATTGAGGAACTAAAGGCAGTTTGCTCTGCTGTTCAATCTCAGATCATTGACGGTGACGGTGCGGCAGTAGATATTCTCCGTGCTGACCTGATCGAACTACAGGATGAATACGACCTGTGGGCCACGGCGCTTGAAAGGAAACTCGCATATGACAGTGCCGCGTAAGCTAAAGCACTCTGAACTAGTTAAGGTACGAGTGGCCTTACAGGGCCACCAGGGTGGATGCTGCGCGGTATGTAAACGGAAGCTGGCTGGTAAGACTCTGGTGGGATGTCTAGACCACAATCATACCACTGGCTTTATCCGGGGAGTACTGTGCCGGGCTTGCAACCGATTAGAAGGACAGGTTAATAACCGTATTCTTCAAGCTGGTGGTAAGGAAGATCCGATTGAACTCCTGAGTAACCTGTTAAAGTACTGGGTTAAACATAAGGAGCCTCTGTATCCTTATCTGCATCCTACGCACAAGACCGAAGCAGAGAAACGACTGGAACGAAATAGGAAAGCCCGATTAAAGAGGGCGGCTGCAAAGAAGGTATAATATGGCTACAGTGAGTGACCAGAAGGCTTTTGAGAAAGAAATGTTGGCAATGGGTGTATCCCGCTTTCGTGCCGCAGAAGAAAAGGCGAAAGATAAGGGAAGGTTCCATGATACTTCGTCTGGCTCAAGGTTGCTCAGGGTTTATCTCAGTCAAGTATCTGAGGAAATTATGGAGCGCCTTAACTGGCCGCTGAACCGTAACAAGTACAGCAAGCTGGTACGAGGTATCGACTGTGATAAACTCGCCATGTTTACTCTGTACCGAGTTATCGAATGTGTGTATAAACCCTGTACTGCACAGAAGGTTTGTGCCCAAGTTGGTAAGATGGTTGAGGATGAACTGCGGTTTAGCAAGTTCGAGATTGAACTCCCGGAGTACTACAACGCTGTCCAGCGAGATTTGGACACAAGGCACAGCACACAGTATCAGCACCGTCATAGAGTGCTGGTCAAACTTATGAATGACAAGCAAGTGGAGTGGCATTCATGGAGTAACGAAACACATATTGGTGTAGGGGCTTTCCTTATCGGTTGTGCCGAAAGAGCCTCTGACCTTATCGAACGCAAGAAGAGGGACGGTAATACGATCCTAGTTCCCTCGCCTGCGGTGTTGGAATGGATTGACAAACATGACGAGAGCATTGAGGTGATGCTCCCGGATCGGATGCCCTGTATCCATCCACCTAGAGAGTGGACTGCATGGAAAAACGGTGGGTTCTACACAAGCAAGTTGGCTAGTCTGACTCCGCTGGTTAAGACCCGAGCAGGACAACAGCGGGATACACAGGCTCCACTACTGGATACCGCTAGTATGGATCGTGTCCTGAACTCCGTTAACGCCATGCAGAACACTTCATGGAAGATTAATAAGCAGGTACTGGATGTTGTTAGGCAAGTGTGGGAACGCAATCTTGAGATTGGTATGCCACGTAAAGAGCCGTATGAAATCCGACCTGCGCCTGTTCCCGAAGGGAAGAAGCCCGGTGACTTATCCCCGACTGAGAAAGAAGCGTTTGAGGAGTGGAAGGCAGAGGCGCGTACTCTGCATGGAATGGAGACAGAACGGAAGGCTACAATCCTCGGTGTTGTCAGGGCAATGCGGCTTGCCACTAGGCTTGAAACATACGATCTGTTGTGGATGGTGTATCAACTCGACTTCCGTGGCAGAACCTACACGACTACGACCGGAGTAAGTCCTCAGGGTTCAGACATTAGCAAGGCGCTGCTGACCTTCGGTGAAGGCAGACCACTAGGGAAACGGGGCTGGTTCTGGTTCCAAGTTCACGGAGCAAACAAGTATGGATTTGACAAAGAGGATTACCCTGATCGAGTGCGATGGGTACAGGATAGAGCCGATCAGTTACTTGCAATCGCAGACGATCCTATCGGAAATGCAGACTATTGGAAAGGTGCTGATAAACCTTACCAGTTCCTTGCATGGGCAATCGAGTTCGCTGCTGCTTATCGATCAGGAAATCCTGAGGGGTATGTGTCCAGCTTGCCAATCGCGTTGGATGGGAGTTGCAACGGGCTACAGCACTTCTCGGCAATGCTTCGTGACCCTGTTGGTGGGAGAGCAGTCAATCTTGTACGATCCGTCAAGCCCGCAGACATCTATCAGGACGTGGCGAATGTTGCGACCGAAGAACTCTTGCGGATTAGATCGGACCCGAACCATGAGCACCATGCACTAGCTGCAAACTGGTTGGCACTGTTCGAGAAAACCGGTAACGGCAAGATGGGTCGTAAGCTGGCTAAACCACCGGTTATGACCTTGCCGTATGGATCAACTCTGCAAACCTGTACACAGACTACGTTCAAGTGGTATACCGAGTTGAAACTTGAGTTCTTCCCCAAGGGGACTGCATTCAAACACTCGATCTTTATGGCTAAAGTAATATGGGAGAGCATCGGCAAAGTGGTGATTGCAGCCCGAGCAGCTATGGCTTGGCTACAGAAGTGTGCCCGGATCATGGCTAAGGAGGACTACCCGATTATTCATGTGACTTCCCTTGGGTTCCCTATGGTGCAGTTCACTCCGAATATGGAGAAGAAAAGCATCGAGGCCCAGATCGGGGGACGGTTGCAAATGCAAATCCTCAAGGAAGTACCTGGAGTTGACAAGTACAGATCAGCCAATGGTGTCAGTCCTAACTTGATCCATGACACTGATAGTACCCACATGCACATGGTTGTAGACGCTGCGGTTGCCGAGGGTATCACGCATTTTGCTATGATCCATGACGACTTCGGTACTCACGCTTGCTACATCGATAGGTTCCAAGAGATTATCCGAGAACAGTTCGTCAAGCTGCATAGTGGTAAACCAGTCCTGCTGGACTTCAAAGAACAGCAAGAAGCTAGGTATAACATACAGTTGCCTGACCTACCGCCCTTAGGTGATCTTGACTTGGAACAGGTCTTGGATAGTCCGTTCTTCTTCGGTTGACCGGTTTCCTGACATATAGAATAGGACTGTCTCTCCCGGTCCTTGAGCCGGTATTGATCTTTTGTGGTTGTTATCAATCCATTAGGTCAATACCGGTATCTGTCTTAAAAGTTTACATTGTTTACAATGTGGTTAACCATAGTTATAAATACATGTTATCTATATAATATAATAGATACTATCTATGTATAACTTATAGTATAGGAGAGAATACTATGGATATAACAAGTATAAGAGATAAGATACTACTAGATAATAATGATATGATTAGATTGTTATCTACGTTAGAAACACAACCTTTAACTAGAGATAGTAATAGTTATGACATAGGTTATAACAATGCTAAACAGGAAGTGTTAGAGGTAGTACTCCGGTGTCTAAACAAGAAGTGGGATATTGATATAAAGAGAACCCTTGCTTCGCAAGTTATAAGGGAACTCCGGGAGAGACAAAGATGATTAGACACTGCCAAGCATCGGATATGAAATGGCTTATGGATAAAGCCTTCGCTTTCAATTCCAAGTACTACGATGTACCTTTGGATATACAAAGGCTAGAGGATTATCTATGGGAAGCAATCCATAGTCCTAATGGGGTTGTACTCCGGTCAGAGCATAGTGCTATTGTCGGTGTAGTAATCGATGATCCCTTCCGGGATTGGAAGGTTCTAGTTGAGATTGCATGGTACAGTGAAGGCCGGGATGGTCTTAGGCTTCTGGATACTTTCGAGGAAGTAGGTAGGTGCCATGCGGTGAATGAAATCAGAATGACAACCTTGGAAGTTAACAAGGGCGTTGAGAAGGTACTCGCTAGGCGTGGGTATAAACCAATCGAAACGAGCCACAGGCTCTTGATAAAGGATTAACACTATGGCAGCACTCACAACTGCTGCGATTGTCGGTGCGGCAGTCGTAGGTGCAGCGGGGCAAGCATACCAAGCCAACAAGCAGGCTAAACTTGCCAGACAACAGAAGAAACTCCAAGAGGAACAACTGCGCCGTGCGCGAGAGGAAGCAGCGTTGACACAGACTCGTGAGAACTCCGGTGCATCCGTGGTGTTGGGTCGGGGAGAAGAAGGTAAGACTGCGGGAACTGGTTACGGTGCAATCGGTACATCGCTGACTAGCAACCGGGTAGGTGGCCTGAGTGGCCGAGGAACAACGGTAGGTCTGTAATGCGGGATAGTACAACGTCAGCGCGGTGGGAACAACTGAATGGTAGGAAGGGAGACCTTCTAGTCCGGTGTGAGCAATACGCCCGCTGGACTGTGCCCTCATTGTTTACCCGCGATAATTCAGAGAACGATCAAACCCCTCAGGAAACTGAGAAAGGTAATGTGAGTATTGGTGCCCGCGTGGTTCACCATCTGGCACACCGTATTGTTGATACGATGTTCCCGAGCGATAAACCATTCTTTAGTTTGCAGTTTACCCCGAAGTCCCAGTCTGAATACCAGCAACTAGCAGAGGCGGATCAAGCTGGTCTTAATGCCGCTTTGATGCAGGCTGAGAACGAGGCTATGCGGGGTATGAACCTTACGGAGTACCGCCCGGTCGCTGTGCAAGCCGTGTCGCTAAACATCGTCACTGGCAATGCGTTGATTTATCGTTTGCCTGATGGTAAGCGTACGGTCTACAGTGTTCGGGACTTCTGTACTCGACGTAGTGTAGCCGGAGAAATCCTTGAGGTTATGCTACAGGACATTAAACTGTTTGGTAGTTTGTCCGAGGAATTGCAGAAGCAAGTCCAGTACGAGAACCCAACGGAGAAGTACAAGGAAGATACCCGGTGTATTCTTTATACCCGGTTTGAACTCGAAGGTAAACGCTGGAAGCGCACTCAAGCTGTGGACAACACCGAGTTGCCCGAGAGTACCGCGTACTTTAACGATCAGGAGTTCCCGTGTTTGGCCTTGACTTGGAACCTGGGTCGTGGTGATGATTATGGTCGAGGTCTGGTTGAGGACTATGCAGTCACGTTCCACAACGTAGATGTTATGACTGCTGCTCTGATCGATATGATCGGGATTGCAGCGGACATTAAGTTCCTTGTCAATGATGCATCCAGTTTCGATATCGATGCTTGGAACGAGGCTCGACGTGGTGAGTACGTTCCGGGTAAGGAAGGGGATATCACTGTTCCCGACTTTAAGTTCGCAGTGGAAATCCAAGTTATTGCACAGGCTATTGAGAAGGCGGAGCGCGAGATTGCTCAGGCGTTCCTACTGTCTAGTGCAGGGGTTCGCGATGCGGAGCGTGTCACTGCTGAAGAAATCCGATTCTTCGCTCGGGAGATTGAGGCTACCTTCGGTGGTCTGTACTCTAGGCTCGCACTTGAATGGCAGAAGAAAGAAGCGGAATACCAACTAGGTAAAATCAAGTTGGACCTCGGGAGTGATCTGGAAATCCAAGTTACGACCGGTATGGAAACTCTTACTCGTGAGGGTAAACTGGATGCTCTGCGGCAATCACTCGCTGATCTGAGTATGCTGGATGCGGTTCCTCAGGATATTCGTGCAGCGGTTAACCCGATTAAGTTCGCAAGTTATATCTTCCGACACCGGGGTGTTGAAGCTGAACAATTCCTTTATACCCAAGAGGAGTTCCAAGCCAATCAGGATAGGGAACTCAAAGCCCAACAAGAACTGGCAGCACAACAGGGTGAACAACAGGTTGCCCAAGCTGTCGCAACTAAACGCTAGGAGAGAGCATGACTGATACTGCACTTGATAATGTGAAGCCCGTTAACGACCAGACCAACCCGCCTGCGGCAGCCCCCGCCGGTCCCCCGCCCTCTAACGATGAGCGCAGGGCCGCTAGGGAAGCCGAGGAAGCCGCAAAGGCCAAGGCTGAGGAACAGGGTACCGGAAAGCCGGAAGGTCAGCCACAGGGCGGCACAGAGGCTCCCACGGGTAAGCCTGCTGATGAACAAGGCGACCCGGCTCCTGACAATAAGGAAAGTGGCGATGACGATGAAGCTGAACTGGACACTTCGGTATGGGGTGATGGTGAAGGCGATGAAGTCACGGTGTCCCTACTGACTACCCTGCAAAACTCTGGTGTTACTCCGGGTGATGCAAAGGCTCTGCTGTTCGATGCTATCCAAGCGGGCGATCCTACTAAGGTTGACCGGGATGCTCTGGTGGAGAAAGTCGGTAAACACAAGGCCACACTGATTATGGCTGGTGTTGAAAACATCACTAGCAAGATTCAAACTCAGATTAAACAAACCACTGAACTTGTGCATAACGCAGCCGGTGGTAAGGATAACTGGGACAAGGCCCGTAACTGGGCACAGAAAGGTATCAGCGAGGCAGACCTCAATGAATACCGCGACATGATTTCTAAAGGTGGCAAGCAAGCTGATTATGCTGTTAAGCAGATCATTGCAGCTTACAATGCTGACCCGAAGAATACTTCCTTGAACGCTAAAGATACCACGGTGGTTGGTGACAGCGGAGGAAAGGCAGGCCCGCGTAAGGGCATTTCTCGGAGTGAATACTTTACTCGTAAAGAGAAACTGCATAGGAGTGGACGACCCACTCAAGCCCAACTGGCTGAACTGCGTGAACTGCGCAACATCGGCAAGAAACAGGGTCTATAAGACCTTTCATCAATTATTAGGAGAGTACTATGGCTGTACAAGAACACCTGCCTTCCAGCCCCGATCACCTGTCGAACTTTGAACGTGAGGACATGATCGAGGACTATGCTGGCGCTGTTGACACTCAGATCGCTAAGAAGTCGATCATGCGTCAATTCGTTAGTATGCCCCTGCTGACTGGCACTGACACTCGCACTGTTCGCCGCATGGGCGACAGCACCCTGCAAGGTATCCGCGATGCGGAAGCCGGGCAGGAAATGGAAGCTACTCCGCGTAACTTCGACCGTGCACAAGTTGTGGTTGACACTATCATCCTCGCTCGGGATGCTCGTGCTAAGCTGAACGAAATTCAAACGGACTTCAATGCCCGTGCTGAAATCGGTCGTGACCACGGCAAGACTATTGCTAAATTCTTCGACGCTGCCCTGCTGTCGATGGGTGTGAAGTCGGCACTGTCCGTTGTGACTAACGGCGTGGCTGATGGTCGCATTCGTGGCAACCAAGGGCGTGACCTCGGTGATGCATTCAAGTCGGGCTATAACACCGACCTGCTGGCGATTGGTGACGAGACTGACCCGGATGCACTGTATACCGCAATCGAGAAGATCATTGTGGACATGCAGGAAGCCGATACGGACACGGATGAAATGGGCCTGTTCCTGCGTCCTCGTGAGGCTGCTGTTCTGATGAACCACGATAAACTGATTGATCGTGACTTCTCCAAGGACAACGGTGACTTCGCTGATGGTACGCTCAAGACTGTCCACGGTGTTCCCGTGATTTCGACCAACCGTCTCGCTGATGCCAACATCAACCTGTCGATTCTCGGCAATGCAAACGAGTATGTGCCCACTGCGAAAGAACTTCGCTGCAAAGCACTGATCCTGCATCCGAACTCGCTGATCGGTGCTGAGGCTATTCCGCTGACCTCGAACATTCACTATAACGATCTGCGCCTTGCGTGGTACATCGACAGTTTCCTGTCGTTTGGTGCTGCGCCCCGTCGCCCCGATCAGACTGGTGCTGTGTTCGCTCTGGCCGGTGCGTAATACAATAGCTGTCTAACACAGACATTAACCGGGTGTATCCTTAATTGGGTATGCCCGGTTTTTTTTTTGTTTCCACGCGCGCACTCGCGGGTGCACGTCTGCAAGCAAAGGAGACTTCAATGTTCACTAAACTGGAAATCATTAACGATATGCTTTCCAGCACAGGCGCTCGGCCACTGCTAGCCGAAAGTAATCGTCACCCGCTATACATGAAAGCGGAGCGTAAACTTAATCGCGTTATCCAGACTGTGCTGGCGATTGGTCTGTGGTTCAACACGGAAGTCCGAGAAGTTCAACCCCAGAGTAATGGGGAAGTTCAAGTACCAATCACTGTTATCAAGGCAGACCCTACTGATAGAATGTGGAACCTGTCATTGCGTGGCAACCGTATGTACTGTCTTAACAAGGGATCATACGACATTGGACGACCTGTCCGATTGAAAATGGGGTACCTATTGGAATGGGAACAAATCCCTGTTGCATGTCAGGACTACATTCGTGCCCGTGCTGTATACGAGTTCTATCTCGATGAAGGCGGTGCCGATCCTAAACTAGCCAGCTACCGCGCTGAGCGCAATGATGCATGGGCTTTCATGTACCGTGAGCATATCCGCAGCCGCCAAGTCAATATCTTCGACGGAACTGCAAACACTGTAAATCAACTTCGCAATGGGAGTGTTCCCGGATCGTATAATAAACGGAGGTTCTAATGGCTATTCGCTCTATGAGTATGGGAAGCCTGCTGCAAGGTGTAAGCCAACAGCCTGACCGTATTCGATTGGAAGGCCAAGTCTCCGAACAGGTCAACATGATTTCTGACGTGGATTTGGGCCTGTCCTCTCGACCCGGTACTAACTGGATTGGATACCTGCCCAACGCCGGGGACATTGTGAATTACCGCAGCATCAAGTTCAATGGTGTGTCATACATCATGGGCTGGAAAGCTGGTACCCTACGTATGTGGGATGAAGCTACTGGGCAACCGGTAACGGTTAATCAGAATGGCTTTGGTCCCTACATCGGGGATGATATGCGGTTCCATGTTGTCAACATGCCGGATGAAAAGAAACACATCGTCGCTTTGAACCGGGATATGTATGTTAAGAAGCAGACTATTGCTCCGCGTACCTCAGGGTACTACGGAGTGTTTCATCTTCTTGGTGGGCAGTTCTCGCATAACTATAACATCAGGGTTTCATTCCTGAACGGTGGTCCTACTATCTCATACACGTATGAAGCACCTGATGGTGACAACGCGGGTGACTCAGGTATGACCACTTCGGGATACATTGCTACCATGTTGTATGACGGTCTTAGGAATCATGCTCAGTGGCCCACTAACGCACAGATCACTCGCGCTGGTGACGTGGTTGCTATCTGGCACCCAACCCAACCGGTTCGACTAGTGGGTAACGATGGTACTGGCGGGGAAGTACTACGCACAGTTACGGATACGATCAAGGATACCAGCGATCTTCCTAGAACTGCACCTAATGGTATGGTGGTTAAAGTGTCTGAGAACGGGGACGCGGCGGGTTCGTATTATCTCAAGTTTAAGGCTAAGAACACGAGCGTGGAGAACGGGCTTACTGGTTTCGGTGAAGAAGGCACTTGGTTGGAAACCTATGCACTGGACGAGGATCGTGCTTGGGACTTGAGCACTATGCCTCATATCCTAACTAAACAGTCTAACGGAACATTCCTATTGGAACGTGGTCCGTGGATTGCTCGGCCTGTAGGTGACAGCATCAACTCCAAGTTCTCGTCTATTCTTGGTAAGCGTATCAGGGATATCGGCGGGTTTGAAAGTAGGGTGGTACTGCTGTCAACCTCAACCGTGGTTATGACCCGTACTAACGAACCGTTTGACCTGTGGCGTAACTCGGCTACTGTTCTGGCAGCTACCGACCCGATTGACATTACCTCGACAAAGAAAGATGACTTGGTACTCGACTGGATTGTACCGTTTGACCGTGACTTGTTCATCATGGCTGATCCGGGAGACAGCCAGTTTGTTATCAGGGGTGGTGGAATTGAACCTCAGAATGCAGGCATGGTCCTGACTACGGAGTTCGAGATTTCATCTGGTGGTACTGCACCGGTTAGCACGGGTAGGACGATCCTGTTCCCGTATCTGGTGGGTGACTACAGTGGTATCAAAGAGTTCTACACTGCGGCTAACAGTTCTGCTCAGGCAGCTAACAGTCTAACCGAGGGCGTATCGCGATACATCAAGGGTGCTGTTAGGCACATGGCAGTGTCACAGAACTTCAACTTCGCATTGTTCCAAGCTGAACCTGAGGACACCTTGTGGATTTACAAGTTCCTATGGAATGGTTCTGAACTGGTACAAAGCGCATGGGCCACGTGGAAGTTCAACTATCCAATCCTGCATTTCCACTTTGATAACAGCCGGGTTACGTTTATCCAGAGGCATACCGATGGACAAGTGTTTACGTCGTACCTTGATCTGAATAGACCTGAGGGACCATACGGGTATCACGAAAGTCTCGACACTAAGCTAACCCGAGTGGTTAGTCCTGAGTTAACTGTTGATTTACCATTCCCTAACGCTCGGTTTATCCAGTCTACAGGTACGGAGTATCCGGGTATGGAGATACTGGCTACTAGTGTTCAGGTGATTGATCCTAGTACGTGGAGATACACGTTCAATCCGATCTTTGTTCAGGCCGGTCAATCCTTGCTGTGCGGACAAACTATGGAATGGCGGCTGTCTCCTAGTGAGCCTATGGCTAAAGACCATAGGGACCGGGTGGATACCTCTAGGCAAATCACGGTGCAAGAGTACTGGATCAACATCAGCAACTCGGGAGAGTTTGTTAGTAAGATGGACAGTCTGTACTCTCCTTCGTATGAACACGATTTCCCAAGGTTCTACTTCGATAACGAGCCGGACTTCCCCAATCAGAACGCTTTGTTCAACGGGGAGATAAGTATCCCGTGGGGAGAACGGGCTGATTGGAGTAAGCTAACACTCATTGGGCGTGATGTTAAACCTGTGACTATCCTTGAACTAGGCTGGTCTGGACAAATCCTCAACACAAAAGGGAGAACCATATGAACTACCTTATGCTATCCCAAATGGGATTAGACCTAGCCGGTACATTGGGTAGCTTCGCCTCAGCGCGCATTCAGGCGGACATGGAAGAAAGTATGCAGAAGTACCGTAACACCATGTCTGCCCTTAGTGCTGCTAGGGCTAAGAACGCAATTACCACGAATGAAATCCGTACTAGGGATGCTAACGTGTTCCAAGATAACATGATCCAACGGACTGCAATGCAGGATCAGGCTAGGGCAGAACTCAATGCTGCCGCTGCTGGCGTCAAAGGTAACACCATTGATCAAGTGGCTACTGACCTCATGGCGTCCGAGGGTCGTGCACAGTACGCACGGGAACGTCAGCACAAACAACAACTATCCGAGTTCGGAGAACAGCGTAGATCGGTAGCTATCGACTTGCTGTTGAATAAGGATACTCAAGTGATTGCCAAGCCTAGCATCGGTTCTCTGCTGCTCGGTGCAGGTACTTCACTGTTCGACATTTATCAAAGCCATCAACCTGAAAGCAATAGGTTGCTAAGACCGTAGGAGGTAACATGGCCCAAGGATTAGATCGTATGGAACGGGCGAATGACAGTCTGCGGGGAGCCGAGGCTGTTCAGCCTGTAACCCGTAGTGTGCCCGGAGTTGTGACTCCGGCAACCCCGTCACTTCCGGTTGACGACTTCGGGTCACGCATGGCCCAAAAGTTGCAGCAGTTTGCTACGGGTGAACTGGCTACTATCCAGCAGAAGCGGCAAGAGCGTAGTATGCGGGAAGGCCAGATTGCTGCCATGCAAGGACAGACGTTTGAACAGGTTGAAATGGAAGGTGATAAGTGGGCGCTTGAGGGCTACCGCGTTGTCACCGCCCAGACCCTATCGTCTGGACTGCTACGTGCGCAAGAGAATGAGATTGCCCAAGGTGCATACGAACAAGACCCGGAGGAATACCGGACTACTCTTGTTAACCGCATTGAGGAAATGACTGCCGATATTAAAGACCCTAAGATCAGGGAAATGGCTATCGAGCAGTACATGAAACAAGTTCCTACATTGGTGGACGAACACCTTAAACGGAACCTTGCGTTCAAAGAGGAACAGAACTTTAGCGCATTGACGGGGAGTGTGGACACTATCTCCCGTGATCCCAATGGAACAGACGCCCTTATAGGGTTCGCCACGGGAACATCACCGGCAACCGCTGGCCTAAGTCAAGAACGACGTAAAGCCGCCGTTGTCCAAGGTGTGATAGACAGTTTCCAGAACGGAAACCCTGCCGCATATGCCAAGCTGGAAGCCGCAGGGTTCTTCACGACTGAGAACCTTAGCACCACGCATCTTCGTCAAATTGAAGCTGCAAAGAACGATTACCACTCCAAGATGGAGCAAGAGTTCAACGCGGAACATACTGCCGAGAAAGCCCGCATCGATGATGCTATTGCTGCCGGGGATATGGATGGTCTGCAAGCTGCGGAAGCCATTGCGGCTAACAATGCTAAGCACTGGCGCAGAACCACTCAAGCTGAGGCTGGTCAATACTACGAGGCTGCCCGCAGGAACGTGGAGTTCACTCAGGGTACCCGAGGTATGAACATCAAGGCTGCGGTTAACTCTCGTGACTACGGCCTTGCTGCTGCCTTGTTGACTGATGCTGTTGAACATCAGGAAAGCCGGGGTAATCCCAACGCCGTTTCTCTAAAGGGTGCCACTGGTCTTATGCAGTTGATGCCCGGTACTGCAATGCGTCCCGGTATGGGCTTGCCTAATATCTTCGAGATTGCTAGGAGCATGGGAGTTCAAACCAGTGGAGACACTGAGTCTGAGGCTCAAAGGCTTATGCGGAACCCTGCTGTTAACAAGCGTATGGGTACTATGTACCTAGAGAAGATGCTTGAGAACAACAACGGTAACGTAGAGTACGCACTGGCTGCGTATAACTGGGGACAAGGCAACGTGGACCGCTGGCTCAAAGCTGGTGGTGATTATTCCAAGCTGCCTGCGGAAACTCAGAAGTACATCAAGAACATCACCGGGTCTATCTCGGATGACATTCCTGATCCAAGGGCTGACCGGGTTGCTGCTGAGAAGCTGCTAGAGGTATCCAGAGAACGCGCGGGACTAGCTGCTCTGGAACAGGCTGCCCCTACTTTGGACTCGTTGGATCAACAGTACAAAGACGGGGATATTGATCGTCCTACTTGGATTGCCAACCGCCGTGCTGAAATGGATAAATGGGGAGTCGCTGTTGATGCGCAGAACATTAACCATGAACGGCAAATCCATCGATCTGTACTAGCGAATGCGTCGAAGGAAACCGCAACTCAGAACGAGATTGCATTTGCGGATGCTCTGCGTCCTGCAACTGTAGAGTTCGATGCTCTGGTTAAACAGGCTGAGGAAGGTAATGCAGAAGCAATCGCTATGCTTCCCGGTGCTATGGCGGGTCTTACTCAACATCGGGCACAACTTCAACAGCAGTACGGAGTAACTGTAGACGCGGGCAAAGAAATCTCTGCTCGTGATGCAACTGTTAATCAGGTTATTGCCGCTATCCGAAAAGGTGAAGAAGCCAAAGTTCTCCGTGCTGAACGGGATCGTGCGGTACGAGAAGGTAACTTGGGATCGCTTCCTGCGTCTCAACAGAAGGCTGCACTTAAAGAGTTCGACAAGAAACTTCAACAGAAGTACACGAACCTTATGGCTGCTGATCCTAATCGGTTGGGATACCATAGTCCACAGGCTGTAGCTGATGCTATGTCCGGGGAACGAAACAGGTTCCTTGCACAGTCAGGAATGGTTGATGACGTTACTAAACGTACACTCAATGCTGGACTGGGTATGCCTGCAATGGTGGATGGAGAGATTAACCCTGCTTATCGTGAGAGCCTTAGGGCTTTCCAGCAGTTGCGTGAAGTTAATCCTACTCTGGCTGAAAAGTATCTGGATGAAACCCAAAGGGGCCCAGTGTATGCTATCCTTGGTAGGATGCCTGAACAGGGCGGTAGTCTCGACGCCGCGATATTCACATACGCAACCACTATGGAAGCCCGAGAGAAAGGACCGTGGAAAACCCCTGATGAGTTCATGGCGGATGAAGGTGTACAACGGCGGATAGCCAGTGTTGCAAATGACTTCGTTGACCGTGCTAACGTGGGTCTGTTCCAAGGTGCGTTCAACAGCACTGCTAACATGAGCCAGTGGTGGGATCGCCAGAGTGGGTTCGATGTGGACAACCATAAGGAGAGCATGAAGGCTGCACTTGAGAAAGAGGTAGCCGATGTTCAAAAGTGGCATCCCAATCTTCGGACTGAGGAAATCATCGATATGGCTGCCAAGAAAGTTGAACGTAGGTATGCTATCGTTGGTAACAACATTGTTGACTTCGGTAACAAGACTGATCCATTCGATCTGTTCTTTGGTTCTAGGGCTGAGGAAATGCGGGGTAGGGACGATGCAATTAACAGTGCAATCGCCAATTACATTCGCAGTCCCGAGTTCCAAGAGGCAAACCCTGTGGCTGGATCATTCCAACTTAGTGACCTGATCACAGGTAACAATCCGGCTGGATCAGGGTTCCGACCGTTTGAGGTATTGCAAATGCCCAATGGCAAAGGTGGAGTTGATCTGTACTTGCAATTCGATACTAGTTCAGTATTCGAACAATCGTATAGTGAGCCTATCTATATCGACCCCAAAGCTGTGGGTTCTCGTGAACTAAAGCGTCTTGGTGAACGCTACGATTAAGGAGTAGAAAATGGAAGAAACTATCGAACAACTGCAAACTATGCCCGGACTCAAATCCTGGGAAGCACCGGGTACACTCCGGGGTAAGGAGATTGAGCGGGCTGAGGCACAGCAGGGTTTCGGTGAAAACTTCTCTGATGCTGCTTCTGACACCGCATTGGCTACTGGACTTAACCTTGCTGAGCAAGAGGGTCCGGGGCTTATGTCCGAAATTACTGGTGAGGACTATACGGAAAAGAGTATCTATGGTGTTACCAATGCTCCAGCCCGTATCCTCGCTGGTGTAGCTGCACTCACTGGCTTTAGGGCTGGTGAGGCAGACTACAAGAAATCTGAAAGGTACGAGGAACTCACTAAGGGTATCCCGTATGCTTACCACGATGAAATCATGTCTAATGATAACCTCGATGCTGCCCTGCGTTCTCGTGGGCGTATTATGGATCAGTTAGACCGGGGCCGTAGGATGGGTATGCAAGAAGGTGTGTCCAGTACGGTAGCCCTTATGGCGGGTTCACTGGTTGATGTTGACTTGCCTTTAACCTTTATGACCGGTGGCGGCTTCGGTGCTGCCCGTATCGCCCGTGCTGGTGTTCGCACTAGCGCCCGAATGGGTCTGTCCGAGGGCATGGCCCGTATGGCTACCTCTACCGCTATAGGTGCCTCTGCGGGGCTACAGGCGGGCGCTCTGGTGGGTGCAGCGGAATGGGCGTGGAAAGACACCGGGGATTGGACAATGTTTGCCAGCGCGGCTCTCACGGGCGCTGCGATGGGTGGCGGGATTAACGGCGCGGTTCGGGGCGATCTTGGATTGCAGATCAAAGCTGCACAAGACGAGTTCCTAGCAAGAGTTGCCCGTGATGATCCTACCTTGAGGGGCGAGGGTCTGGACGTGGAAACCCTGCGGCCACAGCCTGTGTTGCGAGTTGATGAAGATGCTGTGGATGACGCGGTTGATACTGCGGAGGAAGCTGCAAATAAACCTGCTGGTCCTGCTGTTCGATATGACGACGAGGGTTCAGACATTAGTACTGCGGGCGCTCAGAACTTGAGTTCACAGGGTGTGCAACGTCTCGATCGGACTAAGTACAAGGTTGAGCCACGTATTGAACAAGTTACTACTATCTCTGAAAACTGGGTTCACGACAGTGGATGGAAACAGAGGAAGAAGGAAGCTGAGGACGAATGGTTGTATAACTTTGCTACTAAAGGTATCGGCGGGATTGCTTCTCAGGACTACAACAAGATACTGAGGAGTGAATCCCCTACGGCTAACTTCTTGGCTGGCGCTGTGTTCGAGTCGCCTCATGGTTATGGCCGCGGGTTCGCAACGGCTGCTATCGAGACTGAACATTATAACAAGCAGATCATTAACCCGTTCCTAGACATTGAGGACGTATTGGTTGCTAGCGCAAAGCAGAAGAATAAAACGTGGATGAACACTGGGCAGTTCGTTGATGAAACGTATCGTCGAGAGTTCTACCGGGAACTTATGCTGGAAGTCAATGCTCGTCGTCAAGGTCGTACCTATAGCCAAGACCCGAATATCCATCAGGCTGCTGACCTCGCTAGGGTTGGTGCTGATACGGCTAACAGGATTGCTACCAAGTCGGGTGTCCGGGGTTTCGATAAGATTCCTGAACAGGACTACTTGCCCCAAAGGTGGGATGCCCGCAGGATCATGGATTTGATCCGTACTGGGAAGGTCCGAGAAGATGACTTCACTGCTAGCATTGCTAACTCGTATGTGGCTGCTGGTATCCCTAGTCAGGACTTGGCGGACAAACTGGCTAAAGCCATGTTGCTCCGCATGAAAACCAATGCCGATGAACTGCCGACTAGCCTGATCGACTTGATCCACGGGGATGGGCGGGAATGGCTAGAAGGTGCTATGCGCCATGCTGGACTTGGTACTCAGGATATCAAAGGTATCATTGATCGTATTACTGGTACCAAAGAGGAAGCTGGTACTATCAGCCATGCCAAACACCGGAATGATATTGATTACGAGGGAGTAATCCCAACTACCGATGGTTCCATGTTGCAAGTGGTTGATCTGCTGGACACTGACTTGAACGCTAGTTGGCACCGGTATGCCCGTGGTATGGCGGGTGCGTCAGCACTGGCTAAAGTAGGCATCAAGGATAAAGCTGGTCGTGAAAGTGTCATCACTGCTATTCGAGAAGAACAGTTGGCACTCGGTGAGGAACTCATTGATAGCGACTTGCTTCGTGCAATGTTCACCAACTTCGATAGCGGGCCTGTACATGGGTTCAGCAAACTCGGAGGTACTACTAAGGGTGTATCTCACGGCGTGTCTTTGGCTCGTGGTCTGACCTCGTTATCCCTGTTGGGTAAACTTGGTATGGCACAGTTGGCTGAAACGGGTGCCACCGCAAGTGCTATCGGTTTGCACACATTCGTTCAACGGGGCGTAATGCGTCGTCTGGATGATATTGGCCGGGCTGAAAACAGACAGCTACTAGAGGACTTGTCGTTCATTACTGGTAAGATTGGTGAAGATCACAGGTACTTCGCACCGCATTTGCAACTCGATAGCATGACTGCTAAAGAGGCGGGAGAGTACGCGGGATTGGCTCAGAAGTGGATGGGTAAGGCACAGTACCTACACGGGTTCACATCGTTGTTCAATCAGATCAGATCGTGGCAGCAAACCACGGTGGCTATGGGTATGACTGATAAGGTCATTCGTAACATCGCGTTTGATATGACGGACAACACTCGTACTCGTATTGAGTTGGACTTCGGCTTGGATCAGTCGCACATGGACCACATCACTTCGATGATTCAGAACGGAACCATTGAGTTCGGTAATCACAAGGGCGTCCCTTATGTTAATCGGCTTAATCTGGACCAGTGGGATCAAGAAGTTGCAGAGGCGTTTGCTGCGGGTATTACTCGTAGTATTAACCAGCAGGTTCAGAAGTCTATGGCTGGTGAGGCAGACTCGTGGTTGAACGGTAACGTGACCAGTATGCTGATGCAGTTCAAGACTTTCCCATTGCAGGCTATCAGTAAGCAAGCACTACGGCAGGCACGGTTTATGGACCGGGAGAGTTATGCCGCCCTGCTGTATGGTATGATTACTGCATACGCTGCTCTGTCTATCAGGGACTATGTGTCGGGTAGTGACCGGAGTTCGATGGAGCGGGCTAAAGCTGCGTTCGGTTATTCCAACTTGACTGGTTTTATACCGACCGTGTTTGACCCTGCTATGTCCGTACTTGGGCTTGAGGGTGCTCGGATCAACGCTTATGGTCCACACTCGGAAGCCCTGACGCCGCCTGCTATTGACGTGTTCAACAGGCTGCAAAGAGTACCCGGTGCATTGGCGGACTACGCAGAAGGAACAGCAAACAACTACGATAGGCAAGCTGTACTGGCTATCCCATTTATGAACACCTACATAATCAGTAATCTGTGGGATATAGACAAAGAAACCAAAGGGATCGGGCAATAGCCCGGTTCCTGATATATAGACAGATAGAGGACACAATATGGCTTATAGCTATACTCAACATGATTACACCGAGGGTGTAACTGATTATGACCTTGTGTTTAGTGGCGGCTATCGCTCTCGTGACCAAATCTCCGTGATCCGTATTGCGTCCGAAGCTAAACCATTTCCAGCCGATGTGCCTTTCACTTGGCTGGATACTTATCGCATTCGTATTGATCCGACTGAATTGGAAGTACCGGATCAAATCCGCATTCTCCGCACTGTATCGAAAACAATTCCCCCGGTTAACCTCACAGAAGCAGGTTCACTGACGAGGGAATCAGTACAGGCGGTAACTGAACACTCGCTTATGGTCTGTCAAGAATTGATGGACGGTAGGATTGATGATTGGTCTATGCTTGAGGGTTTCACTGAAGGGTTGCAAGATATTGTTACTCTAGTTGAGAACGCAGTTGGAACGGCAGAAGAAGCTAAAGACCTAGTAGTAGCTAGTGTACAACTGGCTGACCAGTACCGACAGCAATCTGCGGAAGCTGCGGGTGCTGCTGAGGACTATCGCAATCAGGCTTCTACGTTTAGAACGCAGGCGCAAACTGCGTCCAATAATGCTAACACTCAGGCTTCTGCGGCGGAAATCGCACGGGCTGCGGCAGAATCGGCTAGGGCTGATGTTGCCACTGACCTTGCTGCTGTGCAAGCCCTGAGAACCGCTGTGGGGACCGACAGGACCGTTGTTGCTAATGATAAGGCTGCGGTAGCCTCTGATCGTGCCGCCGCTGTAGCGGCTGCTGCACAGGCGGAGAACGACGCTGCTACTGCCGTTGGTGCCCGCACGGGTGCTGAATCGGCTAGGAACACGGCTAACACTCACAGGACTGCTGCTGAAACTGCACGGACTAATGCTGAGGCTGCCAACACGGCTGCACAAGGCGCTAAGACGGATGCTCAGCAATCGGCTACCTCCGCGGATAACCACCGAGTTTCTGCTGCTAACTCTGCTACCACGGCTAACACCCAACGTTCTCTGGCACAATCTGCTAGGGATGCTGCGGATCAACATCGTGCTGACGCACAGACTGCCCGTGATCAAGCACAGACTGCAAGGACTGATGCCCAGACCGCTAGAACGCAGGCGCAAACCGCTAACTCGGAAGCTGCCGCTAGGGCTGTTGAGGCTCGTAAACGTGCGGGTGTGCTGTTCCCTGAAACGATTAACAGTGACTTCTACAGACATGGGCTGCACGGCATTCCGTATGCTCAGGGACTGAGCGGTGTAACCGTTAATGACGGGTATGTAAGCTATGCTCCTCTGTCCTATAACATTCATCTTGTAAGTCAGGAAGCCCTCGCTTGGGTTCCCGGACGTAAGATCAAGGTCAGTGTTACGGCTCGTGGTGTAGGCGGCGCATCCGATAGGATTAAAGTGCTACTTGTCCCGCTGAATGATGCGTATGCTGCCGAAGGCGGAAACATCGAGGGTGTTCTACCAGTGTTCCCAGTTGGACCCGGATGGACTACTCACTCGTTCGAATACACTATGGGTATTAACGCTGCTTCGCATGTACGAATTGGTGCGTACATTGATGACTCGGGTAGTGGCGGTCAGGTATCCGCAGTGGATATTAAGGCTATCAAGATCGAGCAAATTCCAGACATTAGTTCTGCACTTGCGGGAACTGTCAATATGACGACTAACACGTCGTTCTTCGGGGGAGACACTGTTCGTATCCCAGGTCGTGTGTTCATTGGTGACAGTGCGCCTATGACGGATCAACCTAACGGCGCTCCGAACTCGGTCAGATCATGGCTTAAAGATGTGCCTACCTCAGATGGACTTGGTTCTAGCTGGTTCGAAGTCTCTGCTAAACTGGCCTTGACTACTCAGTACGGTATCGCTATCACTGGCGCGTCCCGTACGCCCGGCAGCGCGAGTAGTAATACGTCTGTATTCGGCACCGCGTCTCTTGCGTGGAACCGGGGCTTACCTAGTACGACTCTGTTGTCTAGGGCATGGGGAAGCTACATCGAAGCGTACAACGCACCTGATGCTGGCAAGAACGTGGATCACACGCACTGCTTTGAGTTTGCGGTTATCAACAAAGACCCTAATGTTCCTATCCCGCCTATGAACCCATTTTCTACGTACAACAAAGGTGAAACCTATGGCGGTACGATTAACTCGGGTATTAACGCGGGTGCTCCGGGAAATCCCGTACGGTGGGGACTTAGGTTCTGTACCGTGGGCCAGTACAACGCAAGTGACGTAGCGAATAGCAACGGGTTTATGACCGGTATTCTATTCAGGGCTAACACTCTGTTGCCGTGGCCTGATGGTCGCAAGCGGGCTATTGTCATGGAACGCCTTGACAACCTGTCATGGTGGGGCGGAACTGGACCGGCTAACGCCTTTGAGGCTTATCAGCAGGAAGTTACGGTTAACACTGCTACTAGTGCACAGAAGCAAGTTGTTCACAACACTGGTGTAACTTTCCAGAACGCTAACAACAACCCGTATCTGTACATTAACAATGCGTCAGGAGTTGCTGAACCTAACTACATTTCCCTTGTTGCTCAGGGTGGAAGTAGCGCACGAGTTGCGGCTGGTGGGCCGGGTACAAACATCGATCTTGAACTGAGGCCCAAAGGTTCCGGGCGCATTGTCATAGACCTTAACAACCTCATAAGTTACGGTAGTGACGCTGGCGCAGCCGCAGGCGGTGTGCCTATCGGTGGACTTTATCGCTCAGGTAGTGACATTAAAGTCCGTATCGCATAATAATTGACTAGGACCATCGGTGGAGCGGTGGTCCAGTTATAACATCAATCAATGAAGGTCCAGCTATGTCCATACTCACCTCGGCATGGTTGGACTCCATTCAAGAACTATCAGGAGTAACGGAAGATATGCCAGACACCGGTGGTGATAGCAATAGTGATCGCCATTTGTTTAAGGTGTTGGGTGGTCTTGGTTCCGATGTGAAACACATCTTGGCCTCGCAAGAACGGAGCCGCCAAGATACCAACACTCTGCGAATGGAAGTCCAGCAAGAAATGAATGAAGTACGCGCTCGTATCGACAAAGAAATGAGTGATCTGAGCGTCCGAGTTTCCCGACTGGAAACATTTAACACCAAAATTCTAGCCGTTGTCGGATTTGTTCTGCCCGCTGTAATCTTCGGGGGACAACTCGTGGCACCGTGGCTACTGGCTAAATTCTAAGGAGACAACTATGTCCAAAGGTGCAGCCACTGAGTCAGCACTTGGAGGTATGCACTCCTTGCTGGCTAGGGTTCTGACTAAGACCCTTGAGAAATACGAAAAGACCCTAAGTGCCCTAGATAACCTTGAGCGTGAAGATTTGGAGAACGAAGTGATCTTGGCAACTATTGCTGAGATTGGTGAACCGAATCCTGCCATGCTTAGTGTCATCGCAAAGTTCCTCAAGGACAACGAGATTGCGTTCGATACGGAAGAAGTTGATACTCTGAATAGTACTCAGCGGCGACTTGAAGAACGCAGAGAAGCACGGAAACGTGCAGGTATTAACCTGTCACTTGTTCCCCATGTTGAGGCTAGCTAATGGCTAAACCCGTATTGAAAGAGTTTACGCCCGCCGAACGGTGGGCGGAACTCGACATGCTTAGGCAGGAGTATCCTACCTTTGCACCCTTCATCTTCGACGTAATGACTGGTCTACTAGGATTCAAATGCTCTGACATTCAGTTGGACATTGCGGAATACCTAGAGTATGGACCTAAAGAGCGCATGATCCAAGCACAACGGGGTCAAGCTAAAACCACGATTACCGCTGCATATGCAGTGTGGAGACTTATTCATAATCCTAGTGCTAGGGTGTTGATTGTCTCTGCTGGTGGTACCCAAGCAACTGAGATTGCAAACTGGGTCATCCAGATTATCCGAGGTATGCCAGAGTTGGAATGCCTTAGACCTGACCGGAGTTATGGCGACCGAGAGTCTGTGGAAGCGTACGATGTACACCACGAACTTAAAGGTCCAGAGAAATCTCCGAGCGTGGCCTGTGTAGGCATTACTTCTAACATGCAGGGTAAACGTGCAGACATTCTGATTGCTGACGATATTGAATCGCAGAAGAACTCTCAGACTGCCCACCAGCGTGAACGGCTCAAGCTGTTGACTCTGGACTTTACCTCGATCTGTTCTAACGGTGATATCATCTACCTCGGTACGCCGCAGAGTATTGACTCTGTGTACAACGGTTTGTATTCCCGTGGGTACAGCATTCGGATTTGGCCCGGTAGATACCCGACTGAACTCGAAGAACCTAACTATGGTTCATTCCTTGCTCCGCTTATTAGGAAGCGCATTGAAGCCGATCCAAGTCTTAGGACCGGTGGTGGTCCTGCGGGTGATCGCGGTAAAGCGGTTGACCCTGTGTTGCTGCCCGAGGAAGTCCTGATTAAGAAAGAGATTGACCAAGGTACTGCGTACTTTCAGTTGCAGCACATGCTCGATACTCGACTATCCGATGCTGACAGATTCCCATTGAAACCGGAGAAGCTGTTGTTCATGCATGTCAGTGAGAACACGGCTCCATTGGAGATATGGGGACAACGCAGTGAAGCTACCCGGATCAACCTGCCTATAGACTTCCCTATCAGCAATACCCTGTACAGGGCGGCGGGATTTGGGTCGGAGTTCGGCAAGTTCACTGGTTGTTTCATGTATGTTGACCCTGCCGGTGGTGGTACTAACGGGGACGAAACTGCGTATGCAGTGACCAAGTTCCTTGCTGGTCGGGTATTCCTCGTGGATCACGGCAGGGTTAACGGCGGCGTTAGCGATGAAGCCCTTGATACCTTGACTGATGTTGCAGCCCGGTGGAAGCCCAATAACATCGGAGTTGAAAAGAACTTCGGTAACGGTGCTATCGCTAGTATCTGGCGGCCTAAGCTGCTCAAGAAACACCGGTGTGAAGTCGAGGACGTTTGGGAAACCGGACAGAAAGAACTCAGGATCATCGACATTCTTGAGCCAGTTATCGGTTCAGGTCGATTGATCGTGGACGAAGAACTGATCGAACGGGACTGGTCACTGTGCCAGAAATACCCGATTGAGCAGCGGGCATCATATAGCTTGTTCTACCAGCTTGCCCGTATTACCCGTGACAAGCAGTCGTTGAAACATGACGACCGATTGGATGCGGTCGCTGGTGCAGTGAGACATTGGGTCGAAGCACTGGCACAAGACAGCCTCAAAGTCGTAAACCAGCAGCGCCGTAAGGCGTGGGCTGAGCGAATGAGGAACCCGCTTGGGGATGGAACTAAAGTCCCTCAGCATACCTTATCGAAACTTGGACTAAACGGTGGACGCCAGAGTGCGCTGAACCGGGTCCGCAGAAAGTTCTAGGAGAACTAAATGGCTGATAACGAAAAGATCAAAGCAGGCAACCAAGCTGAAATCACCAAGGCTGTCATTGCTACTGCCACTGAGGCTGCTGTGAAAGACCGTTCGCTGGCGGAAGCTGGTGCAAACGCCCTGACTATTCCGTGGCCGCAAGACCCGCAGGGTGCGCTCAAAGACCTCAAGCGTGGCGGTATCGCTGCTGCTGCGCGGATCAAGGGCGACAAGGACAAGCTGAATCGGTACCTCAAGGCTCTCAAGCTGCTTGCTCAACATGCTAAGGCTCTGCATGACCGGGATAGCGACTCTCGTAAGACCGCCCGTGACAACGCGGCTGCGGCTGAACAGCGGATCGCTGAACGTATGGCCCGACAAGCGGAAGCCCGTGCTAAACAGCATGAAGCTGCTGCTGAACGTGTACGCCGCGAAGCTGGTATCACTCCGGTCAACGCCGCATGAGTGCTTTGAACTTGACGGCGGACTTCTTCGATGGAGTCCGTCCGATCTTCGGAGGTAAACTCACGGCGGGACAAGTTGACGGTCTGATCCGAATCGTTGACTACGCATACAAATGGGAATACGATGCAGTGGAACTGGCCTTCGTACTTGGTCAGATCAAACATGAAACCGCAGACTGGATGCTTCCTATCCGGGAAGGTGCCCGTAGATTCGGGGCTAACTATAGCAATGAACAGTCTATCCGGGCTGTTACCCAAATCTATAACAAGGGCATCATCCGTACTAACTACGCATTGCCTGCTGGCCCTTATAAGCAGTCGTACTACGGTCGTGGTTTGATCCAGATCACTTGGTATGACAACTATAAGAAGTTCGCAGCACTGCTGAATAAGCCGGAACTGATCAGTCAGCCCGACACTGCACTGGATTGGGAAACCTCTCTGGATATTGCATTCATCGGGTGTCGTGATGGTATCTTCACCGGAGTTGGTATGTCTGACTACAATCTTCCTGAGGACTTTGCCAAGGCTCGTGCCATTGTTAATGGTGACGTTAAGAAGAATGGCGAACTGATTGCCAAGTATTGCCGGGCATTCTATGCCGCGTTGCAGGCCACGGGGTACCCGTTCCAGCCTGCTGGTAAACCAGTTCCTGTCACTAAGGAAGGAACGTACAAGGGTCTGCAAACCGAATTGAAAGCACTCGGGTTGTACACCAGTAAAGTCGATGGTATTTGGGGCAAAGGCTCTGAGGCCGCACTTGAAAAGTGGAAACAATCTGCTGCAAAGATCAACAAGTATCTAGGAGAACTCTAATGCCCCTTGCTAAACAATACTCGTCCGTGCCTACCAACAAGGTATTCGCTGGCGCTCCCACCGCTGCACTGGTTAGTGCCGCATGGTCTGAAATCGCTGTCGGCTTCGGTATCGAGGCTCTGGCTGGACCTGGTGTCGCCGCGCTGGTTGGCTTCGTGGCTGCCCTGCTGGTTGCATGGTATGTCCCTGACAGTGCTAACGTTCCGGTTGACCAAACGGGTAATCCGGTTAATGTCGTGGTCGATCCCGTGGCACCCACGGTTGTTGTCCAGGCTACTCCCAAGCCTGTGAACGAAGGAGTGTAATATGCAGTACTGGCCCAACACTGGGGCTTTTGTTAACGTGAACAGTGGTGCTGCGGTTCTCTTTGAGGCCCGCAGTAACTGCGCAGTTCGCACTATGGTTAACACCGGTCCTGCATTTGGATTTGAAGAAGGTGATAAGTGGCTCGTCCCGGCAGGTTGTATCCTGTATGTGGCCGGTGCCTGTGTAACAGGAGCAGTAGCGTAATGTTGTCCCTTACCCCTAGCAT
>CAYXQJ010000023.1:0-46387 GCA_964467455.1 uncultured Hyphomicrobiales bacterium | reverse complement strand
ACCCCTCTCGAACTCGAGAGGGGTGGCGCCGAAGGCGCCGGGGTGAGGTATCAAGTAATCGGTGGCGCCGAAGGCACCGGGGTGAGGTATCAGATCACATTCCGCGGTGAAACCGAAGTAAAAGGCAAAGGCCGCATGACCACCTACTGGTTGGAGAGTCGATAATGTCACGATGGATCCTCACCACCGCCGGTGTTTCCGGTGCACTTGCCGTCGCACTGGGGGCCATGGCCGCTCATGCCCTCAAGGATCAGCTCGACGCGTATTCGCTCGAGGTCTATACCAAGGCGGCGACGTATCACATGTATCATGCCTTGGCGTTGTTTGGTGTGGGGATTCTTGCCCTGCATCGACCGTCGAAGATCATTCGTGTTGCTGCGATCTCTTTTGTTATTGGCATCGTATTGTTCAGCGGCTCGCTGTACGTTCTTGCACTCACGGGCATCCGACAACTTGGTATCATCACACCCTTCGGCGGTATTGCCTTCATCATCGGCTGGCTTACGCTAGCGTGGTCAGCGTTTAGCAGTACGAGGTCTCACATGTTGCCTATCATCGTGCTCTTCATGCTAGCTGCCGGCATTGCATCAGCGCAGACATCACCTTCACTTCGTCTCGGTGTATTCGGTGCGTACGGTGGTGCGCAATCAGATCAGTCGATCTTTACGCAGTCCTGTTTTTCGTGTCCGGTGATCAGCGACTTTTCTGGTACATACGCGAATGGCGGAGTCGTTCTGCAATTGCCGTTCAGCGGCGGTGAAGGGCTCCACATTGGTCTCATGGCGCAGATCGGCTACCACAGCGCTACGTTGGATGAGACTGTTCCAGGCGATCAACTGCCATCTCTCGACTCGAATGGGAATGTCGTGATTGCAACAACAGAGTATCGTGCCGAGATCGCGGATCATATTCTATTGTTTGATCTCGCCGTTGATCTTGAGTTGTCTGGCATCACCCTGAACGCAGGGATGTCGGCAGGATATCGAGCTGATGTTAGGGGGCAACTACTATATGTATTGACGAGTCCCCCCGGTGCGGCGTTCGATCCTTATCTCCTTGAGGAGGGCCGAAAGCTTATTGACTCTGCGACGCTGGTGGTCGGGACATGGGATGACGAGACCATCGATGCCTTTGTGATCGGTCCGTATGCAAGTCTCGGCTACCGATTTACCATCGATGACGTATCGATCGACGCAGCTGCCGAGACGCGCCTACTTTGGCCGGTTGCGATTCCGAGCGCAACACGATCGATGTGGACATACGGTGGAGTGTTGCGCGTGATGTATGGGCTGTAAGGGTGTTTAGCTCCGGAGATGAAGCGGTGGGTTGTGCATTCGGCTTTCAGTTGTCAAAAATCTTTTACATATTGCACAGTAAACCTAACATTACTCTGGAGTCGACGATGGCCTATCGTGAACGTGTTGCCTGGATGTTGTTGATCGCGATCTCGATCTCTCTCGGACCCTATCTCGCCTATGTCTACTTCTTCCAAGGGGGCGAACCGATCCCCATGCCCGGCTTCGACCAGCTCAAACTCTACGCTGTGGCCTCGTCGGCCTTTGCCATCCTCGTTGGCCTCGGCTATCTGACGCTGCGACTTAAGTATCCGAAGGAGGCCAAGGTCCCGGCCGATGAGCGCGATACGGCCATCGAGCACCGCTCGTACCGCGTCGGCTATGTGATCCTGCTCACCGGCATGATCATCGTCGGCATCTACAAACCCTTCGTCGCCGCGGGCTGGTCCATCGTCAACGACGCCATTGCCGTCGTCTTCATCGCCGAAGTCGTCCGCGACATTATGATCGTTCACAACTACTACGTGCAGCGCTCATGAAGAACGGTATCATCACCAACCGGGTCCGGGCCTTGCGTTTCCATCACAACGAAATGTCGCAGACCGAACTCGGCGAACGTGTCGGCCTCACTCGTCAGACCATTGCCGCTATTGAAGGGGGCAAGTATTCACCCTCATTGGAGACCGCCTTCCGCATCGCCGACGTGTTTGGCGTCACGCTGGACGAGGTGTTTCAGTGGGTGAAGAGTCCGTGACTATTGTCAATGTGACTGCAAATATGTAGATTGCTGTCAATGAGATCAATCAAGGAGAATGATGATGGCAGTGCTCACTGTGCGTAATCTACCGGATGAGGTGCATCGTGCGCTACGCGTGCGGGCGGCACAACACGGTCGGAGTACCGAGGCCGAGGTCCGGGCAATTCTGGCTGAGGCCGTTGAGCAACCTGATCGAGTGAAGGTCGGAACGCTGTTGGCGTCCTTGAGCCGAGAGGCGGGACTCACCAACGCGGACGTCACGAGCCTAGAAAATGTGATCAGCGAGCGTCGGGGTGACGATCCACATGAACCCATGACGTTCGAATGATCATCCTTGCCACCAACGTGATCTCGGAGATGATGCGTCCGTCGCCAAGCAGCGCCGTGCGCGAGTGGCTTGATGCGCAGCGTATCGAGACGCTGTACCTGACCACGATCACCGTCTCGGAGCTGCTCTACGGTGTGGCCGCACTCCCTGCCGGTAAACGCAAGGACCGGCTCGGTCGGTACGTCGAAGAACTCTTGTCGATCTTCGAGGAGAGGATCCTCAGCTTCGATCTCAGATCCGCACTCACGCACGCGGAGCTACAAATACCGGACGGGTATCTTGCGGCCATTGCGGCAGCTAACCAGTTCGCCGTTGCGACGAGAGATACTGCCCCCTTCGCGTCAGTAGGCCTTGTTGTGATCAACCCATGGAGTACATGATGGACCGTATCGAGTTTGCCGGTATGATCGACGACCTGATCGAAGAAGCCGAATCGGGATGGAGTGTGCCCGTGATGGAAGGCTTCTTTATGGCTCTGGCGTTGTCGCCCACACCGCCGGCACCGGAGGTGTGGATGGCTGAGGCAGTGCCGGATGGAGTGGTCTCGGCGGAAGAACGCGAGCAGATCGTGGCGACCGTCCTGCAGATCCAGCGCGACGTGCAGGACTTTCTGACGAATGAAGATTCGGAGTGGGTGCCGCTGTTCGCCTATACCGAGCCGATGGACACGGCCCTGACGGCCCTGGGCTTTGTGCAGGGTATGGAGCATTTTGCGCCGGAGCTCTGGAAACGCTTCAATGCCGACCATGCACGGTCGGCCGCAACGATCAAGAAGGTCGCCGACTTTGCCCTGGAAGATGGCAAGGTGAGCAAGGACCAGTTCGAAGCGGCCGAAAAGAAGTTCATGGACTGCGTCTTCGAGCTCGTGGCAGACATGTTGCCGGGGAAGTAAGATGCCGGGGAAGGTTGCCGGGGAATGTGTGAAAAATCTGTCAGGATCCTTGAAAAACAGGAAGATAATTCCGTATTTTCAAGGTAAATGATCGTTCGAGCCCTCCACTCCGTCCTACTAGACCGACTTGCCACCACCCCAGCCGTGGCCCTCTTGGGATCACGGCAAGTTGGGAAGACCACCCTTGCTCGAGCGCTGAACCTTGCGAAGCCCACGGTCTATCTTGACTTGGAGCGACCGTCCGACCTAGCCAAGTTATCGGACCCTGAGTTGTTCTTGTCTCAGATGGCGGACCATCTCGTGGTCATCGACGAGGTCCAGCATCTTCCGGGACTGTTTCCGATCCTTCGATCGCTGATCGATGAACGGCGTCAGCATGGCGAGACTGCCGGCCAGTTTCTCCTTCTCGGATCGGCTTCGCCGGAACTGTTGCGCCAAGGATCTGAAACATTGGCGGGACGGATCAGCTACCTTGAGCTCACACCCTTGTTGCTGACGGAAGTAGGGGTCAACTACACGAATCAGCGACAACATTGGGTGAGAGGGGGATATCCCAATAGCCTACTTGCCACGTCGGAGGAACGATCAATGACGTGGCGAAGCGACTTCATTACGAGCCACATTGAGCGGTACCTTCCATTGATGGGGGTGAGAGTCTCGCCCCCTGAGCTCCGACGATTCTGCACGATGATCGCCCATCAACAAGCTTCATTGGTGAACCTCGCTCAACTGGGGAGTGCACTGGGCATTGATGCCAAGACGGTGCGGCACTATCTCGATCTGTTGGAAGGGCTCTATCTGGTGCGACGTTTGCCGGCATGGTCACGAAATATCGGTAAACGCCTGGTCAAATCGCCGAAAGTGATGTGGAGGGACAGTGGCATTCTCCACACGCTATTGAACATAGGCACCGAAGATCAGCTGTTGGGGCATCCCATCGTGGGTCACTCATGGGAGGCATATTGTATCGAGCAGATCTTGGCTCAACAACCACAGAGCACGGTTGCGACCTTCTATCGTACCCACGCCGGTGCGGAGATCGATCTCGTGCTGGAACACGCTGATGGCCGGGTGCAAGCGATCGAGATCAAACGAACACTCTCACCGAAGTTGACAAAAGGCCTCGTCGAAGGTATGCACACGGTTGGTGCGACCGAGGCCATCATCATCATGCCGGGTGGGACGCCCTTCCCACTTGCACCGGCGATCACGGCTCGCCCCTTAGGAGGTTTCCTCGTGAACCCTTCGTAGTTTCAGCCATGGCCATCATCTACACCCTCCTGCTGTGTGCGGCATTCGCAACAGCCACAGCCCAACCCCAACTCCGTCTGGAAAATACCGGGTTACCACCCGTCATCGGCACGGTCAAACAGGCTGGCGGGAAGATCTTCCACCACACGTATCAAGGACTGTATGTCTTGGACAACACGTCCATGTCATGGCGATACGTCGGTGAAGACACCAAGGCCCTGCTCCACGGTGAATGGATCGTACATCCAAGCGGCATCGTGGTGGTCAACACCCAAATGGGGACAGTAGAATTCAATACGATCACCGAGACCGTCACAACCTATGACGGCGTGTTCTATCAAGTGCGCTACTCCGATACCGTCGTAGCATCACTACGCACTGAACGATCAAACAATACGGCTGCCTTGCACATGGTGTGGCTACGGTGGCCTTCGATGGATACGATCCGCGTCGACACTGTACAAGCTCCGACAGGTCGTACCAACAACTTCGTGATCCCGTGTGCCGACGGGTCGATCATCGCCGCAGCGTCTGAAGCGATCTGCCGATTCCATGTTGAGAAGCAACCGCAGATCATTGAACACTCAGTCGAGATCTTGTCAGATCAACACTACGTTTACACCGACGCCGAGCGCACCCACATCGTCCTCACCGGCCGGGAGAATCTCATCTATTCCACCGATCAGTTCGAAACGAGCTCCTACATCAGTGCACCGACGTCCGAACCCATCCGCCAAGTACGCCTCACCGCCGACCCCAACATTCTGTATCTGGCCCACGACGGCAACATTGTCCGGATCGATCGTGCGCAGATCCCACGCGATACCGTCGCTCGCGGACTGCCTCCGATCTTTCGCAACTTCGATGTCCTAAACGAGACCGTCATCATTGGCGCTGCCGACAGCATTCGCATCGTCTCCGCCGGCCAAACACAAGCCGTTGTTGCCGGACTTCACTCAGGTGCGTGCAACCGACTGATCGCACTGCCCGACGGACTCATCGGCACCGGGATCAAACACATCGTCGCTCATCCGTCAGGGGGCGAGTGGTCCACACTCCCACTTGACGTAGAGCAGTTCCTGAACCTCGAGGTTAATGGCATCATCCCGATGGGCGGCAATTCGATCGACGATTTCTGGTGCGTGACATCGCCCTTTGTCTTTCACGTCACCCCCCGCAGCACGATTGAAAAGGTCGACTGGGGCTTTCCCGGTTATGGCCCGCGCGGTATTCACACACGCAAAGGCATCGCCCAATTCACGATGTTGTATGCCATCGAAATGGACTGCGGATTGAATCAAGTGGTGTGGTCTTCGGGCAATTCACCCGAAAAGACCTTCCTCTGCAAGAACGACCTCCGCACACTGATGGTCTTCAACAATGCCGACCACGTGGCCATGACGCGCGAAGGTATCGCGTACCGCACTGTCGACGGCAACATGGACCTTTGGGAACAGATCACGATCCCCGAGATCGCTTCCACCAGCACCATGCGCACCAGCGTCAAAGGTGATCACGGCCTCGCATCCGTGTCGGGCTTCATGATGTGGACACACGACGCAGGACGTACCTGGCGTTCTGCCGCTGGTGATGTCTGGAACTCTGCGATCACTGCCGACGGCACCGTCTACACTGCTCGCGCAGGCAACAACGCTGACTCCGCCCTCATCATCGAACGTCGCCGTGACGACGCGATCACCAATGTTCTGGTCTACGACGTCAACGCCTTGCCATCCCTCATCGGCGATCTCCGCAACGCGGCCTTCGACGACACCGAGCAGCGCCTCTATCTCTCCACCACGGACTGGACCGTCTCACTCTCCACCGTGATCTCAAGCGTCAACGAGCATACGGAAACCACCCGCCCCTTCCCATCACATCTTTTTGGCGTCTATGATCTGTTTGGACGCTTCGTGGCCAATGATGAAGGGGGCATCCAGACAACGGGCATGTACCTGCGCGTCGATGCAGACGGCGCGAAGAAGGTGATGATCATTCGGTGAGGCGTGACAGCCAGTAGGTGGTCATCGTTCCCTTGCCTTTGATCTCGATCTCGCCGCGAAGTGCCAGGTGCCACGTGCCATGTTCCTCGGACTTCGGTTCCTCGGACTTCGTCCTCGGAATGACAGGGCCTTCACCACAAGAAAAATGGGGAGCGCTGTCATTCCGAGCGGTAGCGAGGAACGCGGCAAACGCTGAAGAGACATGAATCCGTCCGGCTTCTCCCGTACTCTCCATCCTACTCGCCACATTCACCGTATCGCCCCAGACGTCGTATTGGAGGCGCTCTTTGCCGAGGACGCCGGCAGTCACAGCTCCAACATGAAGTCCTATTCGGACTTGTAGGACTTCGTGTAGGTCTCCGAGTAGGCCTTCAGGTAGGTCAAGGAGATATTCAGTGATCGGTTTGCTCACGGCATCAAGCATTTCAAGTGCAGCGTTCGCTGCTCGATAAACGATACTACCATTCGGTTGTTCGGTTATTCGGTTGTTCGGTTGTTCAGGGAATGCGACCGCCATATAACTATCTCCGATCGTCTTGATCTTCACCACATCATGCTTCTTGCACACATCGTCGAGAGCGGTAAAGACCGCGTCGAGGAGTTGGATGACCTCTGTTGATGAGAGCTTGTCGGAGATGGTAGTGAAGCCGACGATGTCGAGGAAGATGACGGCGGCATTGTCGTAGTGATCAGTGACCTGCTCGCCCCTTGACACACGATCGGCGATGTGTTTGGGGAGGGTGGAGTGGAGGACGGCGAGTTGCTTCTGATGTTCCTGACGTTCGGCGGCGATACGACGTTCTACTTCTTGGGCGGCGAGTTTGGCGGCGGTGTTCTTGCCGCTGAGCTCTTCGGTAATGCCGGTGTAGGCATTGTTGTGTTCGATGTAGGCGGCAAGGTCGTTGCGGTGTTGAGCAAGGTCCCGGAGTTCCTTGTGCACGTCGGCGGCCTTTGAGCGGATGTTATGCTCGAGCGCAACGTTCAAGGCGGCTTGAAGCGTGGTACGGGCAGCATCAAGATCACCGTCGTGTTGTTGGAATGCAGCCCGACACTGCTCGCGCCAGATGCGGAGTGCCGGATCGGTGATCGGCATTGTATCGAATTCTGCGAAGTGTTGGCGTGCTTCGTCAAAGGACTGTTGCGCTTGCAAGACAAGGATCACATTGCAGAGGTCGTTGGCCGCAGCTTCGGGCGCGCCGATCTCTTTGTGCAAGGCCAACGATTGGTGGTGATAGTCAAGAGCGATGCTGAGATCTCCGTTCGTCTGATGTGTCCAACCGATGCAGGTGAGGATGTTGGCGATACCGGATTTGTCGGAGATCTCCGTAAAGATCTTCAGCGCAGCGTTGAAGTTCTGCAGAGCCGTGTCGGCATCACCCATCGAATCATGGACGTTGCCGATGTTCAAGAGCGTGATCGCTTCAAACCGACGGTTACCAAGCTCTACAACCATATCGAGGGCGCGATGAAGATGTTCGAGAGCGGACGGATAGTCGCCGATATCGAAGAGCGCTCCACCAATGTTCGAGATGGCACCTGCGGCACCATTACGATCGCCGACGAGTTCGTAGGCCGACAACGAACGATGATAATGTTCGAGCGTTGCCGGATAGTCACTCATGCGGCGATACACCTGTCCAAGTTGGGTTTCGATGCTGGCGATGTTATGATCGTCACCGATCTCCGAGCTTAGTTCGTAGGCACGATTCAAATGTTCGAGTGCACCCGTCAGATCATCGAGCTGGAACAACAACATCCCAATGTTATTGGTCGTGCGAGCAACGCCGAGCGCGTCACCGTGTGTCTCAAACAGCGAAAGGGCGCGTTGAAGGTATGACAAGGCCAGCGTGTACTCTCCACGCATGTACTGCGCCATACCACGCGAACGAGCAGCCGTAGCCACGGCGTTGGGTGTGTCGTATTCATCAAGCTCGTCGGCCAGACGCAACAATGCTGCGGCATCGCTGATGCTGCGGGCTTGGGTAATGTCGGCCAGGACGTCGTCGAGAGGTCTCATGGTAGGGGGCGTATGTGCAGATCGTTAGTGCTCACGTCGCAAAATACTCCGCTGAGGAATGATCCTTCATGGAATCCTAACAGTACGCGTATACCGTGGCTTCGTTTGTAAATCCTTCACCCACACCAATCCGCGATAGGCCGGGGCTAGGATCATCCCGCCTCGGCGGTCATCAGCGATAAGGCAGTTGGCAGCGAAGGGGCCGCTGTCTTCAACGCGCAGGATCAAACGAAGGGATGACATCGAGATGGGGGTTTCAGATGTCGATGGAACGGAGTAGATCCCGCTTCCGTGATAATAAAACGTCAATACGCTGTCCGTCATGAAGGCTCCGGTCACGAGCCCATGTTCATGAATTGTAATGGTAGGAAAGTGATAGGTCTGCAATCGTGTCGATTCTTTGGATTCCCATGGGGCACACTGATGCATAACGTTCTGTATGGATCTCCGCCCGACGATCTTTATCCTGGAGAGATTGACGCCCATGTGCTGCAAGCCCCCTACCATCCACAACCGCGACATTCGATCGGAGAAAAGAAATTGGCAGTTCTCGTCGAAAAATGTGCTGTCGATGACTACCGATCCATCGTCAAGGACACGTAAACGGTAGGCGCCGCCGTCCCATTCGCCCATGTCCATAGCCACAGCGAATTCGGTTCCGTGATAGCTATCAATTGGTAGGATCTCTGTACAGATATTCCAGTTGAAGGGGGCGAACAACTCGGTGGATGTTGCGGCCCAACTGTTCCGATCTTTTTTCCATACGTAGACGGAGTCGATGCCCAACAGGAGTACGTTGCTCTTGCTAACGGCCAACACCCGACGCCCAATCGCTCTTCCAAGGTTGACGAGTGATGGCAAACCAATATCACGGTATGTACCGTCAGACGGGCCTCGATACAAAACTCGATAGCCGTCGTTGTTGATGAGCATCACCTCTGATCCACTGTCTTCAGCAACGTCGACGATATGGCTGTAGCCCTCTACCACAAGTGGTCGTACACGAAAAGAATCTAACAGGACCTCGCTCAAGAATGTCGCATCTGTCGATCCAGCCACAAGTTGTTCGCGACAGATGAGTCTGTCACGCCACCAATGCAACCGTGTATACGAAACACCCGTGGGAGTCATGAACGCGCCGTCATACTTCGTCGCTATGGTGTCGAGCACAAGTACACCGTTCTTCACCGGCAGCCACGTGAGGTCGTCTGAGCAACCAGAACATAGGTTGAATACTGCGGCAGTGACCAATTGGAGCATGCGAATTAGAGTCGACCTCATGATGCATAATACTAACCAATCCTTCCACCTTCCCAACCGGAACGTCTGTAGTACGACGTCTGGGGCGACACGGTGAGTAATGACAGGTCTACCCCAAAGGAAGGAGGGGAGAGACCTGTCATTCCGAGGGCGAAGCCCGAGGAACCTGGTCAAAATGCAGCAGCATCATGACGTCCGTCATATGCGCCGACGTCTGCACGAGATAAGTTGCTTCCGAACACATTCTGACAGGGGGCATGCAATGATCACGAACATTGATGAACAACACGGCAGTGAGGAGTCGCGCCGGCAGTTTCTCCAGACCTCGGGCGCTGTTGCCGTCGCGTTGGTTGGCGGTATCGTTCCGTCAGGATTAGGCGCAGAACCAGCCAATCTGATAAACTCCGATCCCAACACCTTGCCGATACCGGCCTATGCCGGAGGCACTAAGGCCATCACGCTGACGCCCATCGTGGGAACACCGCGTCGGAAGTATTCCGAAATGTTCATTCCGGGCGAAGAGGTGCTGGAAGACGGCGAGTTACGCGTGACGGTGCTGGGTAGCGGAAATCCGTGGAACACCCGCGCGCAAGCATCGGCCAGTATCTTGGTCGAAGTCGGCAACAGCGAGCGAGATATCCTGCTGTTCGATATCGGGAGCGGCACCACAGCCAACTACGCCAGTTTAAAGCTGCCGATCAACAAACTCAACAAGGTGTTTCTGACGCACCTGCATGCCGACCACACGAGCGATCTGATCACGCTCTCCGGTAGCTGGGCCAAGGTGGGACGGAGCGACGGACCGATCTATGTGTGGGGTCCCAGCGGAACCGAACCACGACTTGGTACGCGCCACTTCATTGAAGCGATCGAAGAAGCACTGGCATGGGATACGGCCGCCGGCGCCGGTTCGTTCAACCCGGACAGTATGCGACTCGAGGTGACCGAGTTCGACTTCATGAAGACGCACGTGATCTATGAAGCCAACGGCGTCACGATCACATCGTTCCCTGTTGTCCATGCCCTGAGCGGCACCGTCGGTTATCGTCTCGACTTCGCCGGGTTGACCTTCGTCTTCTCCGGTGATACTCGTGCCTGCTGGCCTCTTGTCCGTGCATGTCACGGCAACATCGACCTGCTCATCCACGAATGTTTCCCGCCCGCCGAAGCACTTTCTGCCGCAACAGGCCTCTCCATCGAGCAGACGACGATCGCCCTCAATGCCGCCCACACGACGCCGAAGGCCGCCGGTAAGGTGTTCGGGTTGGTCAAACCACGCATGGCCGGTCTGTGGCATACGCTGCTCACACCTACCATCACGCCCATTATCTTCAACGAGCTTGGGTCGGTGTATACCGGACCCGTCGTCCAGACCCAAGACTTCACGGTGTTCAACGTGACGAAGGAAGCGGTCGTCGCTCGCCAAGCCAAACCGTTCGACCAATTACCACCCACACCTGGCAAGCAACGTGTGGCCTACAAATCTGTGGCCGTACCTCCGCCTGATTGGTGGGCCGAAGCACTCATCCCTCTCGACTAAAAATCCCCCTCTCAGACTTGAGAGAGGGGGAAGGGGGCTCAGCTAACCGGGATCTTCTTCCCGTTCTGCTCCAGCCACGTATCAAACGACTGCAGGTCGGGGTTCAGCTTGCGGACCGCGTCGAGGTCGCGAGCGCCGGTGTAGTCGGCTTCGAACTCGGCTTTGAACTGGAACATGTTGCCCATGTCGTCAGCACCGGGGAAGCCGAAGGAGCGATAGACCGATGGGGGAATGGCGTTGTAGACAACGGTCTCGCCAATGGCCTTGGCCATCGCATCAGCCATCTGTTGTCCGGTGAGGTGTTCACCGGCAATGCTGATGGTCTTGCCGATCGTCGACGGATCTTTGAAGATCGCATAGGCCGTCTTGCCGATGTCTTGGACGGCAATACCCGGCAGACGTTTGTCGGCCATCGGAATGTTCAGCGCTAGCGTGCCGTCTTCACCACGCGTCGGTCCGACACCAAAGTAGATGAAGTTCTCCCAATAGAACGACGTATTCAGGATCGTCACCGGCAGACCAAGGTCGGTGAAGAAGGCATTGGATTCGCCCTTCGCATCAAAGTGGGGGACCTTGTATTCACCTTGCAACGTCGGCATCCGATCGTCCGACACCGGGATCCACTTGCGCGTATCTTCCAGCGACGACCAGATCACATGCTTCACACCTGCCGTCTTTGCTGCCGCTGCCATGTTGCGTGCATGCTGCTTCTCTGTTGCCGGCGAGAAGTGATCCCAGAAGAACGTCACGAAGAACGCACCGTAGGCACCTTCAAGCGCCATGGCAATGCTGGCTTCATCGTTCACATCAGCGGCAACTACTTCAGCACCCGCAGCGGCCAGTGCCTTGGCTTTGTCAGAGTTCACGTCGCGCGTGATGGCGCGTACCCCAAACTCACCCGTCGTATCTGCAAAGATCGCTTGCACCAAACTGCCGCCTTGTGCGCCCGTGGCGCCAACAACGGCAATGATCTTTTTGTCGGACATGTCAACCTTTATGGAAAAGTGTGTTCAAACATACAACATTGAACGAGACCCGACTACTAGGCGACGATATCCATGTAAATTGTCCAGTCGAGATCCACAACGTTCATTGAAGGTTAGATCATGAAAACCCGAATTGAAGTTGTCTGCTGCATCGGTATCTGCCTGTGCGCATGGTTCGCCCCCTCTCATGCTCAGACAGGAGATTGGCGTATCGAGAAGCTTGGTGCGCCGCCCCTGGTTCATTGGCTGTATGTGTATGATAGTATCTACGTTGCCGCCGTGACCAATGAGCTGTATACGTTCGATCCCGAGGCACGACGATGGAAGGGCATCGGTCGGTTCGACGGTGGAAGGGGAGATTTCCGGTTCAGCGTTCAGCAGCCGGACGGTAAGGTGCTCATCGTCACGGGCACATCTGTCTTCACGTTTGATGTTCGGACAGCGTCCCTCGGTGAGGTTGTGTCATGGCCGAGCACAAAGAATATTGTTGCGCTGGTGGTTGAAGAAGCGACGGGCGACACGATCGTGGGTGAGACATGGACGGAAGTGGTTCAACCGAACGGACTGCGTTCTGTACATGCTCGGTGGACGAAGGTCGCCACCGGCGACGTGATCTGGCAGGATACGGCCTTTATCTACGTATCGCATCCACCCTCCAAAGCCATTGTCCTTAGCGATACGTCCATGTTCATCGCCATCGAGGATAGCGCCTATACATTTCCGTATCCACGAGATGGTAAGGGGCGAATGAGGCGCGCACAACGCTTACCTGACTCCATATTCAATGCAGGCGTTTCTGTCTGGCTGGATAGAGGAAGTCAGCCGAATGCCGAGTCGCACGTACTGCTCAGCGGCAAAAACGGATGGATGTATTCGTCCGATGTAGCGAGTACTCAAGGAACTACCTGGACATCGGTCTTTCCAACCGGCAGCGGTATTCGTCGGCCACGTCAACTGATGCCGACGATGAATGCCGACGAGCTGATGGTGCTGATCGACTCCGCGCTGTATCGCTATACGATCTCCACCGAACAAGCGGACACGGTGCTTAGGGCCAACGAGTACATCTCTGATCTGCCGTTTGCGGATGGTCCGCTTGGAACCATGGTCTCCACTCTCGGCGCCACAATGCTGATCGATGTCCAACATGACCGCGACACTGTCAACGTTGGCTTGCCGGAACGATCGGCAAACTACTTGTTCGCCACAACAGACGGCGTCCTTGCCTCTACGACCGAAGGTAAGATCTATAAAAATGGAGGGGGCTCGTGGTCACAACTTCCGATCGACTACGATGACATGTATTCCGGCAATGGTTGGAATACCGAACTAGTGATTCGTGGCGCAAGGTCTACAAGTGACTTCTGGTTCACAACCAGAAACATGATGTATTGCGTACAGAACAACGCCGCAGCGCTCCGTCAGGTCATGCCCATGCAACGTTCAAGTGTATGGGTGCCCGAGGATGCATCGTATATGACGTGCCTTGTGCCGAAGAGCGGATCGGTAGATGTTGCGTGGTGGCGTGATACGTCGTTACGAACATTGTTCAACTACCCCATGATCCGATACCTCGTCTCCTTCTCTGACAGCATCCACGTTGCTATTGCACGAAGCGGCCACATGTATCGACCCGATCCCGGCACGATCGATATGTGGAGTCTAGTTGATAGCATTAAGGTCAGAAGTCCGACAGGTCTCGAAGATATCAGGCACACCACAAATGGTAGTTATGCAGTTCTCAACGTAGATGTAACTGATCCGAGAGGAGGACGGAGGGACATCGCCGTCACTCACGATGCTGGAGCAACCTGGTCGACGCACACTCTTGATCTTCCCCCAGGTCTATACGCCGGCGACGCAACGATCAGTAATAACGGAGTGCTGTTCCTTGCCACGCGCAATGACTATCAATCCGATGATGATGACCTGATCGTGTATCGGAAGTACCTAAACGCACCGTGGACGGAGATAGGACGCTTTCCATTGGACAGTTTGAGCATCTCCGTTGGATTCCCTTGGTACCTTGCCTATGACGACACCGAGAGCCGGCTCTACGTCTCAAGTACCTACTGGATGGTATCTGTCGGCATCGATCCCATTATTGAATCTGTTGACGAAAGCCAAACTCACACACGGTCAGCCCCCTCCAACCATCACGGTATCTACGACATGATGGGTCGGTTTGTCTGCACCACCGTTGAACAGATCCAACACACCGGCCTGTACGTTGTGGTAACCGAACACGGGACGTCACTCCGCATGATCTCGCGGTAGGGGGCGAGCATTCATCGTCAGCTCACCGAACGTGAAGTGGACAGTCTTCAGCATCTGATCGATGATTGGGGATTCTGGACGATTTCTGCGGCTGACACCAACCACGGCCTCGACGGAGCGCAGTGGGTCTTTGAAGGCCGCGGCGCCTTGAACTACAAGGTCATATCTCGATGGGCACCGAACGATGTTCCGGAGCACCGCCTCGGCCTTGCCGTTCTTACGCGGACCGGATGGTAGGAGGTTTACAGATAATGCTATATTGCAAGCTATGCATAAGCAAAAACAGCAGAAGATAAACCAACTGCAGGACATACTGGCCGAGGGTCTGCTGGCACCAACCAACTGGCTAGAAGGGCAAGGATACTCTCGTGCCCTTATCGCGGGATACGTCCGCAGTGGGTGGCTGGTGTCGCCGGCGCGGGGCGTTTATCGTCGACCCGGGCCTGGTCTGAAGTGGCAGAACATCGTAGCCAGCCTACAGCACGTGATGGGGAAACACATTCATGTCGGAGGTCGGAGCGCACTCATCCAGTATGGTAGGGGGCATTATGTCCGAATGGGTGGGGAATCGAATGTGACCCTATACGGCCTCGATCCTCTTCCACCGTGGGTGAACTCCTTAGGGCTAGTTCAACAGTTTGAAGTTCGTAGAGACAACCTCTTTCGTGGTTCGGAGATCGGAATACGCGATGTTGTCTGGGGGGCATGGGATTGGAAGTTGAAGTTCTCTACGGAAGAGCGCGCCATCTTAGAGTTTCTTGCAGGTGTACCGAATCGAGAGTCGATTCACGATGCCTATGTCATAATGCAGAGTCTCGTGACACTTCGTCCTGTACTTGTAACCGACCTGTTACAAACGTGTACGAGTGTGAAGGTCAAACGACTCTTCTTGGCGTTAGCCGACATGCATCATCATTCGTGGCTTTCACACGTCGACCTCACCAATGTTGAACTCGGTAGTGGCAAACGGATGATTGTCCGTGGCGGGAAGCTGCATCCACGATATCAGATCACCTTGCCTGCAGACCTCGATGGTAACGTCAGATAGTCCATATTACGGTCAGGTTGGACTTCTTGTCCGGGTATTACCCATCGTTGCTCGTGAACGTTGTTTTGCGTTGAAGGGTGGGACGGCGATCAACTTATTCGTGCGTGACATGCCACGACTCTCAGTTGACATTGACCTAGCTTACCTACCCATGCATGACCGCGCATCAACATTGGAAGAGATCGATGGAGCGCTTCACCGCATTGCAGGGGCGTTAGAAAATGAGGCGTTCGGCCTTCGCGTCAGTGTCGGCAAGCGACAAGAAGGAAAGACCTACGGACTTATGATCAGTAATGGCTCGGCTACCATCAAGATCGAAGTTTCTCCCGTGTTGCGAGGTTGCGTGTATGCGGGTTCTACACGGAGGATCGTCAGATCAGCTGAGATGGAGTTCGGTTTTGCAGAGGTACCAATTGTCTCGTTCGAGGATCTGTATGCAGGTAAGATCATCGCAGCCCTCGACCGGCAGCATCCTCGCGATTTGTTTGATGTTCAGTTACTACTTAACTCTGAGGGGATCAACAAGGAGATGTTCCGTGCCCTGATCGTCTACCTGATCAGTCATGATGGAAACATGGCGCGTGTACTTGATCCAACACTTAAGCCACTCGAAGAATTGTTCGTACGGCAGTTTCAAGGTATGACGTTGCGTCCTGTGATCCTTGCCGAGCTCGAGCAGGTGCGGGTCGATCTGATATCGCTAGTCCGCGGCAATCTGACCACTGATCAAAGGGAGTTCCTGCTCTCCTTCACACGAGGCGAGCCTCGCTGGGACTTACTCGGTGTTGACCATGCACCACAACTTCCGGCCGTCCAGTGGAAACTTCAGAACCTGTGTAGTTTGAGTGCTACCAAACGACGAGACCTGATCAGTGCGCTTGAGCGCGCACTGGGAAAAGCATAGATGACGACCCATCGTCCCATGTTATGAGACACCACCTTCCTCTTCTCGGCACCATCGCCATCTTCATCATCGCCGTGGCCTCGTGCAACACACCGGCGGTGCCGCAGCGTCTGGCGTTCAAGAGTGGCATTCGCGCCATCCTTCAGGACAGCAAGGGCAACATGTGGTCGATCTTCCGCCTGCTATGAACCAACGAAGGACATCATATCGAGTTCTTAAGGGCCTACCTGCATATGGTCCGATGGCGATCAGCTTCCCGGAATCCCGGGCAAAGTTCGGCAGAGAAGGTTTCGTGGTTGAGTTCAACAATGAGGATGGATCAAGCTGGGTTGGAAATTTTCTATCGGGAAGTTCTGGCGAATGTAACGTCATGTGGCATCCGGACGGGTTGCATGTACTCGTGTTTGCAGAAGGTGACTTGTGGAGTGTCGATCCATTTTCGAAGACGGCAGAGGAGCTCGCAGGTGGTTGCTCAGCGGTGTGGCCACTCGACTCTGGAGATCTGCTGATCCAAGAATCCGGACTTTATTTCTTCAGATTGGGCCGAGAGGGCATCGTATGGCGAACGTCACGAATCTCCTGGGACGGTTTTCAGAACGTTCGCATCGAGTCGAACAAGCTCATGGGAGAGGCATGGTCGCCTTTTGGCGAGGATGTCTGGATACCATTTATCGTCGATATTGAGACAGGCGTTCATGAAGGTGGGAGCTACGACCACCGATGGTCACCTAAGACCACACGAGGGTGGTGGCGTTGGATAACGGCTGTAATCATCGCAATTCCGGTGTTCCATCTCCTGTTTGCACTCGGTATGGGATTCATGCCGGAGATCTCAGACCTGATGCGCAGACGCGACTTCGATGCCGTACAGTGGCAGCACTGGGAGGAGTCAGAGTCAGAGCCACGCCTACGTTGGGACATGGTCGACGATCTTGGCATCACAAGAAGGTGGATCAACACCGGGACGCTCATACTCAGACTCGATGAAAAGCAAGTGGTGGTGAGCGTTGAGGTCCATCAGGGCTAAGTGCTTTATGAGACGAGAAATGTTCACAAGAACCTACGTAAACTGTACTCGTCAAGACGAGTCATCGCAACGATCGACAGCAGTTGATTATTGACGCGAAAGCCATGTTAAAACGCACATTCGATATTGTCTTCTCCGCTCTTAGCACATTGCTGTTGTTGCCGGTGCTGATCGTGATCGCCGTGATGATCTGGGTTGTTGATCGGCAAAATCCGGTGTTTCTGCAAGAGCGACTTGGAATTGGACAGCGTCCGTTTGTCATCATCAAGTATCGATCGATGAAGGACGGAGCGGTGACCGGGTTGGGACGGCTGATACGGCGGACGGGTATCGACGAGTTGCCGCAGCTCTTGAATGTCCTCTCAGGTACGATGAGTCTTGTAGGACCGCGACCTCTCACACGTGCTGATGTTGAGCGTCTTGGCTGGCATGAGGAACGGTATCATGCGCGTTGGACGCTACAACCCGGCATCGCGGGACTTGCACAGTTGTCCAACGTATGCGACGCTAACATGAGTTGGTTATACGATCGGTCCTATGTGCGCTATCGGTCTATGTGGCTGGATATCAAGATCCTCACAGCATCGGCAATGATCATGGTTGTTGGCAAAGAACGCGTTCAACGTTGGGTACATCGGAGGAAGAGATGAGGGTCCTCATCACGGGCTTGGGCAACATCGGTACCACTCTTGCATCTCTCCTGCTACGCTACCGCGACATGCTCGGGATCGGTGAAGTTGTTGCCATGCAACGAACCATCACGGAATGGGGTGCGTCAACACATGCCCCTTTACTCGAAAGGGGGCTGGTGATTGCCCCCTATACTCAAGAGTTTGAGGCGCAAGCGCGACGTGCTGACTATGTGTTTGAAACGACGGCCAACGGCATCGGCATGAAGCATAGAGCCTTCTACGAAGATCTTGGTGGCCTGAAGGGCGCGTCGGCGCAGGGGAGTGAAGCTGGATTTGGCATGCCATATATGTCGGGCATCAATGATGCAGCGGTGGCGGGACAGCGTTTTGTGCAGGTGGTCTCGTGCAACTCTCATGGCACGGCAGCGCTCTTGCACGGACTATCGGCAGGTGATTATTCATCGATCGTACGTGCCGATCTTGTTGTGGTGCGTCGGTCAGAAGATCTTGGACAACATCAGCGTCTAGTGAGTGCGAATGTGGTTTCGCGTCATTTGGATGCGCAGACAGGCACCCATCATGGCATCGACGTGAAGCGACTCTTGGAGACCATCGGCGTTCAGATCCCGCTCACAACGTCGGACATCACCACGCCGAGTCAGCTCTTGCACAGTGTCCGCTTTATGATCGAGTTCAACCGCCCCCTCACGGAAGAGCTGATACAGGATCGCATCTCGTCGTCTCGGATCTTGTCATCGACGAATCGATATGACAGTAATGTCATCTTCGAGTTAGGACGTCGATACGGTCATGCCGGCCGTATCTATTCTCCGGCCATCGTTGTTGCCAACAATCTTCTCATCAATCGCACCATCGTCCAGGGCTGGGCCTTTGTGCCACAAGAGGGCAACACGCTGCTATCGACCATTCACGCATTTCTTCTGCAGACCGGCGGAGACACATCAGTGATGGCGGGCATCATATCCGATCTGACGAGGGACGTGTGGTGAAGATCGCTCGAGTCTATGGCGTCCGAGTGCGAACGACATCGTAAAACCAACGGGGGGTAGCTCACCATCTAACTCTTTCGTTAGTATATTCATCATGATGATGATACTATCAACCTATCTGATACCTACTGAGTCATTAACATTTGGAACACATCAGACCAATCATCCTCTGTTTCGCCTTTCTGTGCGTAGTACCCTCGATCGTGCAGGCTCAAGGCGCCGGCATCGAATGGGAGGCGCTCACTGAGGAAGTCATTGAGCTAAGTGAGGCAGGAGAATATGACCGTGCTTTGACGGTCGCATTGAAGGCCCTGTATGTAGCCGAACAGAATGTCGGCCCCGACCATCCTGATGTGGCCACGAGTTTGAACAACCTGGCCGATCTCTACGACACAAAGGGCGACTACGCCAAGGCTGAGCCACTCTACAAGCGCTCGCTGGCGATATGGGAAAAGGCCTTCGGCCCTGACGATCCCGAGGTGGCTACGAGCCTGAACAACCTGGCCTTGCTCTATGTCACCCTGGGCGACTACGCCAAGGCTGAGCCGCTCTACAAGCGTTCGCTGGCGATATGGGAGAAGGCCCTCGGCCCCGACGATCCCGATGTGGCCACGAGCTTGAACAACCTGGCCGATCTCTACTACACCGAGGGCGACTACGCCAAGGCTGAGCCGCTCTACAAGCGCTCGCTGGCGATTTGGGAAAAGGCCCTCGGCCCCGACCATCCCGATGTAGCCACGAGTTTGAACAACCTGGGCGAGCTCTACAGGAACCAGGGCAACTACGCCAAGGCTGAGTCGCTCTATAAGCGCTCGCTGGCGATATGGGAGAAGGCCCTCGGCCCCGACCATCCCGATGTGGCCAGGGGCCTGAACAACCTGGCCTTGCTCTACAATACCGAGGGCGACTACGCCAAGGCTGAGCCGCTCTACAAGCGCTCGCTGGCGATATGGGAGAAGGCCCTCGGTCCCGACCATCCCGATGTGGCTACGAGCCTGAACAACCTGGCCGTGCTCTATGACACCCAGGGCGACTACGCCAAGGCTGAGCCGCTCTACAAGCGCTCGCTGGCGATTAGGGAGCAAGCCCTCGGTCCCGACCATCCCGACGTGGCCAAGAGCCTTGAGAATCTTGCTGGTTTGTATCGGGACACAAATCGGGCCAAAGAGGCAGAACTACTAATGCAGCGAGCGGCGAAAATCAACGCCAACAAGCGATGATCCGGCTAACCACCGGTTGCAGCAGACGGCACTGTCAATCAAACGGGGGGAAGCTCAAGGTCAAAATGGAAGGAGACCCTCGCCTGGTTGTACACTTGCTGGAGCAGGTGATCGCATTCGATATGGAGAACCACAAATCGTGATTCCAGATCGGGTTCATATTGCACCGCCCCTTGGCCGGAGTAGAGTGACACCCAGAATGATCGCCAACGAGCCCGTTTCCAATCTGCCAGCGAATGAGACAAGCGAATGCCTGAGAGTTGGTGATGACATGGGATTGACCGTGTCGGGCTTAGACGTTCCTCCGGCAAGAAGGGGTATTATAGTCCGGCTCTTCCAAGCAAGCGTCAGTTGAGCGTAAAGATCACTGAACGGTCATCACAGTCGGTGTTTTCATACTCATCTCCCGTCTGCTGTTCAAATTCATAGTATCGAATTCGATACGATCCATCGCACTTGAACACAACGGTATTCCCAACGAACTGCGGCGTTGGTTCAAGGGTGAATGTGTAGGCCTTTGTGATAAACCACGCTTCCAACAGGATCCCGATCTCACTCTTATCGCTTGTTTCTGGTCCCACCATATAGACAACATGACCACTCATGCCGTCATCCCACAGTTCATACGAGTCCTGGTCCCTCGTGAAACTCCAGACGTGTGTCAGGTTTCCCTTTACCTTGCCCTTGTAGAGAGCAGAATCTATAGAAGGACCTGTTGAGCCGCCGGGGTGGATCGTGACGCGTTGTACATCTGAGGCCCAGGATGGTCGAGGCACTCGGACCTCAAGGGTCTGTGCTTTCGACACATCGACGTCTTTGATCAACGTCTTGCTTTTATACTTCCAACGATGAATGGTCATGGTGAAGTCGCCTGTGGCCAGTATCCGACCTGTTCCGTTCTTGCTTGTGCCTTCTAGCTGAATTCTGCACGGAGCTGTTAGTGAGAGTAACTGCGTGACGCTGCGATCACCGATCGTTAGGCGCAATGCATATACTCCCGGCGGCACGTGCTCCATTTCTTGTTGGTCGCCACTCATGGCATAGAGCTGCATACCTTGCACAGGCGCTTCGGAATGAACATAGATATCACTGCCATCGTAACGAATGTCGATCGGCGAGTTCGCATCTTCCTCTACGGATGTGGTATTCAACACCACTTCCGATGTCGTTGTGGTCCACGTCATTCCGTCGCTCATTCGTTCAACCACAATACTGTCGAACGTGATCGGTGTTCTGGTGAGGTTGTCAACGCACTTGAGTCTGATCGTTTGTGCTGCCAACTCGGAACCGAGGAGTATCGTGAGAGCTACCGTCAGGAAGATGAAGAACCTACGCATGGGCTTGACCAAATGTTGGAAGTTTCGTGAAGATACGCTGGATCAACGACTGTCACCTCAGTCTGATCAAAGGGGGTATTTAGTCCGTTCCGTCCAGCGGGGGACAGCACTTAAACATCGAGGTGTGTGGAAAACTCCCGAGTGCTCTGGAGCGGTCATTAGTTGCATGAAATAAAAGGACTTACGTAAACTGCACTCGTCAGGACGGATCATGACAACGATAGCGATGACACTGAACATTCACGCGACATATTATGACGCCAATCCGCCGAAGTTGCGCCGAGCGAGCCCATCAAAAATCTGGAGTTGTTCGGCGTGTTCGATGATTTCCTAGCCGCCCGACGCGGTCACATCTCTGAGCGGACCATTGCCAATTACGAGACCGTTGGCACCGCCGACGAACTCCAGCTCCTCATCAACGCCGTCATCACCGACCCGCGGTTGGATGAAGCGCGCGACCTCTTCTTGTTCGGCTGTTTCACCGGCGCCCGATACTCCGACGTCAGCGCTTGTCACTCATCATCAAGTTTCAGGATAGGGGGCAGTGGATGCCACGTATCGGCCACATTCACAGCAACCAAACGAGCATCGCACATGGCTCGAAAGACTTTCGTAACGTTGTCGTTGGAGCGCGGCATGCGTCCAGAAGTGCTGATGTCATTCACCGGCCATCGCAGCTTCAAGACCATGAAGCGTTACATCGCCCACACCGAGAAGTCGAGGAAAGAAGAGATGGAGAGGGTGTGGGGATGAGGGGCGGTTATTCTTGGGTGAGAGATACACTTATGATAAAAGGGCGCATCATCAGGAGAGTTTTCACGAATATTGACCATTCCATTCCGCAAACAGTGAACCAACAAAGAGAGTGGCGTCAACGGCATCGAAGCATAATGGTAGAGTTGTGATGCACTAGGGATGTAGTCAGGATAGATTCGGTCAGCATGCAATGATTTCGAGTGGCTACAGACAGAACAACCTCCACATTGCTGAAAAAGCAGATATGGCTGACTAAGTTCTTGGATGGCGGATTCACTTCCAGTGAAATCGCAATAAGTTTATCTTCGAAATGGGTACCTACTCTTGTTGGTCACTCTTACGTAGAGTTAGGTGGTCACTATGAATGGAGTTTCAATTTGACCATGGTGAAGTCAAAACAACGCGTCGTCGACCACGGGGAGGTTTTCACCCCGGAGTGGATGGTTGAGGCGATGCTTGATCTGGTGAAGGGCGAGACGGAGCGGATTGACTCGCGGTTTCTGGAACCTGCATGTGGGGATGGCAACTTCCTCGTGAAAGTCCTGCGGCGCAAGCTGGCCGCCGTGGAACTTAGATACGGCCAGTCCGATTTCGAGCGGCAACACTACTCGTTGCTCGCTGTCATGTGCATTTATGGGATTGAACTTCTCACGGACAACATCGCAGAGTGCCGCGCGAACCTGCTGGCGATCTTCGCCGAGTATCTGAACCTCGCTCCGGAGGACGACCTGTATCGCGCCGCGTCCTACGTGCTTTCGCAAAACCTCGTCCACGGAGACGCGATGAAAATGAGCGGAGCAGATGGCACTGCGATCCACTTTGCGGAATGGGGCTATGTAGGCAAAGGCCGGTTCCAGCGTCGCGACTTTCGTTTTGATAGCCTCACCCAGTCATCGTCCTACAGCGCCGAGGGATCGCTTTTCGCTCATCTTGGCAAACACGAGATTTTCACACCGGCTAAAACCTACCCGTCGATGGCGGTGGGTGAGCTGGCCACCCTAGCGCCGGAGGTCATCGCATGAGCGAACAAGCCAACTTCACCTTGCGCGGTCGCAACCCGGATGTGCTGACGTGCATCGCGAACCTCTCTAACGACGAGGTGTTCACGCCGCCGGAGTTCGCCAACCGCATGCTGGATACGTTGGCCGAGGTGTGGGCCGCAGAAAACGATGGATCAAACATCTGGGCCGACAAGACCGTGACCTTCCTTGACCCTTGCACCAAGAGCGGGGTATTCCTGCGTGAGGTCACCAGCCGCCTTACCGAAGGCCTAAAGGACCAGATCCCCGACCTGCGAGCCCGCGTGGACCACATCCTCACCAAGCAGGTCTACGGCATCGGCATCACGCACCTCACCAGCTTGCTGGCGCGGCGCAGCGTGTATTGCTCCAAGCACGCCAAAGGCACGCATTCCATCGGCAGCAGCTTCGCCACCGATGCGGGCAACATTTGGTTCGAGCGGATGGAGCATACGTGGGTGGGCGAGAACTGCAAGTACTGCGGCGCGAGCAAAAAGACATTGGATCGCAGCGAAGGGCTCGAATCGCATGCCTATGCCTTCATCCATACCGGCGACATCAAGACACGGATCAACAAAATCTTTGGAAAGAACATGCAGTTCGATGTAATCATTGGTAATCCGCCTTACCAACTCAAGGATGGCGGGGCTTCGGCTAGTGCTCGACCGATCTACCATCAGTTCATCGAAAAGGCCATCGCCCTCGACCCCCGGTATGTCGTAATGGTCACACCCTCTCGCTGGTTCACCGGCGGAAAGGGTCTCGATGAGTTCAGGACGACCATGCTAGCAGATAGACGCCTTCGACGTATCGTTGATTTCATCGTTGATAGAGACGCGTTCCCCTCTGTCAATATTAACGGTGGCATCAACTACTTCGTTTGGGAGCGAGACAAAGAGGGCGACTGTGAAGTGATAACAGTTGCTCCTGGCGGCAAATGGAGTGAGCCACAGATGCGCGATCTTAATGAGTTCGACATATTCATACGGTGGAATGATGCGGTGACCATCCTGCGCAAGGTGTTGAAGAAAAATGAGGAGAGCTTCTCAACCCGGGTGTCTTCACGGAAGCCGTTTGGTTTGCCCACTGACTTCCACGGGGCAGAGAAGCAAAGTAAGAGCAAGCCAATCAGGCTCTTTGGATCTGGCAAAATCACATGGGTAAGCGCCGATGACTTGCTGTCGAACAAGGGTTGGGTATCGAAATGGAAAGTACTGGTAGCCGCAGCAACTGATGGCAATGAGAACTATCCTCTTCCTATATGGGGACAGGATGGCCCCTTCGTCTCTGGCCCGAATGAAGCATGCAGTGAGACGTACCTTGTTGCTGCGCTGGCTTCGAGCAAGAAGAATGCGGAGTACATCCGCGATTACATGCGCACGAAGTTCTTCAGATTTCTTGTATCACTGCGGAAGATAGCACAGCACAACAAAGCGGAGAATTTCACCTTCGTGCCTGATATTCCGATGGACAAGTCCTGGTCAGATGCTGAATTGTACAAGAGATACGGCCTCACCAAAGCGGAGACTGACTTCATTGAAACCATGATTCGGACAATGGACTGGCGCGATGAGTAAGACAATTGAAGACATCCTCGCGCCGAAGCCAGCGGCGCGTCCGCGCATCTACGCCTACTCGATTGACGACCAGGCGCACGCGGGACTTCTCAAGGTGGGCCAGACCACGCGCGACGTGAAGCAGCGCGTCGCCGAACAGCTCCATACCGCCAACATCAAGAATTACACCATCGTCCTCGATGAACCCGCCGAGCGCGCCGACGGCACCACGTTCACTGATCACGCCGTGCGCTCCGCGCTCGTCAAAAAGGGTTGCACGAAAGTCGAGCTGGAGTGGATGCGCTGCAAGGTTTCGGACTTGAAGGCCGTGCTCATCGAGCTCCGTACGGGGCGGCAAATCGCGGGCACGCGCGACCAGAATTTTCCCATGCGCGCGGAGCAGCGCGCCGCCGTGGAGAAGACCCACGACTATTTCCATTCCATCTGGAAGGAGGACATGCACGCGGTGCCGCGCTTCCTGTGGAACGCCAAGATGCGCTTCGGCAAGACCTTCACCGCGTACCAGTTGGCCAAGAAGATGGGTGCCAAGCGCGTGCTGGTGGTCACCTTCAAGCCCGCCGTGGAGGATGCTTGGCAAGTCGATCTAGAGAACCATGTGGACTTCAACGGCTGGCAATACCTCAGCAAGAACAGTGGCAGCGATCCCACGCAGATCGACAAGCGAAAGCCCGTGGTCTACTTCGGTTCCTTCCAGGACCTGCTGGGCCGCGATGCTTTGGGTAACATTAAGCCAAAGAACGAATGGGTGCATGAGGTGAAGTGGGACCTCGTGGTTTTCGATGAGTACCACTTCGGGGCCTGGCGCGAATCGGCCAAGGAGCTTTTCGAGAGCGAGGAAGAAGCCCTTGCGCGTGAAGAGGCGCAGCTGGAGGACGAGAATCGCCTGAAGGAGAAGGTGGCCGACCTGCAACAGCCTTTGGAGAAGGAGAGCGAGTTCCTGCCCATCACCGCCAAGGCCTACCTCTACCTCAGCGGCACACCCTTCAAGGCCCTGGCCACCGGCGAGTTCATCGAAGAGCAGATCTTCAACTGGACCTATACGGACGAGCAACGCGCCAAAGAAGCCTTCGCCACGCAGCATCCCGATAAGCGCAACCCCTACGGTTCGCTGCCACAGGTGCGCCTGCTCACGTACCAGATGCCCGATGAACTACTGGCCATTGCCAGTGCCGGTGAGTTCGACGAGTTCGACCTCAATGCCTTCTTCGAGGCCCGCGGCACGGGAGCGAAAGCCGAGTTCACGCACAAGAGCGATGTGCAGAAGTGGTTAGACATCATCCGTGGCGACTATGCGCCCCGCGCTGTTGAACATATGAAAACGGGCACGCGACCGCCGTTCCCGTACTCTGATGTCCGACTGTTGCCCTACCTGCAACACTCGTTCTGGTTCCTGCCCAATGTGGCGGCCTGCCAAGCCATGGCCAACCTGCTCGCCGAACGGCAGAACACCTATTGGAAGGATTACACAGTGGTTGTCGCAGCGGGCACCTCGGCCGGTATCGGCTTGGATGCCCTGCCACCAGTGCGTAAGGCCATCGGCAGCGGCTTCGACACGAAGACCATCACGCTTAGTTGCGGCAAGCTCACCACGGGCGTTACAGTGGCGCAATGGTCGGCCATCCTGATGTTGCGTAACCTGAAGTCGCCGGAGACCTATTTCCAAGCGGCCTTCCGCGTGCAATCGCCGTGGTCCATCAAGAACCCCAACGGCGACGACCCGAACGCCGAGGAGATCCTGAAGCCCATCTGCTTCGTGTTCGACTTTGCGCCCTCACGTGCGCTACGCCAGCTTTCCGAATATGGTATCGGACTATCGCCGAACGAGCCGAACCCAGAGAACGCGGTAAAGGAGCTCGTGTCCTTCCTGCCCGTGCTCGCCTACGATGGCGCGAATATGACGCAGATCGATGCGGGCGGCATCCTCGACATCGCGATGGCCGGTACCTCCGCCACGCTGCTTGCCCGCAAGTGGCAAAGCGCGCTGCTGGTGAACGTGGATAATCTGACGCTGCAACGGCTGCTGGACGACCCGGAAGCCATGAAGGCCATTGAGAAGATCGAAGGCTGGCGCGCCTTGGGTGATAACATCCTGGAGACGATCATCAACAAAAGCGAGAAGATTAAGGACCTGAAGAAGAAAGCGAAGGAGAGTGGGCTTACCGCCAGGGAGAAGAAGGAGCTCACAGACGAACAGAAGGAGTACAAGAGCAAGCGCAGGCTGGTGCAGGAGAAGCTCATCAAATTCGCCACACGTATCCCGGCCTTCATGTACCTCACGGACTTCCGTGAGAACACCCTGCAGGATGTGATCACAAAGCTCGAACCGGATCTCTTTCAGACCGTGACCGGTCTAACCGTGAAGGACTTCCACCTGCTGATGAAGCTGAAGGTGTTCAATACCGAGCAGATGAATCAAGCGGTATTCGCGTTCCGGCGGTACGAGGATGCGTCGCTGCGATACACCGGCATCGAAAGCCACCAAGGCCTGACGCATTATGGGCTGTATGATACGGTGGTTGCGCGAGAATAGCGAATTGAAGTCTATCGGAAGGATAGTTGAAGCATCACTACCGTCGCTAGGTTAAGTCACACATCGAATGGGTAGTTGATTGAAACAGATTATCGCTGTGAACGACGTGTTAGCTTGTGCAGCTCCCAAAAAAAGAGGACTATGGTTTGCCAAACGGGTACCAGATGCTCGGTTGTGGCTGGACTCCTTCGGGAACTTCAAGTGGTGGGTCAAAGAGAGTTGTGTCCCCAAGTAGCCACATGTATGTATCGGGGTCGTCCACCATCTGAATGCAGTCAAAGATCTTCACAGTACCAACGATGACGCCGCGGGGAAGCCAGTCGTTGTAGTTATCAGGGCTCATGCCAAATGTTGCAAAAACATGAGCTTCCAGATCTGCAGACTTGCCCTTTGAAGCGTACACATAGACGTCACCGCGGATCTTCGTCGGCTTCGTTCGGAACTCAACGTCTTTGAATGCACAGCAGGCCAAATTTGCCCAGGGTTGTTGTAGGCTAATGGCCGGGAGTTTTTTTGGTGTTGTCGTGGGTGCCATCTTATGGTCCTTTCTGAAAAGTCGATCCTATGCCTTGAGAAACCAGAATGTCTGGGTCGGAGTTGAACGACGCGGAGGTGCGACGGGCCTACGAAGTCGTCGAGGGTTGCGGACGTGCCAGTGGAGTCTGTCGCCGTGTTGTGATCCGGCCTCAACACAGTCGACGATTTCGATAGAGCCGATGATCATGCCGAGCGGGAGGTTGTCGATCGAGTCCGAAGGAACGCCGTATCGACCCGGTTTCTGGCCGGTTGTGTCGGATAGCGTCTTTGAAGCGTAGATATAGACACGACCCCGCTTGTTGGTCTTCACGGGTCGGTGCTCGATCTTCTTGATGCCGACCATTAATGCCTCGGCCCAAGGTTGCTTGACGCTAAGCACTGGTATGGTTGGGTCGAGGCCGGATGGCCAGAGTTTCTCAGCGACAAGATCCCATGGCACGGTCTCACGGATCACGGCGACCATCTCTGCCCAATTTGGCTTCGATGCCGCTGCTTTGATGGCTTGCGAGATTAGACGTTTGCTCATCCCACTGTGGCGAATAATGTAGAGCAACATGACTGGATTCAAAACATGATTGTAGCAGAACTTTGCATCTCGTCCATGTTTGATCTTGTGCCCGTAGGCACCGGGCGAGTGGTAGTCCTTTAGCCACAACAACCAATGGTCTTCGTGGTTGGTCCATTCATGACGTTTTCCACGAAGAGCCCGGCAAGGATTTAGCTGCTCGATTCGCTTCCGGAGTTTGCCGATAGAGATCTTCATGCCGATCATCCGTTGTAGTACCTTTGGTACAAATCTTCCACTCAGTTCTTGGTGCAACAATGACAACGATCAGTTCTGGTGAGCCCCCTAACAACATCATCGACGAGATGTCGTATTGGCGGTGGGCGTATTCGGATCATCTTTCGAATTCACAGCGTGGTGCGCTGGCGGAGTATATCGTCGGACAGGCGATCGGGGTAACGCAGAAGCCGCGGGTGCAGTGGGATAGGTACGATCTGGTGTCGCCGGAGGGGATCGCGGTGGAGGTGAAGTCGGCGGCCTACGTGCAGTCGTGGGAGCAGCCGAAGCTGAGCGAGATCTCGTTCGACATTGCGCCGAAGTTGTGGTGGGATGCCGAAACGAATACCTATGCGACGGAGAAGTCTCGTTCATCGATGGTCTATGTGTTCTGCGTTCTCGGCGAACAAGATCGGGCCAAGGTGAACCCGTTAGATCTGGGTCAGTGGTTCTTCTTCGTGGCATCGACGAAGCAATTGAACGAGTGGTTCAAGGAGCAGAAGAGTGTGCGGATGTCGATGCTGGAGAAGAATGGGTTGGAGCGAGTATGGTTCGCGGACCTACGTGAGCAGGTTCTCCGTCTTGGACGCTAGATGTATCTTCGCAGGGAACAATCGAGAAAGCTTATTCATGGCGATCCCAGACTTTCAAACATTGATACTGCCGGTGCTTCAGTACCTCGCCAAACGCGGAGAGTCGAGGTCACCCGACATTCGAGCTCAGCTTGCTTTGGACTTCGGACTCACCGAGCAAGAGATAGCAGAATTGATCCCTAGTAGGCGGCAAGGACTGTTTCACAATCGTGTCGCATGGGCACTCTCTTACCTAAAGCAGTCAGGGCTCATTGAGTCGCAAAGCCGATCGACATACCGTATCACGAAACGGGGCGAGGAAGTGCTCGCCGATCGACCGGAGAGAATCACGATCAGCTACCTGATGCGGTATCCGGAGTTCGCAGCGTATCGTGGGGGTGCATCCGGTCGGAAGCAAGAGAAGGATTCGCCGGTAACAGCGACGGAGATGGCGGTCCGCGATACTAGGACGCCGGATGAGTTGATCGCTGATGCCCATGCAAAACTCAACGAGGCCCTAGCGCACGAACTGCTATCGCAGATGTCGGCGATGGACCCATATCGGTTTGAGCAGCTCGTGCTGGATGTACTGATGGCGATGGGATATGGCGGAGAAGCAGAAGACGCAGGGTACATCACCAAGCGATCGGGCGATGAGGGGATCGATGGAGTGATCAATCAGGACAGGTTGGGTTTGGATGTGGTCTACGTCCAAGCCAAACGATGGACACGGACGATCGGTCGACCTGATATTCAATCGTTCGTCGGTGCGCTGGCCGGTAAGCAGGCATCAAAAGGGATCTTCATCACCACGAGCGACTTTGCCAAGAGTGCTGTCGAGTATGCGAACACCGTTCAACAGAAGATCGTCCTCGTTGATGGTGATCGTCTAGCCCAGTTGATGATCGAACATGACGTCGGTGTTGCCACACAAGACACCTATCGCGTCAAGAAGATCGACTCCGACTACTTCGAGAACTAATCGTGAGACTCCTCTCCTACAACATGGCGCAGAAGCAGGCATCGTGGCAGGCGGTCACGGAGCTTGATGTGGATGTAGCATTGCTGCAAGAGATCTGCAGGCCCCCTTCAATGATCAACGTAGAGTTTGCGCCGGGTGCGGAGCCGTGGAAGAATACGCCGGCGCTGGGAGAGGTGTGGAAGTGCGCCGTTGCGAAGATGTCGGACCGGGTGCGTGTGCGTTGGTTTGCGCCGCATATCGCCGAGGTCACGGCACCCGACCAAGAACCGATCCTTGTGGTGAGTCTGTATGGGCGTTGGCTGCATCAGCATCCGGCGGCTGCCGGACAGTGGATCTATGCCGATGCCAGCGTCCACGAACGTATCTCGGAGCTCTCGGCCTTCATCGGTTCGCGCGACGGACACCGCATCATCGCTGCCGGCGACTTGAACATCCTCTACGGTTACGGTGAACGCGGCGATCTGTATTGGAAGGGGCGGTACCAGACCATCTTTGACCGCATGGAGGCGCTAGGGCTGACGTTTGTGGGTCCGCAACATCCCAACGGACGTCAGGCCGATCCCTGGCCGGACGAGCTTCCGCGTGATTCGGCGAACGTGCCCACGTATCACACCATGCGCAGTTCACCTGCGGGTGCGACACGTCAGCTGGACTATGTGTTCGCCTCGGAGTCGATCGCTGAGCGCGTCACCGTCCGTGCGATGAATGGCGTGGAGAAGTGGGGTCCGAGCGACCATGCGAGGGTGGTGGTGGAGGTGGGGGAGTGAACATGAAAGACGTTGTACTGACGATTATAACGTTGTCAGCCCAGTTGATCTTCATCATGGTCATGGTGTTCTCTCTCAACGGAGCGAATGTCTTCGCTGCTGGGAAGTTCGATCCGTACGTGGGACCTAAGCCCATCCTGATCTACGTTGAGACGGATCCCTGGGCAATTACCGGCCGTGGGGCTTTGCCGCGGATCGCGATCTATGAGAATGGTGATGCCATTTATTCAACTTCAAAGTCTGACAGCCTTGTCTATCGCGTCATACGACTCAGTCCGGCTGAGCTTGACTCAGTGCACGGACACCTTGCACCGATCTTTGCCAACCCTGAGCTTGAACGCAGCTACGACCTGTTTCCATGGGCTGATGATAGGCCAAGCACGCTCCGCTACATGTGCACGGAAGATACAAGTCGTGCCGTTGTGATCAGAGGGTTGACGTGCAGAGGATTGATGAGAAGCGGAGTATACAATCCTGACTCATCATTTGATAAATCGGCATACCTTTCAGTCGAGTTGTACAGTTTCCACAAGTGGTTGTGCGAACTTGATCTTCATGGTGGGAGGGAGTGGCTTCCGAAGTACGTCGAGGTATTACTGTGGGCGTACTCGTATGCACCCGACTCATCGATCTATTGGCCGAAGGAGTGGCCCGGCTTGACGTCCTCTCGGGCAGTCAAGCAGGGTGACATCTATTCCATCTTCCTTGATGTTGCGCAACTCCCGAAACTGCGCTCACTTCTTGCATCGCGGAAGGAGCGTGGAGCGATAGAGATCGAAGGGAAGAAAATGTCCGTTTCATACAGATACGCGTTTCCGCATGAAGGCGCATGGGTCCAGGCATTTGTTGAGGCCGAGAAGGAACGCTTGATGAAGGGGCGTGAACGTTAGCAGCCGATCTATTGGAGTGGTGAGATCTCCGTTGGTATACACGAAGACACCATTCAGCTTTTTGTTCGGAATTCGTCAACACGTCCGGTTATCGTGCCCGTAAGTCCGATCGCCTACCGTTTAGTTGCCGACTCCACGCAGAGACCCGATCCGATCACTCCGCACTTCTACGGCGTTGATGTGGTGGCGATGCCTTCGACCATGAAACATGGATCCATGAGTGAATTCCATCCGCCGCTGTTGTCGTATGCCGTAACCCTGGCATGGATCGCTCCAAGTGATTCGACACGACTTTCCGTGGTAGTGCCGTCGTGGAAGCAATATGGAGGGGGCGATTCCACGTCTCGGTACCTAAACCTGACACTTCGTGCCATGGCTATTGATCCCCGATCGGCGTCAACAGTTCGCCGTAGACTAGACAGTATGGCCGTTCACTGTCGAGATACGCTTGTCAAGATCAGTGCCTCTGATTTGCTCGACTTCATCTCGATCTACACCCAAAAGTCGGGCGCACAGACCTGGTGCGTTGAGCGAAGTACCCTGGATGCATTGATGGCGATACACGACAAGGTGCCGATATCCACTTTCATTCGTTATCCGAAGACCGTCGAAGCCCGCAGATAGAAGGTGCTGCAGACGGGTGGATGCGCATGGTGAGCCCCATATCGTGAAGCATCAACTGGACAATGTGTTCGTCTCGGTGTCGATCGATGACCGCATCTGCGTCCGCGCCCAGAATGGCATCGGGGAGTGGGGGAAAAGCGACCATGCGAGGGTGGTGGTCGAGTACTAACAACGGACAAAAACATCAGTATATTGTCCAACGTTAGCATGGAAAAGTATCCACCATATGTTAGCCGTTCAGAGGTCCTCAGCCGATTTGCTGTGAGCCCGGAGACTGGTATAGGTCGTTGGCACATCAATGCCCTCCGAAAAAAGGGGGAGATCGTGCCGGTGTCCAGGACTTGGTGCAGGGTAGGGCCTGAGCACCGTTTTGTACTGGAACAAGCATCACGCGACATAGAGATCATGCGCGTGGTTCGCCCCCTTGTCGAGAACTTTTCCGTGTGGGCCCTAACGGCATTGAATCCTCTGCTTGTCCATCAACGACTTCGAAGACTTACACTGGTTGAAGTGGACAAAGCCGACAAGAGGATGGTGTTCGAACATTTGAGGTCTGAACGGATCCGCAATGTCCTGCTTGAGACGAATCTTGAATGGGTGGCTGATCATGTTGGTGCGTCGGACTTTGACGTTGTCGTGCGACAGCTAGTCACAAAAGCGCCGTTGGAGAACAAGCAGAAGGGGATACCGACGCTCGAGAAGATCCTAGTTGATCTCTTCATCGATGGGCAGGTGCTAGCCGGTATCGCACCGTCCGATCTTGAACATCTCATTGACCTTGCCTTCACTCAGTACACCATCGACATTCGAGTTCTTCGGGGATATGCTCGGCGCCGAAATACCTGGGAACGATTGCAGTCGTATCTCGAATGGCTGAAGGTAGCGCCTGCGGAGGTGTTGCGTGATCCGTAGGGAATGCCTACTTAGTTTACATACATCCAATTAGGAACGTCAACCATGGCGCTGATCTACGCCACAAAGAAACTGCTGGAAAGGGTGAAGAAGTGGGATGCGTCGGCACTACTCACTAGCTCTAGTGCTGAAGACACCGTGCTCTCAGGGTGGTACGCGACGTATGCCATCATCGAGAAGCAGCACGTGGTGGTGCTGGTGAATGATCCGACGTATCTGACGTTGGTCATACGTGCAAAGGACTTCAAGCAGTCGCCGACAGAGTCGATGTGCAAAGCGCTGGAGCCGCTCCTGGTGAATCTGCAACTTGATGGTGAGCAGATCGCGGAGCTGCTAGATGCGTTCAATGACGTGTGTTATCTACCCACGCAAGATCGGTCGATGGTGTCGCGCCTAAATCATGTGCTGATGCACGTCACCTGGCGCATGGGCGAAGCACGGTCGCCACACCGCATCAGCATGGAAATGGTCGATGAGTTGTATAAGGCCGGGCCACTAGGTGGGAATCGGTACGATGACTATCAGACACCGCGCACACGACTAGCGGCAGAACTTGGCATGGACACGACTTCGATACGGAGAACACGTGACCTCGTCGAGGTCCGCATTGCGCTCGCCAACCAACAGCCCGAAGAATGGTATACGGTACTCATGCCCGTTACGAACGATCTCGTCGATCTGCACCTCGTGATCCTCGCGTGCTTCGGCTGGATGGGTACGCCACGACATGCCTTCTACTGCGGACATCATGGCCGTGTAGTCGATGAACTCGATGTGATCCTCCTGGACTTGATGGGCGATACCACCAGCCCCCTTCGATACGTGTATGATCCGCGTGAAGAATGGGAGTGCGTGATCACGTTCGGGCAAATGCAACCGAGTTCGGTCACAGCACGTGCGTATCAGGTGACAGGGGGCGAGCCGGAGATCGCAAACCTGCAAGCGCTAGAGGCCGATGTGCGGGGGATGGTGCACTACGTGCGGGCGAGTGAGGTGGAAAAACCGTAAATTTTGCTTCCGAAATGAACACCGTCGCAGCATCCATACCGGTCCTTCGTTGGGCTGCAGAACGAGCAGGTTTGAGTGATGCACTCCTCACTGCTCGATTCCCGAAGTGGCCGCAATGGCTGCAAGGAATGGCGCAGCCAACGATGCGGCAGTTGGAAACATTCTCGACGCTAACGCATACGGCCTTCGGCTACTTCTTTCTTGCTGAACCGCCAATTCTGGACCTGCCGATACCGGACTTCCGGACTGTAAAAGATCAGAATCTTCGCAATCCAAGCATCGATCTGCTTGACACTGTGTTTCTATGCCAGCAACGTCAGGAATGGTATCGACAGTATGCTAGCATGAGGGGGTTCGAGGCGTTGAGTTGGGTGGGTAGCTTTAGCATTGAAGACGATCCGAAGAACGTCGCGGATACCCTTCGCAAGATACTCAACATGACGGTCGAAGATCGCCGCCTGGTGACGAATTGGGCAGAGGCGCTACGACGAATGATCAACCAGACAGAAGAACTTGGCGTTCTCGTCATGGTCACGTCAGTGGTCGGCAGCAATAGTCATCGAAAGCTTGACGTTGATGAGTTCAGAGGGTTTGCCTTGACCGATGCACTCGCCCCTTTGATCTTCGTAAATGGTGCTGATAGTAAGTCGGCTATGATGTTTACTCTGGCTCATGAATTGGCGCATCTGTGTCTCGGTGCATCGGGGGTATCGGACAGTCAAGCGGCTACTTTCTCCGACAACGTCACTGAACGCTGGTGCAACGCCGTCGCTGCGGAGTTGCTTGTGCCAATCAACGAAGTGAAATCGATCTTCAACACAGCAGCGGATCTTTCTGACGAGGTTCAGCGCTTGACGAGATACTTCAAAGTGAGCTCTCTCGTGGTCTTGCGTCGATTAAACGAGGCAGAATTGATCGATCGCGCGCATATGTGGGGCCTGTATCAACATGAGCTAGATCGGTATAGACAGCACGCCGAGAGTTTGGGTAGTGGGGGTGATTTTTACAAGAGTCTTGGAGCACGCACCAGTAAGCGATTTGCCAAAGCCGTCGTCGGTAGCACCCTCGAAGGTTTGACATCGTACACTGAGGCCTTCCACATGCTCGGTATGCGCTCGGCCGTCACCCTGCACAAGGCAGCAAGGGAGTTGGGAGTCGTGCAGTGAGCTACATCCTGGATGCGAATGTCTTTATCAGCGCGAAGAACTTGCATTACGGAATCGACTTTTGTCCGGCCTTTTGGGAATGGCTGATCCATGCCGGTCAGCGCGACGTTGCATTCAGCATTGACAAGGTTGCTGACGAGATCGGGGCACAACATGATGAGCTTACCGAGTGGGCAGCAAATGATGGCGTGGGACTGTTCCGCAGGTCGCACGGAGCACTCAGCCCACATCTTGCCAGGGTGAGTGAGTGGTGTATGCAACAGCAGTTCACGCCAGCGGCACAAACCACTTTCTTCCAAGCTGCTGACTACTACCTTCTGGCACATGCACTTGCCGGTGGCCATGTGATCGTCACACACGAGACCGCATCGACCTCACAACATCGGATCAAGATCCCCAACGTGTGCCTTGGACTCGGCGTGCAGTTTACCTCGCCTTTTCAGATGCTCCGCCGGGAGAATGCGTTGTTTGTGTTGCGGAACCAGGGCGGCTGAACATTACACTCAACGGTCGGTGATCGCTATCGGCTGACCATTCATCATACGTGCCGACGCTAACACGTGCCCCCTGCAGTAGGGTGGGTGACATGAAGCAATAGTCGATGTGGAACGGTTGTTCCACTTTGCGCTGATGATAGGCGCTCACTAGGCCGTAGTCGTCACGAAGCGTGTTCGTGATCTGGAAGAAGGCGTCGCCGAAGCACGGGTGGGCGTTGAAGTCGCCGAGGACGTTCAGGACTTGTAGACTAGTACCGGCAGCGCCGACGCCCTTGTGCTGGTGGTGTGTGTGCCATGCATGGTCGTGTGCGTCCGCGCGTGGCTTCCGACACTCCTGTACGGCGATGATGTCAGGCTGCGTGGTGGCGCGCGAACGCACGAGAGCGACCGTGTCCTCCAACGTGCCCTTCGGTCGATTGAATGTGGTGATGATCATGCAGCAACATAACGATGGCCGCGATCATCGGATCAGCCGCCTGCCACGTCCGTTGCGTCCGTGGCATCCGGATCGATCGGCTTCTGCTCTTCCGGAGGCGGTGCGCCACATTCCAATTGTTCGCGTAGTGCTTCGATGGCGGCTTGTCGACGTTGCTCTTCTTGCTCCTTGGCGAGGTTGGCACGGTACTCCATCTCGATTGCCCATGCCCGTTCGCGCTCGATCTGACGCTGGCGTTCTTCGATGACCACCTGACGTGCGCGTGTGACGGCGAGGTCAAAAAGCTGCTCGCCCAAAAAGTATCTCAGTTGCTCGATGACACGGAGTGTCAACGGCGAAATGCCATTGGCAACGTTGTTGACGTACGATCTGCTCCGGCCGATCGCCCTAGCCAGTTCATTTTGACTGTAGCCGGCAACCTTCAAGACCATTCTGAACTCTTGATGCGTCGTGATGGCGGGTTGTTCGGCGTTGTGGTTCTTGTTTGGCGTGTTGCTCATGACGTGCGTCCTTTCAATTCAAAGTGTTGGTGAATATTGGTGCTCGATCAGCGCTCTTTTGGGCCGTGTTCGCCCCCTACCGAGCTTTTCATGGACGATAGGGGGCAAGAACTGGCATGTATTGGCGTATGCTGGCAGATCGCGGACATCGAACGACATCAGCTGACAAAAAGGGAGTCAAAAACTCCACTATTTGTCCTTCTAACGTCGTTGTATTGTCTTGACTTAGTCGTCGGTACGGCGCTTCCAGGCGTATTTCGCGCTGATGAGAGCGTCCAACGAATCATCGGGGATGAGAACTCTGCGTCCGATCTTGAGCGCGTGCAGTTCGCCGCGGCGGATCAACCGGTCGATCGTTTGTCGTGACACGCCGAGCATTTCGGCGACGTGGTCCCGCGAATGCATGCGGGGGGAGGTGGGGGAGGGCATGAGAACCTCGATAGTGTGGTGAATCAATTATCGAGGTGCAATCTGTTCGTGCCGATTTCCATCACCATATGGAAATCCGATGGAAAGTCAGGCGTATTCGGTATGACTGTGTAGATCTAGAGGATCGACGTTGCCCATGCCGTAAGTTCTGGAAGTACGATGGCGTTCGATGCGCCAGCATGATGTTTCACCCAGTCACGGCCACGTGTACCACCCTTGCCTGTTCCATACCATTGGTACGACTCCTGATAACATTTGATCTCGATCGCCTGTTTGTGCGCAGTAAGGATGGTTAGGCCTTTGGTATTCATTGCGAGCTCTAGGTTGAAGAGAACATATGACGCATTGGTCTTGTTTAGGTCGGAGAGGTCAATGACTCCGTGACCGGATGCTAACGCCGTTGCGATCGATATCCGTTGATCCCGTGTGATGATCGGCGGTAATTCTCGGATCTCCTTGTATGGCGTCATGTTGCCTCTATCGTGAAACAGCGGCAAGGCGTTGATCAGCGACTGGATACGTCCTTCGAGCTCTTCGCCCATCGCGATCATGTTGTCTAGGTGCCGATAGAGGCCACGCACTGTTTCGGCAAGGTCCGTACCGGGAAGTCTCAAGAAATCTGGTCCGCCGCCATCTTCTCCACGAACGGATGCCTGCACCGTGTCCGCGTCGCCAAACATCGAGTCAGCCGCACCGGTAGTAAAGAAGTAGCCGGGTAGGTGGTGAAATGGAGGAAGATCGCGGGTCAGGCTAGACAGGTACTCTCTTTGCTGCCTGACCGACGCGAGTGCTACATAGAGAACGTCGCCGTCGTTGCCGTTTCCTAGGCCTTCAAGAATCTGCGCACGCCAATTCTCCGGTGTGACGGTTAGGAGCCAGTCGAAGATCTCTTGGTGTCGGGGTGTGAAGGAGTGGTGAGAGTCGGACATGGTTGGTTAAATCTCGATGGTACGTTTGTGTATTGCCCACCCTGCTTCCCGGGAAATGCTCGGATCCATCTCATTTCGCAGCACTTCGGCGGAACGTTCATTCTCTATTGACCAAGTCGTTCGCTGCTTTCCGGGTGACGGTTTCATCTCAAGCCCAAATCCATGGGCAACTTGTACTACATGGCGCTCAGTTATCAGGTGCCGATCATGAAAAGTACTCCAAACTTGTATTGCGCACGATACTACGCTGGTGCCTCGTCGCACCTCGACCCAACGCCGCAAAGTTGCTTCTGTTCGACTCAGATTTTCCTCAAACTCAACGTTATAATTCTTTGGCTCGGCTACATGAAAGATAACCCGACGTAGCATGCCTTCCGCAGTGTTGTCAAGCGTCCCTAAGATCCAATCCTGACGAGCATCGCCCGTAAACTTGATGAAAGGATCTTTGATCTGAACAACCTCACACCGATACGTCAATCTCTTAAATAGGTCGGTGAACTCCTCATAATTTCGTGTGACGTCAAGACTATCGGTCGTTAGATGCCAAACCCGCGAAGAAACTAGCTTGCCGATATCTGTCTTCTGTAAGGCGGCTACCTTTGGTATCGAGCTTGCGTATAGAGCAGCGTCTTGAAGAGACTCTGGAGCAGCCTTCCAATCAGCGTGTTCCAAATGGCGATTCTTGCGTCTGTGATTTTTCACGACAGACTGCCAACGTCGTTGCGCAAACCAATCGCCATTCGGCAGTCCATCGTTACGCTGGGTAAACACAACTGCATTTCTAAACTTGTCGTCGAACCACTCTGCGCGCATGTCGGCAGTTGCATCCGACTCCGTACCTAGGTCGGGGCTGAGGTAAATGTTCGGTGCAAGGATCATTTCTAGAATAGCTCCTCGATCGATTCATCAAAGAATCCATTGGGCCATGGTCGTGATAGATTCCCGGAGGGAGTTACTTCGATGGGAATGATCTTGCTTTGTGCGCCATCGCCTTCAACGAAGATGATCTGGATGTCGTCCGGCTGAAGCGCACGGCCCAGGGCTGGGATCGGAGTCTGGTGTCGGACAAGGTGTAGCAAGCGAAGGATCAAATGTTCCGAATGAGTCTCTACCATCAGAGTATTGCCCAATGCAATTGAATCGGCCATGGCGTCGGCCAACCGCGACTGGAGTCGGGGGTGTAGATGCAATTCCGGTTGTTCGATCTGGAGCAGGGTGTTCTTCTCACCGTATAACATGGCGAGGACAGGCGTTACTTGGCTGATCCCAGTGCCGACCTCATCTAGACCGACATACAAGCCTCCTGCATCATCCCAGAGAGCGAGACGTTGTTCGAAGTAGGAACGGCTGTCATCTGTTGACGATGGTGCGATGTTCATCTGCGTTAGCAGGGCATTGGAGGACTGTTCATGAGAACGGCCGTCACGATCAACCAAGTTGATCACGCGATATTCGTATGATCTGAACGTTCCGCCAGCTTCTTTGAACCAAGCATTGACTCGGTCACGGACTGATTCGGACGTTCTTAGAAGTTTATAAAATTGACCGCCTCGTACATTGATCCCGGCCTAATTCGAGGTACGAAAGTTTAAGTACAACATACTGATCGATTGCGTTGATACCAATCGGCTTCGAATTGCACGGGCGAGAGGCCACCGATTGATGTGTGTCTGCGGCGTTGGTTGTAGAAGAGGTGTGTCCATCGATAGATGGCACCTACGGCATGTTCGACGTTACGAAACGGAAAGTGATGCATCAACTCGGTCTTCATCGTGGCCCAAAACGATTCCATCGGAGCATTGTCATAGCAGTCGCCTGATGAGCCCATGCTACTAACGAGGCCGTACTTCTTGAGCTCATCTTTGAAATCATTTGAGTTGTACTGCCCTCCTTGGTCGGAGTGGAAGATGATGGGCACCTCTAATGTCCTGTGCTTCAGCCGACGCGCGATCACGGCTTGATGGAATGCTTTGAACAAAGCTCCAACATGCAAATCATGCGAAACGTGGATACCAAGAATGCGGTGCGATGCTTGATCCTTGATCGCCACGGCGTAGATCTTTGGACCGATCGCCGGAAGCTCAGAATAGTCGCTCAGCCACAGCTCGTCCAGTTCAGTCCTGTGGAACGCGCGCTGCACGAGATCCGGTGAGGGGTGATACGTCTCCGATGAATTCGTCGTTGCCTTGCATTTCCATGTGTTCTTGCATTGAACAGGCATATCGTTTTGCTTCATGAGCCGACGAATCCGAGTCTTTCCGACACGTCTCCCGCTTTTCCTGATATCATGAGCGATCCACTCGGCACCATAGCTCCTCTCCGTTGCCTCATAGATCTCAGTGATCTGAGCAAGCAGTTCGCGATCTTCTTGCTTGCGCTTCCCCTCAACACCCTTGCGCCACTGATAGTAGCCATCACGGGAAGCTTGCAAGACTCGACACATCACGGCTAACGGCCATTTCGAGCGATGACGCTCAATGAAGTCGTACCTCATCTCGGCCGTTGAGAGAAGATACCGATGGCATTTTTTAGGATGTCGCGCTCCTGAGTCACCACCTTCAATTCACGACGCAGTCGGGCGTTTTCCTCGGCGCTCGCTTCCAAGGCGTCTGGCTGTGATGCTTTGCTCTTCTTATCTGCCTGTATCCAAGCATACAGCGTTTTAGGATCGATGCCAAGGTCACGGGCGATACTGGACTTCTGACGCTCGGGATGGTCCCTTACTAGACGCAGCGCTTCAGCTCTAAACTGAGCGTCTATTGGCTGCCGTGTACGTTTACCTGCCATCGCGGTTCTCCTTACTTGAATTGAAAAATACAGTTTAACTTTCTGTACCTCAATTCAGGCCGGGTTCACATACCAATCTAGGTTGTAAGGGTATGATGGGTCAACGTAACGTGACGTTCGAAGACGAAGCTCTGGTAGGTGAGTTGTTCTTGAAGGAAAAGCGAACTGAGACAGGCTTGCTGAGAAGAGATAATGCAGTGCCAATGGTGGAAAGTCTGCCACTATACCCGTGCCTCCAAAGGTTTTGCCGTGGAGTAGAATGGGTGAAAGGTCGGGAATGGACTCAAACAGAATCCCACGTTCTGAATACTCGATTGTGGCGTAAGAGAATGCAAACGGCACGCGATCAGAATTCTCGTTTAGGTCGATAACAACTCTTCGACAATGAGATTCTATGTTCCGTGAGACATCTGTCCAATCAATGCCGAAATGGTACGACCCCGCGTGTAGAGCATTGGCAAACTTCAGATGTTCTGAAGCAGGCAAGTTCTGACTCCCAGGTGTTGTTAGTGTGAAAAGTCGCGTTAGATTGGCAACGTTAGGCTCAATTCTTAGTATATGAGCGGTACTGGTAGAAAACTCCCCTTGAAAATCAGGGTAGCCGTCCTCATCTATTGAGAGCATAGGTGTCTCAAACAACCAATCATCACGATATTCATGCCATAAGTTGAAAATCTCCATCCCGGCTGCAAATAGACGTACATGGCGCGGTCCAATCGCACCGTCTCTGAGATTTGAGAGTGTAAAAGCCACGCCATATCCATCTGGACTGAGGTGGCCTAGTTCTAGGCCATTGATCGTGTCGCCACTGCGAACAATGCTTGCGAACGATAGTTCACGCGATGGTGAGACTGAGTCTGCATAGATCGCAGTGCTCGATCTTGCCACCATGTTTCTGTAATCTCTAATAGCGTCGACGACGCTTGACTTGCCGCTTGAGTTATTGCCGATGATGATTGTGATCGGAGCAACGGAAACTTGTTGAGTCGCGGATATGCGACGGTAGTTGCCGACAAAAAAGGTATGCTTATTGGTCATGCTAACGTCAGATGAAATTACTAGATACTAATCGTTATAATGGCAATGAGTGCATTAAGACAATCATACTCAACATGTTCGGAACTGCCTCGAAACTGGAGCAGGCCGTGAGGGCATTCACGATATGGTCCAAGTGCGCATGTATGAAGTAAGCTGCCATTGCCTGCTCACTTGTTGCAACTGAAGATCTCACGTCGGGATCAAAGCGGAGCGTTGAGCCTGGTGCTTTACGATCAAGATAGGATATTTGCAAAGTACTCCATATGAGAGCGCTAACCAAGTATGTGATTCGGTACTTCTCCGAGTATTTGAAAGTGACAGCGTGAAGATGATGGAATCGCGCATACACCCGAGCTGGGATGTTGTTCTGTCTTCAGCAAATTCGCTCACAGCTGGTGAGAGAACTTTGCTCACGTACCTCGATGAACATCTTCCACAGGCATGGATGATCTTCTCGCAGCCATTTCTGAATGGGCTGCGACCGGATGTTGTGGTGTTCAACCCGGACATTGGTATTATGATTTACGAGGTCAAGGACTGGCAGCTTGATCGATACTCATGGGAGGGTGACCCAAAGAACAAGGTCCTTCATGTACACGACAGCCGAGGCAGCTATCCAATCAAGAATCCTGTCAGCCAAGTTGATCACTATGCGAGAAAGTTGCGTGAACAACTAGTTCCCCAGATAGGCGAATCTGCGGATCGTTATAAACCATCATATGGACTCGTTAAGACAGGACTTTATTTCCATTGTGCTAGTGAGAAAGAGGCAGTGACGTTTTTTGCAGAATACGCATCAGATTACCGCCCTATTCTTGGATATGATTCGTTGATTGCAGATAACATAGAGTTAGTTGTTCCCGATTCGAAGAGAACTAGCAGCTTCTATTGGAATAAAGCGTGGAACGAAGAAGCACTATTTTGGCTACGACCACCAGTTCACTCCATTGAACAGTCTCAACCGCTGACGTTGACGGTAAGGCAAAGAGAACACGCAGCTCCAAGGCCGGGGCATTACCGCCTCCGTGGACCTGCAGGAAGTGGTAAGTCTCAAGTTATAGCATATCGCGCGGGTCAGCTTGCCGCACAAAACAAGGATGTGTTGATACTTACCTTCAACATCACGCTTTGGCACTATCTAAGGGATCTTATTCAGAGAACACCGTTCTCATTCTCATGGGAACGAATTACGTTCAATCACTTTCACGGATTCTGTGCTGACATCCTAGCCTTATCAGACGAGAAATGGCCAGAGCTAAAAAGTGAAGATCAAAGTGACCGTGAAGTGTACTTTCGAGAGGTAGTGGTAGCGGCGGTGCGAAAATGTGTTGCATCGCGCAACACCAAACGGTGGGACGCCATTCTGGTAGACGAGGGGCAAGACTATTGTTGGGAATGGTATGATCTTCTCTCAAGTGAATTTCTATCTGATCGAAATGAGCTACTACTCGTTTGCGACACAAATCAGAATATTTATAAACGCGAGAACACTTGGATTGATGGCTCAATGAGAAACGTGCAGTTCAGAGGACAATGGAGGGAGTTACAAGGCTCACATAGAATGTCTAAGGCTGTTGCCTTCGAAGTAGTCAGATTCGCTCAGACTTTTGGTTTGTCAAGTACGCAAGAGATAACTCCAGTCCAACATGTTGATCAGGAGAACTTCTTAGATCGTCTTTTCGATCCGCATGTCCTCTGGTTCGATCTCCGTGAAGATACATCCGAAGATGCCGTGGTAGAATTTCTTTGGGATGTGTTTAGGGCACTCAAGAAGAGAAAATTTAGTCCGTCTGATATTGCATTTCTACTGCCAACGCATGCTATTGGTGCGGCAACTGTAGGTTTGTTCGAGAAGCATCGGATAGGAGTCAATCATGTCTTTGGCCTAGACGGGAATGTCAGAGACAAGCGCCACAAAAAGTCTTTCTGGAATGGTGACGGACGTGTTAAGATGTCTACGATTCACAGCTTCAAAGGGTGGGAATCGCAGTGTGTGGTTATGGTGATCTCCGATCACATGGCTAGTGAGTTTGAGTCGCTAGATATGGCCGTCTATACCGCAATGACAAGAGCTAAAGAGACTTTAGTAGTTGTTAATCTATCTTCTAGGTATCGAGAGTTTGGTAAGAACATCTCTAGTTCATGGTAGTGCGCGAAAGTAAGAATGGATTGAGGCCAGTCGTCATCACTTTGGAAGATATCCCCAAAAACTGTCACCCAGACTGTCACCCAGAAAGAGAAAGCCCTCGCATCTCTAAGAGATACAAGGGCTTAGTTCTGTGGGGTTGTAGCGGGGGCAGGACTTGAACCTACAACCTTCGGGTTATGAGCCCGACGAGCTACCAATTGCTCCACCCCGCGGTCAAGAGTACAAGTATACGAAGAAGTGGGGAATGGACAAGGTCCTACTTGCGATAGATCTCAACGTCATAGCTGATCACCGTGACGATGCCAATCTCCATGCCCGTACTCGGGTCGCGATGGATGCGGTGAACACTGCGGTTGACGTAGACACGGATCCAGTCAACTTCGGCAATGCGTTCATGATCTACCCACGCAGCTTCTATATAGCCGCGATCAGCATAGCCCTCGTGCTCGTAGCTGTAGATGTCATTTGAGTCTCGATACCGGTAGCTGTAGCTGACCGATAGCCATTCTCCCGGAACACCCGGTAGCTCTACCGGCGTGGTGTCGGTCAGGTCGCGTGTGATATACAAGTCCGTTCGACCACCGATGTCGGCCGTCGAAGGAAATGATGCCGACAACGAGACGGTCCACTGCGGCCACTGAAGTTGATAGACGACCGTGGCACCGGCAGGAACAAATAGCCCGCCAAAGACTTGCTTGTCGCCGAAAGGCTCGAGTACCTTCGTGCCCGCGACAACTGTTGGGGCGGACATATAGCCTTCTTCGTCAACCATCTGCGCGGTCACATCGTAAAATTGATTGACGGTGTCGTCGGTAGAGTACATTCTGTGACGGTTGACGATCAAGCCGTCCAACGACGTCACGCCATCCGGTAGATATCCTAACGCTTGGCCCATCTTGAAGGCAAGATCCTCGCGCTCCGCTCTTCCACCTTTCTCCAGCGGTCCGTATGTTGGTTCACCGCAACCAAGACTTAGCAGCGGTAGGATCACAAACAACATGGTCTTGATAACTAGGATGCTCTTCACGTCATGAACCGACTCTTTGTTCAACTGCACTGTCTGTTGTTGGTGATGATCATCGTGCGTCCGGCTCTCCACGCACAGTCCCTGACGTTGTCCGCCGGTGCTGCAACATGCAACAATAGCACCGTTCCCACAGCAACTTTTTCGTTGCTCTATGAGACGTCACCGACATCGTCGGGTTGGGTCTATGGCATACGTGCCGGACAACTCTATGGCGTGCCAACAGAGATCTATGCGTCCAACTCCTCTGGCACAGAATTCATCCGCAATGATGGCACCTCAACCGTCACATTCCTGTTAGGCACCGCCGGTTACACACTCGCTTTGGATCGCTTTGCCATTACTGCTCTCGGCTCCTTTGGTGGTGTCAATAGTGCCAACCGTCGATACATCCAGTACTCCGGGCTCTTCATCCCCGGCGTGACACCTTCATGGGATGATCCCAACTCAACAACGTGGACCACGTTTGCCGCTTCGATCGCGTACGGTGCATCGCTTACGCTTGCCTACACCATCTCGGATCACTTCTCCGCAGCACTCACCAGCGGCTGGGACCACTTCAGCGCCGACCTCGTTACTTCACCAAACGTCGAGCCCTATCGCACCTACACGGCTAACCTCGCCGGCCCTCAATCCTACCTCACCCTCGGCCTCCGCTACACCCCCCACACCGACCCCCACACCGACCCCCAC
>CAYXQJ010000022.1:0-49140 GCA_964467455.1 uncultured Hyphomicrobiales bacterium | reverse complement strand
ACGCCGGATCCGGCCCTTGTGCGCGTCGTCAACACCACGCAAGACGTGTCGCAGCTATCGGTCGTGATCGATGCGTCCATTACGGTCACCGCAGCCCGCGGTGCTTCGGCAGATACCGTTCGTGCCGCCGCCGGACGTCCGATCGGCTTTGTCCTCAAAGAAGGCGAAACAGACTTGCGTCGTGACACCTTGTTCTACACACTTGGCGGTGACGGCCGCATCATTCTGTTCGCCCGTGGATCCAAGCAGAACGTGGTCGAGTTTCGTCGCGTCATTCAAGACACCGTGCTCGCCCCCTCCGATATGCCTGTGATCAGATTCACGCACATGGCCGAGAACACGGATCAATACATCTCGCTCGAGGTGTGGATCACCGGCGGCGAACAACTCTTTGGCGAGATCTTCGATCCCGGTCTTTCGTCGAAGTATCAAGAACTGACGCCGGGCACCTACAACTTTGAACTGCGTGAGGCCGGAACCACGAATGTTGTGGCGACGTTGACGAATGTGCAGATCACGACCGGACGCTCCTATATGCTCTACTCATGGGATACGGCGCCTCCGGCTCTCGATCAGGTCACGCTCTCCATCTTTTGACACCAATCATCTCAGGATCACACATGAAGATTCTTTTCTCCGTGGCGCTGTTGCTCAATGCGACGTATATGTTCGCACAAGCACCGATCAGCATCGCCGATGCACGTAAACAAGAGTTCGGTACCGTCGTATCAAAGGTCGCCGGCCGTATCACCGTCGGCACGGAATTCCGCAACACATCCTATATCCAAGACGGAACGGCCGGCATCGCGGTCTTCAACAGTGCCTTTCGCTCCGGTGTCAAACTCGGCGATTCCGTCGTGATCGAGAATGCAACGTTGATCGAATTCCAAGCAACGGCCGGAGCTCCCGGTAGCGGTCTCTCTGAACTTAGCGGCACCGACCTTCGCTTTACCGTCGTCCCCGTCGAACGCGTTGAACCACGTCCGAAAACCACCACTATTCCGCTTGTCGGCGAAGGGGTCGAAGGCCAACTCATCCGCATTCGCCGTGTCAAGTTCCTCGAGAAGGGGGCATTCCAGGGTGAGACCAACTATAGTGTCCTCGATGCACAAGGCAATGATATTCCGGTGCGCATCGACGGTGGCACGAACATCGCCGCCAACTCCCTGCCGATCCCGGAAGACGAGATCGACCTCGTCGGCGTCGTGAGCCAGTTCCGCGGCGGCTATCAAGTCTTGCCACGTTTCGCTGAAGATGTCGGCCTTCCGCCGGTCGCCGTCGATACCGTGAAGAAGTCACGCACGTTTGACATCACGACGTGGAATCTTGAATGGTACGGATCGACCGACACCACACAAGGTCCGCGCGATAAGGACCGTCAGCGCCGCAGCATTCGTCAAGTGATGGACACTGTCCGCGCCGACATCTATGCTCTCCAAGAAGTGCTCACCCAAGAAGCGCTCGACGCCTTGAGTGACTCTATTGCCGGCGATTACGGCAACCTTTTTGCATCGGATGTTCCGTCTGACCAGAAGATGGCCTATATCTACAACAAAGAGACGATCACGCCGATCACGAACGGTCTTGCTGTCAACGGCGGCTCACAAGCGTGGGCCGGTGGACGTTTCCCCTATCGATTGACCTTTGATGCCAACATCGACGGTCGCACTCGTCGATTGGTCATCTTCAACATCCACGCCAAGGCCACTGCCGACAGCACGGATACGCTTGACTATCAGCGTCGTAAGACCGATGCTGAGACCTTCCATGCCTACTTGCGCGACTTCTACGCCGATTCGATGGTGATCGTCACCGGAGACTACAACGACAACCTCACTGGATCGATCGTAGACAGTAACTTCCAAACACCCTACATCTCCTTCATCAACGACGCATCTCGTTGGGCATCACCAACGCTTCCACTAGAAGAACGTGGTCTTGCTTCCTACATCGGTTTCAACCGTAGCTTCCTTGATCACTACATGGTAACGACCGATCTGTTCCCGATGCATCATCGCACCTACCTCGAAAATCCTCAGGGCTACATGTCGAGCTATAGTGCGACCGTCTCAGATCACCTGCCCGTCACGTCGCGCTACCTCTTGGACGGCTCCACGTCGGTGATCGAGCCCGTCAGCTTGGACAAGGTCGGCGCACGCATCAGCCCGAATCCGATGATCGACCACGGTACCGTCGAGTTGATCGTAAATGAACCGGCCAGTGTCAGTGTGAAACTTGTCGACCAGCTTGGACGCACGATGACGCTGCTCAACGAGCAACTCTCGGCGCAAGTCCGCTTAGTGCAGATCCCGGTGGAGACGCTACCATCGGGTGCCTACCAACTCGTTATCGAACGCAACGGCATCGTAGCCGCAGAAACGGTCTCGATCACGCGCTAACCGCGCAACGCGACCACGCACGACAAGAGGGCGACAGCAGCTGTCTCGGCTCGCAGACGATGTGAGCCAACCGACCATGGTCGGCAGCGGCTGTCGCCCTTGATCATTTCGATCTCTTCCTGGGCGAACCCGCCTTCCGGTCCAACGAGGATCACCACGGGCCGCATGGCCTCAACATCAGACATCGATGGTGCCGGTGCGTTTGCATCGCCGAGAATGATGATGGCCTCTTCAGGCGCCGACGCGAGGATGTCGGCGATCGCCATCTGTTCTGAGATCTCCGGCAGCCATGGATTACCACTCTGCGTCAATGCCGCCTGTGCCTTCGATGCCAATCGCGTGATCGGCGACCGGGCATACTGCACAAAGGATGTCTGCAACGGCGAGATTCGTGTTACGCCCAACTCGACCGCTTTCTCCACCGCAAACTCGAATCGCTCGCGGTGATCCAGAATACCGAGTGCAAGCCACAACGGCACCGGCTGATCATAGAGTCGATGTCCGACCACATGGAGGCGCAGGTCTTTGTCGGCACGCTCACATCGACAATTCGCCACCAGCCCCCTTCCATTATAGACGAGGACGTGGTCTCCGGTGCGAAGTCTTAACGCATCGGCATGACGTTGAAGCCCTTCATCAACAGGGACGAGAACGTCGTGTTCGTTGACCAGTGGTGTGTACAAATGGTTCATGGCGACCCGAAAATAGACGTACCAAATTGGCGTATTTTCGACACATGAACACAACCTTTACATGCATCGCTACATATCGGAAGGGGGCGATCGGGGCCATCAAGTTGGATCGACCGAACGTCCTGAACGCCTTGAGCCTGCAGACCATGATCGAATTGGTGCAGGCCTTTGAGACCTTTGATGCCGACCCTGAGGTCCGCTGCATCGTCATCCACGGAAACGAACGGGCCTTTGCCGCCGGCGCCGACATCACGGAAATGTCGGATGCTGATGCGATCACCATGCTCGAGCGTGATCAGTTCGCACGGTGGGAACGTATTCGTCAGACCAAGACGCCGGTGATCGCGGCTGTGAGCGGCTTTGCCCTTGGCGGCGGTTGTGAGCTTGCGATGTTGGCCGACATGATCGTCGCCAGCGAGACGGCCCAGTTCGGTCAACCTGAGATCAATATTGGCGTCATGCCCGGCGCCGGTGGAACACAGCGTCTGACGCGCGCCGTTGGCAAGGCCCTCGCCATGGAGATCGTCTTGACCGGTCGGATGATCAGCGCTCAGCAGGCGTTAACGGCCGGACTGGTCAACCGCGTCGTGCCGGTAAGCGCCTACCTGGCAGAGGCCTTCGCACTGGCCGGAGATGTGGCCTCCAAGGCACCGGTCGCCGCGCGACTGGCAAAGGAGTCCGTCCTTAAGGCCTTCAGCACCACGCTCGAAGGAGGCCTCGAATTCGAGCGCAAGAACTTCTACATGTTGTTCGCGACCGAAGATCAGAAGGAAGGCATGGCGGCCTTTGTGGAAAAACGTAAACCGGAATGGAAGGGACGATGATGACCTTTGAAACCTTGCTCTTCGAGATCACGGATGGTGTGGCGACGATCACGTTGAATCGTCCGGACTCCTACAACGCCGCCAACGAACAACTGACAACGGATCTTCAGCACGCGCTTGCAGAATGCACGACGAAAGAAGCTGTGCGCTGCGTGGTACTCACCGGCGCCGGGAAGGCCTTCTGCTCCGGACAGGATCTGAAGGATGCACCGAGCGGTGGTGGCAAACGCTCCTTACGCGACTCGTTGGAACGTCGCTACAACCCGATCATCCGGGCCATGCGCTCCATGCCGAAGCCCGTCATCGCCGGGATCAACGGCGTGGCTGCCGGCGCCGGCCTGTCCCTGGCCTTGGCTGCCGACGTGCGCGTCATGTCCGGTGCCGCCAAGTTCGTTGAGGCCTTCATCGGCATCGCCCTCATCCCCGACTCCGGTGCAACATGGTTCTATCCGCGGATGCTTGGCTATGCAAAGGCGTTTGAATTCGCAACCTTGAATGCGCCGATCACCGCAGAAGAAGCATTGCGACTCGGCATGGTCAACATGGTCGTCCATCCAAAGGCCTTCAGTGAGACGTTGAAGACTGTCGCATTGCAGTATGCAGGCGGCCCTACGCAGAGCTACGGCTTCGTCAAACACCTCCTGCAGGAGGGAATGACGAAGACCCTCGATGAGATGCTTGAGATGGAATGCGACTACCAGCAGCGTGCCGGCGACAGCGCCGACTACACGGAAGGTGTGACGGCATTTCTTGAGAAGCGCAGACCGAACTTCACCGGACACTGATCACCATGGCAAAGCAGAACAAGACCCTGTTCGCACAGCTTCGAGAAGAGTCGGAAGCGAACATCGACCATTCCTCGATGACCACCTCTAAAGTGGTTCGGACGATCATTCTTGTGTCAGCACTGCTCGGTCTTACGCTACTGTTCCCGGGCCTTAGCGGCGACCCACAGCAGCGTCCGTATGACCAGACGCTCTTGGGTACGATGTGGACCCAGGAATCTTTAACAGCCGAATACGGATTCCCGGTCGGCAAAGAACAGTCACTGCTTACACGGCAGCGCGATTCGGCGCGCAAGACGGCAATGCAGGTCTATCGCATGCTTGCGGCCTCGACCATTGATGCCGACCTTGCATCGGTGAACTTCTCGACGCCGGACCTGGCGCGCATTACAAAACGTCTTGCCCTGGAGATCCGCGCCCAACTGCCTGAACTACCACTCGCCGATCAAATTCCGGATACAACGGCGAACTCCGTTCTCGTGATCTGGCCGAATGGAACGGAACGTGTGCTGCCGCGCTCGGAGATCGTGGCAATGTCCGTCGCCCGACCGTTGATCGATCGCGCCGCAGCGTCGGTGGCTGCGGAGCAACGCGACGAAGTGAAACGAGCACTCGCCAAGGTGATCCGTCCATCAGTGGTCTTCGACGCACAGCGCACGCGCGAAGCGCAAGAGCTTGCCGCAAGCTCCGTGTTGATCTCGTCGGAAGTGGTCCGCAAAGGCGACGTGATCGTCCGCAAAGGACAGCGCATCGACGAGCGCGCACTGCAGCGGCTCTCGGCCTACCGCAATGCCCAGTATCTCCGCGCCGACATTCAATTCTCGTTCTTCGTGATCCTCGGCAGTCTCGGCCACGCGGCATTGATCTTGGCCTTTGTTACGATCTACCTAGCGCTTCTGCGACCTATCTCCTTCAAGAGAAACGGTCAGCTGGGGACGATCCTCGCGCTTCCAGTACTAACGGCCTTCCTGGGTTGGCTCTCTGTTCGTATCGATACGATCCTGCCGATCGAGTTCGCCATCATGGTCCCCGCCTTGGCGATGATCATCACGATCCTCTATGATGAGCGCATCGCTTTGGTCGCCACGGTCGCCATGGCCTTTGCCACCGCTGCTGCACGCGGCGATGATTATGCGATCGCCCTCGTCCTGCTCGTGGGCAGTGCCTTCGGTATCTATAGCGTTCGCAACGTGCAAAGCCGTACGCAGATCTTCACGTCCATCTTTGCGATCTTCATCGGCTTGGTCGGCACGACGATCGCCATCGATCTTGAACGTGCCGCACCGATCGAGACCATGTGGCCGAAAGCACTGATGGCCACATCCAATGCCGTGATCTCGCCGCTCTTGACCTTTGCCCTCATCATTCTTTTTGAGCGCGTCTTCAACGTCGCCACCGACATGCGACTCGAAGAGTTCGATGATCTCAACCATCCGCTGCTCAAGAAACTCAACGAACGTGCACCCGGCACGTATCAGCACACGCTCGCCGTAGCACGCCTGAGCGAAGCCGCTGCCGCTGCCATCGGTGCCAACGCGCTTCTCACACGCGTAGGCGCGTATTTCCACGACATCGGCAAGTTGGAGAAGAGCGAATATTTCGTCGAGAACCAGATCGACATCGACAATAAGCATGACCGCTTGCCCCCTAAAAAGAGTGCTGCGATCATTCGTCAACACGTGCAGGATGGTATCGAACTGGCCAATGAGTACGGACTACCGGAACGGATCTGGAAGTTCATCCCGATGCATCATGGTTCGATCCTGATCAAGCACTTCTATAACAAGGCCGTTCAAGATGCAGATGCAAGCGATCAAGTGGTCGACGAAGCCGACTTCCGCTACCCCGGCCCACGTCCCGACTCCAAAGAAACGGCTATCGTGATGTTGGCGGATGCGGCCGAAGCGCTCTCGCGCCTAGTGAACACCTCACAGCGTGAAGATATCGTGGCCGCCGTGGAACAGATCATCATCGACCGGATGATGGATGGACAGCTCAGCAATACGCCGTTGACGCTTCGTGATCTTGACATGATCAAGGAGACCTTCGTAAAGAATTTGATCGGTGCATCACATAAACGCATCCGATATCAAGAGGCCAAGAAATGACCGACGTCGGTCTTCCCAGATCGATGTCGCGTGACCTCACGCTCTTCCTGCAATATCTTCGGATGGAAAGGGGCTTGGCAGATCGTACGATCGAGGCCTATCAGAACGACCTCCTCCGATTCTCCGAATTTTTGATCTCGCAACAGATCGAATCATTTGCGGCTGTTGCTCGACCTCACCTGCGTGATTTTTTTGAAGCGCTGTTTGATGCCGGACTTGGAAACAGCAGCAGAGCGCGCTACTTATCCTCGATCAAGCACCTGTTCCGCTACCTTACGTCAACAGGCAAGTGTGCAACGGACGTTACCGAGACGATGGAGCTTCCTCGGGCGAAGCGACACCTACCTGATGCCCTCACGGTCGATGAGATGGATGCGCTTTTGCGAGCTGTGGCCCATGCTCCGGAAAGCGGCGTACCGTCGACGCCACCAGAGATTCGTGACAGGGCGATCTTGGAGACGATGTATGCCTGTGGTCTTCGCGTGAGTGAAGTGCTGACGCTGCGTCAGCGCGACATACTTGCCGATGTGAATCTTGTCCGCGTTATGGGCAAGGGCAGCAAGGAACGCATGGTGCCGATCGGCAATACGGCATTGCGATGGATCCATCGGTATCAGACCGAAGCCAGGCCGTCGTTTCTCAAATCGTTCGGTACTGACGATGTGTTGTTCCTCAATCAACGTGGCAAGCCCTTGTCGCGGATGACCGTGTGGAACATCATCCAACGAGCTGCGGCCGCTGCCGGCATTGATAAGCACGTGCATCCTCATATGTTCCGTCATTCGTTTGCGACACATTTATTAGAAGGGGGCGCGGATCTACGTGCTGTACAAGAGATGCTCGGACATGCCGACATTGGTACAACGCAGATCTATACGCATATCGATCGTGAGTATGTGAAAGAGGTGCATACACTTTTTCATCCTCGTAACGTTGTGTAGGACTTTGTGTTGGTCTATCGAGCACTTATACTCTCATTGGTTGTTGTGACGACGGTTTCAGGTCAAGTGAAACCGGGGATCGACAATGTGATCGACACGGACTTCGCGATGTTCCGTGGGAAGCGCGTCGTCTTGGTAACACATGCGGCGGCGAGAGCAGCAACAGGACGCAGTACGGCCGAAGAGTTCTTGCAACGCAAGGACCTCACGGTTGTGCGTTTGCTGGCGCCGGAACACGGCTACTACGGCGTTGTTCGTGCCGGTGCAAAGGTTGACGATGACACGGTGATGGGTGCGGAGGTACGATCACTGTACGGCCAATACCGCCGCCCAACACGCGCGATGCTTGAGGATGCCGATGTGGTGGTCTTTGACATGCAAGACATCGGCTCACGATCCTACACCTACATTAGCACGATGACGGAAGTGATGGATGCATGTGCGGAATATGAAAGACCGTTCGTCGTACTCGATCGTCCGAATCCACTTGGCGGCACGACCATCGACGGCAATCTGCCGGACTCGAACATCAAGAGCTTCATCGCCCGCCTTCCCATCCCCTACGTTCACGGCATGACGGTTGGAGAGTTGGCCACAATGATCAACGGTGAACAGTGGCTCGCACGTAAATGCTCACTCACTGTGGTCCGCGTCAAACGCTGGCGTCGGTCTATGCGCTGGGAGGATACCGGACTCTCGTGGTATCCCACCTCCCCCAACATCCCAACGATCCACGCCGCCCGCGGCTATACCGTCACTGGCATTACGGGAGAACTTGGTCTGTGTTCGATCGGTATCGGAACCACCAGCCCCTTTACCGTGATCGGTGCACCGGAATTTGCGAACGATGAACAACTCGTCGCCCGCCTCCGAGGCTATGGTGTTCACGCTAGATACGGACACTTCCTACCCTCTTCCGGCAAGTACAGCGGCGACGTGTGTGAGGGTTACTATTTGTCGTTCGCAACGGACAGTACGTTCAAGCCGTTTCATGCAGCACTGTCCATCGTCTATAGTCTGACGTTGCGTGATACAACCGGACTTCCGGACGACATTGCTTCGACCAATCGCGGGTCGATGTTCACAAAGGCCTCCGGTAGTGCCCGTTATCTCTGGCTTCTTCGTCAGGGGGCGAGCTGGGACAAGATCTCAGCGCTCTGTCGGGAAGGCATTGATGAGTTTGCCCGACGACGACGTCCGTACCTGTTGTATCAGTAGGTCGACCGCAACACCGGCGAGAGTTTCACGATCGCCAACCCAACGCTGACCGCGCGAGTGTCGGGATCGACGCCTTCATAGAAGACGTGATCGTGTTCGACGACCATGCCGGTGGATCCACCGCCGTCGAGATTCATGGCATCGTGAGCACCAAGGACCTTCATGATCTGGGCGATCTGATCTAGTGTTGCTCCAACGGTCCGTGTGTCGCTGTTGGTGGCCCGCACCGCCACCAGAATGAGCTTGTTTCCGGTCTTGTCCGTACCCAGTGCTGTTCGTGCAAGATTCTGACGGATGAATCGGCGGCCCGTACTCCCCTCTTTCATGGCTTCGTGTTTGGCCTTGCCGTTGCGGACAAGACGAGGAGTTCCACAGACGGCATTCATGAACCGTGTGCCCTGCTTGATATTCGTCGCAAAGCTGATCGTTACCGTATCGTTGACCGACGGCATGCCCGACGCCAGCATCTGCCGCGGCAATGAGATGATGCACCCTCGATCCGGCATCGACACGGTACCCGAGTCGATCCCGATGACCTGACATGCGATGTCGCGATTCACGGAGGGGATGCCAAGATACTTCACGAGGATCTTGACCATTGGATATTCGGCGTTGGCTTCGCGCTGAGCTCTTGCGATCTCCTGACGGAGCGTCTCTTGCGTCAACGCTTGTTCGGTTGAGTCCATCGTCAGGAAGGATGAGTCCTTGGCGGCCTCTTGAAACAGCGCCTGGATCTTCTTTGCCGAGACGTGCGGGACGGTGTTGCCACCAAACTGGTTATAGATGACCACTGAAGCCGAATCGGCGCGTCGATTGGTCGTCGTGACCGTATAGGTTCGCCCCCTCCATCTGATCTGTCCACTGAGTTTGAACGTGTCGATCACGATGCGGTTATTGATGTCGAAGAAGGCACTCGTCCAACCCTTATACGCCGTCATCTCCACCACTTCGCCATCGATCACGCAGGCGCCGATGGGATTATTGCGGACGGCGGCCCAGAAGTTCGCATTGACCATGGCTAGGACGGTGTTGCCGGTCTTGGTGCCGTAGCGCACCGACATTTCCCGAAGCATCTCGCGTCCCGAGGCGTGGTCTTCTCCTTTGACGATCCGGACGGCTGTGTTTGGGATCGTCCTGTCGACAGTGACGACATGGACGTCGATCGGCGACCGGCCATTGGAGCGGTATTCGGTGTAGCGGACGCCTTCGGCGACCGAGCGGTCGCGGAGGATATTGAGTTTCGTGATCTTGGTGTTGACGGCACGCGTCCGCGGCCGCTTGCGTTTGCGGGGTTTGGCATCGGCAACGTCGGTTGCCACGAACGCCAATAAGATCACGATCAGCCACATTCGCATGCGAGCCAAACATAGTAGTTTTGTGGCTAAACCGTACCGTCTATCATCCACACCGACCATTATGAGCGCTGTAGTTCTCGTAGAACGCCTGGATCATGTTGCGATCCTGACTTTGAATCGTCCGGACAAGCTTAACGCACTCAATGCCGAGGTATTGAGCACACTCGAGCTGATCCTCACGGAACTACAGTCTGATGAGAACATCCGCGTTGTGGTCATCACCGGTAGTGGTCCCAAGGCCTTTGCCGCAGGTGCCGACATTGCAGAGTTGCATCAGCAGAGCGCTCACTCCGGTCGCCTCTTCGCCGAACGCGGTCAGCGTGTCTTCAACCTGATCGAACGTTTCGGCAAGCCCGTGATCGCCGCGGTCAATGGCTTCGCTCTCGGTGGCGGCTGCGAACTGGCGATGGCCTGCCATCTGCGATTCGCCTCAGCATCGGCCAAGTTCGGACAGCCAGAGATCAACCTCGGCATCATACCGGGCTATGGCGGCACGCAGCGTCTACCGCGACTGATCGGCCAAGCCAAGGCCATGGAACTGGTCTTGTCGGGCGATATGGTTGCAGCTGACGACGCACTGCGCCTTGGACTTGTCAACCGTGTCTATGATGCCGAATCGCTTCTATCGCAGACGACGGCGTTCGCCACGTCGCTGGCTGCGAAGGCACCACTGGCGCTGTATGCCTGCCTTGAGGCCGTGCAGGCCGCTGGAGACCTTTCAGGTCTTGAAGGCATGTATGCCGAGGCCAGCATCTTTGGACGCACCTGCGGCACCGAAGACTTCAAAGAAGGCACGCAGGCATTCCTCGAAAAACGTCCTGCGAACTTCAACGGCCGATGATCGTTCGTGCCATCGACACGTTCTACCAGCGATTTGCCCTGCCGATCGCCGGAGCTGTGTTAAAACTTTCGACCCTCTTTAGCGCCAAGGCCCGCGATCGTCAGCTGCTTGCCGAAGAAAGCAAACACCTTGCGCCAATGCGCGCCCCCTCCCATCCACGTGTATGGATGCATGCGGCGTCGATGGGTGAGTTCGAACAACTCGTGCCGGTGATCGGCGAACTGTTGCAGGCAGAACCTCTTGCCGAGATCATCGTCACGCTTTCATCGCCCTCGGGACTGCGTCACGCACGTGCCACAGCCGGTGTCACGGCGGCCTACATCATCCCGCCCGACACTCCTGAGCAGATGACTAGGTGGTTCGAGACCATCGTGCCGACGGTGATCGTGATCGACCGGTATGATACATGGCGACAGATGATCCTTGAAGCCGATGCACGTCAGATCCCGGTCGTCCTGATCAACGCTACGGCACCAACAGGATCACGGATCCCGGCACTGCGCCCATGGTTTGCCGACACATATTGCATGATCGACTCGATCACGGCCGTCAACAGTGATGATGCAGACGAACTGCACAGACTCACCGGACGGGCCGATATCGAGGTGGATGCCGACACTCGCATCGATCGCGTTCTTCAACGTTTGAGCGAGCCGGATGCAACGGTACTCGCCTATCGTCAGCCACAAACAACAACGATCGTGGTCGGCAGTTCTTGGCCAGAGGATGAAGACCTTATCATTGATCTCGTAACGCAGCACCCTGAGCTTTCGATTCGCTGCGTGATCGTACCGCATGAACCATCAGAGGCCTCGATCGCCCGCATCGAACAACGTTTGACGTGCACCCGTTGGTCGGTCTCGACTCCGGAAACAGAAGGCCATCTCCTCGTCGATTCCGTCGGCAAACTCCTCTCGCTCTATGCCATTGCCGATGCAGCCATGGTAGGGGGCGGACATGGCGCAGGAGTCCACAGCGTCACAGAACCTGCAGGGTACGGCATTCCCATCTGCAGCGGTCCAAGGATCGAACGATCAAGAGATGCCCGAGACCTTCAAGAGGCCGGTGTACTGAGTGTCGTGACGTCGACCGAGCAGCTATTGGTCTGGTTCCACACCAACGTGCAAGATGAACAACAGCAGAAAGGCATTGCCGACCGCGCCCATGTCTACGTAGAATCACGTCGGGGTGCTTCGCATCGCTACGCAGAGAAGATCATTGCCAGATGGTGATCTGTTTGGAGTGCGAAACGTCACCGGAACGCACCACGACGAGATAGACGCCGCTTGCGAGTGATGCTGTATCGATCTGAGTTGAAGCGGTCGCTGTTGTGGAATGTACCAGTCGTCCTTCAAGATCAAGAAGACTCACCGCCGCATCCGTCATGGTGTTCGGGAGTCGCACCGCGATAACATCGTTGTTCATCTCGATGTCGATCAAGGTACCAAGATCCTTTTCATCATCTGAAACGTTTGTTGCTGTCGGCGGTGTGAGTACTAGGATGAACTGCTTCAGGTCATCACTAGAGATATACACCTTACCGTCAGCACCAAGAGCAAGACCGACAGGCCGTGCCCATCTTGAACCCTGGTCATTTGAGTCGTTCAAGAAACCACGACAGAAATCCACGGCAACGTTGATGATCGTATCGGCGTCGTCATCGACATCGAGGTAGACGACCTTTGTCCCGCTCAGCGGCATTCGATTCCAAGATCCTCTAAGGGCCATGAACGCCCCCTTCCGAAACCCTTCGGGCATGGTAGCGTGCGAAAACACCAAGGCCATTGGAGCACTGTGTGCCGTAACGAGACCAGCGGGCGGGACCATCTTTGCCACGTTCGATGAATCGGAAGAGGTAATGGGTTTTAGATCAGCATAGCTTGATTGATTCATGTCGAAGAAATTCTGTGTATGGTAGGCATAGGGATAACCATAGAAGCCCCCATCACGCACGATATCGACCCATTCCGGAGGGATGTTGTTTCCTTGGAGATCGCTGCCATTGTTATTCGCCCATAACGCGCCAGTACGTGGATGCAAGGCCATTCCGACCGCGTTACGAACACCGGAGGCAAACACGCGCCGATCGGATCCGTCCCAATTATACTGTTCGATCACTGCGCGATCGGACTCACGATCTGCATTACCACGTGACCCTACGCTGACGTAGATCTTCATGGCGATCGTATCCAGGACAAGCGTGCGAGTTCGGTGGTTACCGCCCGTTTGATTGGCTTGAGATGACTTGTCGATCACAACGCGCCGTTGGTCATAGACGTATCCGCTCCCTGAGGATCGCCAGAGTTTCGTCACGCCCGACTCTTGGCAGACGAACATCGTGTCGCGATAGAAGCGAACGTCGTGGCAATACGACGAGACGGTGGCTGCAACGACGGCTTGGTCTGCGACACCGTCACGATCCACATCCGGTAGTGCCAGGATGTTGTTCTTATTCATGTTCGCAACGAAAAGCACGCTATCAGGTCCGAAGGACATGAATCGCGGTTTACCGAGAGCAGTCCCAGCAAAGAAGATCTTCGCCGTCCACCCTTCCGGGATGAAGACGTCATGAACACCGGGAACGATATTCACCGCCTTGAACGGCTCTGGTACCGTTATCTGGGTTCGCCGAAGATCTCCGGATGACTGCGGCGTCCACGGAACGTCTTGTGCGTAACCGGCCTGAGATAGAAGGAAGAGTGCAAAGACGAAGGTAGTAGCGAAACGCTGCATCGTAGATAGATCCAAGTATTGCATACGAAGATAATGCTTGTTAAAAGCACGATCCCCTTCCGGAGTTCCGGAAGGGGATCGTTGTAGAGACTAGACTGGACTCAGGTGTTCAGATTAGTGAACGACCGTGAGTACTTGCGGTTCCGATGTGAACGGTCCGGAGATCACCTGATAGTAGTACGTGCCAGCCGGCAGCGTCGACACATCGATGGTGAGTTCATACGTACCCGTTGCTTGTTCTTCATCGACGATGTCCATCACACGCTGACCCATGTTGTTGTACAGCACGATGCGCGTGTTGCCGTCGAGGCCGATGGAGTAGTTGATGATAGCAGTACCGGAGACCGGGTTTGGAGCGATCGGCTTGACCGAGAAGTTCGTCGAGCTGATGCTGACCAAACGCATACCCTTGGCGCAGTTTTGAAGAACTTCAACTGAACCAGGAATGTCGCGGATCACGCAGTAGAGTTGGCTTGTGCCAACGCCATCCGAGTTGTCGAAGTCCACCGGATACGAGTAGATGTTGACCGGGCTCGTGTACGGGTTGTTCTTGTCTGCACCGGTTGCAAGGTAGGAATCGAAGACGACGCCGAAGAACTTGCGACCATCGTTGACGAGTGTCGTATTACCGGCGAGGTCGATCTCGATCATGTTGTTGTTGACTTGGTCAACCTTCAGGATCGTCCAACCTTCGGCGAGCATACCGGTCGTCACGATGTCCGTGATCTTCGTACGCGGCTTGATGAGCTTCGGATCGTAAGAGATACGAACGCGCATTTCCTTCAAACCAACCGAGTTGATCTGCTCAGGCGTGCCTTCAAGTTCTACGTAGACCGTGATCGGCTTGCCAACTTCGACCTTGTAGTCGTTGACGAGGTTCGTGGTCTCAAGATACAAGCCATTACCTGTGACAGTAGCGGTCTGAACCTTACCATTCACATCATCGGTAACGTCGATCGTTGCTGAGAACTCGCCATCGCGCCAGTTGACGCCTTGAGCGTTACCCTTGGTATCGAGCCACTGACGTGTCTGACCATTGGACATCTTCGTTACGTAATCCGGAATGAAGCGGACGCGGATGATGCCTTCAGCACCCGGAGCAACGATGAGGTTGTAGTTGCTCGGCTCGATGATCTCGAAGCGCGATGCATCAGCACCTGCAGGAGCGCTGATCGTATAGCTACGATCACGAGCTTCCGTGTGGCGAACCTTGACGATGAGTTCCTTGGCATTGTAGACATACTGTTCGCCCGAAGCACCTTCGACTGCGAAATCGCCACCGAGAACTTCGGCCTTGAGTTCGTAGACCGGTGTATACGGAGCAGCACCATTCGTCATGTCTGCCGGCTGCGTGATGATCTCGTAGTTCGCCGTGAACTGACCGGAAACGGCCGGGTTGAAGCGAACGCTGAGGAGTTGTTGCTCACCAGGAGCGAGGATCCACGGGCTTGCAAGCGTCGGGGCATTCTCGATGACGAAGTTGTTTGCTTGACCAACGATACGGATGTCGGTGATCACGACGTTACGTGTACCCTTTGCATCACCCGTTGTCGGGTTAGCAATGTCTTGGTAGTGTTCGTTCGTGATCGGCAGCTGGATGACAGCTTGAGCGTCACCAACTTGGAACTGACCAAAGTCATGTCCGATACCCTTGACTTGCGGCTGCCATGCGACGGCTTCAAGGTTGACAACAATTTCACCCTTGGTACCATTCTCGTCCGTTGGGAAGACGAGTTCAGCAGTGTAGTCATCGCGCTCAGCACCACGGTTTGCGATTTCTGTTGGGTTGAACGATACCGTGATGTTGCGCTCGCGTTGAGCACCGCCACCAACCAACTGGATCGGGAAGCCACCAGTGTTACCGGTGTTTTCGATCTTGAAGGACGCAGCATCCGTGCCGCGAATGAACGGTTGTTCGAACGTGATCGGCTGGGCACCATCATTTGAGAATGTAGCAACGTTGTCGTAACGCGTGATGTTCTGAGCAGCTTGGACGTTGTCCAAGACGCGAACATTCCACTTATCGATATTAGCAAGCGTGTTGACCATCACGCCATTGCCCTTGAGCACGGCGATCGAGTCGACCTTCTTAGCGTTCGAATAGAACGGAACGTTCACGATGTGCTGCGTCGTTGCATCACCCTTCGGGCTGTACGTCACAAAGAACGTGTGGCGCTCGCCTGCCTTAAGCGTGAGCGGCATGACTTCCTTGAGGTTGCGCGGATTGAAGAACGTGCCAGGGTCGTTCGCATCAGCAACACCATCAAGCAGTGTCTCATCATACCCGGTGATGATGATGTCGACCTTACCTCCGTTAATGATGTCGACCGGTTTTTCAAGACCAGGCGATGAAGCCGGGATGTTGACCCATGTTTCATCTTCAACATAGATGGTCGGCTCTTCACCACGAACGCGGAGTTCCGTGGTCGGCATTTCGAAGCAGTCAAGCTGAGCGATCACGGTGTCCAGCTTTTCGCGAACGTCGGTGATCACAGCGCAGACTTGGATCTTCATGCTGCCGCCCGGCGGGATCACACCCGACTTCGGAGCGAAGCTGTACACTTCCGGATAGTACTTGGCACGAATGTCCTTGATGTTCAACGGAGCATCTGTGCGAAGATTCGTAAAGGTGATCTCTTTGCAGACCGGCGTGTTGAACGGAATCGTACCGAAATCAAGCTTTGCCGGATCAAAAGCCAACTTGTCAGCAGTGTATGTGTAGGTCTTCTCGACATAGTTGCCGGAGCGCGAAACAACGCGGACAACAGCCTTTGCATCTTTTGTCTTATCAAGAACCTTCAACTTAAAGTTGATTGTCTGATCACCGCTGTTGAAGTTTTCGTCTTCGATCAGCTCATAGTTCTGGAGGTCTTCAGCATAGACTGCGAAGATCGAACCGCACGGTGAGTTTTCCGGAAGGATCGTACCGACTGCGTCGATGTCGCCGCAGACGATCGTTTCTGTGACCTTCAAGGAGTCGTCACATGGAATCGCGAGGTCAATAGCGACCGGCGTACCATAGGCGCGACCTTGCTGCAGACCGTCGAGTGAACCGTAGGTCCAAGCAGCCCACTTGATGCTTTCCGACTCGGACTCAACAACGTGGTCGCCTTGACCGATGTTTGTACGAATAACGGCATACGGAGTGCCGTTGATCGGGCGCATTGCACCACCGAACGCCGAATTGAGCGAACGACCGTCGATCTTGATCTTGCCAACTTCTTCCATCTTGAAGACGATGTTGAAGAAGTTATCCATGCCTTCCGGTGAGTGGAAGACAGCGTAGTTGACCCAACGATCCACCGACGGGACATACTGGAGCATCGGCATGCCGGATTCCACCGTCGGGTGGCCCTGCGTGTTGTCGCCATTCTTGCCCATCGACGGCGGGAGGATCTTAGCATAGGACTTGCCGTAGTGACCCATGAGGACCGGCTTGTCAGCCTTCCACAGCGTCGACCACTGCCATGAGGTTTCGAGCCACGTTTCGCCACGGTTCAACTTCTTGATCGGCATGAAGCCGGATCCATCCGTACGCATAGCGGAGATCGTGGTGTTGTCTTCTGTAGCAACGAAGCGGAGCACATCACCCTTGTCGTCGTCGATACCGAATTCGGCAGAGGACTGACCAACAACGCGGGTCGGTGTGTACATACATGGGATCGTCACGAATTCCGTGCCGGCCATTTCGATCGGCAGCATAGCGTCGTGAACGTTGTTACGGACGAAGTGTGCTTCAGCGGCGAACATACCGGTCGGCGGGAGCACGTCCGGATAGCGCATGATACCAACCTTGGTGTGACCGGAGACCACGCCAACAGGACGGCTTGCGCGGATCCACGTACCAGTGAGGTCCGACGTGAAGTCCTTGTTGTAGTTCTCGTCGATCTTCGCCTTGATCAAGTAGGTCTCACCCTTTTCGAGGGTGACGGTACCGGTTTGACCCTTGCGGATGCTCGGTGTTTCGCGGCCGCCTTCCGTATCCCACGTCGGGGTGTACGAAACGACCGTGTTGTCCTTGTCAGCGATGATCAAGATCTGGCTCGGACGATACTTGTAGCCACCCGATGCACCATAGCGGTCTTGATAGAAGTTCATGGAGTAGTAGTTCTTACCCCATGCTTCGACCGGAAGATGGCGGGCGAGTTCGCCGTTACCCATCCATGCCTGATAGGTCGATACCGAGATCGGCTTGTCAGCCGTCACGCGGATACCGAACCCTTCGCGAGCTTCCGATTCCTGATTCATGTACGCCGGTGTCGGGATCGACACACGAAGCACCTGATTCGGCTGGATCGTATACTCACGATTCACGTCAGCAGCGCTGTTGATCGCTGCGGGCGTCTCGATCTTAACCTTAGCCTTCGACCGAGATGAGATGAACAACTGCATCGGCTGAGGCAGCGGTTTCTCGGTCGGACTAGCCCAGACCTGCGGGAATGCCACCATATATCGGCGGCCTTCCAGCAGACCCATCTTGCCTTTGGTTTCCGTCACGTCTTGTGCGGATACCATGCCAAAGCCCAGCAATGCCACAAGAGCGGCAAGCATCACTTTGGTTGTTGAAGGAACAATTCTCATCTGAGAAACTCCTAGTGGATGGATCAGGTAAAACAATTCAATTCGTAGGTGCTTGAGTCACGTGCCGTATGCGATACACACCGCCCATGACGGAATAAAATACATTCTTTTATGTCAAATACCAAACATGACAATAGCCTCCAGTAGCGGAGACCTTTGCGCTGTCAATCTCATAACACACTACCCGCCTCACGGTTACATCTTGATCATTTTTCACCGAGAAGAGTTTTCCACACCGAACCGGCCCGCGGCTTGAACGATTCCCACCAGGAGTTCACCACTGGCTCCAATGGCAAGGTCAACAGCGCCAAGATCGCTCCAACAAGGACATCCACGACGTAGTGGTATCGTAAGTAAACGGTTGATATAATTAGACTTCCGCCGATAAGGAGAAAGACCCATCGGAACTGGGATCGATTCCGGAAGCCAAATATGATGTTCACCAGTGTCAACATGGTATGGCCGCTTGGCATACAGTCCCGGTTGACGACCAGGGCAGGATCTGCCGTGCCGACGGCGATTCCCCCACCAACGTTGATCAGATCGCGCAACAGCGGCGTAAGGATCACGCCGGGAAGGTCAGAGTTCAAGGACCCAAAATCATGCAACGTGAACCGAGGCCCGATCGCCGGCAAGGCAAAGTAGGCCAAATACGAAATGAAGTAACAAAAAGCCATTCCACGCGCGAAGATGTCCAGCCGTTCCAGATCTCCCTTCCTCCACAACTCAATGGCCTGCATGATGGGCATCAAGTAGAACAAGAAGTAGCAGATCTGAAGGTACTCCGTCAGCACAGGAACAGAGAACTTGCCTAACCAGACCGTTGGATCTACACCGAACATCGCACGGTCAGCGGCGATCAACCAGTCGTCATAATCGATCGGATGTACGGTCTGCACAAAGACATGCACCTGCGCATACATCATGTAGATCACCGGGATGATGTAAAACCGCCGGAGCATCGCGAACAACCGCACCTCCGTCAGCGCATACAAAACCACGATCGCCCCAATGGCCGAAGCAATGAACACATCAAGGACCAAAACGTTCGCAGCATTGGGGATGAACGGATAATAGATCACCGACATCAGGCAGAACACCGACATCACCACGAAGGTATAGAGGTCCATGCTGCTGACCGATGACGTAATGCGTTCCGAGATCGACCTCATGATCTGCTCGCCCCCTTCCGTTCAAGAAGAGTGATGCAGATCGATCCCAACTGCTGTGGGGTGAGCTGTTCGGCGCGCGTTTTCGTCAGGTCGAAGCCGCTGACCTCCGCTCGGAGTTCGTCGATCGGACCGGACCACCACGCAGATAAGGAATTCGACATGACCTTCCGTCGCTGACTGAAAGCCGCCCGCACAAAGCCCATGAAGACCTGGAAATCAATGTCAAGGGGCGGTGTGGTTCGGAATACAAAGCGGACCACCGAAGAGGTGACTTCCGGACGTGGAAAAAAGGAGCCGGGCTGAACGTTGAACAGAAGCTTGGCTTCCGACGCGTACCACGTGGCGAGCGTCAAGATGCCGTAGTCCTTCGTTCCCGGCTCGGCGACACAGCGGCGCGCCACCTCACGTTGCATCATGATCACCGCGGCACGTAGATCGGAACGTTGCTCGAAGAGCCAGAACAAGATCTCCGAGGTGATGGCATAGGGAATATTGCCGATGATGGTGCGATGCTCCGCCGATAAGCCGGAGAATAACTCCGCAGTGTTGATCAACAGCACGTCGCGGAGAATGAAGGTGACCTTGGTGGTATCGACCCATGACTCTGCTTGCAGATGCTGGATGGCACGTTCGTCAAGGTCAGCGGCAATGATGGAAGACGCCGTCGAACCAACAAGCCACTTCGTGAGCGCTCCGGTGCCGGGACCGATCTCAAGGACATGATCACCATCCTTGATCTCCAATGCCGCAACGATCTTCTGCGCCGTTCGTTGGTCAGTGAGGAAGTTCTGGCTAAAGCGGCGTTTCGGTGCGATGCCCCGTTTCATACGTCGCGTGTTCCACGCTCTGCAAAGGCAGCGCTAAACTGGTGCCACATCTGTTCCAATGAATCCGAAACGACCTTCACCTCTGCTAAGACGGGCATGAAGTTCGTATCTCCGCTCCAGCGGGGCACCACGTGAAAGTGAAGATGATCTGGGACGCCGGCGCCGGCATGGCGTCCGAGATTTGCCCCGACGTTGCATCCGTGCGGATGTAAGACCGCATTGGTGACTTCGACCGTGCGTTGAAGCACCTCCATCATCTCAGCGGCCACGATCTTGGGCAGCGCTTCAAGCGCCCCTTCATGAATTCGCGGTGCGATCAACAAGTGCCCGGCATTATACGGGTATCGATTCATCACGACCACACAATGCACGAAAGCGGCAACTACGAGCGAGTCAAGATCCGCCCCCCGTTGTTGAGCACAGTGGCAGAGAAAACATCCGGACGATTCGCGTTCGTCGCCGGCATGGATGTACGCTGAGCGCCAAGGTGACCAGAGCTGTTCCATAAACGGAGATGCCCGCCTAAGCGGGCATCAAGGATGTCATCAACGTAGTTGGAAGATCAGAGTGCGAAACGCAGGTCAACGCCGGTTTGAAGGGCATTGATCCGCAGGTTCGCCGATGGGCTCACTTCCGTGATACCGAAGTTGTAATAGATACACGGTACGAGCAACAAACGTCCGATCGGAAGTTCATACTGAGCGCCGGCCTTTACCGCAACACGGATCGGATTTTTGTCCGGGATATCATCTTGGCCGGTAATGATGGCGCGACCGTTATTGATGTATTCAACCTCGCCCGGATCGAAGAGCGACGGGTCGAACGTTGCGTTCAACGGCTCGATCAGCTCCATGCGCTGTTCACGATCGGAACCAACAACGAAGCCAACGGTAGGACCAACAACCACTCCGAAGTTCGAATCGAACAGATTGAGCTTGTAGATCGCTTCAATGTCGATCGTTGAATACTTGATCTCAGCAACGTGGCGCACGCTTGAATACACAACCTCGCCATTTGCGTCAAGCGACGGCAGACGATCGCCGGGCTCTTCGTAATACGCCGGCAAATAGTTGTAGACAACGCGGGCAATGATCGACGACTTGGAGTCCTTCGGACTGCCGAGCAGGTACTCAGCCGATACGCCAAAGTAGTATCCGTTGCCGGATCCTTGCGTAAAGTCCGGACACAAAACGTCGCCGGCCACCGACTGGAATCCGGAGGCGTGCAGCGACCTGTTGTATCCAACGACCGGTCCCACGTAAATACGTGGACGCGCCTTTGCCGGGATCAGCGGGTTAGCAAGCTCCTGTTGTGCCACCATCTCCCCTGCCGCGAACGTGGCAAGTGTCAGAACTGCGAGAATCAATCTCCTCATACGAAGCACCCTAGTTGACAATCACAACGGGAAGTACCTCTTCGCCGTTTTCATACGTTACGACGAGGTTATAAAAACCTGTCGCCCTCCCAGAACACGAAAATTTACAATGGGATATGCCCTTTTGCAACGTAAAATTACTGGCGAGCACGATTCCGTGCCCTGAAAGGTCAAAAAGCTGGATCTTGACCGATGTTTCCAGGGTACTCTCAAAGAGCAGCGAAAGGTCCTCGCCCGACGGCTGTTGCACCACCGAAGCCCGTACCACGGGTAAAGCCCCGAACCGAACCCGGCGCAGATCGTCGGCACACTGGTCCACGGAGAACGAGGTCTCGGCCTTCGCTGCATCAGCGCAAAAGTTATCCACAACCGAGGCGCTGACCGCAGTTGGAGCCATATCCTTCCAAAGAACGATGGCATCGATCGTTGCATCGACCGAATATTGCGAGGTCACCCTTTCATTCAGGTCGATCAAAATCCCACCTTGCGTTCGCTGTACTATCGCACCTACGCTCCGCGTCCCCTGCGCTGCGTCTTGAAGAACGACAGGTATGCCCCCTTCCTCAAACTGAAGACGATCCGATGGAGCCAGGATCTCTATGCGGATGGGTTCTGAGGTGTCACGTGACCGATCACCGGTGACGACGACACGGAGTTGCACCACCGATCCGGGTGTTGCAAGTCCGGGCATCTGCAAGGAGATCGTCGGTGCTGGTGTCCGAACCTTCAATTGACCACGAACGGTAGCTGCCACCGTATCGGCGTGGTAGATCGTCCCAAGAACCGGGCCGATCGTGGTTCGTGTCGGTAGAACGTCCACGATGAGTTGCTGCTGTTCACCGGGCATCAGGATCAATGGAAGACCACGGACAGTAACGATCTGATCGGCGAACTGCACCAAGATCGAGTCGATCGGGAAGGGTAACGTGCCAGTGTTTCGGAGTTGGAGCGGAATGGATGTCTCTTCGCATGCATCATAAATGTCGAGATCAAACGACACTTCCAGCCGCTTGATAGGGACCGGAATACCGTTGCCGATGATGTCGATGGTATCGAAGACCCGTTGCGTCCCCGGTGCTGCATCATGTTCCAAGATCACGGACATTCGGAACGGACCGAGACGATCAGGTGTGAACGACACCACTCCTCCGATCTGGGAGGGGGCGAGCGATCTCCCCGTGTTCAAGAGCGATGTTGGGAGCACAAAGGCAGCGTCGTCAGGACCGGTGATCCGGTTGGAGAAGATCGTTGGATCTTCAGTACCCGACACAAAGAGAAGATCGACAGTTGAGTCTCGCTTGGCACCAATGACCACATCGCCCATATCGAGGTCTTGAACGGTGATCCTGGGAAGCGTCCCCACTCCACGCAAGATGATGCGTACAACGGGATGGTACCGCCAGTCCACAGAGGCGAGAATGGTGTCGGAGAACGGCCCCTCACGATCGGGTGTGAATCGAAGGTCCAGATCGTCGAGCTCGAAGCCGCCAAGAAGGACCTCACCACCGAAGGACGTGCTGGTGAATGACGACTCTACGGGGGTACCAACGTTGATCAAGCACGAGGCCTCACCATCGTTGCGGAGTGTATAGATCGTATCGTGTGTTGTGCCGACGCGGCGTTTACCCCAATCAATGATCACATCCGGAACATCGGGTGCGATGCCGCGTCCGGTCCATGACGTATACAGCCCAAGATCGGGATCTGTGCCAATGGTATCACGTCGTTGATAGGTTCGCAGACTGTCCGGCGAAAAACAGACCTTCACCAAGATGGTGTCACCCGGCTGAAGTGTGTCCGGCACCGTCGGAAGGTCCGGAAGAAATTGCCCGACGGTCGCATCGGCGACCCATTGTGTCACGATAACGGGTAAGCTTCCGGTGTTGATCACCGGAATGTCGGTGCATACGGTGTCGCCCACCCGCACCGGACCAAAGTCATGGTCGCGCGTGACGGCCATGGCCGATGAGGCAGAACGGACCACGATGGTCTTGATCCTGCCACAGCCGAGGTCGACCGTGACCGTACCGATGGCCGGTTCGGTGTCGGTGGTTGCCGTGACACAGACCAACAGCACGAGGGAGTCATTGCTCGACACGGTCGTGTCCGCCACAATGCTGCGATCAAGCGACAACCGTTGGTCTCCGCTAAGTGACACCGACCGGATGACGACCGGCGTGGAATCTCGGTTCACGATCACCACACGCTCACAGTTCGTGCCACGGCTACGTGCATCGATCTGGATCTGCGCGGGAATGACAATGTCTGGAGCGTCGTATCGATACAGCCATTCTTTGCCATTACCCTTGTGATCGTAGGCGTGAATGACGATCTGAGCGTCCTGCCACAGATCACGTACCGATGCCGTGATGGTCCTTGACCCAACGCTGTCCGTCGGTCCGTCGATCGTCCACTGATAGTTGAACGTTCGCTGCGTCTGCACTGTGATCTCGTAGAGTCGGGCAGTGTCGCGCCCCTGGTCCGTCACGGTTCCGTTGATCACACCGCAGTCGATGGTCAGAGCATACACCGGCGGCGTGCGATCATCCTGTGGAATGGGGTCGTATGAGACAGCGATCAGATTCGCATACGAATCGGCATTGGTAGAACCGTACATGACGCCGCTGAACAAGCCGCTGTCCGCCGTCACCGTATACGAACCGGGTTGTAGCTGCACCTGTGCCCACTTGAGATTCGTTCCCGGGATCGATTGCGTGAGGATGCGTGGGGCAATGTCCCGTACAAGTCGGTCATTGACCCTCAGACTCGGAACGGCGATATCCTCCGCTACGACATTGATGAAGTGATAGAAGTTCTGGAAGGCGCCCAGTTGCTCTTGTCGTTCCAAGAGCGGGAACTGCATCAGTGCGCCGTCGACGTATTGCTCGATCGGTGGGACCACGACCATGGCAGGGTCGTAGTCGGAAGAACCTCCGCTTCGCCGGCTCGGCATGAACTGCGTTACAAGGAAGGGCTTGGTGCTTTTATAGAATGCCGGCTCCGTCATGTTGATGTCGACCCAATCACCAACCTTCGCGAGATACCGTGTAAAAGGTCCGGTGGGTGTTTCGATCTCAATGTTCGTGTCATCACTGCCGGCCATCAAACGGATCACATCACCGCCATAGACGATGGCGAAGGGCGTGGTAGCATACGTCTTCCCCCACTTCGGGATCGGCGGGAGCATTTCTACAAGATGGTCTTTTGAACGTGCCGAATCGGTCGGCACACTTGCGCGTACATGGCCCGACAGTACGGCCACGGGCAGGTTCGACTTGATCCGACTGCCCGTCAGGTCGCCGATGCCGATGCGCGATTGTGCCGAACGCACAAGGAAACACTGGCCCCGATACAAGGTCGTAACGATCGGTTCTCCGGCAAGCGACCCACGCTCAGTGCGGTAACTTGGAGTGATCTCCACATTCGTGTAATCGTTCGGCGCGATGATCATGAACTCCGACGATCGGATCATCGTGTCGAGGGGGTCGTCAGATCGTGGATTGAACGGATACCGATCATTCGGACGATTGACCGTCAGGTAATCCATTCCAAGATGTTTGATCGGGATCGCCGTATACGAATCGGTCGACGCCGCCAACGTGTTCAACGTGTACACCACGATCGGAACATTCGAGCGAATAAAGATCCCCTTCTGTGTCGGGACCTCCGACGCATTGACGACGTGATATGCTGACACATCTTCGACAAAGACCGTGTTGGCCGCCACGCGCCGTATCTGCGGTCCAAACAATGGATACTCGATCGTTACGATGGCATCGTACTGCGACGAGATGAAGATCTGAAGCCGGGGGTCGACGCCGAATTCGAGGCGTTCGTTCTGCATGAAGCCGACCAAGAACTCCGTGCCTTCAAGACTGGACGAACCTTTCCGCGGAAGCACACGCTCCACTTGCGCCGTCAGCAGTTCAACGCCAACGACCAAGATCAACAGTATGCATGTCCAACTACGCGCCACGCAGTACTCCCAAGTTCGAGCCTGCATGATAACGCCTTCTGCTGAATTTCGTTACTTCTTTTTCCCGGTCGTGGCCTGGATCTGATATCCTGCTCGCGGCAGCCGCCCTTGACGTTTTGTCCGATCTGTGTAGGGGGCGGGTGGTTCGGTCAAGGTTGGACGGTCAACACGCCACTCAAATCCCGGCAGTAGAAACTCATTTTCACGGCCTTCCACGGACTTTTCGGGGTGATGTTCACCCTCCACGCCCCCTAACCAATAGATATCCGATGGCTGTCCTTGGTCGAAGTAGCCCTTGATGGTGTCAGAGGCGAACTTGGCAAGGCCGTCGCGGACACCTTCCTCGGAACGGAAGGTGATGCTGCGGGCGTCATCGACGGCAAGGAGCGAGCGGACGGTGTCGCGTTCAACATCGATGCGAAGGTACCGACCCGACACCTGGTCGTATCTGGCCGGCAATAGCGTGTCGTTCCGACTGATCATGATGGCGTCATTGAGGCCGTGGATCTCGCGCAAGGATCGATCTGGAGCGATCACGATGACCGTGTCGGCGAAGAGCTGCATGGAGTCGGCCCAGAGAAGAGGCATGCCCAAGAGGTCAAATCGACCGGTCGAATCGCTGTAATACATGGAGTCGGCACGGGCAGCAACTCCACCACGGACCAATGCGGCATTCCCTTGGGCGATGAAGCGTTCGTCGGCCCCACGAAAAGCTTCAAGCGTATCAGCAACGACGAGCATCGTATCGGTCTCCCATTGCCAGAGTGCCGCTTCACCCAGAATGATCGAGTGATCAGTAGCCGGGTCTTGGTGGATCGTGTCGCCGGCAATGATGGCCCGGCGGATGGTGTCTCGGACGACGACGCGTCCGATCGCCGTGGAAAACTTCGTATCACGATCGTAGACGACACGATCAGCCCAGACACGGGCAGTATCATCAAACATCTGTACCTGGTCGACGAAGACGGCTACATGGGTCTTGGTGGAATATTCACCGGATCGGGCGGTCAGAGTGCGATGGCCGTCTTTGACGGTAAGACCGCGGGTAGCCGAGGCGATGAAGGAATTCCCGTCGTACCGCGCATACGGTGCCTTCATGGTCAGTCCGTCCTGCGTCACGACGACGTTCCCGAAGAGCTCGGCCCCGTTGGCGGCCTGGTCATGGATCGCCCGGTCACACGTCACTGTCACATTTCCCTGCCGAAAACGCACATGACCTAGAAACTCGCGCTGAGTGGATCCACCGAGTGCGGTCGTGACCAGACTGTCGGCCCATTCGAGGACGACAGGAAGCTGCGGACCGGTGTCTGCGACCTCTTGGGCGACAGACCGGATCGGTGAGACAAGGAGAACGAGACAGAGCAGGACGGGAAGCATTCGCCTCTAAACTACGGGCTTCGGGTGGTATGTTTGTTGTAGAGTCTATGTCAAAAAACACCATGTTCGATGTTGGCCTCAAGCCGCGCGAACGAGCATTGATCGTGGCCGTCGTCCGAAAGGGCAGTGATCCGGCCATCGTTTCCGAGCATCTCGACGAGCTAGAACTCCTTCTCGACACCGCCGGTGCCGATGTAGCGCTGCGCGTTTATCAGGAGCGTGACAGACCGGACGTGGCCACGGCCGTCGGCAAAGGCAAGGTAGACGAGATCAAGGAGATGATCATCGAGAACCAGTGCCAGATGGTGGTCTTCGACGACGATCTCACCCCCGTCCAGGTTCGCAACCTAGAGGAGGCATGGGAGGTGAAGGTTCTCGACCGCACCGGCGTGATCCTGGATATCTTCGCCGCCCACGCACGATCTGTCGAAGCGCGCACCCAAGTTGAACTCGCACAACTCGAATACCTCTTCCCGCGGTTGACGCGGATGTGGACGCACTTGTCGAAGCAGTTTGGTGGGATCGGCACAAAGGGTCCGGGCGAAACGCAGATCGAGACCGACCGTCGAATGTACCGCACGCGGATCCAGCGGTTGAAGGGTAAGCTTCTCGAGATCGACACTCAGCGAGCCGTGCAGCGCAAAGGACGCGGCACACTCCCCCGCTTCGCCTTGGTTGGGTATACCAATGCCGGCAAATCATCGCTCATGCGGGTGATGACGAACTCCGAGGTCCACGTCGAAGATCGTTTGTTCGCCACGCTTGATACGACCGTCCGTGCCTTCGAGCTGCCCAGCGGGCAGAAAGCACTGCTCTCCGATACGGTGGGCTTCATTCGCAAACTGCCGACGCAGTTGATCGCCTCCTTCCGATCGACGCTTGCTGAAACGCTCGAAGCCGACGTGCTGATCCACGTTGTCGACCTGTCGAACGAACACTTCCGCGATCACTTGCGTGTGGTCGAAGAGACGCTCTCCGAACTTGGTGTGGAAGGCGTGCCGATCTTGACCGTGTTCAACAAGATCGATATCGTGACCGATCAATTCTTGATCGGCGATGCCGAATCCGAGAATCCGGGCTGCGTCTTCATCTCAGCCGAACGCGGGATCAACCTCAATGCCTTGCTGCAGAAAATGCAGCAGATGCTTGAAACGCTGTCCGTTCTTCGCACCGTATTGGTCCCATACGAAGACGGGCGACTGGTCTCACAGATCTATGCCGACGCCGAGGTATTGGAACGGAAGGACGGCGATGACGGTACGTCGTTGGTCGTAAAGATCCCTTCCGATAAATTGCCGGCATTCCAACGTAAATACGCATCCTATCTAGCATCGGAGACCGTCTAAACAACGGAACACATTATGGCTGCTCTCTGGATCTTACTGATCGCGATCACGACGTTTCTCATTACGATCTCCTTAGTGGTGATCGGCCAAGAGACGCACCCGCTGATCTCGGTCGTTGTCTTCGGCGCTCTGATCTATGGCGCTATCCGGCTCTTTCAAATGCGCGTGACCCGCCTGTAATGCTTCGTCACCTCACGATCAGATCGTTCGCTCTTGTTGACGAAGTGGATCTCGATCTCCATTCCGGCCTGACCGTATTGATCGGTGAGACCGGCGCCGGCAAGTCGATCATCATCGACGCTCTCTCCGTCGCCTTAGGTGAACGGGTGTCTTCGGATGTTGTGCGAACGGGCCAGAAGAAGGCGATCGTTGAGGCGGTCTTTTCACCCGACATCGCCGGACTGAATGAGGTGCTCGCAGCACATGACCTCGATGTGAATGACGACGGTCTTGTCGTTCGTCGTGAGATCACGGCATCCGGCACGACGCGTTGTTTTGTCAACGACACTCCCACCACGGCCGCCGTCGTTCGTGAGCTGGCAGCGGTCCTCATGGACTTCCATGGTCAACATGACACCCATGGTCTGCTCAACGTTGCCCGCCACCGAGAGATCCTGGATCGCTCTGCCGGCACGTCGCAGATCCTTGACGACATGCGGACTGCGTGGGCATCCGTCGTTGCCTGCGACCATGAAGTCGCCGACCTACAACGTCGTGCCCGTTCTGCCGACGAAGACCGTGCACGCCTAAGCTTTGTGCTTCAGGAGATCGCCTCCATTGCACCGTCGCCGGGCGAAGACGAACAGATCACGGCCGATCTGCGGCGTGCCGAAGCAAGCGAGTCCGTTCTTGCAGCCGCAACGTCGGCGCGCGACCTCCTCTATTCCGGAGAACCATCGGCTTACGATCAGATCCAACACGCTCGCGACCGTGTGCGCGACCTCTTGCCCTTCGATGCTTCTCTGCAAGCAACCCTCGATGAACTTGAATCAGCACTCAGCATCTGCAAAGAAGCCGCCGGTTCGGTAGCTCCATTGGCAGACGAAGAAGACTTCTCGCCGGAGCGGCTCGAAGAACTCCGCTTGCGTCAGGTTTCACTGCAGAGACTCGTGAGAAAGTACGGCACCCTTGATGAAGCGATCAGCACCATGGATCGTGTACAACAAGAGCTCGCCCTGCTTGAGAATCTCGACGACGCCGTCAACGCCGCCACGGAAGCAGCCAAGAATGCTCGTGGACAGGCGGTGAAGATCGCCAAGACGCTCACGATGCAACGGATGAAGGGGGCTAAACCATTGTCCAACTCGATCACGTCAGCATTGTCAACGATGGGCATGCCGTCAAGCGTGGTCGAGATCAAGATCGAGCCGTCAGACCTGGGTCCGAATGGTGCCGATCATATTGAATTCTTGTTCTCGGCCAATGCCGGGGAAGATGCTCGCCCCCTAGCCAAGATCGCCAGTGGAGGTGAGCTATCACGGTTCATGCTCGCCCTCAAGAAGGTGCTATCGGAGAGCGGATCTATTGGAACACTCGTCTTTGACGAGATCGATACCGGGATCAGCGGCCGGATCGCGCGACATGTCGGCGATGTGATGAAGGAGATCGCCCATGCCCATCAGGTGATCTGCATCACGCACCTTCCGCAGATCGCATCGCTTGCAGATCAGATGATCCGTGTGACGAAGACCGAAGGATCGAACACCTCGACCGTTGCCGCCAGTGCGATAAGCGGCGAGGATGTGGTGGTAGAGATCGCGAAATTGCTGTCGGGCGCTACCGTGTCCGAAGCCGCATTGGATGGGGCGCGAGAATTGATGACCGTGCCGAACAAGAAACGAACGCGCTAGGTATGTCGTACAATCAGATCACACTAAGCCGAGAAGAATTGGAATCGCGACTCGCATCGCGAGGAGACCTGATCAACGTCTCCAAGGTGATCGACGCCTATGATATGGCGCGCTCGGTGCACGAGTTCCAGGTACGCAATGACGGCACACCGTATTTCCATCACAGCGCCCGAACGGTGCGCATCCTGATGGATGAATTGTCGATCTATGATCCCGATGTGATCATCGCTGCACTTCTGCACGATGTGTTGGAAGACTCCGACACGATCACTCGTGGTGTACTTGAATACAACTTTGGCGGATATGTTGCCTACGTTGTCGAAACACTGACGAAGGATCTCGACAAGGCACGCAAGGATCCCGAGGGCGTGGATGAAAAGCACGCCCAGACACTTCGATCAGCAAGTGAAGATTGTTTGGTGATCAAGCTTGCAGCCCGACTCGACAACGTCCGCTGCTTGGCGTTCAATCTTAAGCGCAATCCGCTGGTCTACCTGCGCAACACGTTGGAGCGCTATGTTCCGATCGCGGAACAAACATCGAATCCGCATCTGAAGCGATTGGCTTCGATGATTCGTTTAGAGGCGAACAAGTTCCTCGGCTAAGCGTTAGACGCTGCGTGCGCGCCACATGTCGCGCAGAGGGATGTAGCCGGCAAAGCCGATCGTAACAAGGGCAAAGGCGAAGATGAGCATCATGGTGCGCTTCGGCGAAGAACGCTTCTTTGGCGTTACGGCCACATCTAGCTCAACGACCGTTGGGATATCCTTCGCCTCTTGGATCAACTCCTGCATGCGCTGGGTTTCGAGATAGGCGTTGATCTGCTCTTTGATCTTCAGGTCACGTACCAGGTTCGTATAGGTGCGTGTCAGCGCCGGCACTTCCGAGAACGGAATGGAGAAGCCATCTGAGTTCACCAACCCACCCTGCTGGACGCGGTCATATTGTTCCTGCAAGGAGCTGACCTTTTGCTCCATGAACTGCACCTGTGGCGATGAGTTCTGGAAGTCCTGTTTCACCATGGCCAACTCTAGCTGGGCCTTGGCCAACTCCGTCCCAACGGTGACGGCGTTGTTGACGATAGCGGCCATCTGTTCATCGAGTGCAAAGACTTTATTTTCTGATTGAAACTTCTGCATGTCGGACTGCAGAGAATCGATCTGTGCCTTCGTGTCCAGAAGGACGCGTTCGATGTAGCGTCGCGACTGACGCGCCTGTGAGATGGCCTTATCTCGATTGATCCGATCCAAGACCATACGGCAGGCGTTGGCAATATCCGCACTTGTCTTGGCGGCGATCAACGGTCCATCGCCAAATGGGAACCAACCGGTCGACACACTTGCCTCGATCGTGACCGTACCTGTCTTGCGGGAATTGACCAAGATGGAGGCCGACAACAACTCCACAAGATCCGTTCGCTCAATACCCGTGAAGAACGGATGTTGTTCAAGGTTGAGCGTATCGATCACGCCCTCCATCAACGTTCTTGAAGTGAGGATCTCGCTGAAGATCATCGAGGTCTTGTTCGCGCCAGCATCACCGCCCAGACCGATAGAGATCGGTGCAGACTGCAATAATGAAGACAGACCACCGCCGCCGGATTTGTTCTCAGGGGGCATGATCGACGTTCTACTTGTAAAGGTCTGCGGGATCACGAAACTCAGGGCAGCCACAGCGATCAACACGATCCCGAGTACTTGCAGGTAGGATCGTATCGCCCGTCGATAGGAACTCAGCAGGAAGACTGTTGACATAGTTTACTGCAACCTCACGATGGTAAGGACCACACCAACGATGGTAACGATCTGTGCCGTGATGGTCAGTGCTGCGGTGAACACATCAATGAAGCGTGTCTCCGGCTCGTCAAGGATGAGAATGTTATCGCCGGGTTCAAGCGTATAGTTCTCGGAATCAGCGGGAAACTGATCACCTTTGACCTTGATGATCAGCGTGGCATTACGATCCGCACGGAACCCAAAGCCCCCTGCCAAGTCGATATAATCCAGATACGTCCGTCCCGGTTGATAGACGATACGTCCTGGATTTCGCACCGAGCCCGTGACGTTGATGTAGAGGTTCTTCTCAGGGATGTAGATGCTATCGCCGTCCTTGAGCACCGGATTGTTATCGAGCTTGTTGCGTTCAAAGATGTCGGCGAAGTTCACCGACATGATGCCCTTGACCTCGCGCGATTTCGTTCGATAGTACTGCAACTCGTTCGTACTCATTTCGGAAGGGGGCAGTTTGCTGAGGCGCTCGTATTCTTTGTCGACCTCTTTCATCTCCTTGGTCCGGAACACCACAGCATCTTCAAGAGAAGCCTTGTTGGTGAAACCGCCGGCAGCAGCGATGATGTCTGTGAGACGTGTTTGATTCGGGACGATGGCGTACTGACCCGGATAGACGACCTCGCCCTTGATCACAGTCTGTTGGCGTTCATTCCAACGCGGGATCGATCGCACGTATACACGATCGCCGGAGCGAAGGGCAATGTCGTTCTCCAACGGTGTGTTGGAGAAGACCATCCCCGCCCATGAACGGAGATCGTAGATGTCGGTGATCAATCGTGCGCCGTCTTCACTAATGCGCACCACCGTCACGGAGTCGAGTCGCGCCGAGGGCAAGAAGCCGCCGCTCATGCGAATGATGGTCGAGAGTGAGTCGCCGAGCAAATACGGATACTCCCCTTGTTGGACCACGTCGCCGGACACGGAGATGATGTTCGTGCTATTCCGCAGCGGAACAACGATCCGGTCGCCGCCAAGGACGGTGGGGTTGGCGCGTTCATCACCGTAGGTCATGAAGCGTTGAAGGTCAACGATGATGGGCTCCGTCATACCTTCACGGAACAGCTGGATACCGCGGATCGACCCGGTGTCGAGGATGCCGCCGGCTCGTTCCAGAATATCAAAGACACGATCGGCAACCGTGGCGGAGACCACGGAGGGGACGGCCACTGCTCCGAGAATGAAGACCTTGAATTCGCGGAGACGCTTCAGGGAAACGTTGGTCTTGGCATTACGATAGATCGCTTGTGCTCGTTCGGCCACCAGGTCTTGGACCTGCGCTAAGGTCAAGCCCTTCACGTCGAGCACGCCGGCTCGCGGGAAGACGATCTTACCTTCCGGACTGACGACGACGTCCACGTGAATGGACTCTGTGGTCCAGACACTGACCGTGAGTACATCGTTCGGGCCGACCACGTACTGGGTAGGATCGATCTCTCGCGCCAGCAGTCCGGCAGTTTCCTCGGCCAACTCCATCGACTTCTTGGCACCGGCCGTGTCGAACTCGTTCGGACCACGAGGGATGAATTTCGGCTGTGTGAACGTTTTGGGCTGTGCCTGCATCGGAACAGCTCCGATCAGCAACACGGCCAAAACGATTCCCAGGGCATATTCGAGGTTTCGCATCAAGCCACAAAGATACCACAAGGATTGCCAACGGCTTACGGTGAAAACCGTAGGTTTGTGTTCCATGGACGTCACCCAACTTCTCCCCAAGGTTGTCGAACTCGCTCATCAGGCCGGCGCGGTCTTGCGCGAGGGCTACGGCACCGCTGTTGAAGCCCGCGGCAAAGACGGTCGCCATAACCTGGTGACCGAATACGATATCCGCGTCGAAGGATTGTTGTTCGAGGGCCTACGCGACCTCGTGCCAGGGTCTGCCTTCCTTGGAGAAGAGGGCGGCGCTGTTGAAGGTGTGACCGACCTACAGTGGGTGGTCGACCCTCTTGACGGCACCGTCAATTTCGCCCATGGCATCCCGATCTTTTGCACGAGTATCGGCGCTGTGGTCAACGGCGAGACCGTCCTCGGCGTGATCCATCATCCCCTGCTCAACGAGACATTCACGGCCATCAAAGGCCATGGGGCCTTCCTCAACGGCCAGCGCCTGAATGTCTCTGCAACGCCGTCGCTTGACCTCGCCATCCTCGTCACGGGCTTCCCCTACAACGTCAACACCAACCCCAACGGATGTATCGATCAGTTCGCTGCCATTGTTGGTAGGGGGCTACCGGTTCGTCGCCTTGGAAGTGCGGCCCTCGACCTTGCCTACACGGCAGCCGGACGGTTCGATGCTTTTTGGGAAGTTCACCTCAACGCATGGGACATGGCCGCGGGTGCGCTGTTGATCATCGAAGCCGGTGGGACGGTGACGCACTACGACAACCGACCGTTCATCCTCGGCCACGACAACATTGTTGCGACCAACGGCAAGATCCACAACGAATTGATCAGCGTCCTCTCGGAGGCCGGTCGATGAAGTTCGTCCACATGAGCGGTGCCGGCAACGTGTTCCTCGTCGGCGACGTGCGTACCACGACGGCGTCCACGATCTGGAGACCCGAAGACGTTCGTGCTCGTATCGCCGAACACCCTCGTCACGATGGAACTCCCATCGAAGGTGTCATCCTGCTCACCTGGACGACAGACGATCCCCATGCTGATCTTGCCTTCAAGGCCGACTTCTACAACCCTGATGGCTCTCATGGCATGATGTGCGGTAACGGGGCGAGATGTGCCGTGCGTTTCTGGAGGGAACTGGGAACTGGGAACTGGAAACTGGAACCTGGGAACGGGGAACAGGTACGGTTTGCGCTAAACGGGGTTGAATATGGTGCGGAGATCACACCGGACCTTATCTCGGTGCACTTCCCTGCTCCGAAAGAGATCAGGCATTATGCTGTTGGTGAACTTGGTGGTGTCGATGTGGACGTGTGGTACGTTGATGTGAATAGCGATCATGTTGTGATCGACGGCCCTCTTGATGCAACACGACCCATCGTGTACACGTTGCGACACCATCCCGCTTTTCCTCGGGGCGTCAACGTCAACATGGTCGAATGTGTCGACCGCGGCCATGCGAACATCGCCACGTTCGAACGCGGCGTCGAGCAGGTCACCGGCGCCTGCGGCACCGGCGCTCTTTCCACTGCGATCGCCCTCTATCTCTCGGACAGAACTGATTCAACCATCACGTTCACACCACCAAGCGGCCGTGTACTCACCTGCACCTTGGATGTCGGACGCCTTACGCTCACCGGCGATGCTCGTTTCGATTCACCATTCTTTGAAGTCTGACCATGTCGATCACCCAACGCGCTGAAGAATTGTTCCCCGTGATGCAACAGACACGACGTCATTTGCATCAGCATCCTGAACTTTCCTTCCAAGAATTCGAAACATCGGCATTCATCAAGTCTCGCTTGACCGAACTCGGCATTGAACATCGCACCGTCGCAACAACGGGCGTTGTCGGCCATATCGGAAGGGGTGAGCGCTGCATCGCCTTGCGCGCCGACATCGACGCACTTCCGATCCTGGAAGAGACCGGATTGGATTATGCTTCGACCGTCCCGGGCGTGATGCATGCCTGCGGTCACGACACGCATACGACGATGCTGTTGACCGCCGCACAGATGCTCAAAGAACGCGAAGCCGACCTTGGCGGCATCGTCAAGCTCATTTTCCAACCCGGCGAAGAACAGACGCCCGGAGGGGCGAGCATCATGATCGCCGAAGGTGCCCTTGAAGGCCCAACTCCATCGATGATCTTCGGCCAACACATCGATCCCGGCGCGCCTGCCGGCACCATCTCCTTTGTCACTGGTGCGATGATGGCCTCCGCCGATGAACTCTACTGGACCATTCGTGGATTTGGAGCGCACGCGGCACAACCACATCTCGGTAGAGATCCGATCTATGCCGCCGCGGGCCTCGTGCATCACCTTCAGTCACTCATCACCAAGCAGCGCAATCCCCTTGATCCCGGTGTCATGACCATCACGGCCATCCATGGCGGCACGGCCAACAACATCATTCCCGACGTTGTAGAGATGAAAGGTACGTTGCGTTCCTTCGACCAATCGTGGCGTGAACATGCCTGGCAGTGGCTCGAAGAACAAACGCGCCAGTACTGCGCACTTCATGGTTGCGAAGGTGAACTCCGCATCTCCAAAGGCTATCCCCCACTCTTCAACAATGCCGATGCGACGAGGTTCGCACAGCAGATCGCTCGCGAGCGTTTCGGTATTGAACGCACTGCCGACTTCGAACCAAAGATGTGGGCCGAAGACTTCTCCTACTACAGTCAGAAGATGCCCGCCTGTTTCTGGATGTTAGGGGGCAGACCACACGGTCAAGAAACCATTCCAGGATTGCATAGTCCGAAGTTCGCGCCGGAAGAACGAGCCATGATCACGGGAGCAGCAATGCTTGCAGAGGTGGCAATAGCGGCACTTAAGCAATAGAAGATCACACGTCGCCAAACAGCGCATCGATCGCCAAACTCGAGAAATGAAAGAACGAGCTAAAGAACACGGCAAGGACCACATCCCGGATCACAAAGCGAGGATCTTCTTCCGTGCGCTCCGTGAACAGCTTAGGCACCACCAAGATCAGATAGGCAATGATCGCTGTCAATACGATCGAGGTTGCCATCGGCCACGGTTCACCCTTCGTCAAGCTGTATAAGTACGCCATCAAGACGATAGCACCAACATTGACCAGTAAATAGACAATGCTTCGCTTGATCCAGAAACGTTGATCACGTAGTCGATCGGGAAATGGCCGCAGTGAATACAGCATACAGATCGCAATGAGGCCGCCATTATTATGTGACCCCCATGGCTTGGGTAGACCGATCGCATCTACGACAACGACTCCCACGACGATCGTCAAGATGCCGTAGACGATCGAATACGCATATTCCGCACCTCCAAGAGGAGGTCTATCAGAAAAGCGCCCAGGCCACGTAGACATGTGTTACGCTCATAGTGACGTCATCGATACCGTCGATCTCCAACGGCGATAGGCCGGGCTGGAATCGTGCGCCGATGCGGAGTTTTTCGAGTGGACGCCACATTAGGCCGAGCAAAGCAAGACCTTGACCGTCGTTCTTGATCAGATCAGCACCGCTGACGAATTGGGAGTATTGGACACCGATCTCAGCCATAAAGTTCAACGGAAGGCCGATCTTCAACATCAATGGGATGCTGATGGTGTTGGTCGTATAATTCGTCGTAACGTCACCGGCATCTTGATAGCTCGTCGTGATCGCGAAGTTGCGCCCTTCGTAGATGAGCTCCGCGCCGATCGCCAGGAGGTCGCCGAGACCTGCCTGTGCGTATAGGCCGCCACTGAAGGCGAGGTCATCCGTGGAATTCACATCGGAAGGTAGTGATCCGGGATGTGCCATCGATGCGCCGGCTTTCACACCGAACTCAAACAACTCGCCACTCTGGGCGTTCGCGATCGCGCAGCACAGCACGATCATGCATGCAGTGATTCTCATCCCGCGAATCTACGACCTAGGCGACGTTATCGCCATAGCGTGTGGCACGCAGCGTGAAATGTGTGATCTCCGGCGGGATACCAATACGAATTGGTGGACCGACCGTACCCAGCCCCCTATTCACATAGAGAAGCTGATCACCCTTACGATACATACCAGCCCATTGCTCGTAGACGTATTGCGCCGGACTCCACTCGAAGCCGAAGGCCTGGATACCGAATTGTCCGCCGTGGGTGTGACCCGACAACATCAGATGGATGGGCTGCTGACCAACGATGTGTTTGTCCCAATAGGTTGGGTCGTGTGCCAACAAGATCACAGCTTCATCCGGTGCAACACCGTCGAGGGTCTTGGAGATGTCGCCAAACTCTTGACGGAATCCAGTGTTATCCGTACCGGCGATCACGATCGATGTCGATCCTGTTCCAATGCGATGGTGTTGGTTCACGAGAAGGTTGATCCCCATCTCGCGAATACCCTTCACGAGCTGTTCGTGTTCGCGACGAGTGTTGTAGTGGTCATGATTGCCAAGGGAGGCATAGACACCTTCCGGTGCTTTGAGCATCTCAAGCTGCTTGGCGATCACAGCGAGCTCATCCGGTTTGGCATTCACGAAGTCACCGGTGATCACGATGGCATCGGGTTTGAGCGTGTCGATCATGCGCCGGGCTTCTTCAAACGCAATGTCGTCAACATACGACCCGGCATGAACGTCAGAGATCTGCACGATGCGCATGCCGTCCATCGCCCGCGGCAGGTTCGGCAAGATCACCTCTTCTTCATAGACCTGATAGTCGTACAACGTGCGGTACATCCCATTCCCAACCATGACGTACGGAACGGTAGCCATCCCCCACGCACTCTTCGCCAAGAACTCGCGCCGCCCCCTCGAAGACTCTCTCACAGACTCACTCGGAGACCTACTCTCCGACCTACTCAACGACCTACGGTTTCCTAACCAATGCAGCCCCCGCACCGCACCCGCGATCAGATCTCGTATCACGAGGAACGGTATGATGCCGAACTTCGGCAGATACCAGAGACTGACCAGACCGAACAGAACAGCGTCGAAACCGTCAAGGCGAAATGCATGTCGACGATAGACCACAAAGGCATAGAGCACGAACGCCACAACGGCAATGATCAGTGGGATGCGTTTCCACCACACATTCATGCGCTGCACCTTCACGAACCTCGTCCAGCGGAACAAGGTATAGGCGTCCATCGCCAAGAAGATCACGCCAAGGACAATGCTGAAGGCAATGATGCTCGGCTGTTGATTCACGCCGGGTCCTTCGTGCCGACAGTGATGAAGAGGCCTTCGGCATCGGCAAGAACGAGATCGGGATCGGACGTTGAGCGGATCTCGCCGCGGAGAAAGTTCTTTCGTCCTTCCTGACGTTCTATCCACGCCCGCACTTCGACTTCCTCGCCTAACAATGTCGGCTTACGGAAGTTCACGGAAAGCTTGGCCGTCGGGGCGCGCAATCCACGCACACTCAGACACTTCCCCATCGCTTCATCCAGCAACAGGGACACAAATCCGCCATGTGTTGTGCTCAATGCACCTTGCATACGTTGATCCGGTCGTAGATAGGTAAAGACGTGTTGCGTCTCTCTATCATGTACGAACGTCAACTGGAAAGAGAACGGATTTGCCTCGCCGCATCCTACACATTGATTATCGGGTTTCGGACGAAGAAATCGCAGTCGGTGTTCAAGATGAAGAGGAGTAAGGGGCGAGCGTCTCCCCCGCCCCAGGTCGATGAAGGCATAATACGGTCCCCACGGCTCAATGAACCGTGCGAGTTCCATGGCGATCTGTGGAACGATCCGCCCCCTTTCACCTACCATGGCCCAGTGATAGAGGACACCATCCTCGGAGTAGGACAGGCGGTCGGGATGGAACAGGACGTTAAGCGAATGGCCGTAATAAAGGCGGTCGCCGTCAAAACCAGTGTAGATGATCGGCGTGTCGGCAGGACGGAGATAGTTCATCTCATCGCCGCAGCGAGAGACGAAGGGATGATCGGGATATTCGGGACTTGCCGTTGGTGCAAGGCGACGGAAGAAAAAGTCTACGAACCACGGATCGTCCTGCAGGACGCCGTCGAGCGTCAGGTTACCCCGCGTGTCGAGTTCGTAGTAATAATCTCGCGTCATGCTACATCTGTTCCGGCGCACTAACGCCGAGAACGAACAGACCGTTCCGCATGGCACGGCGTGTGACGTCGGCAAGCAACAACCGGGCAGATTCGATCTTAGGGTCGGAACCAAGGATCCGACACTCATGATAGAACTGATGGTAGGCCGCTGCGAGGTCACGAAGATACTCGGCCACCGATTGAGGTTCGAGTTGATCACAGGCACGTTCGAGGACAATGCGGAAGCGGCTCAGCAGTCCGATCAGGGCGATCTCCGAGGGCTCGACGAGCACGCTGAGATCATCGGTGGACGCCGTGACCGATCCTTCAGCTTTTCGGAGGATCGAACAGATACGAGCATGGGCGTACTGCAGATAGAAGACCGGATTTTTGTCGCCTTCTTCCTTGGCAAGACCAAGGTCGAAGTCGAGATGGGTCCCAACGGCTCTCATGATGAAGAAGAACCGTACGACGTCGGCGCCGACCTCGTCGATCAGATCATCGAGCGTAAACGACTTACCTGAGCGCTTAGAGAATTTGACGACCTCTCCGTTCTCAATGAACGTGACCATTTGATGGATCACGGTTCGCACACGTTCCGTTTCGAAGCCCAACGCTTTTACAGCAGCGAGCACATCGGGGATCGTTGCAATATGGTCGGCGCCGAAGATGTCGACCACATAATCATATCCACGAAGCAACTTCTCGCGGTGATAGGCAATGTCGGGCAACCGGTAGGTTGGCTCGCCGGTCGACTTCACGATCACTTTGTCTTGTGGATTACCCAGCTGTTGAAGTGCAAGCCATGTGGCACCGTCTTTTTCATAGACAAGGCCCTTGCCGCGAAGATCCTCAATGGTCTGTTTGACCTTACCGTCGGAATACAGCGAGTCTTCGTTGAAATACAGATCATGTTTTATGTTCAACGTCGACAACGTTCGCTTGATCGAGGCAAAACACCACGTCTCGCCGGCTTTCTTGGCGATCTCACGCAATTGTGCAATGTCAAGGTCAGCCACGGCACCGCCTGTGACCAATTCTTGCGCGATCTCTTTGATGTATTCACCGTGATAGCCGTCTTCAGGAAACGGCAGTTCATCGGATCTGTTGAGGATCTCAAGCACGCGAGCCGCGATCGACTCGCCGAGCTTGTTCATCTGATTGCCAGCGTTGTTGAAGTAATACTCACGCGTCACCGCAAATCCGCACCAGGCATACAGGTTCGCGATCGTGTCACCCACCGAACAATTACGTCCATGTCCTGCATGAAGGGGGCCGGTAGGGTTGGCACTCACGTACTCAACGTTGACGGTCCTGCCTGCACCTATGGTACTGCGGCCGACGTCGTCGCCACTGTCATGCAGAGACAGGAGGATCTCATGAAACGCTGACGGAGCAAAGGTCACATTGATGAAACCCGGGCCGGCGATCTCGACGCTCAAGACGTGTGGTGCTGTGCGCAATGAATCGGCGATCTTTTCTGCGATGGCACGGGGTGGCTGCTTCAACACCTTCGTCAACGACATGGCGATCGTCGTCGTTACATGGCCGTGACCGGCTTGACGCGGTACTTCGAACGGGATCGGCATCGACGCATCGGCCTCCATCGCGCGCAGTGCTTCCCGCACCTGCGGTTCCAGGAACGCGTGCAAGGTCATCAGTGGGCTCCTCGACGTTGGAAGTTGGTCACCGAGCGAGCAGCTCCGGCTGGTGTGACGCCGTAACCTTTGGCGTCACCCCAAAGACGTTCAAGATTGTAGAACATCCGTGCCTCGTTGTTCATCACGTGGACGACCACGTCGAAGTAGTCGATCACCACCCAGGCGGAGCCCGCCGTTCCGTCAACGCGGGCGCTTCCGAAACCGAGTTCTTTCATCCCTCGTTGTACCGCATCGGATACCGCCTTCATCTGGGCATCGCTGTCAACGGAAACGATCACAAAAAACTCAGCCGGAGAGGACTCAAGTTCAGACAGATCCAAGATCAGCAGGTCATGCGCCTGTTTGTCTTGGGCGAGACGAGCACAAAGGACGGCGCGTCCTTTTGTCGATCTCGGCTTACTAAGTGTTGCCAAAGGCTCCTCGTTTCAAAATGTTCAATTCAATCGCGAAGCGGCTCCAGCGTTGACGCATCATTGCCAAGAATGACGCTGGCGCGCAAAAAACGCATGGAATCGATCTCGCTTACAACCATGGAATCCGGGATTCCCATCACTGCTGCCACTCTTGTTGCGCTGATGCGGTCACCCATCAGATCAACAACTATCGATCGCTCACGTTTCTCCTGAGCGGTCCCCAACTCTACAACGTCGAATCCGCGCTCGCGGAGGTAATTCATCACTCGACGACCGGCTCCGTTGATCCCTGAAGCGTTGACCACTTCCACTTGGATCACCACGGCTTCGCCTTCAGACTCAACGTACGGCTCGACGGGAGGATGGATCATTCGCCACACAAAGAAGCCAAGAAGCACGAGTACGACGACCGACGCGAGGCCGATAGCGATCCACGGCCAGATCTTGCGTCGTCCGACACCCATCATGCATCGTCTCCTTCGTCGGCCATATACTCTTCAAAATGTGAACCGTGTTGGATCAATCGTTTATACAAGAGTTTTCGAGCACGAAAGAGGTGGGCTTTTACAGTACCTAGTGGGTGACCCAGTTTATCGGCGATCTCTTGGTACTCCAGTTCTTCCTCGTGGCGCATCCTGATCACGATCCGATACTTCTCGGGGAGCGTCTCGAGGGCTTGGCGCAACAATTCTGCCCGTTCCTTGGCAAGTAGGAGATCATCCGGCTCCGGACCGAGGTCGCGGGGCTCCATGGTGAGCTCGTCACCACTCTTCGTGATCAGGGGTTCGTCCAACGAAACGGCCTGAAAGCGCTTTCTCCGCAAGTGGTCGATACAGGCATTCGACGCGATCTTGTACAGCCACCGTGAGAACGGGTACTCGAACTGGAATCTCGGTAAAGCGTTGAACGCCTTGACGAAGGTCTCCTGCGTCAGGTCAGCCACATCTTCGTCATTTCGGATCATCTTCCGGATCAGGAAGGAGACGATCCGACGATACTTTTTCTCGAGTGTGGCGAACGCATTTACGTTACCGGCCAGCACCTCGCGGATGATCACTTCATCCTCTGCCGAGGACTCGGCGGAGTTCTGCTGCTGGTCAGTCATGACGTGATGGTCCCACCCCTCGGTAGTTGAGCGGAAAGGGCGGGATTCGAACCCGCGGTACCGTTTCCGGTACACACGCTTTCCAGGCGTGCCAATTCAACCACTCTTGCACCTTTCCGTAACAGCGAATATACGGAGGGTCGCGAGAACGATGCGTAACCGTCCAGAAATTCGTGGGTTAGGTAGGGGTATAGGTGGGTAAAAAGCCGTAAATTCCGTCATCTGTACATCATTGCTAACGTGTAGCCATTCCATGGCATTAGACCGCAGGAAGTTCATATCGTCCATCGCCGCAGCAGCCGCTGTTGCCACCACCTCTCGAGCGGTGGCGGCACGGCCTTCGTCGGTTGACGAACATGGTGCCGCTTCTTCCACGCTTCAAGTCCCTCCGGGATTGAAGAAAGGATCGCGCGTCGGCATTGCCTGCCCTGCCAGCGGAGTGACCATACGTGAGCTCGCCGATTTCATGACCGTCTGCTCGATCCATGGTCTAGAACCGGTCTTGGGTCGGAACGTGTCACGCCGCGACGGATATCTGTCGGCCAAGGACAGCGACCGAGCTGACGAAATGAAGGCCTTTATCGACGATCCAACAATCGACGCCATCGTCTGCGCCCGTGGCGGCTACGGTGTCATGCGGATCCTGCCAGCTCTTGATTACGGCGCGATCCGACAGGCCAACAAGATCATCATGGGCTTTAGCGACATCACGGCCCTCTTGATCGCCGCCAATCAACTCAGCGGCATGGTAACATATCATGGCCCTGTCGCATCATCCACATTCGATGCCTTCACCAGGCAAGCATTCGCCCAAACGGTGATGACTCCGCCCTCCCCTTCCGAGTTTTCGGATGATCGGATCACAACGATCAGCGGCGGTGTAGGGACCGGACGACTTACCGGCGGCAACCTCGCCATGGTGGTCTCAACACTCGGTACCCAATACGAGATCGATACGAAGGGGGCGATCCTCTTCCTCGAAGAGATCAACGAGGAACCGTTCAGGATCGACCGCATGTTGACTCAGTTGTGGCTAGCCGGGAAGTTGCAGACACTCAACGGCATCGCTCTTGGCAATTTTAGAAACTGCGAAGCAAAAGGTCAGTCGATCAGCGGTCCGAGCTTCACCCTCCGTGAAGTGATCGAAGAACGCACAAAGGATCTCGGCATCCCGGTCGTTTATGGCATGCCGTTTGGACACGTAAAAAGTAAACTCACCCTCCCCCTTGGTGTCGAAGCTGAACTGGATGCCGGGGCCAAGACCTTGCGGTTGTTAGAACCGTCGGTTGGAGCACGATCATGAGAACAAGAATGAAAAAGCATAAAGCAGGAATTACAATGTCTCGCATCCTCATCATCTTGTCAGCGGCATGGATCGCCGCGGCAGGTGTTGTCACGGCGCAAACACTTAATGTTTACGCTGTCAATACGTCGAATTTCCCAAAGATCGTTGCAGACTACGTTGCGTTTGACGCGCAAGGCAATCCGCTCACCGGATTGGACTCATCAGATTTCGAGGTCACCGAAGTTGCCCAAAACGGTTCACCGATCGACCTCACGGCGACCGTAACGCACAAATGCACTACGTATACAACGGAACCCGAAGCCAGCATCATCATTGTTCTGGATCGTTCAAATTCCATGCGCGACCTGGTGAACGGAAAACCACGATTTGAGTACTGCAAAGATGCGATCCGAAACTTTGTCAGCAGACTCAAATGGGGTGGAGAAACACGCGTGTCTCTCGTGACCTTTGCCGGCAACTATGAGGTGAGTGCAGAGTGGGCAGATAATCCGAAGCCGATCACGGATACTCTGCGCCTGATGGAACCCTTGACGTCAACGGATTACAACATGCCGTTCGACAGCCCGGGCAACAACATCTACGAGTTGTTCAAGAAACGACCGGCAAATATTCCCCGATACGTGTTCTTCTTGACTGACGGCGTGCCTAATCCGGGCATCAAGCCGAATGACGCGCAGTTTACCGCCGACAACACTACGAAGCTGCTTGCGCAAAACATCCGCTTCTTCAGCATTACCATCTTGCAACCATCAACCTATCCGGTACTTGAAGCTCTTTCGAAGGCCACGGGAGGCAAATCCGTTGTGACCAATGAACAAGGTATCGTGGACATCTTCGGACTTCTTGCCCTCGAGACGCAGGTCACGGAAGTGTGTCAAATCACATGGATCTCCCCGTACGGTTGCAACGAGGAAAGTCGCTCCCGCACGGCAACCGTTACGTTGAATGTCGGCGGAAAACCAACTTCGTCGATCAGCTACACAACGCCCGACAATAGCGTTGCACGTGTTGAGATCTCAGATCCCGTATTGTTTTGCGGTGACCCGCTGCCGAATCAGTTTCAAACGGCAGACGTGACGATCACGGCGCGAAATGCACCGCTACGCGTCACAGGGTTCACGCTAAATCCGACCACATACTTCAGCGTGATCGATTGGAACGTTGCATCGGGTGCACCATTCTCCCCCTTCACACTACAACCGGGACAATCCAGAAAGATCCGTGTCCGATTCACGCAAGGGGCTCAGCAGATCTTCCGTCAAGCTGTCCTGACGCTGGAAGGTACGCCGTGTCCTCCGACGATCGATCTCATCGGTGGTCAAGGCTTGGTACAGTTGCAGGACCCCGATGGCGGCGAATTGTACTCAACGTGCGACACGGTAACGATCAAGTGGATCGGCGTGTTGCCCACGCAGCCCGTGAAGCTTGAGTATTCTACAGATGGCGGTACGACATGGGGCAACATCATTGATGGGGCTGCTACCGGCAACTCCTACAAATGGCTGCCACCGACACCCGGGACGAACTACAAGATCAAGGTCTCCGTCGCCCCTATTCCGCAGTACCAATGGGTCTCCCGTGAAGGTGGTACCGGCAATGACACAGCAACTGCCGTTGCGATCGCTCCGGATGATGTGCGTATTCTCACATGCGGCTACTTCAATGGTCCCTCTAAGTTCGGAACCACAACGGTCAACAACTCCGTTGGGAACATCGACGGATACCTGCTCGAGTGGACCGCTGACGGCTTGATGACAAAGGCGCGTTTGCTGACCGGCTCCGGAAACAATGATGACCGCATCATTGGTGTGATCTATGATAAGGATGGCAACTTCTATGTTGCCGGCAGTTTCAATAGTCCGACAGTGACCTTTGATACGTGGCCTGGTCTCACCCTGGGGACGGGCGACACGCGTAACATGTTCATCTACAAGTTCGACAAGAACGGCAATCTGGTCTGGAGAAACTATGGCCAGGGTTCCGGTCTTAACACATCGAATGCTACGGCTACGCGTCTAGGACTCCGATACGTCAACGGCAGTCCCGAAGTAATGGTGCAAGGTATCTTCCAGCGTTATATCCGTGTCGGCCAGCAACGAAGCGGTGGTTGGGAGGAGTCTATGCGCTACACGAACAGCAACAACCGCAATTACTACGTAACGTATACCACCGATGGTTATGCAACGCTGTTTGAGAACGCCGTTGCACCCACAACCGGTCCGTCGGCATTTACGATCGCCGGTACCACGGCAACCGACAGCTACGGATTTCAATACGAAACAGGGCACTTCACCGGTGCACGGACGTGGACGCCCCCTACCATCACACACAACTCACGTGGTGGCACGGATGTGTACCTGAGCAAGTTCGGATCGATCCCGTCGAGTTCGGACTCAAGCGTCGCTGTCTTCTCTGTAAAATCACCGCAACTCACCCTGACCACAACGAACGTTACGATGGATCCGATCGCTCAAGGGCAGACCTCATCAAAATCGTTCACAGGGATCATCTGTAACACCGGCGATTTTCCCGTGGAGATCACGGCAGAAACGTTTGGTGGTGCGAATGCATCAGAATTCAAGATGTTGGGGTCGCTGATCGGCCAGCGTCTGAATCCCGGACAATGCTTCTCGATCGAATTGGCATTCACGCCAACAGGTGTAGGCAATCGTACAGCCGTCCTCGACATTATCGGGAGCTGCAATACCTTCGTGTCGTTGCAGATCAACGGCGAAGGGTTACCGCCATGTGCGTATGACGTGAAGACGTCCATCGATCTAGGTAAGATCCCTCAAGGCACCACACCGTCGTTCCCGATTCCGTGCATCATTCGCAACACCGGACCAGCTGACCTTTCGGGAACGATCACCGTCACGGGAAGTGCAGACATGACGGTACCCGAAGCGGGAGCATTCACGTTGAAGCCGAATGAATGTAAGGATATCACCGTCAACGTCAATGCACAGACCGCCGGGTCGATCTCGATCACGATCAACTACGGACTGGCCGCAGAATGCGGCGTGCCGACGTCGACGATCACGGCTGAAGTTGTTGAGCCACGTGTCAACATCACGAGCGTCGACTTCCTCCGTAAGCGTGTGCTGACCGTGAGCAATGACGTGATCAAGATCACAAATCTGAACACCGAGCCGGCCGTGATCACGGCACTCACACTTTCAGATGCGTCGAATCCGCACCTCACGTTCACGCTGCCCGGCACACCGATCAATCTTGCTTCGAATCAGTCGGTCGACATTCCGGTACGCTATGAACCACAAGCACGTGGCAATCACGTGGTGACCGTCTCGGCAACCGTACAAGGTCAAGCACAGCCCATCGTTGGTGAAGCCAAAGGTATCGGCTTCCTTCCGGCGATCGAGGTGAAGGGCTATACATTCGCTCCGTGGACGGTGAGCCAGCAGTCACCGGAACAAGGAAACGTCGAGATCACGAACACCGATGCGGATGCAGACCTCGTGATCAACGACATTCGTTTTGCTGCCGCATCGATCGATTTTGCGTGGGCAACGCCACTGCCAGGTCTTCCAACAACGCTGCGTCCTGGCGACAAGATCACGCTTCCGGTGAACTTTACACCGCAAGCCGTTGGCACCCGCACGGTACAGGTCTGCGTGGACCACGATGCAAAGACGGGTCCGGACCCGATCCCGCCGTATGCAGAGACCTGCGTTGACGTAACGGGTATCGGCATCGAGCCCTCGTCCCTGCCTCCGGTCGTCATGGGTAACGTACTTACCTGCGCCTCGAAAACACAGGTGGTCAAGATCACCAACCCCAATCCAACGGTGGCCCTCAATTGTGACGCACCGGTTGGAACGGGCGACCTCGCGGCCTTCAACATCACACCGAGCACGGCCTTCACGGTGCCAGCCGGTGGATCGCTTGACATCACCGTGGTCTACACACCGCCTGCCGTTGGACCACATTCGGCCACATATTCCATTTCCAACGACCAAGGTCTGGCTCTCAACCTCAACGTCAGTGGAACAGGCGTGACCACAACGGCCGACTTCCGCTTCAAGAATATCGTACCAGGTATCGTTGGTCAGGGGGCGATCATGCCCATCGAGGTCAACGTCGGAAATCTTGACACGGTCATGGTCTCAGAGGTCGTGCTCGACTTCACCTACAACACGCAGTATGTCGCCTTCAAACAGCTCACCACTCCGTCGCAGACCGGCTGGACCTTCGTGCCGGACGCTTCGGTGCCTGGCAAGCTGATCGTGCGCGGAACGTCGCAGCCGGGTGCAACCTTGGTCGACGGCGACTTTGTAACGCCGGAGTTCCAGGTCTACCTCACGGCGGACAGCACGTTGCCCGTGACGTTTACGGCAACTGTCACGCCGTCGTGCGTAGTAGCAACAGGCGATAATGGTACGATCGCCGTTACCATGGTCTGTTATGCAGAAGGACGCCTCGTCAAGATCGGCAGTAGCCAGTTCTCACTTGAGGCACCGCAGCCAAACCCGGCGCGTGATGTGACGACGGTGCCGTATTCAACAGGTATCGAACTCTCAACCTCGTTTGAGCTGATCGACGCCATGGGCAATGTGGTCAAGACCATCGAGACTCCGGTTCTCAAGTCCGGTCAATACGAGTTGACGGTCGAAACGTCCACCCTGCCAAGCGGATTATACATCCTCCGTATGATCAGCGGTCCGTATTCGTCCACGCAGACGATCTCCGTGGTCAAATAACCCCGGTTATCCACAGAACATCAACGAAGCGCGGGACAGCACGATCGCTGTCCCGCGCTTCTGTATTTTTGCGCTTCCCCTACTACCCCATCCGAGA
>CAYXQJ010000021.1:0-51562 GCA_964467455.1 uncultured Hyphomicrobiales bacterium | reverse complement strand
CGGTTGGCAAACGTTGCCAACGCAACGAAGAGTTCTGCGCAAAGTTAGAACACTCTGTTTCCGCGGCGGACACGGGTCGAATCGGGGAGGAATGGTTTTTGCCAATGCCGCGCTGCGGACAGTTTCGCTGACAGTGGCCGGTCAATCCGTGGAGAAGGTCCTGACAACAAGGGTCTTAAAACTGGCTCCAGAGGAAGGACTCGACCTAGCCTTCGTGCATAAAATACCTGATTTTATTGGGGTTTCAAGCATAATCCGATTTAAGCCGACACTATTTTTCTTAATCGTTTTTGACACTTCTTCTGGCAATTCTTCTGGCAGTTGCTCTGACAGTTTTTGGTGTGATTTTTTGCCACGCGCGCGGACCAGTGCGCGGGCGGGGCAAGAGGTCGACCGCCATCCTTCATAATTTTGGAGGCGCAAAAATGTCCGACGCAAGGGGGGCCGAAACGATCGATCTGGAGGGTTTGCCGCCGGTCGTTTTCTGGCAATTCTTCTGGCAGTGGTTCAGCCGTTTACTGGCAGTTTTACTGGCAGCAAAACTGCCCATTTTCCACGAAAGGCGACTTTTCCAAACCGACCCTCGCCTCCAATCCACGGCGGATTCTTGAGGCGACATCGGCGGCTCGTCACACTCAGCGGTTCAAATGGGAAAGAATTACTATGAGTGATGGCCAGTGGTGCACGGCCTGCCGCCACTGGTTCAAACCGCGTCCACAGACCCGGCAACGCCAGCGGTTTTGCGCGAAACTGCGCTGTCGCACCGCAAGCAAAGCGGACAGTCAGCGACGTTGGCTGGCGAAGCTGGTGAATCGTGATTACTGGCGCGGCCCGGCGCATGTGACACGGGTGCGTGCCTGGCGTGCAACGAAGCCCCGTTACTGGCGATGCTAAACGGCAGGCTGGGTGCGATGCGTTACAAGATATGTGGGAGCGTTGGCGATGACTGTGCTAGAAATGGCGGCATGGTTAATCCAGCAACGAATTCAAATGCCGCAGCGCTCGCACAACGTCTGCCTGCCTGCTTGTGTGCGGAGGATGCCGCGCGCTTTTTGGGTTGGCCGGCCTACTTCATGCCGCTGCTGGCCCGCGCGGGCCATTTGAAACCGTTGGGCAAACCGGGCCAGAACGCACGCAAGTGGTATGCAACCGTTGAACTGGAGCGCGTCAGCCTCGACCCAGCCTGGCTGGACAAGGCGCTACGGATCGTGGACCGGCTGGTGCGAGAGGCCAACGGCGAAAAAAAAGGAGATAGGCGAGCTGCTGGTCAAGGAGTCAACTCAGAGGAGGCGCAATAAAATGAGAGAAGATCAACATCGGTTTTTGATGGTGAACGGGAAATTGCCGGCGCGATTATCCATTGAGCAGGCCGCGTGGGTGCTGGGATTTCAGCAAAGCGACATTCCGGTGCTCGTGTCGGCCGGTTTGCTCAAGCCGCTGGGGCGACCGCCGACCAGCGGTTCGAAGTACTTCGCCGCCGTGGACCTGGAGGAATTGCGCAAGGATACGCGCTGGCTGGGCAAGGCCTCGGATACGATTGTGAAGTTCTGGTGGGCAAAGAACGCGACTCGGCGAGATCGTAAGTCAAGTGTGAGTCAAGTTATTGGTCAACCCAGTGGCGGGCCGTAGGGACTTGGGCTGCGACCGATAAAGCAGGTGTTCCGAGGCGATTGCCAAGGCTCGGAACGTTGCTGACGTTGCGAGAGGTTTTGGTTCGGGCGGTCGCCGGGTCGGCTGAAGAAAGTTAAAAGTAGGCGCTTTGGTAAGGCTTTCCGCCGTGCTCTCCGTTGCCGGAGCGGCTTTGTTAAGCTCCGCCGGCATTTGCCCTGCGGCCTGTGCCGCAGGTGCATCAGAGCCTGGTTGCTCATTCTGGCCGGTGATAGTTTCTGCCGCCACGCCCGGCACTGTTGTCGCATCTTGCGGTGCGACTGTCAACGAGTCCGCGAGAGGTCGGAGCGCTGATTGAAGCGGCTTGGCGGAACGTTGCGGTGCCGTTCAACACTGTGGCGGCAGTTCGGTCGGTCGCAGAGAGGGATTGGATTTGACGCGGCATCTTGCCAAGCACAGCCTCAGCGCCATCAATTAAAACGAAATGCAACCAAGGTGAATCATGGGCATCGTGCGACTGGATCAACAACGCAAGCGAGTCAAAGTAGACGAGCTGGAAATTGGGAACAAATTTGTCTTCGAATACTTCGACAGCCTTCCGGAGGACAAGCGAGATGAAACACTAACCCGAGCGATTTACATCGGCGTCATGGCTATGAAAGAGGACCGGCTGGCGGCTTTTTTGGCCAGGACGCAGAACGAACTCGGGACAGAGCTGGAGCATCTGAAGCAGTTGTTTGATTTCAGGGAGAAAGAGTTCTACGAGACAACCCAAAAGGGAGCGGCGGCAGAGGAGGATATTGCCAAAGCTCTGGAGGCTTACGTTGAAGAGCGAGGCTGGCGCGACCAAGTTGAAATGACGGGGAACACGACGGGAAGCTTACCAAAGAACAAGACCGGCGACATTGTTTGTGCCTTGGAAGGTCGCGATGATCGGCGGCTGGTGGTGGAATGCAAGTTCGACAAATCACTTAAGTTGGGAGAAATCGAGAAGCGGGATGTATTCGCCCGACGAAGTGACACGGCATGGAGTCAATTGCTAGAGGCGCAGGTGAACCGGAGCGGGCGGATGAGTCTGATCGTGTTCGATACAAACCTGATGGACGCGGGGCTGGCCAGAGAAGTGGATGCCGTTGGCTTCCTGCCGGGGTTGGGTTTTGTGGTGGTGATTGACACACTGAAGGGAGACTACCGGCCGTTGTTTCTGGCCTACGCGCTGGCAAGACAGATTGCCATGGCAACCAAAGAGGTCGATCTGCGGGACAAGGTGCTGGTGTTGCTGGTGAAGCGGGCATTGCAAGCCATGCAAACGGCCTTGGACGTACGGGGTTTGGTCGAAGAGAACATTGAAAATTGCAAAGAGATTCTACGCACACTCAACAAGCCGCTGCTGCTGCTGGAATTCACGCAAGAATACCTGCAGCGGTTTTTGGATAATGGCACACTGACGGCGGCGGACCTCCTAGAGTTCTACCAAGGGGACGAAGTGAAGGAGAAATATAAGCCCGTGGAAAAGGAAATAGAAAAGCTGGCAGAGGGTAAGGGACAGGACTGAACCACGTAGGACACAGTGGCGCACCTCATCCGGCCTACGGCCACCTTCTCCCCAGAGCGGAGAAGGCGGCGCGCAACGGAGTGACGCGCCCTACCCAACGATGACATGAAGGCAGAGCTGGCGAAGAAGTGGTTGGGGAAGCTGACGAAGCTGAATCCAGCGGCGGGACGCGGACAGTGTCGAGGCAAAGCGCCACACAAGCCGCTGCTGCTGCTCTGCCTGCTCGACATGGCCGAGGCCGGCGAACTTACGGGACGCAACTTCACTCGCACTGCCGGGCTGGTGCTGCGATTCAAGTCCTACGGCGCACTGGTGTCAGAGCGATGGCCGACTCGGCTGGACTTGCGGATGCCATTCTTCTATCTGCGCACGCAAGGATTCTGGCAAGCGTTCACTCTGGAGATGACGCCAGCACAGTCACCGGAATCGTGTTTCGTCTGTGAACTACACGAGGAGTTCTTTGATCTGCTCGGTGATGCGGATTTTCGGTTGAAGGCGCGACTGCTGTTGGTGTCGCGATATTTCGAGCCGCGCGAGCGGGTGGCGTTGTTGGAATCGTTTGGAATCGTAGCGGACGCGAGCAGACGTTCGACACCTCACCCTTCCCTCTCCCCGGTCGAGGCGGAGAGGGTGGGATTAAAACTGAATGAGGAGGCGGAAGAGACGGCGCGGAAGAAGGGACGGAGTGCGCGGTTTGCGGTGCAAGTGGTGTCGCGCTACAAGTTCACCTGTGCGCTAACGGGGCTGTGTTGCCTCACGACGGATGGCGCGGCAATTGTAGATGCGGCGCACATCGAGCCGTTCGCGGAAAATCAGAATGACGACATCGAGAACGGACTGGCGCTCTGCAAGAACGCGCATTGGATGTTTGATGAAGGGCTGTGGTCCGTGCGCAATGACGGACGTGTGATTCTGTCACCGCAGCGCTTCACCGAGAACGGGCCGGAAGGATTGAGGTTGCAGCCGTATGCCGGACGGCTTTTACAATTTGCGTCTGGCGTGACGCTGCAGCCGAGGGCGGATTACTTCGCGCGGCATCGGGCGGTACACGGGCTATGAGGTATCAAGAGGCAGTAAGACCGAGTTTGGTTAGACGACTGCGAATGGCGCTGGGTTGGCGTTTCATGCGGGCGGCAATCTGGTTTGCGGCTAAACCAGAGTGGAACAGCTCACGTAGCTGTTGATCTTGGGCTTCATCCCATTTGGCATAGGCATTGGGATGGTCTTGGCGGATGTCATCGAGGCTATATGACTTCAGCGGGTGGCTCGATGGTGGCGTATTGGCTGAGGCCAGCGCTTCGGCGGCGGCTTGAAATATATCGTGATAGGTCCAAGCGAGGTCTTGGATAAGGATTTGCTCGTAGGTATGACCTTTGGCGATGGCCTCAAGAATTGCGCGAGATTTTTCGGAAAGTGGTAAGGTCTCCATAATTCATACTCGTTTGCTGATGAGCGCGATTATAGGGCCAGCGGGGCAGTGATGAAACCGATTTCAGGGGCGGTCGGCCAGATTGCAAGCCGCGCCGTCCACAGCTCATCGGTGAATTCAGTTTTGGTTGCCGGTTCGGTGCTTAAATAGTGAGAATGGACATTCTTTTGCGCCTCTGGTGCGAGCGGTTGAGAAGAATAAATCGCCGCAATGGAGTTGGATAGCTGCTGCCCGTTCAAGTGGCTTACGGTCTGGGATGTTAGGGGAAGATTGCGAAAAAAGATGCGCCGTTTATCGAAAGCGACGGCTAAAAAACGAGGTGTCAGCGGCAAAATGGTGGCGTCGAGCAGGTCGGATTCAGGATGGAAAGTTATCCAGATGGACGGATTATCACTCGTGAGCAAAAGCGAATCGCTAGGTGTTTCGAGGATCTGTAACTGCCAATGGCGGCTCACGTGATCTGAAATCAAGGTCTGGGTCAGTGGGATGGTGGGATCGCCCAGTAGCAATCCAGCCAGGGTCAAAGCCCAACGTTGCTGGTATGCGACGAACCCTTCCAATCCGCTACAATTCACATGCGCAGCATTACGCAGATGGAGCACCAGCATGGAAAGCAACAGATTGCCAAACATCTCAGGTGGAAGAACCTGACCACGGTGAATGGCATCCACAGAAGCGCAGTATGTCCCCTCAAAACGCTGAAAATGTTCTTCGGCAAAGCGGGCGTTCAGCTCGGAATAGTGGAATGGCAAAGCGCACTGACTTTCGGCAGTCACAGGAGTCGCGGCCTTCTTATCCACTCGCCAAAGGAAGGACTTGCGGTTGCAGTTGGACTGATCAATCGCAAAATTGCCCAGATAACTGGCCGGAACAAAATGCTGGCGCTTATGAGACGGCATTGGTTTCACTGACAAGGACCAGCAAGGTCACCCGCAACTCCATCCCCTCTCAGAGACCGTGCAAATGAGTATGCTCGCGCTATGCTTTTGCGGTCGCCGTTTGACTGGCTCGCGTTGTCGCGGTTGGAGGCTTGGATTTGGGTTTAACGAAGGTGACACTATTCAGCACCAACTGCGGCCAGGGACCGCGCGCGGTCAGATTACAAACCAGCTCCCGAACTGCGCCGTAGAGCAATGCTGCTCCGTTAGATTCAACCAAGTGCATGGTTTCAGAGGTTGGCCAACCATCGAGAACACGGAACAACCCCACGGCGTGAATCTCTCCCGTATAACAGGCTTCGGTATTGGGAGGAGACAGCAGCTTGATGCGTAGGATGACTTGGAAGCGTTTGGGATCGTCAACCGCACTGCCAACTTCCACCGAGCAATTGACTTGATGACCGGCTTCCAACTTACCGTTCGGATTGGTGTCGATCAGGACCTTGGTAAAAAAGTGACGCTCAAGCTGCAACGGGGACGGATTCATAAGTCATCACCTTCGGTTGGGATTTCAATTTTTGAAACTGGTCAGGATTCCAGACCTGCATGGCAGGGCTAGGGGGCTCATCGTTGAGAACATCAATCCAGCAGGTTTTCGTGCCGGTGGGTTGCAGGTGACACCGAAACTCGCAGTCGAGCGCACGGGCGATCCGGACCATGGTCGCCAGTTCAAAGTTGTTGCGACCGCTCAACAGTCGAGTCACCAAGGCAGGCTGAGCGGCGAGCTTGGCGGCCAGTTGGCTCTTGGAGACTTCAAGGGAACGCATCCGCTCAAGCACTTCGCGGGTGAAATCCAACTTGGCGAGTTCTACCCAATATCCCGGGCGTTGTTCGGATTGCGCGAAGAACTGTTCGAAGCTGTCAAAGCTTCCGTAGGGTTGTTCATTTCGTTTGGCCATGTGTGAGTGTTCCTTGCTTCTTGCAGAGAAAATAATCGCGTTTCAATTTTTCGGCGCGGTCCAGTTCGCGTTTTGGCGCTTTCTGACCGTCTTTAAGATAGCCGTGGGTGCAGATAATCAAAGCGCCTTCGTCCTTGAAACAAATCAGACGAAGTCCACCGGACGTTTTGAACTCGTGCAGTTCATCGGTGCCAGGCAGATCTTTGAATTTGTTGTCATCCGGTGGCGGTCCATAGTTCGATGTCTCGGTCAGTAAGGCGCTCAACTTTTCAAATTCTTTGGGCCGAAGCTGCGACTGCTCTTGAAAGAAAGCCAAAGTTGCGCAGCGGTCCCGGCCGTTGGCATCCGTCGAAGTGGAAATAGCTCGGATGGTGAGCCGTTCCCCTTTTCGCATGACCAACGTCTTCATCGGTATATTTTACTTATAAGTTAAGTCTGGCAAGTGGGTATTTTACGGATATGGCATAACCTGCTGTGCTTTAAGTGGATGATATAGTTTTAAATCCAGGTTCTATTACCAGAAGACGCTTCATTATAGCCATTGCCTCCGCCTTTGACTGCTTGTAGGCCGCTGCCGAGGCGATCGAAAAAGGTCTGCCGACAGCGAGTGTTCGAGGCGTGGTTTCATTGCGGTGACTCACAATCGGGTGTTGCTGCCGGTCGTTTGCCTGCGCCGGCGATGCGTTCTATCTCGCGGAGCGTCACAACGGTTTCAGCCAACTTCTGGCGGGCGATGTCTGGTGATGGCGCACGTAAACCTTGCTCGCGTGCGAGGCGCTCGGCATTCGCATCGGAAAGATGCTGAATCTCAGCCAGAGCTTCCTGCTCGTCGGTCAACTTGACCAGACGTTCAATAAACCCTTTGCCTGCCAGTGTTGGCGGGCGCGATTCAATGAGCGGACTGGCTGGCCTTCCCTGTTTGGGCTTTTTCGGCTTGGGTAGGGCATGTTTGGTTTTCACCATGCCTTCGGCTTCCGCCTCGAAACGCTGGATGGCGTTTTGGACGAAGCGAACTTGTTCGTCCGTTAGCTGCTCCTTGTGCGCGTGCAGCCGCTTCATTAAATCCACGAAGGCGGCCACCCTGAGACCCGGGCCGGGAGGCTGCGGCTTCTTCTTGGGCTTGATGGCTGCTGACACTTCTTGCGGGGGCTTCACTTGCATACAGAAATAAGATAAGCGGCGGATTCGGCGACGCAATCGCCGACGGCAGCCTGGCGTGATCCAGATTCCCAAATGTCGGGTGTGCCGAGGTGGCTTTTGCCGCTGCCGTAAACTTTGCAGACGTTGTTCGAGTTTGGCCACAGACCGAGCACGCCGCGATTTTTGGCCAGCAATGCGCGCTTAGACACTGTGTTCTGGATGGCCACCAGCCAGCGCTCCTGCTCGTCGGTGATGCCTTTGCCAGTGCGAATGACGCGATTGATCAACGCGCCGACCAGCTTGGGCCGCGATTCAATCGGGATTTGTTCAACCCAGTTCAGCAGACGGGGAATACCGTAGGTGGAAACTTTGTCGGGAATGGCGACCAGCACATAATAATTGCAGGCGCGGAGCATCCCCTGGGTGAGGAACATTTTGTTGGGCGGGCAATCCACGAAGATGTAATCAAAATCGTGGAACAGCGCGAGCACCCGACGACACTGCTTGAAAAAGTCGTCCTTGGACATGTTGCGGTCCTGGGCAAGTTCGTAGTCCAAATCTTCCACTTCGAACGCGCCGGAGAGCAAAAACAGATTGGCCGGGATGCCGCTGCCGTATTTGCCCTTCTTGATAAAAGCATCTTTTTTGATGCTCACGGGACTGATGGCTTTGCCACCCTTCAGGAGCACGAGCACGTTCTGGTCATTGCCGGCGATGGGGTCTTGGCCGAAGACGGTGGTAAGGCTGCATTGAGCATCTATGTCGACGATCAGCACCTTTTTCTTAGGCTCGTGATGCGCGACCTGTGCACCGAGAAAGAACGTGGCCGTGGTTTTGCCGACGCCGCCCTTGTAGTTGACGACGGCAATGGTGCGCGGGTGTTTCGCGTCGAGCGTTTTGGTGAAAGCGTCCGCTTCACGCGCCTGCACCTTGTCTGGGTCTTCGCCAAGGCCCAAATTGTCGAGCACTGCAAACGGATTACTCGCCGCCGCCGGGGATTTGGTTGATTTAGACATAGACCTTTGTTTCGTTGAATTCAGGTGAATGATTCAAACTGAAGCGCCCTTTTTCTGATTGTGGTAGCGGCAGAGCAGTTGCGCGTTGTCCTCAACGGTTTGCCCGCCAAGCGCATGAGGAATGACGTGGTCCGCATCGTATTCTGACCACGGCACGATGCACTCCTTGTCCGGTTTGCTCTCGGCGACACATTGCACACAACGACCGTTCCCTTTTCGATAAATTACGATGCGCTCGCTCTCGCTGAAAGCGCGCTTAGTATCCTTTGCCACCAACTTGTTGCCTTGCGCAGTGGCAAACTCGAAAAAGATTTGTCTGATGATTTGGTGGCGCGCTTCGATTTCCGCCGCGCTCTGTTGACGCTTGTTGGAGAACAGCTGGATATCGGCGTCGTCGTTCTTCGCGGCATCCCATCGTTTATGAAATTCGAGGGTGAACCTACGAAACAATTCACGCTCCGCTTTGTCCCACACATAAAACTTCAACAAGTGGCGGAGCAGGAGGTAAATTGAGATGATGAAATACTCAGTGCGCAGCTCTTTCATGCCACCCTGGCCATTTGCCAGCATCGGATCGTCTTTGAAAATCTCGTAGAATGTTCGCATGACTCGGAGCGTCTCCCTGGCTGCCGGCTTTTGCTCGAAGCTGTAATTGCCGATACCATCGTCGACTTGGTGCTTGTCGATGTATTCCATTACGTCGGCGTTCTGAATTTCGGAAGGACCGCTATTCTCCTCGAAAATCAGAAAGCGAGTCAGCAAGGCCAGATGCTGCATGCGGTCGTTGTTACGCTCGATCACGCCGAAGAATGGGTGCTTGTTGGGATTCGAATCAATCGGTGCGTATTTTGTGAAGTCGAATGTGATGTCGTCCGCATATTTTTCAACGAAGTTGCGCGAGAGGCTGGCGAGACGTGAATGGGCGATCTCCATGTAGGTCAATGTTTCGCCCTGCTGGAGACGCCAGAAGATTTCGGCGGCGATTTTTTGATGCTCGCGATTTTTAGGGTCTTCGATGCCTTTGACAATGTCCGCATTGTATTTGAGCTCCCGATCCACGAAGCGGCGCAACTCTGTGGGAAGCGTGGAATACGTCGCACCAGGCAGATTCGGGTCAATGTCCCTCAGCGATTCAGGCAGCGATAATTCGTCAGAAAGAAATTCTTTCGCGGCTGTGATGCGCTGCTGTCCGTCGATCACTTCGCGGGCGGTTTGAGTTTCGTTGCGCCGCACTTCACGAATGACGATGCGCGGAACGTAGTAGCGGCGAAACAAGCTATCCAAAAGCGCCTGCTTCTTCTTCTTCGACCAAACACTTTTGCGCTGATACGGCGGGCGAACGACGAACTCCTCCCAATAATCTTTGAAATCGCGGATGGGTAACGCGTCTTGAACGACTTCATAGAGAGGTTTTGGATTAAACATAAAAGAGGAAATGGAGATCTAATACCAACCATAGGAGCGGGTTGGGGTGCTGCCCCAAGTGCCGAGGGCGATGGACCGCGCGACAACCTGATCGGTCTTTTGGCCGGGTGGTAAAATCGTAAGTTCGAGAATGGCATTGCGGCGCGAGCTGGACTCAACCAAAGCGATACCGCTGCGGCGTATCCTGGCTTTTTGAATGCCAGGCACATCGTTGGGGATGTTGAGGCGAAACATGCTGTTGTCGGTATAGTAAGCGTATTGCATGGTCCGGACCTTGCCGTCGCCGCCACAGTAAATCGGGACAGAGCCTTCCGTGCCGTGGCGGCGCGCAATCAGCTCGCGAAGCACTTCGCCGGCGGCACGGGGAAATTCGAGTTGGAAGCGATATTCACCGGTGAATGATTCCAAGCCGGCCCAAGCAGAACGCGCGACGCCGTGGGATACCGCCGGGCGATCTGGCGGGGGAACGTCGCCACGCAGATTCTTGTAACTGCGGGGACGCCGGGCTGAATCATCAATCCCCAACGCCTTGAGGGTCTCAACCGGACGGCGGCGATTGCGTTCGGCAAATTCTTTGGAATAGGCTTTAAGTCTTCTGGACGTGGCCGACGTTCCGCGATGCCAGAGTTGGGCGAAGGCATTGGCGGTGTCATTGGGACAACTTGCTCCGGATGACAGAAGGCTGCACTCAACATTTTGTTTCAAGCCTGCATAAGTGAGGTTGCCAGAGCCGAGATAACTGAAACACGGGTCAACGACTTTTCCGGCATGGTTGAAACGCGCTCCGCCAACGATGATTTTGGGGTGAAAGATGCCCTGAGACGCTTCGCCTAATCTGAGATCCCAGCCCGCATCCAGGGCCTCGTAAAGGGCCTCGGGATGGGTAATGGCGGAACTGATGCCGGCCACCAGTCGGCATTGGGGGCGACCGTGGCGGCGAGCCATATCGATGGCTTCACGAATTCCCGCGACAGAAACGAACGCTGAGGCCACCCCAAGAGCACCCGGCCTACTTGTCGCCAAGTCCTTGTGGATCAGGGCGGCGAGGGTTTGGCCGCCAACACCGGTCACGACAACGGCAGATTTCGTGCGCATATAGAATAGGCGCGGCACACGGCCGCGCGATCTCAACATTTGGCCATTACATCATCTAGTTTGGTGGCTTTAACGAAGCGGGCCGGGTTGTCGCCGACGGCCAGAGCGTCGAAATGGGCCTCGCCACATTTGATCTTGGCGCTTTCGCGGTCGCGGATGTCGTCCGTGAACAGGCTGCTCTTGGTTTCGACGACGAAGTAAAGACGCTCCGCGCCGTCCTTTTCCACGAGCACAGCCCAGTCCGGGTTGTAGTTGCCCAGAGGCGTTGGGACTTTGAACCAGCCGGGCAATTTGGCGTAAATCTTGATCGCCTCGTTTTTCTCCAACTGCTCGGCGAATGATTTCTCGATGTCAGACTGGTAAACGACATGCTCGTAAACGCTGCGGTCACCAACCGCGAGCATGTTTTTCAGATAGCCGGTGAGTTCCTCCTGCTCGAATAACTCCTGCGCGTAGTATTGCTCGTCGCCGAGCCGCTGGTATTTGATGCCGTCCACCAAGGCGAGGCGTTTGGCGCGATTGATCGCTTCGGCGGTCAACTCGATGAACTCCTGCGGATTCCGGGTGAAATCATTTAACCGACCGCTGCCAACGAGAATGCGATGGATACTCCGGCGTGTGAGTTGCGTCTTGTCTTGTAAATCCGTGAGCACGTCTGGTAACTCGATGTCCCGCTCTTCCAGCACCACGGGAGCGGAAGTCACGGTCTCGGTGGCTTCGACACCGGCTTTGCCGATGGCGATATCGGCTTTGCGCCACTCCAGGCGTGTTTTCGTGATGGGCGGGCCGTCTTTGATGGCAGCGATGCACTTTTGAATCAGCGCTTCATTGTCAAACTGCACGCGGTAGGTGGTTTTGTGTTTGATGCGATCCCACAGCGCCTTGAATTCGGCGCTTTGAAGCACCGCCTGCCGCGTTTTTACCTGCTGCCGCTCGTCGGCATTTTTGATTTCCAGTTTGCCAGCGAGCTTCCGCAAGACCTCTTTGACTTGCGGGAGTTGAGCGGCGAACGGTTCGGGCAGCGTCAACGTGTTGTCCCTGAGTGCCTGTTTCAGCGTGTTTTGGACTTTGCCTTTGTGATCCACGAATCCAGCATCCCGCAGCACCTGCCATAACTGTTTCGATTTTTCAAAACCGAGCGGGGCGAGTTTACCATCCGCCCCAGTGACGGAAATCCCGGCGAACTGATGATGTTCGACGATCCCAAAGCGGATGCCCGTATCGTCTTCGATCTCCTTTTGCAAATTTTCGGCGAATTGTTCGTAACTCTCAGTGGCGACGACGGTGAGGGTGTTGACCTCAAACCCACGCAATCGTTCCCCGTTCTGATTGACGCACAGACGGAGTCCGCGGCCAATCGTCTGGCGGCGTTCGCGCTCCGTGCCCATGTCACGCAGCGCGCAAATCTGAAAAACATTGGGGTTGTCCCACCCCTCTTTGAGGGCTGAGTGGGAAAAGATGAATTTCAGCGGCGTTTCGAAACTCAACAGCTTCTCCTTGTCCCGCATGATTAAACTGTAAGTATCGTCGTCGGCCTTGGTGTCACCGCGCGTGTCCTTGTAAACCTCGATGGTTTTGCCTGCGACCTTCTTTTTGTCGATGGAGAAGTAGCCGTTGTGGACCTGGTCGGCGGCGGTCTGCACATCCACCTCTTTGAACAGGCTTTGATAATCAGGATGCCGGGCAAGGCGGCGGTATTCCTCTTCAAATATGCGAGCATAGTCGCCTTTGATCTGATTGCCGTCGGCATCGTATTGGCGATAGCGCTCGACGGAATCGATGAAAAACAAGGTAAGGACTTTGATGCCCTGCGGCGCGAGGCGAAGTTCCTTAGCGAGATGCTCTTTGATGGTGCGGCTGATCATTTCCCGCTGCACCGCCAGCGCATCAAGGTCGCCGTAGGCCTGGCCTGGTTTGAGGAAGTGCTCGCCGCCGGGAACACGCAGTTCCATGAACTCGTTGCCTTTTTCCACGCGAACCTCACCAATGCGACAATCATGGTAAACGGCCCGGTTGGTGGTCATTTCCAGATTGTCGCCATCCTGCACGGTAGCTTCCTGGCGCTCCACCCGGCCGGAGCGCCCCTGCACGTCCAATTCCACCTTGGCCGAAATGACACCCTTCTTGTTACTGACGGAAAGCAGTTTCACGTAGGGCTTGTTGTGACCGCCGGAAATACGCGCCTCGGCCACCTCGATTTGTTTCACCAGCTTGCGTTCGTAGGCATCCACCGCATCCAGCCGGAAAACCATGTGATGCTTCTCAACATGGGTGGCGGAATAGCGCAAGGTGCAGAGCGGATTCATCATGCCCAAGGCTTCCTTGCCGCGACCTTCGAGGCCGCCGTCCACGCTCTGCGGCTCGTCAACGATGATGATGGGCCGGGTGGCCTTGATCAGGTCAATCGGCTTCTCGCCACCGGTTTTCTCGCTGTCTTTGTAGAGGTTGTTGACGTCCTTCTTGTTGATCGCGCCCACGGTCACGACCATGATCTGAATGTGCGAGCTGGTGGCGAAGTTGCGCACCTGGCCGAGCTTGCTGGAATCGTAAAGGAAATACTCGAACGGCACGTTGGCGTAGAGCGAGCGGAAATGGTCCTCCATCATCTGGAGCGATTTGTAAACACCCTCCTTGATGGCGACGGACGGCACGACGATGACGAATTTGTTGAAGCCGTAGCGTTGGTTCAACTCGAACACCGTGCGCAGATAGACATAGGTCTTACCCGTGCCGGTTTCCATCTCGACGGTGAAATCGCCGGACGCCAGCGATGACGACGGTGGCAGACCATTGCGAAGCTGAATCTCATTCAGGTTTTTGAGCAGGTCATCGTCCAGCAAGGTGAGGCGGTTGCCGATGCCAATGTCGTTTTCGGCAAACCCCATGCGCTGCTGCTGGTCGGCGGTGTCGCGGGTGACGGTGAAAACGCTGCGGCAGATTTCCTGACCTTTGAACAGGTCGCACACCGACTCGATGGCCGCGTGCTGGTAATCAAGATTGGGCTCGAAGTGGAGTTTCATTTCTGGGTTACAGACTCCGCACGTTCTCCAAGCCGTGCTGTTGCAGGATGGCGGTGAGGTTGGTTTTGGCCACGTCGTCGGCGAAGGCGCTGTCGCGGAAGACGACGGTGGAGTCGCCTGCGGGGGCTTGAGCCTTGTGCCATTCGGAGATGCCGAGGGCCAGCGGTTCGACTTCTTTGGCGGCAATGGATTTGGACAGGCAGACAATCAACGTGCCTGCGCCGATGCTGTGAACGTCATGACCGGCGATGGACTTCTTCTCGATGGGCACGGTGAGGTCGAGGCCGAGCTTGAGGAGCAACTCGAACAGGATGTCGGATTCCGTGCGGTCGGTTTTGAGATGCTCAACCGAGGCTTCGAGCGTCTCAGCCAAGTTCTGACGGTCGGGTGACCATGCCTGAATGTTGCTGCTGGCGAGCTTGAACACCCTGAAGCCCAGGTCGGGTAAAGGAGGACTGGCTGATGCGCTTTGCAGGTTCGAAAGCGCCAGTTCTTTCGGCGCTACCGATTCTTTGGATTCCCATTCCTCGCGAATTTTGTTCCCTGCGCGACGAAGACGCTCTTTTGTGATTTCCCCGATGCTGCGCGGTTTGCCGAGCTGGTCGCAGTATTTAGCTGCGACCTTTTGGTTCTTGTCGTCAGGGTCTAACGCTTCAGGAAGTTGAACGAGCACGTAGCGCCGTTTTCCACCGTCAGCCTTGTTCAGATCCATCACCGCGTGAGCAGAACTTCCGCTACCAGCGAAGAAATCCATGATGACGGCATTGGGGTCATTACCGGTGACATAATCAAAGAGCCTTGCCAGCTCCAGATGGTCTTTGGGGTTGTTGAAAGCCTTAGCCCCAAGCAAACCGCGTAAGAATTTTACCGCGACTTGAGACTGCTTGTAGAAATAGCTACCACGAACCTGGTTGGCAAATTCCTCTTCTTCCTCGCTAGATTCGTCTTCTGCGGTTTCACCCTCAGCTTCAATTTCCGCCGGGATTGGCCGAATGTGAGCCTTGCGGAAAGGTGGCTCTGTGTGGTCGTCACGAAACTCAACCAAGCCGAGTTTAATCTGCCGTTGCATCTCGTCTGGTGATGCATAAATCCAACCGCGCTCTGGCACTTTACAGGGCTGACCAGTGTGAGGATGCGGAACGTCGTAACGCGGTCCGCCACCTCCGGGCCACGAGATGTCACGGTCGCGCCACGGTCCATTTGCATCAACGCGTTTATAGCGACTCCACTTCTTGGAGGGATGGGTCTTTGGTAACGAGGAGAACCAGGCTTGCAGGTGGGTTTCAATAGTCGCGTTGTTTTCCCCGTGCTGATTGCGAAGTTCCAAATACTTTTCCCAAATTTCCCGCGCACCGGGTTTCTCTTCGCGCCAAATGGTCTTCGATTCTCGAAGCAACCCCAATGACTTGGCGTAAACCAGAACATATTCGTGGCCGACCGAAACGAGTTTTGCGTCGTTCTTGCGACCCTTTTCCCAAACCATGTTGGCGACAAAGTTTTCCTCTCCAAAAACTTCATTGCAGATGCGCTTTAAGTTGTCCAATTCATGGTCGTCGATGCTGATGAGGATTATTCCGTCGTTCCGAAGGAGATTCCGAGCAAGCTTAATCCGAGGATACATCATGTTGAGCCACTCGGTATGGAAACGCCCAGAGGACTCAGTGTTTGAGGTGATCTTTCGCCCATCTGAAGCGACCTGCCCCGTGAGCATCTGATAGTTCTTGATGTTGTCCTGAAAATCGTCCGGGTAAACGAAGTCTCCGCCCGTGTTGTAGGGCGGGTCGATGTAGATGAGCTTCACTTCTCCCGCGTAGGATTTTTGGAGCAGCTTGAGCACCTCCAGGTTGTCGCCCTCAATCATCAGGTTCTGGGTTTTGTCCCAGTCCAAACTTTCCTCGGGGCAAGGACGCAAAGTGCCTGCGCTGGGACTGAGCGCTATCTGGCGGGCCTTACGCTTGCCGTGCCAGTTGAGGCCGTATTTCTCCTCGGTGTCGGTAACGGTTTTGCCAATCAACTGCTTCAAGGCGTCCACGTTCACGCCGTCCTCGGTGACGACCTCGGGGAACAATTCCTTGAGCTTCGCCAGATTCTCGGCAGCGAGATCGGGCGACTTGGTTTCGGCGTCGTTGGCGGTGAGTGGTTTCATGAGTGGCGGGTCACAGGCTGCGGACATTTTCCAAACCGTGCTGCTGGAGAATGGCGGTGAGGTTAGTCTTGGCCACGTCGTCAGCGAAGGCGCTGTCGCGGAAAACGACGGTGGATTCGCCGGCGGGAGCTAGGGCTTTGTGCCACGCCGCGATGCCGAGCGCCAGCGGTTCGACTTCCTTTGCCGCAATGGATTTGGACAAGCACACTAGCAGCGTGCCCGCGCCGATACTGTGAACCTCATGCCCGGATATGGATTTCTTTTCGATGGGAACGGTGAGGTCGAGGCCGAGCTTGAGGAGCAACTCGAACAAGATGTCGGATTCCGTGCGGTCGGTTTTGAGATGCTCAACCGAAGCTTCGAGAGTTTCGGCCAGCCGGTCGCGGTCGGGCGACCACGCCTGAATGTTACTGCTGGCGAGCTTGAAAACGCGGAAGCCGAGGTCGGGCGCTTCAGTGTTCTGGCCGCCGGAATTGGGGTTGAGTAAATCGGGCTCGGCAGCGGCGGCCTTGGCCTGCTGGGATTCCCAGGCGGCGCGGGTTTTTTTGGCCGCGCGGCGCAACCGCTCTTTGGTGATGTCGGCGATGGTGGGGTAACCGGGTTTGTCGGTGGGTTCAGGCAACTGAACGAGAACGAAACGGCGGTGGCCGCCATCGTTTAGATTGAGGTCGTAAACCGCATGGCCGGTAGTGCCGCTGCCGGCGAAGAAATCCAGGATGGTGATGGATTCATCCGGAGCGGCGGCCAACTGAAGCACGCGCTGGATCAATTTGGTCGGTTTCGGAGTGTCAAACACCTTGTCTTCGAACAGCTCCTTCAACTCTTGATTGGCGATGTCCGTGTGACCGGCGAACTGATAATCCCAAAAATTGATCGGCGTCATGCCCTGACGCACCTCGGTGAGGAAGCGTTTGATGTTGGGGATTTCACTATCACCCTCCGTTCCCCACCACACGCGTTTTTCCTCGACCAGCCGATTCCAGACCGCTTCCTCGGAGCGCCAAGCCTTTTTCTTGGGCTTAATCACGCGACCGCTGGGGTGTTTGATGGTGTAGGCGAGATTGGGGCGCTCTTCGGGCGAGAGCGGGTTCAGAAAAGGGATGGCTTTCCACGCGCCGCGCGGATCGTTGTCGGGGTTCTGGTAACGGGCATTGGCTTCTTCATCGCGCTCCATGAGCTGTGGCTTGAACCGGTCCGACTTGCGATAGACGACGAGGTGATCAATGACGGACGTGAAATCGTCAGTGTTATTGCTGCGCGTATAGCGCTTCTGCCACTCGATCTGGGCGACGAAATTTTCCTCTCCGAAAATTTCGGAGCAAAGCTTGCGCAGGTTATCCACCTCGTTGTCATCAATGGTGATAAAAATCGTCCCGTCATCGGTCAGGAGATTGCGCGCCAGTTTCAGGCGCGGATACATCATGTTGAGCCAATCGGTGTGGAAGCGCCCGGAAGTCTCGGTGTTGGAGGTGATTTTTTTCCCGCCTTCGCCGACCTGCCCGGTGAGTTCGAGGTAATTGCGGATATTGTCCTGAAAGTCATCTTCGTAAACAAAATCGCCGCCCGTGTTGTAGGGCGGATCAATAAAGATGACCTTGATTTTGCCGGCGTAGGATTTTTGGAGGAGTTTCAAAACCTCCAGATTGTCGCCCTCAATCATCAGATTCTGCGTCTTGTCCCAGTCCACGCTTTCATCTGGGCAAGGGCGCAACGTGCCGCTGCTGGGAGTGAGCGCTAACTGGCGGGCCTTGCGCTTGCCGTGCCAGTTGAGGCCGTATTTTTCCTCCCGTTCATCCACCGCACCGCCCAGCAGTTGCTTGAGCGTTTCAAAATCCACTCTGCCTTCGGTGAACGCTTCAGGGAAGACTGTGCGCAGCGTCTCAATATTCGCCGCGAGAAGATCGGCGGATTTGGTTTCGGGCGATTGCGCGGTCAGTTTGTCCATGATGATGGCGTAAGGTTAAAGATTTTTGGCGAGCTCGGCAATGCGCGCTTCCAGTCGCTTGATGCCGAGATTGATTTCGACGCGGCGATTCAACTGCGTCTCACCGTCGGCCTGAGCGCGAAGCGAGGCGAGTTCGCGCACCGCCTGGGCACGGGCGTCCAATTGTTCGCGCAGCGCGGCGGAGCTTTCCGCAGTGGGCGGGCGAAACGCGCCAGTGATCTGCGCGGCTTCGAGCGCGAGGATGGCGTCGAGCCAGCTTTGGTAGAGCGCGAACAAGTTGGTCTGAGGCAGACTGCCCACCGACAGCCGGGCTAAGAATTGGGCTTCCTCGACCGTGGGGGCAGCCGGTCGGAACGGGGCGGTGGCGCGCAACGTTTCAACGACGACCCTGCCGAACTCGCCCTGAGACCAACGCTTATGCGCCACCGAGACCGAGGCGGTCAGCCCACCCGAGGCCGTGCTCCCAGCTGAGGCGGTTGGCCCGCCATTGCCCGTGTGCCCAACAATGCCGGTTTGGGCCATGCTGGAAATCAGAAGCACGGGATATGGGATGGCGCGATGGATCAACTCGACGAGCCGCGCGGGTTTCGCAGCTGGCCGAAAGGTGACGGTGAGGACGGCAATTTCCAGATACTCCCGCGTTTCATCGCGATAGGCGGGCACACCGAGGTTGGTGGGTTTGAGCGCGGCGTGCCAGAGGACTTCCTCGATGCCCTCATTGATCTGGCGTTTGTCGCTGCTGGTGGGCGCGCCGTTCTCGACGAGAAGTTTTTTCGGCACGCGCTGCTCGACCCGCGTTTCCGCCGGCAAAGCCAAGGCCTGGATGATGGGGGCGAAGCTCATGTCACAGCTGTGTCGGGGAGCACGACCAAATAGGCCACGACTTCGAAGTCATTGATGCCAGCAAATTCGCCTTTCATGGCGTGCGTGCCGCCGGGGGTGAACAGGCTGGCGACGGCCCGTTCCTCTTTTTTGCCGACGATGGAAGCGATGGCCGCCGCCAACAGACTTTGCGGGACAGCCATGTTCTCACCCTGCCGGGTTTGCTGGTCGAACCGGGCGCACGCCTGGGCGTCAGGCAAATCGCGCCCGACACAGAGGCGGCGAATCCGATCGAGCGCTTGCTTGGCCTGATTGAAGGGCAAGGAAACCGCGCCGTCCTGGCCGACATGGACGAGATAGTGGGGCGCAAGGGGATACCCCGGCTCAATAGATTTGCGTGCGGTGTCGCCAGCGGCCCGCAGACAAAAGATGATGCCAGGGGGCACGGAACTGTCATTGGTGGTAGCGGCGGCGAAAGTGCCGAGCGGCAGGCTGGCGAGCCGAGCCTCGTGGTCTTTCATGAAGCCAGCGAGATCGATGCGAAAATCGGTGAGCGTCAGGTCGGCAATGGAAACTCCGCTGCTCAAATCTTCGAGGTCAATGACCGCATCTTGAAGTTTGAGCAATTGCTTGCGGCGATATTCGAGATCGTTCATCTGATTGCCCGACTGCGCTTCAATGAGGTTTTCCTCGCCCGTGGCAGAGATGTCGAGCAACACCATGCGGCCACTGACGCGTTGCTCCAGATTGATATATTCTTCCAGCTCGAGGTTGGGCCAGAAATTCACGAGCTGGATGCGGGCGTTGGGCGAGCCGATGCGGTCAATGCGGCCAAAGCGCTGGATAATGCGGACCGGATTCCAATGGATGTCGTAATTGATCAGGAAATCGCAATCCTGAAGGTTCTGGCCTTCGCTGATGCAATCGGTGGCAATGAGGAGGTCCAGTTCACCTTCGGCGGCAAGGTCGGCGGGGCGTTCTTTGGACCGGGGCGAAAAGGCCGTAAGAATCGAGCCCAAGTCCTTGCGAAGATTGGGGAGCGTGGTCTGATTGCGGCCCGTGCCGGTGACGAGTGCCGTGTGCAGGCCGTGCTCGCGATGCGCCCAATGAGCGATTTCAGAATAAAGATATTCCGCCGTGTCGGCGAAGGCGGTGAAGATGAAAACCTTGCGATTGCCGGGGTTGACGGGATTGCGGATTTTTTCGGTGATGACCTGGCGCAATTGCGCGAGTTTGGCGTCCCGGGATGCGCCGACCTGCCGCGCGGCAGATAACAAGGTGGAGAGCCGATTGCGGTCTTCGATCAAATCCTGTTTCCAGCGGACGAGGTCCACGTCGTGGAGCAGCACTTTGACCTTGCGGCCCACGAGCAAACTTTCAAAGGCCGGATCATCCACGTCCACATCCTCAATATTGATTTCCTCGACCGATTCCTCGTGAGCTTCAATCTTGGCGAGGGTGGCCTGGACGTCGTCAAGCTGCCGCTTCACGGTGAGCGAGAACGAGGACACGGCACTTTCCATGCGCTTGAGGATGTTGACGCGCAGCAAGTGAACGAGACTTTCTTCGCGGTCCACCTGGCGGAAGAAACTTTCGCCACCGCGAATCTGCGTGCTGTATTTGGCGTCGTAGGCCGCCTGCTTATGCGGGAGCACATAGCGCAAGGGAGCGTAGGCCGCCAGCGTGAGGCGGCGAATCTCGTTATTGATTTCCCGGATGGAGCGGAACTCGCCAGCGCGGTCCACGTCCGGCTTGAAATTGATGGGCTTGAGCCGTTCGGGAAAGCGTCCGGTCTCGGTTGTGCCGTAATATTTCTCGATGTGCTTGCGGGAGCGGGCAATGGTCAACAGGTCGAGCAGTTTGAAATAGTCGAAGCCAAGCATGTCCATGAGATGCGCGGGGGTGCGCTCGGCTTCCTCCAGCGCCAGCCAGCGGTTGAATTGCAACTGTGCTTTCCGGACCGTGGTTTCAATGCTGGGAATGCCGTGGTCGTAGAGCGCGGTGTCGTCCCCCTCGGTGACAAAGGCAATCTGATTTTTCAAATCGGCGAGACGGTTATTCACCGGCGTGGCCGAAAGCATCAGCACGCGGGTTTTGACGCCCTCCTTGATGATGCGCCGCATCAGGCGGTCATAGCGGGTCTCCCGGTCTTTATGAGAGGCCTTGTTGCGGAAGTTGTGGGATTCGTCAATGACGACGAGGTCATAGTTGCCCCAGTTGATATGCGAGAGATCAATATCGCCGGACAGGCCGCCATCACGCGACAGGTCAGTGTGATTCAGAACGTCGTAATGCAGACGGTCGGCGGCGAGCACATTTCGCTTGTCGTTTGCCTTGTAGAGTGTCCAGTTGTCGCGAAGGCGTTTGGGGACGAGCACCAAAACACGGTCGTTGCGCAACTCGTAATACTTGATGATGGCCAGCGCTTCGAATGTTTTGCCGAGGCCGACGCTATCCGCGATGATGCAACCACCGAAGCGTTCGAGTTTGTCAATCGCCCCCACCACGCCGTCACGCTGAAATTTGAACAATTTTTTCCATACCACCGTATTGCGGATGCCGGTGGCGGATTTGATAATACGCTCTTCGTCCAACTGGCCATCGAGGTCTTTGAAGAGGTGGTAAAGGATCAAGTAATAAGCGAGCGAAGGCGATTTGTGGTCGGTGATGTTTGAGAGCTGAGCTAGCAAGTGTTGCTTGGATGCTGGCGAGGCGGGCAGGCTCTCCCAGAGTGCCGTGAACCAGGCTTGCAGCGTGGCACACTCTTCGGGAGTTTCCGAACATTGAATTAGGCTGAACTGATTGCCCGGGGTCAAGCCAAGGCCATCGGTGGTAAAAGGGCAATGGCCGGTGATGGCCCGGTTTAGCGCCGGATTCGAGTCGGTGGCGATCAAGCTGGATTGAGGGACGGGGGTCTGACTGTTGCGGACTTCAACTTGAGTGGCCAGCCAAGCGGCGAACTGTCGGGCAAGCGAGCGGGCGGTGAGTTGGTTGCGGAATGGGCGATCCGAGTCCGAGCCGAGAAGTTGCAAGTCGGTTTGCACACCATCGGGCAGCACAAGTCGACATGCGACAAGTGACTTTAGCTGGGAGGAAAATTCCGCGAAGGCGAATACAGAAAAGGCCGGCGTGGCGATGTCGAGTTTGGAGGAGGCTGACAGCCCGCTGCGCAGCGCATCAATCACCCGGTCGTTGCCTGTGTTTTTGATCAGTTTCATATGTGGCCGCGTCTCCTGCATGATGGAGAAATTTCGCGCCGGGAGCACGGACAAAGTCAGGCAACGCGGTCAATTTATCTCTGCTGGCTACGAAAGATTTGAGAAAGCTGGTTCGATTTCATGCGGCCAATGTAGTGGAGGGGGTAGGACAAATACGGGCCTACCTTGAAGGGCCAAGTTGAAATCCTGGCGCAAAAAACGTGCTATGAGGCCGTCAAACGGCGATAAGCAGCAAGGTAGCGATTAAGGCGGGGAAGATCTTTCTCGGTGACTTCGTGCAGGCGGCGGATGTCCATGTTGTCCTCAAGATCGGCGAGTTTGACGCGGCGGGCGATGGGGTTGACGGCGGAGCGCTCGACAAATTGTTCGTAGGTCTCGCCGTGATGCTTGGTCACGCAGGCCAGTGCCTCCAGGATGTGCGACGGGAAACCTTCGGCGGCGAGTTTCTCCGGTGTCCACGGTGTGTCTTCGACGACGTCGTGCAGGATCGCGACGATTTTCTCATCATCGGTGTTCACGCGGGCCATGACACGGAGCGGATGGAGGATATAAGGTTTGCCAGCCCGGTCCTGCTGACCGCGATGAGCTTCAACCGCAATAGAGATGGCTTTTTCGAGGAGTGACATACTGGAATGATGAGGGAATAGCGACTGGTTGGAAAAGTTGAGAGTTGAGGGTTGATTGAGAAAGCGGCGGTGGGACTAAGGACTGGCGGGCTGGCGCGTGGCGTTGGTGGGGGCAAATTCACGGTCCATGTGGGCGAGCCCCAAGAATGCTTGAGCGATAAGTTGCACCTCGTTCGGCTTGAGTTTTCGGCCGAAATCTTTTTCAACGATGTAATCGCGCAATTGGTCGTCAGTCATGCAATGCACGTTTCCGGTCGTGCCCCATTTGGCCTGGACGCGGGCAGCGGTGAAAACAAATACCGCTTGATAAAAGGGACCAAGGCCGGGGGCGAGGGCGCGGACTTTATCGCGAATGCCCATGATGCGACCGACGAATTGACGGATGTAAGGTTTGTCGGTGGGCTGCTCATTCAAGTGTAATTCGCCTTTGCCATCCGCCGTCACGATGCCGCGCCAGTTTTTGGAATCGAGAACGAAGACGCCCGTCGGCCCAACGACCACGTGGTCGAGATTGCCGAAAGGAGTGGTCAGGTCGTTGATGACGCAGAAGTCGTTCGGGAAATCGGCGAGCTTGCAGCCAACGATGGTCTCGCCGGTGGCGCCACGCATCATGGCGACGCGCTGCTTTTCCAGCGCATTGAATTGGCGCATGCCCCAGCGGTAAACGACAAAAATGCCTACCAGAGCCGCCACCGAGACAAGGCTTCGAACCAAGGGAGCGAATTTTGACAAAGGGAGAAAGCTGGAAAGGACCAAGCCTTCGATCACGCCCAACAACCCGATGACAACGAAAGCGACGAGAACGATGCGCTCGCGCTTCCGCACGGCTTCCTGGCTCACGTATCTACCCGATTCTCCAAGGACTTTCGCCATATCAAGTGCGGGGAGTTTGGTCAGACGGCCGCATCTGGGCAAGGGTTGGTTCGCGGGGCGTGAGTGAATAAGTATTAGCACCTATCTACGAGGGTAGCCCCGTATATGTCCTACCCCATCTGGCAAGATTGGGGGATGAAGAATGAGAAGAAATCAGAGGCGAAGGGCAAGAAACACCTCACCCCAGCCCTCTCCCCAGAGCGGAGAGGGAGTGAAATCGGCGGACGCAAACGGCCGCCGTTGGATCGGATGAAGAAGATCATAGGGCTGTTGCAGGATGCAAAGTATCCGAATTGCACCAGCATGGCGGCCGAGTTCGGGGTTTCGACCAAGACGGCACGACGGGACATCGAGTTCTTGCGGGATCGTTGGGAGCTGCCGATTGAATACGACGACCAGAAATACGGCTTCTATTTCACGAAACCGGTGGAGCGCGTGCCCGGCGTGCCGGTGACGGAGAAGGAACTGTTCGCACTATGCGTGGCGCACAAGGCGGTCGAACAGTATCAGGGCACGCCCCTGCAACAGCCGTTGGAACTCGCGTTCCAGAAGTTTATGGTTCAGCTCGATGACGAAGAGCGGTTCACCCTGCAAAATCTGGATGACGTGCTTTCGTTCCGTCCGTTCGCGCCGGAGGAGGCGGACCTGAGATTGTTTGAGCTGATCACGGAGGCGATTCGACAGCGGCGGATGCTGGAGTTCGCTTATCGTAAGCCGGGCGAAAAGCTAGCCGATGTGCGGCAGGTGAATCCGTATCACTTGATGCAGTTCAACAATCGCTGGTATCTGCTCGGGTACGACCAGGAGCGTGGCGCAATCCGCAAGTTCGTCCTGGGACGCATGCGGGAGACGACGATGACGGCAGAGCGCTTCACGCGCCCGGCGGATTTTGATGCGAAGAAATTCTTCGACCGCAGCCTCGGCGTGATGACAGGCAAAGGTGATTACGAAGTCGTCATCGAGATGGATGCCTGGCTCACGGACATTCTGCGCGGCCGGCGGTGGCATCCATCGCAAGTGTGGACGGAGCTGCCCGGCGGCGGATCGCACTTGCGGATGCGCTTGAGTTGTCTGGAGGAGATCGAGCAATGGGTTTTAAGTTGGGGCGCGCGGGCGACGGTCATCGCACCGCAGGAATTGCGCGAGCGGGTCGCAAATGCAGGGCGTGTGATCGCTGCACGGTATGCTGCGGCCGCTTGATAGACGGATGGGACACAGGAGACGAACACGACAGATTTCGGGAACGACGGAGGAATGGGCCGCGGCCTAGCAGTTGACTCGGGCGCATGGCGCGCGGCTTTTCGACCGAGAGCAGTGTCACTTACTCCTTACAGACCGCTGCGGGTATGCTCGTCGTGCGTTCCTCGCCTCGGGCGAAAATCCGTCAGCGCTCTGCTTTCCTCTCAACTTCCAGGACACGGCTTGGCAGCGCTACGGCGGGCCGATGGTTTTGCATGGTGCCACGGGGCGATAAGCCGGACGGTCACGACCCACATCAGGGAAACCACGGGCGCCGATTGTGAACAAGTTCTGGAAAATGTTTCGACCCTAGCCCCCTATCTGGCCCACCCCCTCAGGCATACTCATCGCAAAGCTGAAATCAGAAAAGGGCAATGAGTATGCAGAATGACGAAGGCAAAATTCAGAACGGTGCAAATCAGAAGCTAGAGAGTAACGCGCGGAGTCCGCAGCACATTCCAAGTTGGTGGCTGGCCGTGCCGCAATCAGAGAAGGATGTGATTCGGGATGTGGTAACGGCGGTTCGCGGACTCAAGCGCAGCAAGTCACCGCAGGTGGCGCTGGCAGCACGGAAGTGGGAGCGCGGGATCGTGTGCTTCATCCGCTTTCGGCTAATGTCCGCGGGTCCGCACGGGCGGCGCGCGATCACTTCAACCCCAGCATCTTCGCGTAACCCACGAGGTGTTTCTCCAGCTCGGGATTAACGGGGCACTGACTTCGTAACCACGCAAACGCGCGTTCCGTTTCATGGCTCAATTCAACATCAGGAAATTCCGATTGCTTCGCACCCTTGGCGGGCGTGTGGCCCTTAATGCTGATCTCGACGAGTTCCGATCCTGGGCCGACACGGGCGTCCATGCACCGCGCGGCGACAAGTTCCGCCTGGGCCTGTGGGTCGGCAGAAAAGGTTTTGAGCAGCGACGTGAAGTTGGCGTCGGAAAGTTCGGAAAACTCGCCACTCAACAGGCGGCTGATGTAGCTGCGCGAAATGCCGCTGGCTTTGGCGAGGTCGCTCTGGTTCATGGCGCGACGTTCGAGCCGGCGTTGAAGGGCGATGCTCAGGTAGCTCATCGAGGAGTTGAGGGTAGAGAGTTGAAAGTTGAGAGATGGGACAGAAAGGACGAATGAGACGAAGACGACATAGCGCGCCGGGAATCGGCGGTGACGAGAACGCTCCGAATGGGGCGGCTAATTTTTTTGTCCACGGCGTTGCATATTACGCAATTTTTCGTGGATTTGCAATGGGTGGAAGCGAGTTGACATCGAGGACTTAGAGAATGCGCGAGGTGCTGCCAACTGAATTGCTGTTGCGTTTGATGAACGCGACGCCGGCGCAGTACGCCGCAGTCGCCGAGATTCTGGGTGTGAAGGACGAAGTCAGAATGACGAAGGACAAGGATGCGGCTCGCGCGGACGGTGGCAGCGCCACGGGCAACCGCTCCACCGTGAGTGAGGACGTGGCGCGAAGTGCGTTTGCGCTGGTGCAAAAGCTGGACGTGGACGCGCCGATGAAAGCGCCGTCGGTACTCACTGTGTTTCGACTGTATTGCGTGGAGGGAAATTCCGCGGAGCGAGTCGCGCGGAAATGTCGGTGCGGCAAGGCGACGGTGATCCGGCGGTTGCAATTCATTGAGGCGCGCACGGGAGTGAAGGCCGATCAATTCCGCGCGATGTCAGGACATTTGCAGCAGGTGGATGAGGAGCTGAATACCAGTGGGGCGCGGGAGATTTATCGGCGGGGACTGGACGGCAGCGCCACGGACCACGGCTACGAGGAGGATTAAGGCAAAAATGGACCGCAAATGGACCGGTCCGAAAGTGAAGGAACGCCCGTGTTGACGGGCGTTTTTTCGTTTTCGGGTCGCACGAAATGGACCGCCCCCGCGTTTACAGAGGGCTGCATCAGGCAGCACCCGGCAACCAGGCCAATACGAAAACACATGAACACGGAAATTATGAACAGTGAGCAGAAGCCTGCTCCCGTCAGCTCAGAGACGAGCGGCGGCGAACCGACTGCGGCGCCACCCTGCGTGACGCGGTTTGAGCTGGCGGACCTGCTTCAAGTGTCGGTGCGCACCGTGGATCGGATGATCGCCGCCGGAGAAATCCCCGTGCGCCGCGTGCGCGGCAAGGCCGTGCGCTTCCTGCGTTCGGATGTGGAGCAATATCTGGGCAGATCATCAAGTTCGACAACTCACCCTGTCCCTCTCCCCGATCGAGGCGGAGAGGGCGCAAAAAGTAAATCAACTAATCCCGCGCTCTGACGAGACGCGGCTACCAAGAAAGGAAAGATGAAACACATCGTATTCGACATTGAAACCATTCCGCAGGATGAGGCGAAACTGCTCGCGCTCGCTCCGGAATTCACGGCCCCGGCCAATCTGAAAGACCCGGCGAAGATTGAAGCGGCCATCGCCAAGAAACGCGCGGATTACCTGGCCGATGCCGCGCTCAACTGGAAGACCGCCGAAGTGGTGTTGATCGGCGCGGGTGACGACACAGAGATTCGCTCGCTCACCGCGACCAGCGAGAAGCAACTGCTGATTGAATTTCTCGAGCTGTTGGACGCGTCGCTCTGGGACGGCGTGGTGGTGGGCGGGCACAACGTGAAGGGTTTCGACCTGCCGATGTTGGTGAACCGTGCCCGCGTGCATGGCTTGAAGATCCCGAACACGGTGTTGTCGTTCTGGAAGGGCCGGCCAACGTGGCACGACAACATTTTCGACACCCTAGAACTTCTGTCCTTCGGAAAATCCTTCGACGGCAACGGCGTGGATGACGTGGCGCGGGTGTTCGGTCTGCCGCCGAAGCTCGGTCACGGCGGTGATTTCCCCCTGCTCTGGCGCGCGGATCGCGACGGCGCGATTGCCTACAACCGGCGCGACGTGGAAATCGAAATCGAGATCGCCCGCATCTGCGGGTGCATCTAAGCGCGAGGCGCACTGGCCAACTTCAAAAGCTGAATTTCCTATGAACAAATCTGAAACCATCACGCATCTGGCAACGGCGCTGGCGAAGGCACAGGCGGAAATGCCGGTCGCGGTGTTCGACGCGCAGAACAAATTCCTCAACAACAAATACGCGTCGCTCGGCGCAGTCATCGAGGCGAGTCGGCCGATCCTGGCGAAGCACAAGCTGAGTCTCGTCCAGTTTCCCATTTCCGATGCCACTGGCATTGGCGTGGAGTCCATTCTCGCGCATGAGTCGGGCGAGTTCGTGGCGGAGCGCATTGTGATTCCGCTCACCGAGGAGAAGGGCAAAACGAAGGTGCAATGCGCGGGCAGCACGCTCACCTATCTGCGGCGCTACTCTTGGGCTTCGATCCTCGGAATGTATTCGGATGAAGACAGCGATGGCAGTTCACCTGTCCAAGCATTCACTCCGAAACCCGCGCCAGCCGGCAGTGGTAGCACCACCGGCAATTATTCCAACAAGGCGGCGCAGCAGCGCCGGCCTACCTTGCCGCCGCCACCGCCGGTGAAACTCCAGAACAACTAAACGATTTGCCGCGCTCTCCCGAAGCCGAACCTCGGCGGGGCGGCGGCGACGAACAAACAAACCAAGAACAAATGAGCGGACTCACGTCCGCTGCTACAGAAAGGTCCAATATGGAAATCCCGCAAGAGGGCAAATATGTCTGCAAGTTGAATGGTCAACTGGTCATTTACGAAGCTTCCACCGGTTCACTGTGCGCTGCCGTCCCATGTGTCATGGTGGGGTCAGCGACCCCTGTCAATGAAGGCTTCACCTTCAAGCACACGATGGTGCTCGTGAAGGCGGATGGAACGATCCAAACCAAAACCACGGACACGCTGAAAGCGGTGTTCGGCTGGGACGGCGTTGATCCGTTCTGGCTCATGGATAACTCGGAGGACAACGGGCCGATGCGCGCGGTGGAATTCGAGATCGTGGGCGGACCGGAAACCGGCGACAAGGGCGGCCAATACTTCAAGAGTCAATGGCTCAATCCGCTAGGCGGCGGCATGAAGACGCCTGCGGCAGCAGATCGTCGCTCGGTGCTGGCGAAGTATGGCAACAAGTTCCAGGCGCTGGCGGGGGTGTCAGCGACACCTGGCAATTCGGCGGCGCCGCAGCACCGCCCTACCACGGCACCGCCGGTTCGCAAAGCGGCACCCACGGCGCCACCACCCGGCGCGGTCACGGCAACGATGGAAGAGGCGTGGGCGGCGCTCAACGAGTCGCAGTCCGGCAAAGCGCCTGATGTCATCGAGAAGGTCTGGTTTGACACCATCGCGCGTCTGTTCCCGAACAAGTCCAACACGGACCTCAAGCCGCATGAATGGGGCAAGCTCAAGACGGAGTTCGAGGATACGATCCCGATGTAAGTGCGAGCCGCACGGGCGAATAGACAAACAAAACGAAGGGCCGGCGTGGGCGTCTCTACTAACTGACTTCCGTCAACTAACACTTACGTCCACGTCGGCCTATTAGAACGTAGGCCCGATGGCGAGAAAATCAAGGGGCAGAAATTTGAGCCGACTCACGTCGGCTGCAACCGAAGAGCAACATGACGAAGAAAATCAAACTCTCAGAGATCGTGACGGATGCCGGCACGCAAGTACGGGCGGGCCTGAACGAAACGACGGTGGCGGATTACGCCGAGGCCCTCGCCGATGGCGCGAAGTTTCCGCCGGTCATCGTGTTTCACGATGGCAGCCGGCACATCGCCGCCGATGGATTCCATCGCATCCATGCGGCCGTCAGGAACGGCGCGACGCAAATCGAGTGTGACGTTCGCAAGGGCGGCAAAACCGATGCGCTCAAGTACGCGCTCGGGTGCAACGCGCATCATGGCCTGCGCCGGACCAACGCCGACAAGCGGCACGCGGTGGGGATGGCCGTCAGGGAGTTTCCAAAGGCCAGCAACGTTGCCATTGCAGGAATGTGCCTCGTCAGCGACGACTTGGTCGCAGAGGTACGAAAATCTCAACCCTCCGAAATCGGAGGGTTGAGGCCGCCGCCAACTCGCATTGGTTTGGATGGTCGCGAGCGAAAATTGCCGCCGCCACCGATGGTGCCACGTGAGACGAATAGGACGGATGCGACGGATGCACCGAAAGGGAAATCGACACCTCACCCTCAATCCCTCTCCCCGATCGAGGCGGAGAGGGTGACGGCTCGCGGGGACTCTCGCCCCACCACGGCACCGCCGAAGTCCCCGGTGGATGCGACGGGCTGGCCGATTCCCACACAACTGATTCCGCTCTGGCAGCGGACGGATGAAGTGCAGGAAATGCTGACGGCTCTCAGTCGGGTCAAAGGCGCGCTCCGCGCCGCCCAGGAGAACAAGGACAAGCTGTTTGCCGAGGTCAACTTCTCGTCGGCGCTGTCGCAACTGGATCAGGCGTGGACGGACATCAAAACGGCGAAGCCGTTCGCGGTCTGCCCGACGTGTCAGGGGCAGCTCCCCGACCAATGCACACTTTGCAAGGGGCGCGGGCTGATTTCTGAACATCGCTGGAACACCTGCGTCACCCGCGAGGACAAGGAATTCCGGGCGCGGGCCCGGCAACCTGCCGGTGGGGATCGTTCAAAGGGTTGAACCGCGAACCATACGAACCACGCGAAATGAACCTGCGCCCTTATCAACTCGCGGCGTCGGACGCCATTTTCAAGGAATGGCAGGACAACGATTCCACACTGGTCGTGATGCCGACGGGCGGCGGCAAGACGGTGTTGTTCGCCGATGTCATCCGGCGGGTGTTTCCGCGGCGGGCGCTCGTGTTGGCGCATCGCGAGGAATTGATCTTCCAGGCGCGGGACAAAATCCAGCGCGTCACAGGCCTCTCCGCTGACGTGGAGATGGGCGAATACCGCGCCGACGGTGGATTGTTCGAGGTGTCGCGCGTGGTCGTTTCGACCATTCAGACGCAGTGCTCCGGTGGCGACGGCGGCGGGCGCATGTCCAAGTTCGATCCGCAACGGTTTGGCGTGCTCATCATTGACGAGGCGCATCATGCGACGTCGCCGAGCTATCGGCGCGTGATTGATTATTACCGCACGAATCCGGCGCTCAAGGTGCTGGGCGTCACGGCGACGCCGGACCGCGCCGATGAAGAGGCGTTGGGACAGGTGTTCCAATCCGTCGCATTCGACTACGAAGTGTTGGACGCAATTCACGACGGCTGGCTCGTGCCGATTGAGCAACAGATGGTGCATGTCGAGGGGCTGGATTATTCCAGCATCCGCACGACGGCAGGCGACTTGAACGGCGGCGATCTGGCCGCCGTGATGGAGGCCGAAAAGAATTTGCAGCAGATGGCGTCGGCGTCGCTGACGATCATCGGGCAGCGCCGCGCGCTCGTCTTCACCGCTTCGGTGAAGGCGGCAGAGATGACGGCGGAGATTTTCAACCGGCATCGCGCCGGCATGGCGTCGTGGGTGTGCGGCAAGACGGAGCGCGAGGAACGTCGCCGCGTGCTGTCGGATTTTGCAGCGGGCAAGTTGCAGGTGGTGTGCAACTGCGGCGTGCTGACGGAAGGGTTCGACGATCCCGGCGTCGAGGTGGTCATCATGGGTCGCCCGACGAAAAGTCGGTCGTTGTATTCGCAGATGGTGGGACGTTCCACGCGCCCGCTGCCCGGTGTGGTGGATGGACCGGAGACGGCGGAGGAACGCAAGGCGGCGATTGGCGCGAGCGCGAAGCCGTCGTGCTTAGTGGTGGATTTTGTCGGCAACGCCGGGAAGCACAAGCTCGTGACGAGCGCCGATATCCTCGGGGGCAAGGTCAGCGAAGAAGCTGTCGAGTTGGCCGTGATGCAGGCGCGAAAGGCCGGTGGCCCAGTCAAGATGTCCGAAGCACTGGACGAAGCGGAAGCGGAGTTGAAACGGCAGGCGGACTCCGCCCGACTGGCGGAGGCGGCGCGACGGGCGCGGCTGGTGGCGACGGCGCGGTTCACAACACAGTCGGTTGATCCGTTCGACGTGCTGCACCTCGATCCGGTGAAAGCGCGCGGCTGGGACAACGTGAAGCAGCTCACGGAAAAGCAACGGTCGTTGCTCGCCAAGCAAGGCATCAATCCGGACAACCTTTCATTCAGCCAGGGCAAACAACTCATCTCGGAAATCTTCCGGCGCTGGGACGGCAAGCTGTGTTCGTTCAAGCAGGCGAAGGTGCTGCGCAAATACGGCTACAACACGGATGTCAGTTTCGCGGAAGCGTCGGCGACGATTGATGCGCTGGCCAAGAATCACTGGAAGAAACCGGCGGGAGATCCGGCATTGAATTAACCGCAGAGCCGCAGAGATGAATTTGCCGATTCCAACACCGACGCTGGCGCGACTCAATCCGCACTTATTTGGCGGGTCGAGAGTCGAAGGGCGAGGGTCGAAGACCGCAGTCAGCCGGGAGGCGAGTCTGCACGAGGAGATTTTCGACGAGTGTCGGCGCCGCGGCTGGATCGCACTGCACGGCAGCATGGCGGAGCGGACGTGCCGCACGTTGGGTGAACCGGACTTTGTGATTCTAGCCGATGGCGGTCGTGTGCTGTTCGTCGAATGCAAGACCAAGACCGGAAAGCTTTCGCCAGCACAGGCCGCCCTGAAGTTTCACGCCGAAAAGCTCGGGCACACGGTGCATGTGGTGCGGTCAATGGAGGAGTTTCAGGAGGTGGCGAAATGAAGGTGCGCGAACTCAAGGAATTGATCCGCGAGATTCCTGACCATTGGGATGTGGGCGTGGAGACGGTGGCAGGTGATGACATTGATGCGTCGCCGCTGGCCGGAGTATCGAACACACGTTGGGAGCACACACTGGTGTTCATTGCGGAGGAAAACCAACGCGGCCAACGACTGAACTGAAATGAGTTTTACACGCGTATCCAAATCGCATCCGTGCCCGGTTTGCAAGAAGCCGGATTGGTGTCGCGTGTTCGCCGACGGCTGGGTGGAGTGTATGCGCGTGCAATCCGATCGGCCGGCAAAGTCAGGCGGCTGGATGCACAGGCAGGGCCTGAGCCCAATGCGGCTGGCGCCGCCGCTGTCGCTACGACACAAGACTCAAACACCGACGATCAATGCGACGAAGCTGATTCGGGAATGGCAGGCGCAGACTGGCCCGGCGGCGCTTGCCGCCTTTGCGTTGTCGCTCGGAGTTTCAACGTCGTCGTTGGTGGCGGTGGGTACCGCCTGGGCTGTGCCGCATTCGGCGTGGGCTTTTCCGATGTGCGACGGCTACGGCAACGCGGTCGGCATCCGCCTGCGCAACGAGCGCGGCAAGTTCGCCGTGCGCGGCAGTCGGCAGGGAATCTTCCTGCCAGACCGGGCCGCGCCGGTGTCGCCACAGCCGTGGCTGTTCGTCTGCGAAGGGCCGACGGATACGGCGGCAGCTGTCGAACTCGGTCTGTTTGCCGTCGGTCGCCCGAACTGCTGTTGCGGTGGGGCGGAGATCAAGGTGTTCGCGCGGCGTCACGGCGTTTCCCGCGTCGTCATTATTTCCGACAACGACAAGCCCGGCCTGGACGGAGCGCGCAAGGTCGGTGGCGAATTGAAACTGCCGTTCGCGGTATATCTGCCGCCGGCCAAGGACGTGCGGGAATTCGTCCGGCTCGGCGGCACGCGGGCGATGATCGAGAACACGTTGAAAGGGCTCGTATGGCAAAATGGATAAAGGTCGAAACCCACACTCCGGACAAAACCGAACTGCGGCATATCGCCCGCCGGTGTCGTTGCAGCAAGGCGGAGGCGTTCCTGGCGTTCTTCCGGTTGTTTGTCTGGCTGGACGAACAGACCGAGGACGGCCAGGTGGAATTCTTCACAGCAGCCGATGCGGATGAAATCGCCGGACTGCCGGGCTTTGGCGAGGCGCTGCAAGAAGTGCGCTGGCTGACGTTTGATGCGAACGGCGCAATGGTCGCCAACTGGGAGCGACACAACGGAAAGTCCGCCAAGCGCCGTTGCCTGGATGCAGAGCGCAAGCGCGATGTCCGCAAGCAAAGCGGACAAGCTGCGGACTAGATAAGAGAAGATGAGATAAGAGGAGAATCTCTCCATAGGTAAGAAAGGTATTAAGGTATGAGTACTGAAGTTGAGAAGGTAGTACCACGGCACAGGTGGCAGGGCCACCGCCCAATTCTGCCGGATACCCGGCAGGGACGGCTGCTCCGGTTCTTGTTCAAGCCGCCGCGGCTCGGGCCGATCCCGCCTACGTGGGTGGCAACGGATCTGGCAGGCGTGACGATCTTCAACAAGTTCGCCGCGAGGCTGGCGAAGTATCCGATTGATCTGGTCACGCACCTGGGCATGGCGCGGTCAAATGCCTACTACGCTGCGGGGTGTCCGCTGGAACTGTGCGACCATGCCGCGGCGCGGGATGTGTGGCGGGTCATTTACCAGGATACGATTGAGGAGGGTCTATGCCGCTGATGTTTGAAGTGCGAGCCGCACGGGCCAATAGGACAAACAGGACCAAGGAGACGAATGAAGATAGAAAATCATAACCGCAGCGTGATGCCGTTCGAGCAACAGCCACGCGAATCGAACAAGGCGTTTGCCGCGTTCAGCCTGTATCTGAGTCTCGGGGCGCAACGATCCACGCGCGAAGTGGGGGAGAAGTTGGGAAAGAGTGAGGGTTTGATTGAGCGCTGGGCGTCGAAGTTCGACTGGCCGGCGCGGGTAGCGGCGTACGGGGCGCATCTGGCCGTGGTCGAACGCGAGGCGGTGGAGGCGGTCGCGCGAAGCAAGGCGGCGGAATGGGAAAGCCGCGAGCAGCAACTTCGCGAAACCGAGTGGGCGATGCACGAACGGGCCATCGCTGCCGCGAAGCGCGGGTTGGACGCCTACATGGAACGCGAAAAGGTGTATGCCAACCTCGCGGACATCGCCCGGATGCTCGAGATCGCGAGCAAGCTCGGGCGGCTGGCGACTGGTCTCGGTACGGACGGCGAGCGGCGAAAGGGCGACGATCTGCCAGCGGTGCGCGTGGAGGTCACGGTGGCGCTGGAAAAAATCTACGGGCAGGCTGAGCCTGCACCCCACGGGGCTTCGCCCGGAGCGGGAACTGTTATCGATGTGGAGGCGAAGCCGGTATGAGCGTGCAACTATGGGAGCGATACTTTTTGGTAGGGCGCCGCGCGGGTTGTCCGAAGGACCAGATGCAACGGTTCGAGCGGGCGGATGTGGTGCTGCAGGAGCGCCAACTCGTGGCCAGTGCGGCGGCGCGGACTTGCGATACTCCCGACGGGCCGACGGCCATTGGCTACGGCGGCGCTCGCGGCGGCGGCAAGTCGCACTGGCTGCTGGCGCAGATGGGCGTGGACGATTGCCAACGCGTGCCGGGCCTGAAATGTTTGCTGCTCCGCAAGGTCGGCAAGGCGAACCTTGAGCACTTCGAGGATCTGCGCCGGAAGTTGTTCACGAATCTCGGGCACGAGTTTTCGGCGTTTCGTGGCATCCTGACATTTAACAACGGCTCGCGCATCATTGCCGGCCATTTCCAGAACGAGAAGGACATTGATGCCTACCTCGGACTGGAATACGACGTGATCGGCATCGAGGAGGCGACGACGCTGACGAGCCGGAAATACCAGGACATCACGACTTGCTGCCGCACGAGCAAGCCGAACTGGCGCCCGCGCATCTATTCCACGACAAATCCGGGGGGTGTCGGGCACGCGTGGTATCGGACGAAGTTCGTCGCGCCGATGTTGGAAAAGCGGGAAAGCGAAAGTCGCTTCGTGACAGCCCGCGTGACGGACAATCGCTGGAACAACCCGGAATACATCCGGGTGTTGCAGGGATTGAGTGGCTGGCAGCGGCGTGCCTGGCTGGACGGCGATTGGGACATTGCCGCCGGCCAGTTCTTCACGACGCTGCGACGCGAGGTGCACGTCGTTCCAGACTTTGACGACACGCGGGCGCGGGAATGGTTTTGCGCGATGGACTACGGGTTCGCGCATTACACCGTGGTGCTGCTCGGCTGCACGGATGGCGACGGCAACCTGTTCGCGGTGGACGAACACGCGGAGCGGCTTTGGCTGCCGCAACGGCACGCGCCGGCCATCAAGGCGATGCTGGCGCGGCACAAGATCGGGGATCGCAAGCTGGAACTTGGCGACTTGAAGCGGTTCGTGGCCGGCACGGATGTGTTCTCGCGTCAAAGCGACGGCACCACCGTGGCGGCGCAATACGCGAAATACGGCATCACGTTGCGGCCCGCGAATACGGATCGGCTCAACGGCTGGGCGGAAATCATGACGCGCTTCGGGGACGTCGAGGCTGACATCCGGCCATCGCTTTTCATTCACCAACGGTGCGGGCGGCTGATTGAAACGCTGCCGACACTGCAACATGATCCGAACCGGCCCGAGGATGTTTTGAAAATTGACGCCGACGCCGACGGCGTCGGGGGCGATGATTGCGCGGACTGCCTGCGTTACCTGGTGGCGACGAAAACGCGGGCGGTCATGCAACGGAAACTGCGGGGACTGTGAGCATGGAGTCGAGAGGGCGTGCCCTTTCGCGCGGGCTTGGGCCGGCGTGAGGCCCAACAGAAAAAAGGCTGCGCGGCTGACGACCATCAAAGGGCGTCAGCCGCGAAAAATTTTGCCCGCCGCGAGGGTATCGTCGCGGCGGGCGGGAAAATATGAGGGCTATGCTTTGCGACCGGCGCAAACTTGGGGCTTGGCATTCTTGTCGTCGGTGTAATGGAGGAACTGGCCGCAAGTTTTGCAGTGCGTCCAGTAAATGCCCGCATCGCGACGGCGCGAATACCAATTGATGCCGCACTGAGCTACGAGGATGTCATTGCGTTTGCGGGTAGCTTCCTCGCGTTTCCAGCGGCGATGGTTCTTGTCCATTTCCTCCTGACGCTTGCGGATGGCGCGTTGGGCCTGCTCTGCTAGCTTGGCCTGTAGCTTGGCGTTGGCGGCGGCAAGTTCGGCATCGCGGGTCTGCTGCTCGAATCCGAGAAATGATTGGGAGGTCATAAATGAGATTGGTGGGGCGGCTCGCGCGGACGGTGGCAGCGCCACTGGCAACCGCCCCACCGGTGCGGGTTCAATCTTCGTCTGGCATCATGACGGTGATGGCTGGCGCGGGGTCGTCAATGTCCAGCGGGCCGGCGACGGCGATGAGCTTCACGAGCTTTGCGGCGCGGTTGTCGTTGCGGACGTAGAGGGCGAACGGCAAACGCTCCACGCCCCGCTTGGTGCGCTGGATGGCAAAGCGCAACATCCAGACGACGTCCCACAAACGCCCCGCTTCGTCCTGGCCGGAAACATCCGGGGGGACGGCAACGTAGGCGTCGAAGACGGTGCGGGTGAGAAATACTGGGAAGCGGATGCCGGCTTCCTGAGCGGTCTTGGTAACTTCGATCTGCACGCCGTCGGCGACGGCTTGCGCTCGGGTGTAACTATAGATGATCTCGCCAAAGGGCGAATCGTTGTTTGTTTCTTGGTTCATAGTGTTAGCGATTGAGGATTTCGACTTCGGAGTTGGGACTGATGCGCTCCAGCTTGGGCGCGGGTTGGATGGTCACCGGCTTGCCAAAGCGCGGCGTGATGGTACGGGCCGGAGTCCGCACGGCGATGACGGCAGCGGATTCGTTGACGCGGACCACGCGGCACGGCTCGCCGTCAAACTTGATGATGTCGCCGGGCTGCAGGCGGAAGATGTGCGCGCTCATTGTTTGTCTCCTTTCACGTAGTAAACGGCCTGCCAGCCGTTGGTGGTAGGCCGGGCGGAATATCCGGCGGCACGCATGGCGTTCTTGTCTGCGCGCCATGCTTCCCAAAAGGTCTTGCTGGCGGGAGCGGTCTTGGCCTGCCGGACTGCGCCGGTCTGGTTGGTGATGGAGTGAACCGGCGTCCAAGTCATCGAGGCGTGAACGGCGGCGAGGTCTGCGGCGTCTGTGGTCAGGAGCGACGCGGCGAGCGAGAGGATGAGAAGTAGCTTTTTCATGATGTGATGTAGTTTGAAAAGTGGGGCGCACTGTCACTGCGCCCCGTGGTGAATCAGGCGGCAACGGCTTCCGGGGTCTGCTTCTTGGAACGGCGCACGCGGGCGGGGTAGTAACTCGAATACTTCTCGTGCGGGTCGGCGCTGCTGCTGAGGCTGAACTGGCCGCAGGGGTGCTGCCATGCTTGGCGCTCACGATTCCAGTGGAAACCAAGCTGGGCCAACTGCTGGCGAATCTCGGCGGCGGGTGTCTCGGTGAAGCGAACCCAAACCCACTTGCCAACCACCTCGGCCAACCGATACGCGGTGGGCAACTGCTGGTGCAAAAGGGTCAACACCTTGGGAGTCGGAAGCGTGCGGTTTTGCTTCCGTGCTTCTGAATCAATCGGCAAACGAGAGTCTTTCCGCTCTGGCGCGACTGCGCCTTCGGGCGCTGCTGTCCCGGTCTGTGACTGCTGATGGGATCGGTTGTTGAGCTCTGAACTAAGATTTTGTGATGTAGTTTTCATGGTCTTTTTTTTGTGCTCTGCTGATGGTCTTCGGAGTGTCGCCCTTCACGTAAAGCTGAGCCCCCAGCCCTCCCTCGTGGGAGGAGTCCTCGGAGGGAAACCACGAATGGGCGGGCTGGTTTTGGGGCGAAGCCGTGAGGGCGACAGGACGAGACCACTGCAGAGGAGCGCGCAGTAAAAAAGGACCTGAAAACGGGAGGCCGACTTTTGCGGCGGCAACGACGTGAACGCCGCCTAACTCAACGCGAGCGAAGCGATGGAAACTAATCACTATTGCCCCGGCTGGTCCTGTTCAGGCGGAGCGGTTGGGTTGGCGGGAACGATGCCTGCAAGCTGGCGCACCGATTGCCCGCACGCCGGCGAGGTGCGGATCAGCAGTCGGTGTGACAGCGCCGCAGCGGCAACTCAGACAACGCCACATTGTGCGTAACTTTATTCCGCGCTGAAGCGGCTCACGAGTGAGGAGTGTCAGCGCGATCAGAATAAAGTAGTGACTGAGGTGTGAGCCACACCTGCCCACCGAAGGAACGAACGCACAATGTGTGTTGTCTGAGTTGCCGGGAAGCAAGGCGAGGCCACAGGCGCGGACGGAGGAGCACCGTAAGCCGAGCCGGTCGTTCATGCCAACCCGACCGCGTAGCCGATGACCTGCTGCCGGGCTGCTGGGTGACAGCGTCACCTGCAATTGGCGCAGTCGCGATAGCGCGAAACATTTCACTCTGAGTCTTCGGCGGCAGAGCGGAGGTCCGAGCGGGCGACGCCACAGGGTGACAGGGCTGGCTCGACCGCCGGATCGTAGCGTGACGCCGAAGTCTCAGACACACCTTGCGGTGGGCCACCATCAGTGAGTCCGGCCAGTTTCACGGAACGCAGTGCAGTGAAAGCTGGCCGGGCTCACGGTTATTGCAGTGTTTTGGGCGACATGCGGAGCATCGCGCCCTTCAGTGTCTGTGGGTGCGACCGAGTATTTTGCACTGTCTCGGCAGTTGGCAGCCAGCGGAACGAAGCGCAGCGGGAGCTTGCTTCATCTTTAGCGGACGCGGAGTGAAGTGTAGCGGCGGCCAAGCTGACGAGTCAGTGCCGGTCGCAGGCCGAACAGTGCCGAAGGGGGCGGAAGGGTCGGCGCTGTGAGGCTGGGGGGCGGAATTGTCTTTTGCGATTTTGCTGTTAACCTGCGCGCTGACTTATGTCCAACAGTGAATGGCACAGTTGGCGGCCCGAAAGCCGCCCGCGAACAAATCCACAATCTTCACCCTACGCCGAACGTGCGCCGAGGCCGCACGTGGCGGAGGACACCCTCAAGACCGGAGAGGTCCAAGTGGAGCGCAAGCGGTTCGTGGCGATGTTGAAGGAGAATGAGCGTGGCCGTTTTCTCCGCATCACCGAAGACGGCGGGAAAATGCGCAACTCGATCATGATCCCCGCGCCTGGTCTCGCGGACTTCAAGAAACTGCTCGACGAAATGGTAGCGGACGCCGCGAAGACTCCGCCTACAAGCGCGGCGTGAGTCTGTGTTCATCTGAACGAGTCGCGTAGCGGCTCGTCCGGCGACCCAGTTTTCCGCGAGAGCGGCATACTTTGATGCCTGACCCGCGCGCCAGAGTATGGCGAACCCGAGCGGATGGATTGGAACATGTGGTTACGAGCGTGGTGGTGCGACCTATCGCGTGCGCGGGTAGCGAGAGGGCCGCGTAAGGTGGCGTTCGTGGACCTGAGAAGCGGCCCGACCGAGCGGCGTTAGCCGCGATGGCGAGCGTCAGGCATCGCGCACGCGGCGATAATCATGGCCAAGACAAAGCGTGAGTCCTGGTTGCGCGCCTCGACATTGCTGAGCACGCGAGCATTGCACAGCGCGAACCAACTTCACTTCGAGCAGCGCGAGCTGACTTTGTCTTTCGAGGACGAACGAATTGCGAGGTGCGTTCAAATTGCCAGCCGCCAACGCATTCACTTGGCGGCGTGTGGAACGAACGGCAAGTTGCGCCTGACTGAGACAAATAGGACAGATTCGACGAACGCGACAAGTCAGACAGTATTTGTCCACCCGCACCCAGTAGGTTCTCGGCATGGGAACACCGCCATACTATTTCGGACGTCGCGAACAGAATGATTTTCACCGCAAACCCAACTGTGCGTTGTTCAAGCAATTTGATGTGCAGTGTCTGTGTGGCGCGCACAACATCAAGATCGTGGCGGAATCAGACGACGAGGGTTTGAAGGTGTATCTGTTTTGTTTGGCGTGCCAGAAACGCGAGGAATTGAATCTGCGTTAGAACAGTTCCGGCTGACGTTGGAACTTTTGCAGGGGCGATTTATCCGGGGTGGTCAGAACCTTTTGAAAATCCCCACGCAACCAATCGGAAAATTGATCGGGGTGGAGCAGGAACGGCATCCGGTTGTGAAACGGTACGACAGATTCGTTGGGTGTGGTGGTGAGCATGACGAAGCGTGGTCCACCCTGCTCCTCCCGCCACAACCCGGCCATGCAAAATATCGCCCAATCAGGCTGATGAAATTGCGCGCCGCCTTCCTTGAAACTGCGGGCGATGATCAGGCAACGCTGGTCCAGGTGTGGTTTGAACGTAGGCAGCGTGAGGAGGGTTTCGCTCTTGGCGTTGACGAGTGGACCTTTGTCCCACGGCACAGACCAGCCCCAACGCATTTCCCGGCACACATACGCATCCTCCTCGGGCACGAGCAACGGCGCGGGATCGGTGGGCCGAATGCGAGCGCGTGGCACGAAGCCCATGATCTCCTGCCGCGCTTTGCGCTCAAGATCGGCTTTTTGTTCGGGCTTCGGTCCTTCGTAATCGGTGCACATGGTTACCGGACAATTCAGGAAATCGGCATTAAGAGCTCAAGCTTGTTTCAGGGCACGATCCGTTGCTTCGACCAAGTATTTGAGAAGTGCAATTCCCTTTTCAAGTTCGTCACGCTTCACGATGTGGCCGGTGACGGTGGTGAGAGCGGAAGCTGGCGATCGATGAGCAGCGTCGCCGCGTTTGGAAACCAAAGTGTCGAGATATTTCTTCGTCGCGGCGATACCGAGACCGGACCATGCCCATGCCTTGGTGACATCAATGCTGAGATAATCGAGAAAGAGCTTCTGCGTCTTAGCAGAATTGGGATTGTGCAATCGTGCGATTTCATCCTGAAACTTGGCTGTGACAAATTTGGCGAGCGGACTAGGGTCAATCTGTTGGAGTAGCGGCTGAAGCGCCTCGGCCAAGCGATCCTCGATGTAGGTTTCCCAAGCCGTGAGCGCCAAGATCAGTCCAGCGCGCTTGAAGACTTCGGTTTGCGGCGGTGGCGGCTTGCTGTTGAGTTTGTCAAATTGCTCGAGCAGGATTTCGGCATCCTTGATGGCTGCTTGGAAAACCTTGGCAGCTTGGGAAGTGGGAGGCGTGGCACTCGGCATGTCGGTAGTGTTTCGCGGCTGTGATGGAAAGTCGAGCGTCCGCAGCGGCTCACGCGTCCCGCACGCTCCGACCCGGTGGCCGCAACCAACCAGTGCCGACGAGATAGCTGAAGACGAACGGCTGCCACCACGGCAACCGCGGACGCAACTGCGCGGGCGCACCGACCGCGCGCCAGAACTGCAGCGGCAACGTGACGCGCTGCGCATACAACGCGGCGACGCGACACTGCCACCGCTGCCACCGCACGCCGACCAGAACGTGGAGACGCCGGCCGGCCCAACTGGATATGCTGTGTGCTCTCATCACAGTTGCTGTGAGAGCGCACAGCAGAGCCAGGCAGGGCCGGCCGCAGCGACTGGTGGTTACGTGCAGGCGATCAACTCCGCCAGCCCGCGAGGTTCGATTCACATACTTGAAAGTCCCCAGCGTAGTGGCAGCGCGGCGGCAGAAATGCAGACCAAGTGCCAGCCGAGTTGGGTAGGCTGGCACGGGGCTGCCTGCCGGCGTGCGAACGAAGCGCCCTTCGGTGGGACACTATTGCGGACAACCAACATTGCATTGCGAATCGCATTCGAGTTGTCCTGGATGCCTGACCCGCGCGCAAACATGGAACAACCTGAAGTGTGGATTGGCATGAAGTCATTCGAGCGTGGTGGCGTGTGAAATCGCGCGCGCGGGTAGCGAGAGGGCAGCCGGAAATGGGCCTTCGCGAATCCATGAAGGCTGCCCGGCCAAGCACCGTAGGTGCGATGGCGAGCGTCAGGCATCGCGCGCGCGGCGACTCACGTGAACCAGAAATTGCCATCGCCATGCCAGTTGCGCGCCCGAATTGTGGTTGAACACGAAATGGAAATGTAGTGTGAACAAACGTTCGCATGAGCTTGGCGAACTGACTTTGTGGTGTTGTTGGCGCGTTGTGGTTGTAAAAACTGTGAGACATGCGCAGGAAGCACGAGATCCCCAATGCTGGAAACTGCAATTGCATGTGCGCATTGGAATGAATTGTGAGTCGGAATAACAGTTCGTGAATTTGAATATCTGCCTGTTTTCATTGGTCATTTGTGAGATTGGCTTGGGTTTCGTCGGGTTGGGGATTAGGCAAACGCAATTTGGATTGTGAAAATGCGTCAAGGGTGATGTTGGAAAAAATGTGTCAGTTGGGGTCGGTGCCCGGCAGTTTGCGGCAGCAAGTGTCAGTGGCTCATTGTGCGGCCCCGGCGCGGCGTGAAAAAGCAGTGTTACGGTGCGCACGTGCCGGTCAATTCCACCCATCCCGATTTCGATGCCAACGAAGCAGCGTGGCTGCGCGCCCGCGATGTGTTTGCGGGTGAGGATGCGGTCAAGTCGGGGCGCGAGCGGTATCTGCCCCGATTGGATGCGCAGACGGATGATGAATATGCCGCTTACAAATCTCGCGCTTCGTTCTTCAATGCGACCGGACGCACTTCCGATGCGTTTGTCGGTTTGATCTTCCGTCGTGAGCCGACGGTGAAACTTCCGGAACGGGTTTCTGGTGTGGCAGGCGCATTGCGCGTGTTTGCCGAGGACGTGGATCTGTTGGGCACGTCGCTCTACACCTATTCCAAAAACATCGTGAATGAAGTGCTCACGGTGGGTCGCGCGGGAACGCTCGTTGATTGGGAAGGTGAAGGTGAGCAACGCGCTTATGTGGTGCGATACGCGGCGGAGCAGATTCGTAACTGGCGCGTCGAGCGCGTGAATGGGCGCAACGTCGTGACGTTGGTGGTGCTGCAGGAGACGGTGGCTGGGATGGATGACGATGGGTTCGATGTTAATGAGGTCGAGCAGTTGCGCGTGCTCAGGTTGGTCGAGAGTCGAGTGTCGAAGGTCGAGGGCCAGAAAGCGCCGCGCTCTCACGAGCGCAGCCACATGTATATCGTCGAGATTTGGCGGCGGCAACAACCCAAGGACAAGCGCAAGAAACCGGAATGGATGAAGGTCGAGACACGGATTCCGCTGCGCCTCGGCAAACCGCTGACGCTGATTCCATTCGTGTTTCACGGTCCGCGGCATTCGTTGCCGGATGTGGATAAGCTGCCGTTGGCGGACATCATCGCAATCAATCTGGATCACTACCGTCTCAACGCCGACTACAAGCACGGGTTGCATTTCACTGCGCTACCGACGGCGTGGGTGAGTGGCTTCGATAAGGCGGCGAATCTGCGCATTGGATCTTCGACGGCCTGGGTCACCGAAACACCGGGCGCGACGGCAGGTTTTCTGGAGTTCACGGGTCAGGGTCTCACCACGTTTGAGCGCGCGATGGATCGTGATGAGCGGCTCATGGCGATTCTCGGATCGCGAATGTTGGAGGAAAAGAAGCGCGTCGGCGAAACGGCGGAAGCGATCGAGCTGCGGCAATCGAGCGAGAACAGCGTGTTGATGACACTCGCGTTGAGCGTGAGTGATTCGGTGAGCCAGGTGTTGCGGTGGATTTATTGGTGGAATTCGACGGAGGAAAATCCCGAGCAGATCAGTGAGGAGTTGGTGTTGCTGCAACTCAACACCGATTTCAGCGCGAAGGGTCTGGGCAGTGAGGAGCTGACGGCCATCGTCGCCGCGTGGCAAGCGGGCGCGATCAGTCGCGAGACGATGTTTGATTTGTTCCGGCGTGGCGAGGTGTTGCCACCGGGACGCACAGATGAAGAGGAAGCAAAGCTCGCCGGCAAGCTGCCGGTGGCGAATGCGCCTGCGGCGCGAGCAACCAGCGAGAAGTGAAATGAAAATCATCAGCTTGTTGATCGCGGTTTTGCTCGTTGGTTTCGGTTTGGTCAACCCAGTGAAAGGAGAAGATATGAAGGCGGCGAGTCAGTGGAAGACTTTGACGAAAACACAACGGCGGGCGTGGAGCGTGTGGGCGAAGAACAATCCAGTGTTGCTAGACGACGGCAGCGTGCGGCGCGTAAGCGGACGCAAGGCGATGACGATGGTATTGCGCAATCGCGCCATCGCCGGTCAGGCCAGTGATCCAACCGTAGTTCCTGCCCCGGTTACCTGGCTCAACAATCCGTTGTCGTTGCGGGATGCCGGGCCTTTCACGGAGAATCTGGGCTTTGTCGGTTTTCGCGCCGAGATGGTCATCGCCGGGGGCACGCGGTTCTTTGTGTGGGCGACGCCGCCGGTGGACGGTGGCGTGACGGATGCGCAGCGGCGGTTGCGGTTCGTGACGTGTCTGTTCAGCGACGGCATCGCGTTCGATGACTTGGTGAGTTTCAACGCGGAATACCTCGCGGTGAACGGGTCGTGGGACGGACCACTCATCGAGGGCGAGTGGCCGGTGGACACGTTCATCTGGTTTCGCGTGCATCAATACGCGAATGGCCAGCTCGGCCCGGGCGTGCTGATGCAAGGGCGGATTCAAATTGAGCTGTAAGCCGCAAGAGAACGCAAAGATCGCAGAGGAGAAATCAAATCATGGCACTGAAAGTCCTTGCGGACGGCCACCGGGGTGAGTTGCGGGAATTAACACAACACGACTGAGAAAGGTTTTATGAGTTTGAAGTTCAAATACACGAAGCGGGAGGAAATCCCGGCGGAACAGACGGGCCTTTATGTGGAACGCGAAGGTGCGTTCTTCCTGGATGCCGAAGGCGTGGTGGACAAGGCGAAGCTCGATGAGTTCCGCACCGGCAATGTCGCGCTGCGAAAGGAGCTGGAGGATTTGAAGTCGCGTTACGACGGGATTGATCCAGAGGAGTTCAAGCGACTGGCGGATGAGAAGCGCAAGCTGGAGCTGCTGGCGCAGGGTCACAAGCCGGAGGAGATCGAGAAGATCGTCGTCGACCGCGTGAAGGGCATCAAGGCCGACTTCGACAAGCAACTCGGGGTATTGACGACAGAGCGCGACACGCTGACGTCGCGATTGACGGCCATCCAGATTGATCAAGGCGTGTTGACGGTGGCGACGAAGCGGGGGCTGCGTCCGACGGCGATTCCCGACATCACATCGCGAGCGCGACTCGTGTTCAAGCTGGTGAACGGTGCGCCGCGCGCGTTTGAGAATGACGGCACGACCGTGCGTTACGGGCGCGATGGCGTGACGCCGATGACTTTGGAGGAGTGGGTCGATGCCCAGGTGGCCGACGCTCCGCATCTTTTTGAATCCAACGCTGGCGGCGGGGCTGCCGGCAACAGTGCCGGGGGCGCTGCGGGTTCGCAACGGTCCGGAAAGAATCCATATCGCAAGGAGACATGGAATCTCACGGAGCAAATGAAACTGCAGAAGTCTGATCCGGCTTTGGCGGCGCGATTGAAAGCCGCCGCGTAAGTCGGATGGGATTCATGCGACGGTCACAGACCGCCGCTACAAAACGAAAGGTTTGAGTTATGGCTAAGACAGCAGTGGCGGACATCATCGTCCCCACGGAGTTTGAAAAATACGCGATTGAACGGACCGCGCAACTGAGCGTGTTCGTGCAAAGCGGCATCATCGAGCACGCCCCCGAGTTTGATGAACTGGCGATGGGCGGTGGGCGCACGGTGGAGATGCCGTTCTGGAAGGACCTGACGGCAGCGCGGCAAATCCTCAGCGACAGCGGTTCGTTGTCGGTGAACAAAATCACGAGCGACAAGGACATCGCCCGCATCCAGAACGACGCGCAAGCGTGGTCGGTGAATCATCTGGCGAAAGTCATCAGCGGCGATGATCCGATGCAGGCGATCGTGGACCTGGTGGGTGACTACTGGGCGCGCATCGATCAGGGCCTCGTCATCTCGTGCCTCAAGGGCATCTTCGCGGCGGCTTCGATGGCCGGCAACAAGTTGACCATCGCGGCGGAAGCGACGGGCGGTGTGTCTTCGACGACGCAGTTGAACGGCGCGACGTTCGTGGATGCAACGGTGAAACTGGGTGATCGCGGGGATCGGCTGACTGCGGTGGCGATGCATTCCGGTACGGAGGCGGCGTTGCGCAAGTTGGACCTCATCGACTTCATCCCCGATAGCGAGGGCAAGGCGCAGATCAAGACGTTCCAGGGTCGGCGCGTGGTGGTGGATGACACGTTGCCGGTGCGCGCGGGCACAACGAGTGGGTTGGTTTACACGACTTACCTGTTTGGGCCTGGTGCGTTCGGCAAGGGTGCGTCGCCACTCGATGGCACGCCGTTGCAAGGTGGCTTCGGCACGGAAGGCGTCGAGCTGGCGCGCGTGCCGTTGGACAGCGACAGCGTGTTGATCAATCGCCGTCGGTTCATCCTGCATCCGCGTGGGGTGAAGTTCAACAGCGCGGCGGTGGCGGGTGATTCGCCCACGAACGCGGAGTTGGAGAATGGCGCGAACTGGACGCGGGTGTTTGAGAACAAGAACGTCCGCATCGTGGCAGTGGATCACAACAACTGAGGCGCGAGCCGCGCTGTGCAAATGCCCTCGCCTGCTGACGCGGGCGAGGGCGACACAACCGCAATGCAAAATCTTTTTCCCATCATCCGGCGCAAGCGACGGCCACTCGTGGTGACTGAAACACGAGAGTCGAAGAGCGATGAACCGAATAGGACCGAGGCGACGGAGGGGACGGAGGGGACCGCGCCAGAGAAACAAGCGAGCGATGAACAAACTCCCACCAACAAAGCGCAGGACGAAAGCGATTAGTTTTCGCGCCTGGCTGACGGCGTGGTTGCAAGCCCGACGGCGCCAGCGGCAACAGTCCGTGCCGGCGGTGCTGCCGAATGCGCCGGAGATCGTGGGCGGCGAATCTTTGTTTGAAGCGACGGCAGCGGCCTCATGGGACGTTTACATTGATTGGACCTTCGATCACGGCAGTTTTCCGATCGCGCAGATGGAAGTGTGGGTGAGCCTTGATAATTGGGAGTTCACGCTGCTCACCACTGTGTCGAGCAATGATCCTGGTTATTACTACGCGCTCGCGGCCTACGGCGAGACGTTGTTCAAGTTCAAGGTGCGTTATCGCAACGGCGCGACGATCGGGCCGTTCTCCAACGAGTATGCCATCAACATCCAAGTTTGACTCATGGCACTAACACTGATCAAAGAGGATGGCACGGGCAAGGTGGACGCCAATTCGTATGCGAGCGCGGCGGACGGCGACGCGTATCACGACGGGCATCTGTATGCGACGGCGTGGAGCGCCGCGACTTCGGCGAACCAGGAGAAAGCACTGGTGATGGCGACGCGGTTGATTGACGGGCAATTCCAGTTCGCGGGCTGGAAGGCGAGTGATGCGCAGGCGTTGCAATGGCCGCGCCTCTCGGTGCGCAATCCCGATGGCGAGGATGATCTGCCGCCGGATGTCGTGCCGGTCGCGGTGCGGGATGCGACGTGCGAGCTGGCGCGGGAGCTGTTGATAACGGACCGGACCGCCGCGCCCGAGGGCGAAGGGTTGAAATACGAGAACACAGGCACAACGCAAAAGGGTTACGACAAGAGCGACACGCGCCCGATCGTTTCCCATGTCGCCCAAGCGTTGTTGTGCAAGTTCGGGATTTTGCTGAATCGCAGGAGCGGCACGGTGCGATTGGTGCGTGCCTGAGTGCGAGCCGCACGGATCTATATGAAACACCTACTGACTATCTTGATTTTGTTGAGCGCGACGATGATTCGCGCCCAGTCGGTCACGCTGGCGTGGGATGCGTCGCCGTCGCCGGACGTAGTCGGGTATCGCGTGTATTTCGGCACGAATGCCGGCATCTACATGTTTTCCACGAATGCTGGCATGACTCTCACGCAAGCCGTGGTGTTGCCGCACACGGGGCGATGGTTCTTGGCCGCCACGGCTGTGGACGCCAACGGCATGGAGTCGGACTTCAGCAACATGGTGGAGTGGGAGGCGAAGCCGCGCGCGCCCGTGGTGCATGATGAGACGTGGGTGCGGCTGACGCCAGTGATTCAGCGCAGCACGAACCTGGTGGATTGGACGAGTTTTCCCGGCGAGGCGACGTGGATACACGCGACGAACGCAATGGAGTTCTTCGCCACGAAACGGTTGTTGATTGAGCAAGTGAAACGGGTGGATGAACCATGAATGTCAATGAGGTCATCAAGTCGGTGGATCATGCGGCGGCGATGAATGATCGCTGGTTGTTCATCGCGTTGCTGGTGTGCTTCGGGATTTTTGCGATGTGGTTGATGCGTTACTTCGTGCGCCAGCATGAGCGGCTGATCGCCGATCATCAGAAGGCGCGGGATGCGTATCAGGAGAGTTTGCGCGGCGTGGTGGCCGAGCAAAGTGCCGCCAACGCGAGGTTGGCGGTGTGTCTGGATAACAATACGCGCGTGCTCGAGGAGTGTCGGGACGAACTCCGGCATGCGCGACTGGAAAGGAGCAACGGATGAAAAAACAGGTGATGGGTTGGGTGGCAGTGCTGGCAGCGGTAGCGGTGGCGGGGTTGAGTGGGTGTGCGTCGTTGGATCGGGCCTACGATTCCGAAGTGACGTGGAGCGACGTGCCCGTGGTCAAAGTGGTCACGAACACAGTGGTCGTGACGAACATCGTGCCGCAGGTCGTCGAGCGGGAACGCATCGTGATGGTCACGAACTCCGTGAGCGGCGCGGTGTCGGGTTACGTCGAGCGAGAGCCAGTGGCGACGAACTTGGTCACGTTGCTGGTGACCAACACGATTCCGGTGTTTGAAACCAATGTCGTGTCCGTGCCCGTCACGAATCTGGTGGCGAAGCCGGCGGCGCTGGCGACGATCGAGGCGACAGGTGGTGTGGTGAACACGTTCCTGCCGGGCATTGGCAGCATCGTGGCGCTGGTGCTCGGCGGGCTCTATCACGGCTACCGACAGGTGCGAAATCGCAAGGTGAACGAGGCGCTGGTGCAAGGCGTGGAGACGGCGCGGGCGATTCTGGAGACGACGCCACAAGGTCAGGCGGCCGATGCGCAGTTTGTGAAGTGGCTCATGGAGCATCAGAAGGAGGCGGGCGTGTTCACGACGGTCGCGAACCTGGTAGATACGTTCTCGGATAATCCGGCGGCCAAGCTGACGGCGCAGGAGATTGCCGAGCGTTTGCAGAAAGCGCAGCAGCCGGCTGCGGCGGCGGCGTGAGGGGTGGGGAACGTGGCGATGGGCGGTTGGTGGCTGTCCATCGCCACGGTTTACAAAATTAACGAACGGCTGAGTTATGAAGGAAGATCAACAGAAGTTTCTTATGCAATTGGGCCAGCCTCCGGCCCGGCTTACCGGGGAACAGACCGCCTGGGTGCTGAACTGTCAGCCGCACGATATTCCCATTCTGCTCGCCGCCCGACTGTTGAAGCCGCTCGGCAATCCGGCGGTGAACAGCATCCGGTTTTTCGCAACGTCCGACGTGTTGGAGCTAGCCCGGGATCGCTCGTGGCTGGCGAAAATGACCGCGACCATCTACGCGCACTGGCATGACAAAAACGCCCGGCAACGGAGTCGCGCCGCGGCGCGGACGCAGCGTGGCACCACTCCAGCCACGGAACTCGGCATTGCTTCGTCGAACAATTAGTCAGGCGGCCGCCACCAGCGGCACGACCTTGGCGTGATGCTGCCGTTCGTAATCTTCAAGGGACGGAATCATGACCCGGGCGCGGCGCGCATAGGCGCGATGCACAGCCTTGCTGTTGTGCCCCAGGTTCTCCATGGCGTATCGCTCCGGCATCCCGACCGACTTGGCCCGCTCCGCCCACGCGTAGCGATAACTGTGCAGGGTGATGCCTTGGATCTTCAATCGCTTGCACAGATAAAAGAAATCAGCCGCGCGGATGTTGACTGGAGTGACTGCGATCTTGGGGAACAAGAGTCCGGTGGCGGGGAGTTCGCGCAGGAGCGCCGCGAGACTGGTGCTGATGGTCAACACGGCTTGTTCGCCCGTCTTGAGGCGGAAGTAGGAAAGCCTGTTGGTGGCGAGATCAATGTTGTCGGCGGACAAGAGCGCGGCGTCACTTTGGGACGCGCCGATTTCCCAGAGCATCTGGTAGTAACGGTTGCGCTCGGGATTGAGTTCCGCCGCCAGGATGAGTTGGTGTTCCGCCAGCGTCACGGCTCGCTTGGGTTTGTACCGCAGGCGCGGCCAGAGCCGCGGTGCCAGCACGGGCAACGGCAACCAGCCCAAGCCCAAAGCGAGATTGTGCAAGCGCTTCAAATAATGGCAGACGGAGACCGACGCGCCTTTCAGCACGACAAGAAAATCCTCGGAGGTGGTTTCCACCAGCTTGAGCTTGCGAATCGAATCAAACGCCTTGTGGCGGACGGCCCGGGCGTAGCGGGTCTGACTCGATTCCCGACCGTGGGTCTTGATCTGGTCCATGACCGTCTCCCACGTGCGCCGGGCGAGCTTGCTGTCCTGGGTGGCGAGACAGGTGCGCAGCATGATCTGGTTGAAGGCGGGATCGGTGGAGGACTGGCGTTTGATCTCCAGCAAGCGCAAGGCTTCCTGTCGATCCTTGGTTTCGAGCGACTGTTGTTTGCCGGTCCGCGAATCCTGCAGGTAGAAGGTTTGCCCACGCCGATAGAGGTAATACCGCTGCTTCATTTTTTAATGATAGGCAGGCCCTGGAGATACCGGGTTAGTATTGCTGGCGGATACTTGTCAGATAGTGCGAAGATGAGAGCGGTTTTTGAGCGCGCGCAAAATCTTCTGGCAATTCTTCTGGCAAATAGCCCCTTTTTGCACCTTCCGCGGGAGGAAATCCGAAAAAACCTTCGGATTTCTTAGGAAAAAATAATGGCTCCAGAGGAAGGACTCGAACCTTCAACCACACGGTTAACAGCCGCGTGCTC
>CAYXQJ010000020.1:0-60865 GCA_964467455.1 uncultured Hyphomicrobiales bacterium | reverse complement strand
ACTTTCTGTAATAGTCGGGGTGGCCCACGAGGCAACAACCTTGAGCATTCATTTCTCTCAATTGCAACAACCCTTCGTTGATGAGTGCCTTGCCGATGCCCTGCCGTTGATACCCTGGCACGACGGAAACTGGGCCAAGGCCGTACCAATTTCGCGTGCCATCGGAGATCGACACGGGAGAGAAAGCGATATGCCCCACCACACGTCTGTTCACTTCGGCCACCAGCGAAATCGTGAGGGCTTTTGCGGCTCGTAGTGCCTCGATGATAAACTGCTCCGTGTGGTTGCTGATCTCCAAGGTCTCGAACGCGGCGATCGTGACGTCCGTGATGGCGTTCACATCGGAGTCTCGTTCACTTCGGATCATCATTCCGGATTTCATGTGACTGAGGGCAGCATGGCAGGTTGATTTGCCAAACGCGAGCTACCTGATCGGCCCCAAGCCTTGCTACGGAAAATCCTTTGTCTAACCTCAAGGCTGCGATGCGATGGCGGAGCAACTGGTTCATCGGACTTTGCTTTCTGGCAATTGTCATTTGTGTCGCTTGGGCCTTGGGACCTGACTTCGTTGCCGCCGCGCGCTCCTACACCTGGAAAGCGACACCTTGCGAGATCATCCGTTCCCAGGTTGCGGAGGAGCCGTTCAGTTCCACCGTGATGCACTTCGTGCTCCGCGTCGAATACACTTACGAGTTCAACGGAACAGCCCATCGCTCAACCCGGTTTACCACCGGTGACCATCAAGGCTCAACCGACGTGGGCAAGGCGGAGCGCGCGGCGGTGCGTTTTGCTCCGGGAACCCGAGCCATGTGTTTCGTCAATCCGCGCAATCCTGGGGAAGCCGTGCTGGAACGTGGAGAATTGTGGGGCGGAATCTTCCTGCTGGCGCCATTTCTAATCATCGGGCTCATCATGCACGAGCAGATATTCGGATGGTTCGAGCAGCGTCGATGGCGGAAGCGCAAGTTGAAGAGCATACCGCTTTCCGAGACAAATGATGCGCTCAGACCGGATGGACGATTGATTCTCTTCGGGTGCATCGGTTTGGTGATGGGGCTGTTTTTTCTGGGATTTTGCCTGGTTGGCCCGCTTTGGTTCTGGTCGCAATCCCGGCATTGGATTTCAACCTTGGCCACGATTTCCCGTTGTGAGATTACCAGCCAATCCAGCCAGCACGGCCCGACCTACCATTTGCAACTCACCTACGAATACGACTTTCAAGGCCGCCGCTACCGATCGGACCGCAAAACGTTCGGGCTGGGAATTGATGAACCCGTGGCGGATCTCACCGCCTGGGCGGCCGCGCATCCGGTCGGCAGCAGGATCGAGTGCTTCGTCAATCCCAGCAACCCGACGGAGGCCGTCTTGGACCGGACGCCGACTGTGGGTTGGGTGTCCCTGGCGCTCGGAAGTTTACTGCTCGGCTTGGGTTTCTTCATGTTCTCACAACTGTGGCGGACGCGTTGGATGAGACGGAATCTCATTGGTGATCGCCTGACGGAATATTGCCTGGGTGCGGCGTTCGTTGGACCAAGAACTTTGCACGTTACCCCATCGCCGTGGTTGAAGGCTTTGGGGTGTGGAATCGGTGCGCTTGCTTTGTTGCCGCTCGGGATCTGGTCGCTGAGCGCCGGGATCAAAGCATTGATGCACGGCCAAGGTGACATCATCAATCTGCTCTACGGTGCCGGGGCGGCCATTGGAGCTGTGTGGTTGCTGATTCAGGGCGGGAAGAATATCGGCCGTGGTCGTCTGCCGAGACCGATTCTGCGCGTCTCACCCGGAACTCCAACCATCGGCAAAACCATGCAGATCGAATGGGAACTCCCGAGGGCGCGTGTGTTGCAATCCATCTGTATCTGGCTCGAGGGAGCGGAAGAAGCCAAAGTGCGACACGTGATGCACGGGCATCACGGTGTCTTCGGAGTAGTAAACGCCTCCGCGCCGAAGCATGATGAATCGAGGTTTCATAACTGGTTCACTGTTTTCGGTAAACCAGTCCGTTTGGCTCGCGTGGTAAGAACGCTAGTTCTGGCGAGTTTCAGCGAGTGCTGAACAGTTCCGGCGAATTGTGAAAGGCTCGCCGGTTTACTGACAGTTTCACTGACAGTGGCCATTCCAACCGGCTTAACTCCTTTGTTCTCAACCGAGTTGAGATGGAGGCGAGGGTCGGAATCGAACGAAAAGTGACGCTTTTGACGCGCATCGCCGTCCAATCACAACTCCCGCATTCACAGCCCTGTCGAATGACAGGCTACGTAAACGCCTGTAAAATAGGGCTGATCTGCGCTGTTCGTCAAGTCCACCAAAACTCGTCGACTACTCACGAAGAAGTGCGCGCCGACTCATTCATTGGTGAGTTGCTGGCACTTTTGCTGGCACTCATTTCTTAACGAAGGCGAGAGTCAGATTCCATCACTCGCCCAAATCTGGTGCTCATTTCAGCATCCTTCGCTGAACTTTTCCGTCGTGTTCATCCCGCATCTACTCGCGCCTCTGGTTGCTCCGTGCAACCTCGCGCCAGCGGTCGAAACATCTTATCGCCCGCTGTCACTTCGTTGCTGATGCTCCGCCGCCCGCCGGCACGGCCAGACGCGGGTGCGTTTCGTCAGGAGCGGGGCTGCTCTCTCGGGGCAGGTGAAGAGAGCAGTCCCGCTCCTTCAGAACGAAACGCAAAACATGAACACAACGGAAAACCTCATCGCCAGTGGATGCCCCACCACCGCTCTGCAACCGCAGAACAGAATCGTCAAACCTATCAAGTTTCCACCACAACCCCAGGAGTGGAAAATCGTATCACTTCGGGAATGTCCCACCCCCGACACCATGCAACAGTGCGAGACGCCGGATCAGGCAGCCGCCTATTGGAGAACGCACATCGCGACTCATCCTTACTTCAATTCTGAATGTGAATGTCTGGTGGTTTTCATACTTAACACCCGCCGCCGTATCAAAGGCCACTATCTGGTGTCCATTGGAACGATGGATACCATTCTCTGTCATCCCAGGGAGGTATTCCGTTTAGCTGTCATGGCGAGTGCCGCCGCAATCATCATCGCGCATAATCATCCGAGCGGTGAATCGATACCATCCGAAGCCGACATCAAAATCACCCGTGACCTCATTCGAGCGGGCCAACTTCTGAAGATCGAAGTTCTTGACCATATCGTCATCGGGAATCCGACGTATTCATCATTGCGAGCATTGGGGTTTTTCTATTCTTAACAGCGGGCGTCGAGAACCTCCATTTTACAGAGTTGGCGCTGGAAGCGCGGGTGGGTTGCCAAGTCTTTAGGGTGCAACAAGCTGCGCGATCTCCACCATTCTTTGACGTGCATCAAGGCGGGCATGGCCGCCAAGAGCCTATTCTTTGACCATGAACGAGCAACCGTTGGTTGATGCCGCCCGCGAGAAGATCATCTCTCTCGCCGCCGAAACGCAATTTGCACCCAATGGCATCGTGAGCCGGACCGTATTGCGCACCGCGAATGCCCGCGTTGTTTTGTTTGGTTTCTCCGAGGGGCAGGAACTGACTGAGCACACTTCAACACAGCACGCGGTCATTCAGATTCTCTCGGGGGAATGCGAGTTCTCGCTTGCCGGCAAACCGCACTCCGCGAACGCCGGCGACATGATTTACATGCCACCAAACCTGCCCCACGCGGTCAAAGCCACCAAACAATTCTCGATGCTGCTGACGCTGATGAAGCCTGAACCGACGAATACGGGGATTTCTGAGATCAAGCGCGCGTCTGCTGTAACTGCGTAATCCTCGCTGTATGAGCACCAAAACAATCACTCTCGACGTTCGCGACGACATCCGTGCCGGTCGCGAACCTTTCTCGAAAATCATGACTGCTACGGCGGCATTGCGGGTGAATGACCAACTACTTCTGATTGCGCCATTTGAGCCGAAGCCGTTGTTCGACGTGCTTCGCAAACAGGGTTTTGGTCATAGTGCAAGAGTCCTGGATTCCGGCGATTGGGAGGTCTTGTTCACGCGCCACTCTGCTGCATCAGTAGTCAGTCCCCAAACCACCACGGCAGCGGAGGGTTCGCGCAGCGGGGTGGGTTCACGCGACAGCAAGGTCGTGGATGTGGATGCGCGCGGACTCGAACCGCCCCAGCCTCTAGTAACGATTCTTGAAGCGCTAGCAACGCTACCTGCTGATGCGGAACTTCGCGCCAGGACCGACCGCAGGCCCATGCATCTTTACCCGCAATTGGAGCAACGCGGCTTTGTCGGCGAAACCGAGGAACAAACTGATGGAAGCTACCTTACCCATATCCGCCGCACCTGACGTGCGCGCTGCTCAGCCAAAACAAGCCCGCGCTGCCGCACCGTCGGTGAGCCTGCCGTTGCGCTTCATGCTTACGGGATTGGTGGCATTGTTGGGTGCGGTTGGGTGGATCATCGCCAGACCGTCTATTCTGGCGAGTTACCACTATAACCAATACGTCATCGCCGCAACGCATCTGGTGGTGCTCGGATTCATCTGCACCGTGGTCATGGGCGCGATGTATCAACTCGTGCCCGTGGCGCTTGAAACGAAACTTTACAGCGAGCGACTGGCGAAATGGCAGTTCGTGATTCATGTCATCGGCTTTGTCGGCATGGTCTGGATGTTCAACGTTTGGGACATGAAACAAGTCGGTCACTTCGGCTCGGTGCTGGCGCTGGGCGTGGGGCTGTTCGTTTACAACATGGCGCGAACGCTTTGGCGTGTGCCGAAATGGAGCATCGTGGCCACCGCCATCACTGCTGCGTTGACTTGGTTTTCCCTGACGATTCTTGTGGGCTTGTCCGTTGCGGCAGCCAAATGCGCCTACGAATCCACTGAGGGGTTGGCAACGGCGGAGGGCGTGAAACAAGTGGTCGGCGGCTTGCAGGTAGTGGCGGGCATCGTCTCGCGCTTCGACGCCATTGGCGCGATGCATGCGCATGCCCATCTTGGAGTGGTGGGATTCTTCGTGATGCTCATCGTCGGCGTGTCGTATCGGCTGATTCCGATGTTCACCCTAACCGAAGTGCAGAGCACACGGCGCGCGGCGCTCTCAATTCTGCTGCTGAACTTCGGATTGGCCGGCTCAGTCGTGACGATTCTATTGCGCAGCCCGCTGAAGATTGCGTTCGTGGTTATCGCGGTGAGTGGTCTGGTGTTGTTCGGCTGGGAACTCCACGCCATGTTGCGCGCCCGCAAACGTCTTGTGTTGGATTGGGGGCTGAAGAGCTTTCTAGTCGCTGTTGCGATGTTGATTCCGGTTTGCCTGCTCGCGCTGGTGTTGTCCTGGCCGCGCCTGCCCATGAACCAGTTCTTCGGCATGTTGGAGAATGTCTATGGCTTCCTTGGTTTGTTTGGCGTCGTGGCGCTCGCCATTCTCGGCATGTTGCACAAAATCCTGCCGTTCCTCGTCTGGTTCGGCGTTTACAGTCCGCACGTCGGTCGTGCCCAACTGCCGCTCACCTCGCAGATGGTTTCCGAGCGGGCGCAAGCAAGCGGGCTGATTGCCTATCTTGTCGGTTTGCTGGTCATCTCGATAGCGATTTTGCGTGAGAGTGAACTTTGGGTGCGCGTGGGTGGAGCGCTGTTGCTTGCGAGCCTGGTCATGTTCGGATTCAACGCGATCAAAGTGTTCTCCCACTTCCGCAAACCTCAGCTCAGACCGTTGCCCACTACCAAACCCGCCGTTGTATGAATACGAATCCACCCACCGAAGCTGTCGTTCTTGACGCCCTGCGCCAGGTGCTCGATCCCGAGATCGGCATGAATATCGTAGAACTTGGGTTGATCTACGACGTGAAAATCACCGGCGGCGATGTGCGTGTGGCGATGACTCTCACCACCGCAGGCTGCCCGATGGGGGAAAGTATCCGTGGCGGCGCGGAAATCGCCTTGCTCAATCTGGAAGGCGTTTCTTCTGCTTACGTTGAGCTCGTATTCGATCCGCCGTGGCATCCGGGAATGATTTCGCAAAATGCGGCGTCGGCATCAGTTTGAACCGCTTGCTCCCAACACAAAACAAAACATGAACACCAACATCGAAACTGAAAACCTCGTCGGCTCGGATCGCGTCATGGACGTGCGTCCGATTCCCTGTTCCATCAAACATGGCTTGATCATTAAGACCTGGCTCGAAATGCCGGTCGGCGATCACTTCATCCTCCTGAACGACCACGATCCTGTGCCGCTCTACTACCAGTTTGCGGCACAATGGCCGGGCGCGTTCACGTGGGAACATCTGGTCAAAGGCCCGGAAGAATTCCGCGTGAAAATCACCAAGCTGCGCCCCGTGGTGGACGTGGGGCAGACGGTGTCCGGCAGTTGCGGGCATCATTGAGAAGTCAAATCTCCGGCGCAGTCATGCATTCCTTGACCCAGGTCAAGGTCGTGGCTGTTGCCGGTGGTAAACTGCGACCTTCAATGAACCCTGCGCTGCGTTACCTGCCTGTTCTGGTCGCGTTGTTTGTCGCAACGGACCTTTCGGCCCAACCTGCATCCCCAACGGTCACCGCATCACCTGCCGGGCGTGCCGTTTATGACCAGCACTGCGCCGCCTGCCACGGCGCGAATGGTGATGGGAATGGTCCGGCATCCGTGTGGCTCTATCCCAAGCCACGCAACTTCAGTGCCGGCCAGTTCAAGATCAAATCCACACCGGGTCAGGCGTTGCCTACCGATGAGGATTTGTTTCAGTCCGTTACGCGCGGCTTGGCCGGCAGTTCCATGCCGAGCTTTTCCTACTTGACCGAACCAGAGCGGCGCGATGTCGTAACCTATGTCAAATTCCTGACGGCGCGGGTGGACAGTTCTGGAAACCGCGTCAATATCTTTGAACAAGCGGCGGCGAACAACCAGCTTGCTCAGCCCGTCATCGTTCCGCCCGAGCCCGCCGCTGGCGTGCAGGAGCTCACCTTGGGCCGGGACGTTTTCAAACGGATGCAGTGCGCGCTGTGCCACGGCGAGACCGGCGCGGGCGACGGGCCGCAAGTGCCCACGCTCAAGGACGCCTCGGGGTTGCCGGTGCGCCCGCGTGACTTCAACACCGGCCTCTTTCGCGGCGGGCACACGGGACAGGACCTTTACCTGCGAATCAACAACGGTCTGCCCGGCACGCCGATGATTCCATACGGTGAGGATGTGTTGAAATCCGACGAGCGCTGGGCACTGGTGCATTACATCCAATCCCTGCGGAGGACGGACGTTTCCGTCAACGACCTGCTCGCTCCGGAAGACAACGCGATTCGCGTGCGCAAAGTTGCCAAGCTCCCGACCGATCCGATGGCGTCATCTTGGGAGTCGCTTGACCCCGCTCGTGTCCCGCTCAACCCACTCTGGCCTGAGCCCAATCAGGTTTACGCCGTGGCAGTGTCGGCAGTGACCGACGGCAAGCAACTGGCCGTCTTGCTGCAATGGCGTGATGAACTGCCGCATAACACCGCCATTCGTGTCCAGGACTTTCAAGACGCAGCAGCAATCCAGTTTTCCATGACTGGCGGCTATGGCTTTCTGGGTATGGGCGACGTTCAGCATCCGGTGAACCTCTGGCAATGGAAAGCCGGCTGGCAGGTCGAAGCCGAACAGGGTCATCCTCCGGACATGGACTCGGTGTATCAATCCATGCACGTGGACAAGTGGACCTTCACCAATTACAACACCGCCGCCAGCTCGGGCAATGTGACTTCGCAACCGCACAAGTCGCCCATCGAGGACGCCAACGCACAGGGTTTTGGTTCGTTCAAATCGCAGCCGATGGCGCAACAGAACGTGCGGGGCAAAGGTCTGTGGCACGACGGTTTCTGGAACGTGGTGTTCATCCGCGACCTGAAATCAAAAGACAAGGAAGACGTGCAGTTTGCCAAAGCCAGCTCCGTCCCGATTGCGTTTGCCATCTGGAACGGTGAGCAGGGCGACCGCAACGGCCGCAAGATGATCAGCAACTGGTATCAACTGGTCTTCGACGATGCAAAAGCAAGGACGGCCCAACGCTGAATTCACCATGAACAACCCTCTGAACGACTCTCTTTCCCGCCGCTCGTTCCTCCAACGCAGCGGCCTCGTCGGCGCGGGCATCACCGCCGCGCAATTTCTGCCGTTGCGCTTTCTGCAAGCGCAACCCGCCGAGGATGTCGCCAATCCGCTCGCCCACTACCCCAACCGCGAATGGGAGCAGCTTTACCGGAATCAATACGCCTACGACCACCAATTCTCGTGGGTCTGCGCGCCGAACGACACGCACAACTGTCGCATCACCGCGCACGTCCGCAACGGCGTCATCGTCCGTCTAGGCGAACAATACGACATCAACACCTACACGGACCTTTACGGCAACCACGCCACCGCCAACTGGGGCAACCGCCATTGCGCTAAGGGCTACACGTTCCACCGCATCCTCTACGGACCGTATCGGCTGAAGCATCCCATTGTGCGGCGCGGCTGGAAACGCTGGGCTGACGACGGCTTCCCGCAGCTCACCGACGAGGTGAAAGCCCGCTACAAATTCGATTCGCGCGGGACAGACAAGTTTGAGCGGATCAGTTGGGACGATGCCTTCACTTACATTGCCAAGGGGATGAAGGCCATCGCCACGCGCTACAGCGGCGAGACGGGGGCGAAGCTGCTCGAAGCGCAGGGCTATCCCAAGGAGATGATTGAGGACATGGGCGGCGCGGGCACGCGCACCATCAAGACGCGCGGCGGCATGGGCCTGCTCGGCGTGCTCGGCAAATACGGCATGTATCGCCTCTGCAATTCACTCGCGCTGCTCGATGTTCACGTGCGCGGCGTGAAGCCGGAGGAGGCCAAGGGTGGCCGCGTGTGGTCCAACTACACCTGGCACGGCGATCAAGCGCCCGGCCATCCGTGGGTGCATGGCTTGCAGAACAGCGAGTGCGACTTCAACGACCTCCGCAATGCCAAGCTGATCATCATGAACGGCAAGAACCTGGTGGAAAACAAAATGGCGGATGCCCACTGGTTCATCGAATGCATGGAGCGCGGCGCGAAAATCGTCGTTATCGCCCCCGAATATGGCGCGCCCTCAACCAAGGCGGATTATTGGATTCCCGTCCGTCCCGCCACCGACGCGGCGCTGTGGTTGGGCATCACGCGCTTGATGATCGAGAAGAAGTGGTATGACGAAACCTTCGTAAAGCAATTCACGGATTTCCCGCTGCTCGTCTGCACAGACAACGGCAAACGACTGCGCGCCGCTGAGGTGTTCCCGAATTACACGAGCACGCTGCCCGCCGACGGCCCGAGCAAGAAGATTCAGGGCATCACCGACGAACAGCATGCGAAGCTGGGAGATTTCGTCGTGTGGGATGCGAAATCCAACGCGCCGAAGGCGCTCACACGCGACATGGTTGGCACAACGATGGCGAAGAACGGCGTTGACCCCACGCTGGATTGGAAAGGCAAAATCAAACTTGCTGACGGCAGCGAAGTCGAAGTCGCCACCGCATGGAATCTGTATCAGATTCACCTCAAGGATTACGATCTCGACACGGTTACCGAGATCACGAGCGCGCCGAAGGAACTGATGGAACGGCTGGCCAAGGACATTGCCACCATCAAACCGGCGGCGATTCATCAAGGTGAGGGCATTAACCATTGGTTTCATGCCACGGAAGCGAATCGCGCCGCCTATCTCCCGCTCATGCTCACCGGCAACATCGGCCAGCCGGGCGCGGGCTGTCATGGCTGGGCGGGCAACTACAAGGCGGCCTTGTTTCAGGGCAGCAAGCTCACTGGCTGGGGTTTCAAAGGCTGGATCATGGAAGATCCCTTCGAGCAAAACCTCGATCCCAAGGCGCATGGCCGCGACGTTCACGCCCACGCTTACACCAAGGACGAAGAGCCGGCCTATTGGAATCATGGCGACCGCCCGCTCATCGTCAACACGCCGAAGGAAGGCCGCAAGGTCTTCACCGGCAAAACGCACATGCCCACGCCGACGAAGGCGATCTTCACGACGAACGTGAATCTGATCAACAACGCCAAGTGGGCCTACGGCATGATCAAGAACGTCAACCCGAATGTGGAGTTGATCGTCACGATGGACACGCAAATGACGGCAAGCGTGGAGTATTCCGATTTCGGTCTGCCGGCGAACTCGTGGGTGGAGTTCCAGGATTTGGAAGTCACCGCCAGTTGCTCCAACCCGTTCCTGCAAGTCTGGAAGGGTGGCATCAAACCGCTCTACGACTCGAAGGACGACCTTGCCATTCTCGCAGGCATCGCCGCCGCGTTGGGCAAGGTCACCGGAGACAAACGGTTTTACAGTCACTTCAAGTTCGAGCATGAGGGCAAGCGCAAGATCTATCTCCAACGATTGCTCGACACCTGCACGACGACGGCGGGCTACACGGTGGACGACATCATGGCCGGCAAATACGGTCCACCCGGCGGTGCGCTCCTGCTCTTCCGCAGCTATCCGCGCATCCCGTTCTATGAGCAGATTCATGACAACGATCCGTTTCACACCGAAACCGGCCGGATGAATTCCTATACGGACGATCCTACCGCGCTGGCCTGCGGTGAGAACTTCATCGTCCATCGTGAAGGGCCGGAAGCCACGCCGTATCTGCCCAACGTCATCGTCAGCACCAACCCGCTCGTGCGCCCGAACGATTACGGCATCCCGCTCGACGCCGAACATTGGGACGAACGCACGGTGCGCAACGTAAAGCTGAGCTGGGCCGACACGAAGAACTCGAAGAATTTCCTGTGGGAAAAAGGGTTTCAGTTCTACTGCCTTACGCCCAAATCGCGCCACTCCGTCCACTCGTCGTGGGCGAACGTGGACTGGCATCTCATCTGGAACTCGAACTTCGGCGATCCCTATCGCGTGGACAAACGCCTGCCGAACGTGGGCGAGCACCAACTCCACATGAACCCGCAGGCGGCGCGCGATCTCGGCATCGCCGACGGCGACTATGTTTATGTGGACGCCAACCCTGCCGACCGTCCTTATCTCGGCGCGACGCCCAGCGATCCGTTTTATCGGGTCAGTCGTCTCATGCTCCGCCTGACCTACAACGTCGCATATCCCTACAACGTGGTGATGATGAAGCACGGGTCGTTCATCGCGACGGAGAAGACGGTAAAGGCTCAGCAGACGCGGCCCGATGGCCTGTCCCTCACCGAGGAAGGTTACATCTCAAACTTCCGTTTCGGCTCACAGCAATCGGTCACGCGCAACTGGCACATGCCGATGCACCAGACCGACACGCTGTTCCACAAATCGAAAGCGTTCATGAGTTTCCTCTTCGGTGGCGAGGCGGACAATCACGCCGTCAACACCGTGCCCAAGGAATGTTTGATTCGCATCACCAAGGCCGAAGACGGCGGCTTGGGTGGACGCGGCCCGTGGAAGCCCGGCTTGAACGGCATGTCGCCCAATGCCGAGAACGGCACGATGAAGAAATACATCGCCGGTGATTTCAGCGGCAAAGGGGAAGGCGGCGGCGGAGCGACGTTTGAGTAAAAGCTTATGCCCAAAGACGAATTTGATTTTGAAGACCCGTTTGAACTGAACGGCATGGCGTTCATGACGCACGAGGACACGACCAACGACATGGCCGAGACGTTCATCGAGGAATTCATGCGCATGGGTTACAGTCACAAGCAAATTCTCGCGCTGTTCCGCAATCCGCATTACCTCGGGCCGAACATGGCGCTGGAGAAACGCGGCGAGCCGTTCATCCGCGATTTGATTGCCGAAGTTTTCGCGCGTTGGGGGAAGCAAGTGGAGTGGCCCGTAGCGGCAGGCATCCTGCCTGCCGTCGAGCCGGGCTTCCAGCCCGGCGGAACGGGCGTGGAAAGCACTGAGGTTTTGGAAAGCTCGGAAGCTGCCGCAAATTTGAGCGCCAATCCGGGCGGCAAGATTCCCGCCGCCACCGACCCCACCGGCGCACCCATTCCTGAATACACCGTCTGACCGCGACCTTGTAACCATTTAACGATTCAACCTTTCAACGAACATGAGCAACGTCTTCAACTGGCAACTCGGTCGCGAGATGGAATATCCCTACGAAGCGGCGTATCCCGACCAGCAGTTTGCCTTCGTCTTCAACATCAACCGCTGCATCGGCTGCCAGACCTGCACGATGGCCTGCAAGTCCACCTGGACCTTTTCCAAGGGCCAGGAATACATGTGGTGGAACAACGTCGAGACCAAACCCTACGGCGGCTACCCGCACCATTGGGACGTGAAAACGCTCGACCTGCTCGAACAGGCCAATCCCGGCGGCCAGAATTGGGGCGGCAAACCCGAAGACGTGAAAGCGCCCTACGGTAAGTTCAACGGTAAAACGATTTTCGAGGCCACGAAGACTTTCATCGGCCCGGAGGGCGCAAACCGTGCGCTTGGTTATCTGCCCACCGATGAAGAATGGTCCGCACCGAATCGTTACGAAGATCATCCCGTCGGCAACGAGAAGGGAGTGAAGGGTCAATACTTCAAAGGCGGCGAACTGTTGCCGGAGCACAAGACATGGTTCTTCTACCTCGCGCGCATCTGCAATCATTGCTCATATCCCGCGTGCCTCGCCGCCTGCCCGCGTAATGCCATCTACAAGCGGCCCGAGGATGGCATCGTCTTGATTGATCAGGAACGCTGTCGTGGATACCGCAAGTGCATGGAAGCGTGCCCCTACAAGAAGACCTACTATCGCGGCACGACGCGCACGAGCGAGAAGTGCATTGCCTGCTACCCGCGCGTCGAGGGCAAGGACCAGGCGGGCGGCGGTCTGCCCATGATCACGCGCTGCATGTCCTCGTGCATTGGCCACATCCGTTTGCAGGGATTGATCGAGATGAACAAGGACGGCACATGGAAGGAAGCGCGAAACAATCCGCTCTATTACCTCATTCACGTCGCGAAGGTTGCACTGCCGCTCTACCCTCAATTCGGCACTGAGCCGAACGGCTACTACATCCCGCCGCGCTGGGTGTCGCGTCCGTATTTGCGCCAGATGTTCGGCCCGGGTGTGGACGATGCCATCGAGAAGTATTCCGCGCCTGACCGCGAACTTCTCGCCGTGCTGCAACTCTTCGGCAAGGACCAACGCATTTGCCATCACTACGAAATCAAGGAAGGCCCGAAGGTGTTCGAGACCGAGGTGCGCGGGAAGAAATTCGCAATGTATAACGACACCATCATCGGCTACGCGAAAGATGGCACAAAGATCATTGAAACCACCGTGGAAGAACCGATCCACCTGCGACCCGACAAACATGCCAACTCCATCTGAACCCAGCCTGCGCGGTGAATGGACCGCCAAGACCAACACGCCGAGGCGTTCGGTGTTCGGGAATTACCGCGCTGATAATTCTGGTGGCAGCGGACGCGAGTCCGCTCCATCTAATCAGAGCCGACTCACATCGGCTGCTACAAACGATCAAGCAACGTTCCAAGCCGCGATTGATCTCGCCGTCGCGCGCTCGTTCATTCACCGCTTCCTCGCCAAAGCCTACGAAGACCCTTCTTCGGAAAACTGGCAATGGCTTTGTGCCGCCGGCACGCAGGACTACCTCCGGGCGGCCTGTAATGTCTCAGTCGGTGGGGAGGCCGCATGCACGCTCAAGGCCCAGGAGTTCGACCCATTCCTGAACGCTTACCTGGCTGCGTTCGGCCACGCCGCACGCGGTTCTTGCCCGCTGAACGAAATCGAATACGGTGACATCAAGGCCGACCCGCTCTTTCAGCCACATCGCCTTGCGGACCTCGCTGCGTTCTATCGCGCGTTCGGCCTCGAAGTTGCCGAGGACGCCGGTGAACGCCACGATCACATCTGTCTCGAACTGGAGTTCATGTGCGTGCTCGCCGCCAAGGAAGCCTACGCGCTCGAACATCAGCTCGACGCGGCGCAACTGGTTATATGTCGCGATGCACAAAAGAAGTTTCTTCGCGAGCATCTCGGCCGTTGGACACCGGCTTTCACGCGCCGACTTGTCGCCGCAACCGGCGAGCCGAACCTGCGGGCGCTGGCGCAGTTTACCCAAGCCTTCATCGAAGCAGAGTGCGCCCGTTTTGGCGTATATCCAGGCAGCGAAGACTTGCTGCTCCGCCCGGTGGACGAAACTGCCGACCGCTTGTGCGATTCGTGTGGCATTCGCGATCTGCCGCCCGGCGCATTGGCAGCCACTTGAACCCAATACCAGAAAGGAATGATATGGCTCGTTATGTGAGTTTGTTGCGGTTCACGCCGCAGGGCGTGCGAAACATCAAGAAGTCACCCGCACGCGCGGCCGCCTTTCGAAAGGCGGCGGAAAAGGCAGGCGTCAAGGTGGAGGCGCAATTCTGGACCACGGGCGCTTACGATGGTGTCCTGATCCTCAGCGCCGCCAACGACACCAAGGCGTTGAGCGTCATTACCGCGCTCGCCGCCTCCGGCAACGTAAGCACGCGGTCGCTGCAGGCGTTCGACGCGAAGGAGTTCAAGGCGATTGTCGGTCGCTGAAGTGCTTTCGGAACGACATGCAACTCCGTTACGACGAGGATTTCATCGAAGCCGCCGTCTTTCTCTGCGCGAGTGGACGACGCAAGGGCGTGCCGTCGCTGCAGATTACGCGTTTCCATCGTGAGCGCGAGAAGCTCTACGGCATCCTCGATCCGGACGAGCGCAACACGGCGTTCTTCAAACTGCACCTCGACTGGTTTCGGGAATGGGGCTTGGAGTTGCCGCTGACGGCTGTGCTGAAGGAATTCCCGCTGGTGCGCGAGCAATTGGGCGCGCTCGCGGTGCGCAAAACCACCGGCAAGAATGACGAAGGTGCGGAACTCTACGTGAATGAAGCGAAGCAACGAACGGGCTTGCTGGCGTTGCGCCTGGAACGTTTGACGCATGATGCGGCGTTGCGCGACTACCTGCGCCACGAGTTCACGCACCTGCATGACATGCTGAATCCCGCATTCGGATACTCGCCCGTGCTGGATCTGCCCGGCCTGAACGCAGCGCAAAAGCGATTGGCTCGCGAGCGTTACCGGTTGCTCTGGGACATCACAATTGACGGTCGCCTGGTTGCCGCCGGCCACACGCCGATGGCAACTCGCGAGCAGCACGCCGCTGCACTCGGGCGCGGTTATTCGTTTTGGCCGGAGCAGAGGCAGGCAGAGACGTTCGCTTCGCTTTGGCAAAACGTTTCCCCGTGCCACGCCGAGTTTCTCGCGCTGATCGCCGACCCACGCGGGCTGCGCGACGCGCATCGCCCCGCTCCCGGCGCTTCCTGTCCCTTGTGCGACTTTCCAACTTTTCATTGGGCGGACGCGGGCGTTTTGCCATCGGGAATGGTATCCCGCATCACCGCGGAATTTCCTGCTTGGTCACCCGCGCACGGACTTTGCAATCGCTGCGCGGAATCCTACGAGGCCCTTACTGCTACCGTCGGCAGCCCGATGGCGTTACACTGAGCAGTATGAAGAAGAACTCCTCCCGCAAAAGTTCGGACAAGCCGCCGATCCGTTTCCAAAAGTTCGGCAGAAAATACCCCGCCATCATGTCGGCCTACGAAGCTCTAAGTGCCGCGACCGCGGATGCCGGTCCGCTCGACACGAAATCTCGCGAATTGGTGAAGTTGGCGCTGGCCATTGGCGCATCACGGGAAGGCGCGGTGCACAGTCACACGCGCCGGGCGCTCGCCGGTGGTTGCACGCCGGGTGCAATCCGTCACGTGGTGTTGCTAGCGACCACGACGCTCGGCTTCCCCACCATGATGGCCGCGATGACCTGGGTGGAGGGCATTTTGAAAGCGAAGTAGCGCATGATTCGCATCGAACATCTTTTCATTTCGCCCGGACACAATTTCTTCGGACATCACGATAAGCCGGCGGGCGAACATCCCATTGTCGCCGCGAAAAGGATCGAGTGCGTAGCCGGACGCGGTATTCGCGGCGACCGTTTCTTTGACTACAAGGAGAACTACAAAGGCCAGATCACCTTCTTCGCCATGGAAGTGCTCGAAGCGCTACGCGATGAATTGAATCTGCCCGACGCCCAGCCGGAAGCCACCCGTCGCAATGCTTTCGTTCGGGGTGCGGACCTGCCCTCACTCCTTGGAAAGCAATTTGATGTTCAAGGCGTGCGTTTTGAGGGAGTCGAGGAGAGCAGGCCCTGCTATTGGATGAACCGCGCGCTTGGTCCGGGCGCGGAAGCATGGCTGCGTGGGCGGGCGGGCTTGCGCTGTCGAATTTTGACGGACGGCGCGCTCAGCCGGGAAGATTGAGGTGGAAGCGAGTGCCGTCATTTTGGCGGGAGGCGAATCCCGGCGCATGGGCCGGGATAAGGCGTGGCTCGAAATTGGTGGCAAGCCTTTAATCCAACTCGCCGTGGAGAAAGTGCGCGCACTCGGGAGTCGCGAAATCTTCATCTCAGGTCGCGTGGGTGAAGACTATTCCTCGTTGAGCTGTCCGGTGTTGGTCGATCTTGAACCGGGTTTCGGACCAATCGGGGGGATTGAGCGCGGCCTGCACGAATGCACTTCGCCACTGTTGCTCGTGCTGGCAGTGGACCTGCCGCGCATGACCTCTGAGTTTCTGAGCAAGCTGCTGAAAAGTTGCGACCGGCTGACAGGGATAGTGCCGCGGCTGAACGACGGGCTTGAGCCGCTCGCTGCCATCTATCCGAAACGATGCCATGTTCTGGCTTCGAGTGCGATAACCAGAGCGCAATACTCAGCCCGCGATTTTGTCTCCGCGTGTCTGCGCGAGAGGGCAGTCCGCTCGTTTCCGGTGTCCCACCGAGATTCTGGCTTCTTTTTGAACTGGAACAGGCCGTCAGACGCAGTCGTCGCCACATAGACAGCTGGCAAAAGCGGGCATCTTGTTGGCCGTGGTGCGCTGATCTTACTCCAGTGCTGGAAAGACAACCGAGTGTTCCTTGCGATTGTGGCTGGCCAGCAGCTTTTGGAGCACGGCCTCCTCGGCTTCGGTGGCCGGGTTTGCGCGGCTCAACTTCGTCTCGATGGCGCTCAGAATTTCCAGAACTTCGCGATGTTCCTGCCTCAACGCGTCACAAGTGCTTTCCAAACCACCGCCGACCCGGCGCTGAAACTCGGGGAGAATTTCTTTCTCCTCCCAATGAATGCGCCGGGTGAGAGCGCGCTTGAATTGTCCGAAGCATTTTACTGCCGCATGTAGATCGGATGACTTCAGGGTTTGAAAACGATGAAATGGCTCGCCGATTTGTTCCTCCTGCAACCAGGAATCGGAACAAAGCGACGGCTTTGCAGCGGAATTTTCCATGAAGGCAGTTTAGGAAACGCGCGGCAAGAGTCTTTGACTTGGATCAAAACCTGCCTGTGTGCTCCGCCGGTGGTTGTGTCCGGAGTAAGTGAGACAAAGACTCACGCTTCCCGCGACAGCAAGTAGGGTGTCCAACCATGCCGTTCAGGTCTGCTCAGTCGTTGGGGCAGAAAAGAAGGCCTCGTCACCCGCCGAGCAGTCAACTTGCGGGCGAGCGCGACAATTCAGAGCAATGCCTCGATGCCTGCGCCGAAGTTGATGTGGTAGGGCGCACCGCCAAGCACCAGCGCGGGCACGGATTTGACACCAGCTTTCTCGGCCTCTGCCAAGCGCGACTTGTCATGACCCAAGTGAACGATTTCGACGTCGAACCGTGCCGGGTCGAGCGCAGCAGCAACGTTTTGTTCGGCGGCCACACAAACGGGGCAGCCCGCGTGATAGAATACAGCTTTGGTTTTCATATTCGTTTCCTTTTTCGATTTGATCGTCTTGACTCAGCGGCGCACGGCGCGGTTGCCGGACCTCGCAAGATCAATGTGGTCGCTTCGGAACAAGTGCGAAAGGGGGCACAATCTGGTGCAGGGTTACCGTTTTGTGCCCGGCTGCGACAGAAGAGAATGTCTGCTATCCTTTCATCGTGAAACGCAAACGCTCAGGTGCGGCTCAACATCTATCGTTACCGGAACGCCGCGCCTATCGTCGGCTGGAGGACGTGGTTGGTTGCAAGTGGTCCGCTGCCGTTCTGGCGGCCATTGGGCGCGGCGTCACGCGGCCCGGTCAGTTGGAGCGATTCATCCCCGGCATTTCCACCAAGGTCCTCACCGAGCGTTTGCGCAAACTGCTCGATTACGAACTGGTCACGCGCTCGGAGTTTCCGGGCAAGGTGCAACGTGTCGAATACCAACTCACCGAAACGGGCCGCAAACTGGCGGGCCTGCTGGAACAACTGCGCGACCTGGACGAAGAGCATGCGCGACGTGACGGCGATCGATCCAACCCGGCCTAGCACGAACACGGCACACGGACGGTTCTCAATGCGGAATGCCGATACCTTTGGTGCGCGCGAGGTAGGTGGCAATTTCGCTCGCCCCCTCTACAAACCAGCGCCCCTTTGCCTGCTGAAGCGGAATGGTTGATGGTGTGCTACTCGGAGCTTCTTTCAATACCAGGACGGGGCAGCTTTGATTTTCCTCGCCCAGCAGTTCAATCAACTCTGGTCGTGGACGAGGGAAGTCGAGCCAGCGGACTTCCAGTTGTTGTTTGAGATCGGGATAGAATTCCAACAGCCCGACCATTTGCGCGCAGCCCGGACAGAAATACGGCCCTTTGCCGTTGTCCATGAAGTCAGCTTTCAGCAGATACAGACGGTCACGGTTCATAATAATGAAGACGGTGAATCAAGACGGCTCGACGGTTTCAACTTTGCGCGGCTTTCGCGGGCGCACTTTCGGGAAATTGCTTCGCGATCTCGTCAGGTTGATCTGTCAACGACCAGCCAGTTTTGATGCCCAGCACGAACCAACCCAGCACCAACACCCCGACGCCGAAAATCGTGTCGCCGATGACCCGCAACCAGCGGAAAGTTTCCATGATGCCTGTCTGCATGAAATCCGCTGAGCGCGCCCACCACATGCCTTCGTTGACACTGGCCACGGTCTGCATCAGTCCTCGCGGCAGGTCGGAAAGCAGCACCATCAACGCAAGGCCGATATTGATGGACCAAAAGGCAAACGCCAGCGGTCGGGTTCGCCAAGTGCGATGAACCGTAAGCCCCTTGAGGCAGAACAGCATCAAACCAATACCCAGCATCCCGTAGACTCCGAACAGTGCGGTGTGGCCATGCACGGCGGTGGTGTTCAACCCCTGCATGTAATACAGCGCGATGGGCGGATTGATGAGAAAGCCAAACAACCCCGCGCCCACCAGATTCCAGAACGCCACGGCCACGAAGCAATAGATCGGCCACCGATAGGCTGATACCCATTGCCGCGCGCGTGACAGAGTCAGATTTTCGTATGCTTCAAAGCCGATCAGCACCAACGGAACGACTTCCAATGCACTGAAGGTCGCTCCTAGCGCCATGACTGCTGTCGGAGTGCCGCTGAAATAGAGATGATGGAACGTGCCGATGATGCCGCCGGACAGAAAAATAGTAGTGGAGAACAACACGGCCGCAGTAGCAGTCACAGCGCGCAACAATCCCATGCGGGTGAACAGGAAGGCAATCACAACGGTGGCAAAAACTTCGAAGAATCCTTCCACCCAAAGATGCACGACCCACCAACGCCAATACTCGGCAATCGCGTAGTGCGTCTGTCGTCCCCACATAAGGCCAGCGCCGTAGAACAACGCGATGGCTGTCGAAGCGATCAAGAACAGGGCGAGCAAATGGCGATGTTCACCCGGTTTCTTAAAGGCGGGCCACATGGCGCGGCCCATCAGGAGCAGCCAGACCCATAAACCGACGAACAGGAATAATTGCCAGAATCTGCCGAGGTCCACGTATTCGTAGCCTTGGTGACCGAACCAGAAGTTCATTTCCAATCCCATGCGCTGCCGCGTGCCATACCAAGTGCCAAACATCGAACCGACCACGATGACGAGCAGGCAGACAAAGAGAAAGTTGACTCCCGCCCGCTGGAACTTCGGTTCGTGCCCGGATACTGCCGGAGCAATGAACAACCCGGTCGCCAGCCAGGCCGTGGCGATCCAGAACACGGCCAACTGCGTGTGCCAGGTCCGCGTGACCGAATAGGGCAGCCATTCCGCCAATGGGATGCCATAAAAACCGCTGCCTTCCACACCGTAATGGGCGGTGACTACACCCATGATGATCTGTGCCAGAATCAACGCCGCTACAACCCAAAAATATTTGAGTGTGGCACGCATGGAAGGGGTCGGCTGTAGTCCCAGCAGCGGGTCTTTCTCCGGCAGATCATGCGTCTGTTCCTCCTTGGATTTGAGGACGGCATGATACCAGGCAAGTGCACCTACACCGGCCAGGAGAAGCACGAAGCTGACAACCGACCACAGAACGCTTGCACCTGTCGGCACGTTGGCGACGAGCGGCTCAGGTGGCCAATTCTGCGTATAACTGATGGTTTCGCCGGGGCGTTCGGCTGCGCAGGCCCAAGCTGCCCAAAAGAAAAAGGCCGTCATTTCATGTCGCCGTTCCGCATCGCGCAATACGTTGTTGGGAATGGCGTAAGCCTCACGCAGCTTCTTTAATTCCGGCGCGTCGCTGAAGAGTTGAACGTAATGATCGGCCACCGCGCGGATTGCCGCCGCCCGATCGGGGGACACGACCAATTCGCCACTGTCCGGCTTGTAAGTGTTGGCGCGCAGTTCGTCTTGCAACTTCGCTCGCAGCGCCGCCTGATCGGTCGCCGGAATTTCCTGGTAGGGCTTGCCGAATTGCCGGTTTGCCCAATGATCCAGCAGCCACATCGCTTCCCGGTGCAGCCAGTCTGCCGACCAATCGGGGGCAACATAAGCTCCATGTCCCCACACCGACCCCATCTGCTGTCCGCCGGCGGATTGCCACACGTTCTGGCCGTCGCGGATTTCCTGTTCGGTGAAAACGACCGTCCCCTCCGCTGTGACCACCTTCGACGGAATCGGCGGCATTTTGTGGTAAAGTTCGTTTCCGTAATAAATCAGGACGGCAAACGACGCCGCCATGACGACGAACAGACTGATCCAGAGTTTTCGGTAGTTCATAAAATCAGACGCCGAGAGCGGTGCGCATCCGGTTGGGTTGCTTGAGCAGATCGGCTAACGTGTAATCGTCCAACACCGCAAAGAAAGCCGCCGCCGCTTCGTCCAGGACGCCTTTCAAGCGGCACGCCGGAAAGAGTCGGCACGGGCGATCGGGTCGGTCCATGCAGTCTATCATCTTCTCGGTTTCCTCCCCGAGTCGCACGATGTCGCCCAGCCGAATGCTTTCCGGCGCGCGTCCCAGAGTAAAGCCGCCGCCAATGCCACGCTGTGTGTGCAGATACCCATGACGCCCAAGATCGTGCACGATCTTGACCAAGTGATGCCGCGAGATGCCGAACGTCTCAGACACTTCATCGACCGTGACCCGTTCCGGTCCGCGCAAGGCCGCGTGCATTAGAACTCGGAGCGAATAATCGGAATAAGCGCTTAATTGCATCGGGCAACAAGATGATTGAAGACTGTTGGCAGTTCAAGCATAAAGATGTATTGGCAATACATCTTTGAGATGGTAGGTTGCAAATCGAAATAACAAATACAGTATGAGTCCGAAAAATCCGAGCCTTTATGAGCGCATCGGCGGCCGGGACAGGCTGGCCGTCTTGTTGCAGCATTTTTACGCCGACGTACGGCAGCATCAAGTGATCGGGCCGGTCTTCAACCGGCAAATCAGGGATTGGCCGGCGCATTTGGCCAAAATCGGGGAGTTTTGGTCGCGGCTGACCGGAGGCCCGTCCAGTTTTGTCGGTTCGCTCCCTTTCAAACATGCACCGCTGGGATTGGCGAGCGAACATTTTGACGCCTGGCTCGGTTTATGGGAAGTCAACTGCCGGTGTTATCTTGCACCGACGGAAGCCTTGGAAATCATTCAGTTGGCGCATACGATTGGTGATCGCCTCCACGGTCTTCTGGTTGGGGAAAGAGGAAATCTGCAATATGCTGGCAGTCTCTAACAACCGAGGTTCATCCATCCGTCTGCCTGATTTTATTCACAACATGCAAACTTTCGCCGAAATCAATAATTCTGAAGCCGCGACGAGCCTCCAGTTGACGACGGAGGGAAAGATCGACTTTCTTCGCCAGATGTTCCGGATCCGGCGCTTTGAGCAGGCGGCTTTGAAGTATTATCAGGCCGGGACTCACATGGGCGGTTTTCTGCACCTCTACACCGGCCAGGAATCGGTCGCTGTCGCCACGGTTTCGCTTTGCGGTGAGGACGATCACATCATTGCCGGCTATCGAACTCACGGGCACGCACTCGCCGTGGGGATGAGCATGAAGGAGTGCATGGCGGAATTGTTTGGAAAGGCGACCGGCTGTTCCAAGGGCAAGGGTGGTTCAATGCACTTTTTCGCGCCAGACAAGAACTATTGGGGTGGTCACGGAATTGTTGCCGGCCAGACGCCGCTCGGACTGGGGTTGGCCTTTGGCCTAAAACATAAAGGCATCAAGGGCTGCTGCCTGTGTTTTCTGGGGGACGGCGCTGTTAATCAAGGCGTGTATCATGAATCATTGAACTTGGCTTCGCTCTGGAATCTGCCCGTGGTTTACATCATCGAGAACAATCAATATTCCATGGGCACGAGCCTCGAACGGTCCTCTGCATTCAAGGACTGTCTTGCTGCCCGCGCCGAGGGCTATGGCATAGGTTGGGATCGGATAAATGGCGAGGACATTTACGAAGTTCGCTCCCGGACCTGGACGGCGATGGAGCGGGCGCGCAACGAACTTCGTCCCACTGTCCTGCAAGTAGATACCTACCGCTATTACGGTCACTCGGTCGCCGACGCCAACGCGAAGAAGTATCGAAGCCCGGAGGAAATTGAAGAATACCGTCGCCAGCACGACCCTCTGCAGCTCTGGCAGCGGCGTCTGCTCGAAGAAGGCGTGGTCAACGACGAGCAAATCGAAGCCCTCGACGCCGAGGCCAAAACGGAAGCCGCAGAAGCCGTCCGTTTCGCAGAAGCCAGTCCATTGCCAGAACCAGAGGACATCTTCCACGATGTATATTACGAAGTGGATCGCCAGACACCCGCAGGTCGCACGGGGAAACATTTTTTCAACGAATAGATTTCGATGGCTGCCATCACTTATCGCAAGGCATTGAATGACGCCCTCGCCGAGGAACTCGCGCGCGATGAAAGCGTCGTCATCATTGGCGAAGAGGTCGCGCAATACAACGGCGCTTACAAGGTGACCGAGGGTCTCTGGAATCGGTTTGGCGATAAACGGGTGTTGGATACGCCAATCAGCGAGGCCGCCTTCGTTGGACTTGGCGTCGGCGCGTCCATGCTCGGTGTCCGTCCAGTGATTGAATTGATGTTCTGGAGCTTCGCCTTCGTGGCTTACGACCAGATCGTCAATAACGCGGGTTGCATTCGTTACATGTCCGGCGGACTGGTCAACCTGCCCATCGTCATTCGCGGCCCGGCCAACGGCGGCACCAGCGTGGGCGCTACGCACTCGCACACGCCTGAAAGCATCCTGGCGAGCAACCCCGGCATTAAAGTGGTCTGCCCAGCCACGGCTTACGACGCCAAGGGGCTGATGAAAACCGCGATTCGCGACAACGACCCGGTCTTCGTGATGGAGAACACACTGCTCTACGGCGAGACTTGGGATGTGCCGGAGGAGGAATATCTCATCCCGCTTGGCGTCGCCGACGTGAAACGCGAAGGCCGTGACGTCTCGCTCATCGCCCATGGTCGTGCGGTCATCACCAGTTTGAAAGCTGCAGGCATTTTGGCCCGCGAGCACAACATCAATGCCGAGGTGGTGGACCTACGTTCCATCCGGCCGCTGGACGAGGAAGCGATTCTTCAGTCCGTGCGTAAAACGCACCGCGCGGTCTTGGTGGACGAAAACAAGCCGTTCTGCGCCGTGAGCGCACAGATCGCAGCGACAATTCAGGAAAAGGCATTTGACGATCTCGACGCTCCGGTGATGCGCGTTTGTGCGCTGGACGCGCCCGCTATTTACAGTCCGCCACTCGAAAAACTCCAGTTGCCAACGCCGGAACGCGTTGTGGAAAAGGTTCAAAGCATCGTCTGACAGGTCTGGCTATGTCCTACATCGAGATGCCCAAATTAAGCGACACGATGACCGAAGGCACTGTCGTCAAATGGCACAAAGCAGTCGGTGATTCGGTGGACATTGGCGATGTCTTAGCGGAGATCGAAACCGATAAGGCGGTGATGGAGTTGGAGGCATTTGACGAGGGTGTTTTGAAGGAGGTTTATGTTGGCGCCGGAGGCAAAGCGCGGATCGGAGAAAAGCTGGCGTTGCTGCTTGGCGACGGTGAAGCCGCTCCGACGAGCGAACGAAAAGCAGTCAAAACGGATACGGTCCCTTCAAAAGATGCCGATCAGAATCCGCTGGTTTCGCGGAAGACTGAAGTGGAAATCCCGAAAGCTGCCACATCCGCATCGGGCGGACGCATAAAAGCTTCTCCGTTGGCGAAGAAGATCGCCGGTGCAAAAGGCATGGATTTGAGTTCGGTCCCAGGTTCCGGCCCCGGTGGGCGAATTATTGCGCGCGATGTTGAATCAGCATCCGCGGCGACCGTCTCCGTGCCGACGACGATTTCGCCCGTTCCTGCCAGTCAAGGGGACCGGCGCATTCCGCTCTCAGGGATGCGCAAAATCATCGCCGAGCGCTTGCTCGCCAGCAAAACACAGATTCCGCATTTCTATCTCAATATTGAGGTGGACGCCGGCGAACTCGTCCGGCTGCGAGCGCAATTGAACGAGCATCTTGAGAAATCCGGCCAAGGCAAGCTCTCCTTCAACGATTTCATTGTGAAGGCCGTGGTTGTCGCGGCCACAAAAGTCCCCCGTGTCAACGCTACCTTCGCCGGTGACACCGTCATCGAATACGGCGACGTTCACCTCTCGGTCGCGGTCGCGATTGATGAGGGTCTGGTGACGCCGGTGGTTCGACAGGCGCAAAAGAAATCGTTGCGTGAAATCAGCGAAGCAGTGAAGGACCTGGCGACACGCGCCCGCACCAAGAAGCTTAAACCGGAAGAATATCAGGGCGGCACGCTCACCGTGTCGAACCTCGGCAGCTACGGTATCGAAAGCTTTTCGGCGGTCATCAATCCGCCACAGGCCGTCATTCTCTCGATCGGCGCCATTGTGAAAAAGCCGGTGCTCAACGCCCAGGACCAAGTCGTTCCCGGCCATCGTCTCGCCATCGGCCTGAGCGCCGATCACCGCGTCGTGGACGGAGCCATCGGAGCACAATACCTGGCTGAACTGCGCCGATTGCTGGAAAATCCTGCCGGGCTGCTGCTTTAATCTTATGAGCTACGATCTGATTATCATCGGAGGAGGACCCGCTGGTTATGTTGGTGCCATTCGTGCCGCCCAACTGGGCAAGCGCGTCGCGTGCATTGAGAAAGATCGCGCTGGCGGAACCTGTCTTAACTGGGGTTGCATCCCCACCAAATCGCTTCTGCGCAACGCCGAGTTGTTTCACCTGATGAAACTCCGCAGCGACGAGTTTGGGTTCAGCTTCGACAATCTGCGTTTCGACTGGAACAAAATCATCAAACGTTCGCGCGATGTGGCCGACAAAAATGCCGCCGGAATCGAGTATCTGTTCCGAAAACACAAGGTGGATTACATCCGTGGCGAAGCGTCGCTTACCGGGGCTGGCGCAGTCACGGTTAAATCCGCCGACGGCAAAACGCAGAATCTTGAAGCGGGAAAAGTCCTGCTCGCGACCGGCGTCGTGTCGCGGCCTATGCCTGGTTTTCCGTTCAACGGCAACACGGTCATCGGCAGTCGCGAGGCGATGATTCTGGCGCAGCAGCCAAAGAGCATTGTCATCATCGGCGCCGGCGCCATCGGCGTCGAGTTCGCCTACTTCTTCAACGCCTTCGGCACGAAGGTCACGCTGGTGGAAATGATGCCCAACATTCTGCCGCTCGAAGACACCGAGGTTTCACAAACGCTGGAAAAGGCATTCGTCAAACAGGGCATCAAAGTTCTGGCGGGGACTAAAGTCGTCAAAGCCGAAACCGGAGCGAAAGGCGTCAAAATCACTGTCGAAGGCAAGAAGTCAGAAACGCTGGAAGCCGAAATCTGTCTCGTGGCTATCGGAGTGCAACCTTTGCTGCCGGCCGGCCTGTCACTTCAACTCACTCCACGCGGGTTCATCCAGACGACAGATCGTTATCAAACCAGCGTGCCGGAAATCTTCGCGGCCGGAGACATCATCGGGCCGCCGCTGCTCGCACACACCGCCAGCTATGAAGCGATTCAAGCGGTTGAGGGAATGTTCACTGATCACGCTCCGAAACGGGTGCATACCTTCCCCAGTTGCACCTATTGCCAGCCGCAGGTGGCCAGCGTCGGCGTGACCGAACGCGCGGCGAAGGAACAAGGATTAAAGTTCCGCGTCGGCAAATTCCCCTTCAGCGCCAGCGGAAAGGCGCGTGCCGTGGGCGAGGTCGAGGGTTTTGTAAAACTGATTTTCGGCGAATCATACGGCGAATTGATTGGCGCGCACATCATCGGTGCTGAAGCAACAGAAATGATCGCCGAACTTGGTCTCGCGATTAGCATGGAAGCCACCCATGAAGAAATCGAAGCCTGCATCCATGCCCATCCGACATTAAGTGAAGCCGTCCACGAAGCAACAGGACAAGCCTTTGGCGAAGCCATACACATTTGAAAAAGCATGCTGCGCCATGATGTGGGCACAGAAAAATGAACAAAGATTGTCAGAGAGCCGGCGACGAAATCGAGGCGCCACACGTGGATGAAGATTTGGTCTGTGATGTGTGCGGCCGATACGGAGCATACCAAGTGGGTGACCGCAAACTCTGTCCAGATTGTTACAGCGGCGGTGGCTCCTGCTGTCCGGAGTTTAGCAAAGACGATCTGTGGACTTTTCCGGACGAAGATTGACCATTGTTACACCAGACATCTTTCATTCCATGAATCATCACACCCGCGTTTACGAGAACATTTTTGAGATGCTGCCCAGCGAGGAAAATCCCTCGCCCTTGGTCCGGCTCAACCGGCTCAACTCGCAAACTGGATTTCCGCTCTACGCCAAACTTGAGTGGATGAATCCGTTCGGCTCCGTGAAGGATCGCGCGGCGTGGGCATTATTGCGCGACTTGGAAGAGCGCGGGCAGCTAGGCAACGGTCGCGGATTGGTCGAACCAACTTCTGGCAACACCGGAATCAGCCTGGCGGCCATGGCAAGAGCACGCGGCCATCGCCTCCTGGCAGTTGTGCCGAACAAGGTGCCGCTCGAAAAGAAAGTGCTTTTGAAGATCGCCGGCGCCGACCTGGAAGTGGTCTCCGATGAGCTCTGTCCCGCGCCCGGTCTAGGCGATGGCTCAATCAACCTAGCCAAGACGCATGCGAAGGCTTCGGCTGCCCAATACGTCATGCCTAATCAATATGAGAACGCGAAGAATGTAGAGGCACATTACCGCACCACCGGGCCAGAAATTTGGAGGCAGACCGAGGGTAAGATCACGCATTTGTTTGTCTCTCTGGGCACATGTGGCACGATGGCCGGCACAGCCAAATTTCTGCGCGAGAAAAGGCGGGACATACGGATCATCGCAGTGCAACCAACGGAAGGGCATGACGTGCCTGGTTTGCGCAATATTTCCCAATTGACGGTCTCGAAGCTGTTCGACGCTTCGCTGGTGGACGACATTCTCGAAGTGGATTTCCAACTTGCCTATACCCGGGCTCTGGACCTTTGCCAGGATGAAGGGCTGGTAGCCGGTCCCAGCTCGGGGCTCATTTTGGAAGGCGCGTTGAGAACCGTGGCACGCGACGGAAGTGGTTTCGGCGTCATGATCTTTCCCGACAACATTTTCAAATACACCTCGAATTTCCTGAAACACATCCCCGGACTTGGCTCTGGGTTACAACCGTAAACAACAATCCTATGACACAATACTCACATCCCGAAGTCCTGGTTGAAACCGACTGGGTTAAACAGAATCTCGGCAACCCCGGCATCAAGCTTGTTGAGATCGACGTGGATACCAAAGCCTATAATGCCGGGCATATTCCCGGTGCTGTGGGGTTCAACTGGCAGACCCAACTCCAGGACCAAGTGTGCCGCGACATCATTGGCAAAGAACCATTTGAAAAACTGCTCAGTGACGCGGGCATTTCGCCGGACGACACCGTGATTCTCTACGGTGACAACAACAACTGGTTTGCCGCTTATGGGCTATGGCTTTTCAAAATCTACGGTCACGAAGACGTGCGACTCATGAACGGTGGGCGCGTGAAATGGCTCAATGAATCAGATAAGGAGTTGACCACTGAATTGCCAACAATTGTGCCGTCGCAATATCGTGCCAGCGGGCCAGATTTGAGTTTACGCGCCCTGTTGCCAGAGGTCTTGCGGGTTCAACCAGGTAACACCTTCAATCTGGTGGACGTGCGTAGCCCTGACGAGTTCACCGGCAAAGTCATAGCCCCGCCCGGAATGACTGAGACCGCCCAACGCGGCGGCCACATTCCTGGCGCCAAAGGCATTCCGTGGAGCACGGCTGTCGGGATGGATGGAACATTCAAGCCGGTCGACGAACTGCGAGCCATTTATCTGGATCAAAAAGGCGTGGATCCGAAGAAGGAAACCATTGCCTATTGTCGCATCGGCGAGCGCTCCAGCCATACCTGGTTCGTGCTCAAATATCTATTGGGACTCCCGAACGTCCGAAATTACGACGGTAGTTGGACCGAATACGGCAGCGTTGTCGGTGCTCCAATCGAAAAATGACTGCGAGAGAATTGACGGATGGTGCATGTGATCGTCCGCTCGCGGATCGTTACCCAACACAGGCATGGGTGCCACCGGAGAACAGAGCCACGCGGCATAGTTTGGTGGACCGCCTCACGGACCTGCTGAACCTCAGCAAAGCCCGCGTGAATCTACTCGTCGTGGGAACCGTTTTCGTTGGATTTGCGTTGAGCGGTCAAATACTGTCCAACTGGCAAATACTACTCTCTACGTTGGTCGGAACTGGTCTGGTTGCAGGAGCAGCCGCCGTCGCCAACCAGATACTTGAGGTACAATTCGATCGACGGATGATTCGGACCAGAAATCGTCCTCTGGCCGCCGGCCGGATTCGTCGGAAAACTGCGTTCGTGTTATCGGCGGCACTTCTGGCAGTGGGTTGCTTGGGTTTGGGGGGTGTCGTCAATATGCGGGTGGCAGGTTTGGCCGCCCTGACGTTTGCAGTTTATGTATTTGCCTACACTCCTCTGAAGCGGAAAACACCAGTCTGCATCCTGGTGGGCGCGGTGGCAGGCGCGTTGCCGCTGCTGATCGGTTGGGTCGCTAGTGGTGCGACATTGGATCTGTGGATCGCTGTTGCGTTTGCTATCTTGTTCCTTTGGCAGATTCCCCACTTTCTGGCGATTGCCTGGCGATGGAAATCAGATTATTTGCGAGCCGGCTATCGAGTCCTGCCATGCGGCGACACCAACGGGATACGCACGGCTGGTTGGGCATTCGCAGGCGTGCTGGCGATGGTGACTGTGACCATACTCCCTCTCCTCCTGCTGCGGCCTGCAAACTGGCTTCTGGTCGGCGAGTTATTGCTTGGAGTTGGAATGATCATTTTTGCGGCACGGTTTCTGTCAAGAAGAACCGCGGCTTCCGCTCGAATACTGTTTATCGCAACGCTCGTTTATCTTCCATGCACGTACTTCCTCATGTTGTTGTTCAAGGCGCGAGTGTGAAAAAACTTGGAAATGAACAGAATCAACCTCTGTGGTTAAATCTCCAACAGCAATCGCGTAGGAGTCTCAACGCCCTCCTTAGCCCGGCGCAGAAACAAGACGGCTTCCTTGCCATCCACAATCCGGTGATCGTAAGTCAGGGCAATATACATCATCGGCCGGATCACCACCTGACCGGCCAGCGCAATGGGACGTTCCTGGATGGCGTGCATTCCGAGGATGCCACTTTGCGGCGGATTAACCAGCGGCGTGGATAGTAATGAGCCAAATACGCCGCCGTTGGTGATAGTAAATGTGCCACCTTCGAGTTCTTCGGGCTTGAGCTTGCCGTCGCGGGCACGTTGTCCAAAATCGCCGATGGCTAGCTCAATCTCGGCAAAGCTGAGACGGTCTGCGTCGTGCAAGACCGGCACGACCAAGCCACGGTCGGTGCTAACGGCCACGCCGATGTCGTGGTAGTTGCGATACAGGATGTCAGTGTCGCGGATTTCTGCATTTAATTGCGGAATCTGTTTGAGCGCGTCAACCACCGCTTTGACGAAGAACGACATGAAACCCAGCTTGACGCCGTATTTTTTCTGGAATGCCTCCTGATATTGCTGGCGCAACTCTATGACAGCCGACATGTCTACCTCGCTGAACGTCGTTAGCAGCGCGGCCGCATGCTGCGCTTCGACCAGTCGCCTGGCAATGGTGCGCCGCAGCAAGCTCATCCGCACAACCTGCTCCTCGCGCGTTGGCACTCCGGATCTAGCTGATGGCGCGGTAGGCGTGGCAGGGGCTACGTCCTTCCCGGCGACGGTTGAGGATGGAGTGGTCGTTTGTTCGGTCGAAAGTTGCGCGGTGTGCCGCAGTATATCGTGTTTTGAGACGCGCCCGCCGGGACCAGTGCCGCATATATCCTCCACGCGCAGGCCGTGCTCGACGAGCATCTTTCCCGCCAAAGGAGTAGCACGTGAACGCATGGGAACAGGCTTGTCAGATTGCGGTGACGAAGCCGGGTTTGTATCGGCCGCGGATTCAGTCTTCACGGTTTCAAGGAGACCGATGGTCTCGCCCACTTTGGCGGCATCGCCGGTCTTCTTCAAAATGCTGGATAGTGTGCCGGCAGCAGGTGCGGGCAATTCCACCGTGGCTTTTTCCGTCTCAATCACCACGATCGACTCGTCCTTCGCGACCGCAGCGCCCTCGGTTTTCAACCAGTCACCGATCTCCACTTCAGTAATGGATTCGCCGACAGCCGGCACCTTCACTTCAATAGTCATGTTTCTCTCCAAATGCTTCGGCAATCACTGCCAACTGTTCGCGCTTGTAGGCTTTCGCCGATCCGCTGGCAGGACTGGCGGAGGCGGGTCGCGAAATGCCGGCGAATGGCCAGCGACCGAACAGCCGGTCACCAAACCGCACTCGGAAGTAATACCAAGCGCCCATATTCTCCGGCTCTTCCTGAACCCAGAAGACCGGCGTGCCATCGAGATATTTCACCAGCGCCGATTGGAGCAATTCACCCGCTAAAGGATAGAACTGTTCCACGCGCAGGATTGCGATGTCGTCACGCTTCAGCTTTTCGCGCTGTTCGGTTAGTTCGAAATAGATTTTGCCGCTGCACAGCAACACACGCTTGATCTTGTTTGGCGCGGTATCAGGCAATTCATCCGGCATGATGCGTTGGAAACAAGCGCGCGCCAGTTCGTCCAGAGTGGAGGCTGATTTGGGATGGCGCAGCAGACTTTTTGGCGTCAGCACCACCAACGGTTTACACCAGCGCCACAACGCTTGGCGCCGCAACAAGTGGAAGTACTGGGCGGGAGTGGTCGGACAGACGACCTGGATATTATCTTCAGCCGCTTGCCGAAGAAATCGCTCCGGTCGCGCGCTAGAGTGCTCCGGTCCCATGCCTTCCATCCCGTGCGGTAGCAACAGCACCAGCCCGCTTGAGTGTCCCCACTTCTTTTCGGCACTGACGATGAACTGGTCCACGATGACCTGCGCTGCGTTGACAAAATCGCCGAACTGCGCCTCCCACAGAATCAACCCTCCGGGACAATCCAGGCTGTAGCCATAGTCGAAGCCGAGCACCCCGGTTTCGGAGAGCGGGCTGTTCCAAATATTCACCGGCGCTTGGTCTGGCGATAAATGCTGTAGCGGCGTATAGAGATGGCCGTCTTCATGATCGTGCAGAACCGCGTGTCGGTGGCTGAACGTGCCACGACCGGAATCCTCACCGCTCAACCGCACCCTAACACCTTGGATTGCCAGAGTGGCAAAAGCTAATGACTCGGCGGCAGCCCAATCGAGCGCGTGTTCTCCTCGCGCCATCTTCTGCCGCGTTTCCAGCCAGCGCACAATCTTTGGATGTGGATGAAAATCCGCGGGCAACCGAGTTTGGGCTTCAAGCAGGGTGGAAAGTTCTTGCCTTTCGAAGCCCGTGATCGGTTCCTTGGCCGGTTCCAGCCCGCCGAAAAAATCCTTCCACTTGGGCGAGCGCGCCGCTTTAAGCCGAGTGCCCGGCTCACTGCGGGCTTCAGTCAGATTCTTCTCCAGGAGTGCCTGACGCGTTTCGGCAATATCGTCGGCTTCGGCGCGCGTAATTTCACCAAGTGTGAGCAAATGCTCCAGATAACCTTCGCGCACAGGTTTGCGTTCGGCGATGCGCCGATAAAGCACTGGTTGGGTAAACGTTGGCTCGTCGCTTTCGTTGTGGCCGAGCCGGCGGTAGCCATACATGTCAATCACCACATCGAGCTTGAACTTTGCTCGAAACTCCAACGCCAGTCGCACGCACTGGGCGACGGCTTCGGGGTCTTCACCATTAACATGAAAGATCGGCGCCTGAATCATCTTTGCCACGCTGGTGGCGTAATGGCTCGATCGGCCTTCTTCTGGTGGCGTGGTGAACCCGATCTGGTTGTTGACGATCACGTGCAAAGTACCGCCGATGGAGTAGCCGGGCACGCGGCTTAAGTTGAGCGTTTCCTGCACTACACCTTGACCGATAAACGCTGCGTCACCATGAATCAACAAGGCCATGCTGCGTGCCTGCTCCGTATCTCCATTGTAATCCTGTCGGGCACGAACCCGGCCGATAGCGACGGGATTTACAAACTCCAAATGGCTCGGATTGAAGCATAGCGACAAGTGAACTGTTTCCCCCGTTGTGGTGACCCAATCGTTGCTATAGCCCAGGTGATATTTCACGTCGCCACCGCCCTTTCGGGATTTGGAGTCGACATCCTCGAACTCGCGGAAAATCTCGCGTGGGCTCTTACCGATGATGTTGGCCAGCACGTTCAGCCGACCGCGATGAGCCATGCCCAAAACAATGTCAGTCACGCCCTGCTCACCGGCGCGCTCAATTGCCAGGTCCAGTAGCGGAATCAGGCTTTCGCAGCCTTCCAGTGAAAAGCTCTTTGCGCCGATAAACTTTTTGCGGATGAATTCCTCGAACATCACTGCATCAGTCAGTCGCGTGAGGATACGGAGTTGTTCCTTACGCTCGAGTAAGAGGCGATTCTGGGTGCGCTCCATGCATCCCTGCAACCAGTAGCGCACGCCATGATCATCAATGTGCATGAATTGCACGCCGATGGAGCGACAGTAGGTATTGCGCAGCCGGTGGATGATTTCGCGCAATGGCAGCAGCCGGTCCGGCTCCATCGTCGCACAGGCGAACGGGCGTTCCAAATCCGCGCTCGTTAACCCATGGTAGGCCGGGTCCAGTTCAGGTGGTGACGCCTTGGGTTGTCGCAGTGGGTCCACCTGCGCGATGATGTGACCGCGGGCGCGATAACTGCGGATCAAGGCGTCAACACATTCTTGCAATCCCGCCACGCTCGAATCCCCGTGCGGAACGACGGCCTCGCCTCGGCATGCTGGTGGATTGAAGACGCTGTTACGATGAAAAACTGGCCCAGGTGAGTATTGACTCTCTGCCGTATCGCCATCAGTCAATCTGGCAAAGTAGTGCTGCCATTCCGGCAGTGCCGACGCTGGATTGCGCAAGTAATCTACATAGAGCCCTTCCAACCAAGCGAGGCTGAGATGGTTGAAAACGTTCGGCATATTAGCCATATATCTACCTATTTTAACGTTACCAAATAACATACATGCACCGCCTGCCCCTGGGAACAATATTTCAGGATGAGCCGTTGCATTGGGTTAACCGCCTGCCACATTTCCTTTCGATGTCATTGATGCTTGCGGTCCATTGGACATGAACTCATAACAATCAGGACTTTCCTCTCGTTTCAGTTGTTCCTGCAACTTGAATTCCCGAGCTAACCCTGTTCGGTCAGTTCTTGCTGGGATGCTCCAATACCCTGTGCGCCCGTAAGCAGGCGATTGAGCCGTCCGACTGAACAAATCGGGACGTAAGAGACGCTCCACCCAAACCGCGTCAATCGACGGAAGTGAATGTGGCTGGTATTCCAGATGACGCCGTGCCCTTCTACAACCATGCAAACGTCAACGAACGAGATGGTTTCGGATCTGATGAAGTCGGATACATGAAAATGGTCAGGCCCGCGTCGAACATGCTTCCACAGTACAAAACCTACCAAGGCAATGACCGTCTGCGCCGTTCCCAAAACAAAGAACGTCCACGAGATACTGCCGAGCGAGAACCATGGCATGATCGCGAAGCTGAAAGCCGATGCTGCTCCAATCATAGCCAACAGCACGAAGAGATGCGGCCTCAACGAGGAGATGCGCCAATGCCCCGCGCCCTCCTCAGTTAAGTTCGCAGGTCTGAAACTTGACCGTGAAGCCTTTGAGAGAACTCTCGCCACAAGCAATGATTTTTGCAGCTTCATAGGTGGTAATGGCCGGCAGCCTCTGGTTGGTATAAGACCTCCTCGACGCGGAGACTTACGGAACCCGCCGGCACGTCCCAGGAGAATTCATCACCCACACGATGACCCAGCATGGCGGTGCCGACCGGGGCCACGACCGAAATCCGGCCGAGCTCAATATTTGCTTGGTCGGGAAACACGAGAGTGTAAGTCACCTCTTCGCCGGTTTCCAAATCGCGCAACCGGGCTCTTGAGTTCATTGTAATGACATCTGGCGGCAACTCGGCCGGTGCGACCACGCGTGCGTGCTCCAGTTCGGCCTGCAATCCGCGCAGGTCGTCGCGTGATTTCTTCATGCGCTCGATTAACGGACGGAGCCGGAGCATATCGCGGTTCGTGATGTAAATAACTCGTGAGTTCATAATTGTATTCATAGTTGGTTCTTAATGGTTTGTGGTTTGTGGCGCTGGAGGCTCGCCTGTTTTAGGTCGAAAGCCAGAATGCCATTTCGTTGACTCGCTCAGGTGTGCCGAGCACCAGCAACTGGTCGCCGGGTTGCAGGGATTCCGAACGATTGGGACTTAGGACGGGTCGCTGGTCGCGCTCAATGCCAACGATCTGGATGCCGAACAGCGAGTTGAGTGCAAGTTCACCCAGCGACTTTCCAACGTGACGCGATGTGGTCGGCACGCTGAGGTGTTCGAGTCCCACCTCCGCGAGCTTGGGCGCTTCGCTCCGGTCCGCTGCCGCTTCAGCCTCGGTATGAAGCCAGCGTTCGGCACGACGCAAATTCTCGTCGCGTCCCAGCAGCAGGATTTTGTCATTCGGAAATAGAACAGTATCCGCCGCCGGATTGGGGATTGTCACGCCCTGGCGGTCAATGCTCACAATTGTGCATGAAAACAACTCGCGCAGCGGCAATACGGCGATCGGTTGCGCTACCGCCCGTGAATTCTCGGCGATGGTGCATTCCGACAGGTTCAATTCCCAGCGGCCATTGGATTCAGGCCAACCGGTCAAAGCCGGTTTTCCCTTTGCAAACGGTGAATCCGACAATTGCGCTCGTAATTCGATCTCAAACCGGCTGTGCAACTGGATCAGCTTTCGCCAAAACCCACCCGCCAGCGTTGCGAACATCGTCAACAAGGCGACCCACCCCCACCATGGAAGCAGCGCATAAGGAATGAGCGCCGAGAACCACAGGATGAGGCCGACCGAGGCCGACCCTTTGAGCAGTTTCTCAAATAGCGGCCGCAGGATTGCCCGATTGGTCCGCCCCTGAGTGGCCGACTCGGCACAGATCATGGCAACAGCTTCAATGTTGCGCCACAATGCGATCAACGGCGCCAACAACAGCAAACCGAAGCCAATACTCCATGCGAGTGCCAATCCGTTGGCCACCGGCCAGTCCGCACCGAGCCACTTTTCCGCCAGCCCATAAAGCGGGCGCGCAAAGATCAGTAGGCCGGAGCAGAACAGCACGAGCAAGGCGATCTGGACGATCCGCGGCGCGGTGAGCTTCCACAACAAGTTACCGGCCCGGCGAAGATTCAGGCTTTCAAACCACTCGTGATAGAATTCAACCCACTGAGCCAGAAACCGTGGTTGATTGCGCTCCATCCAGCCACCGAACCTGCCAGACTTGCGAATCAACAATGGTGTCGTCAGTGAGGTCAGCAAGCAGACCCCGATGCCGAGGGCATAGAATGATTCCGGAACCAACCCGCCCTGCACACCAGTCAGCGCGATGATGAGAGAGAACTCGCCAATCGGCGTCAGGCACAGCGCCGCACGCGCGGCGTCACGCATGGGTTGGCCCACCAGCAGCAACGCGCCCGTGGCTGCAAGCGTGCGCCACACCACCGCCATCACGAAGACTCCCAGCACCAGCGGCCAGACTTCCGCCACCAGTTTGAAGTCGAACAGCATGCCGATGGCCACAAAGAAGACCGGTGCGAACACGTCGCACAATCCTCCGAGCACCCGATCCACCTGTTCGCCGCGTCCGGTGGTGGAGACAATCGCGCCCAGCAGAAACGCGCCGAGGGCCGCCGAGAATCCTGCTTTGGCCGACAACAGCGCCATCGCGAGCAACAATCCGACGATGACCAGCGAGCGCACTTCCGACGTGACACTGGAGCCCAGGCGATTCAGCAATGGTGGGATCAGCAACAGCGCACCGATGACAATCGTGACGATGACCGCCTGCAAACGGATCACCGTGCCGAAAATCACGAGCGAATCGGTCTGTCCCACTTGAATGAGCGAGGCCAGTACCGTCAGCGTCACCACCGCCACCAGGTCATCCAGCGCGGTAACCGTGAGCGCTGTCTGCCCGAACCGGCTGTGCGTGGCATTGGCTTCGCGCAGGCTCTTGCCGAGTACCGCCGTACTGGAAACCATGAGCATGCCCGCCAGCACGAGACTGTAAGTGCTCGGCCACCCCAGCGCGGTGCCCAACATCCGGCTGCCGACGAGCACGAGCGCGGCGATGATCAACGTGGCCAGCACCAGCGGCAATCCCACTTTGCGGAGTCGCTGCAATTTGATGCCCTGGCCAATGCTGAAAATCAGAAAGACCAACCCAATTTGCGCCAGCGACTGGATTCGCTCCGGGCTGGAGATCAATGCAAACGAATGGGTATGCGGACCGATCAGGATGCCAGCGGTGATGTAACCGATCACCACGGGCACGCCGATGCGCTGGCAAAGCCACGCCGCCGCGGCGGCGATCAGCATCACCAAACCCAAATCTTGAATGAAATCAATTCCGGACATTTCTATTTAGCTGTTGTTTGTTGTTATCGAAAAGTTCTCCCCGCGGACGGCCAACGGTGTGGCACTCGCGTTGACACTCAGCACTGGACAGGGAGCGTGGCGCAAAATCCCGTCGGTGATGCTCCACAACCGATGACGCCGAAACCACACACAATCCCGGGCTGGTAACACGATCAGATCAATTTTCGACAGGCTGACCTCGTGCAAGATGGCGTTCAGCAATGGCACGTTGTTCCAGACGGTGGCTTCATACTCCACCGGCCAACGAAGCTCCGAACCAAGCCAGGCCGTCAGACGCTCCTCCGCACTGGAGGAGGTTCCATTCAACTCCGCATTGTCTCCGTCGCCGCAATGGAGGATGTGCAACTTTGCACCATTCTCGCGGGCGATTGCCGTCGCATACGCCAGCGCTTCGCGAACGTCGCTGGAAAGGTCCACGGGCAACAAAATGCGTTTGCATCCGCGAAGTGGAAACTCTTCCGGTTCACGCATGAATGCCTCAACTTGATCCCGCGCGATCACCAAAACCGGGCAGGGGGATTGTCGGACCACCCGTTCCGTCGTCGTGCGCAACAAGACGTTTTTCCCGCCGCTGCCGACGTGTGCGCTCATGACGATCAAGTCGGCGGAAAGCGTCTGGGCGTGCGCTATGATTTCATCCGCCGCTCGCCCCACGCGCACCGTAGTGGTGATGGCAGGCCGGCCCGGAAAGATTTCCGCGACCCATTGCTGGATTTGAGTGCGGGCAGCAGCAGCACGCGCTCCTGGAAGAATCGGTGTTCCTTCAGTGGCCACCCCTCCTCGCGACGGCTCAATGACGTGAAGCACATGCACTGTCGCGTTAGAATGCTCGGCCAGCGTGATCAACCGCCGCAGCAACTCGGCAGAAGCGTACGAGAAATCAAACGGCGCGAGAATCGTCCGCAGACGCAGATTCGACAGGGCGGGCACAATCGAGGCCGCTCCGCTGACCTTACCCATCGTTGATAATCGCGTCGGCGGCGTTTCCCATTTCGGACAGTCGGTTGCCAAATTCAATGTGCTCATTTTCTGTTAGCTGTTGAGTGTTTTGTTGTGCCCCACCGCATACTGACGCAGTTCGGGCCATGATCTTTGATCCAATTCCGTTGCCGACGAGGCAGGCGGACTGGCTGTTGCCGTCCTGAAGTTGAAGTCAAAGTCCCAATAACAGGTCGGCTTGACTGTCCTTTAGCTAGCAGTATGCCAGCATCAGAAAAGCCCGGGAGATCGCCTGTTTACGAGGGTATTGAGAGTTGCGGGTGGAATTCACTTCGATCTGCCGAAACGTTTTATTCCGCTGCCGGTTCGGAATGCGCCGATTCTCGGTGACGCCAGTTCACGGAGCCGTCAAACGAAGGTGGATTCAATCCATGCGGAACGCTTCTTGATTGCGCGCGTCTTCGCCGTCGTCTCCGGCCTTGTAGGCTTCCGCGTTCAAATGATGCGTCGCGCGCCACGTGTGATAACCAACGGCATCAAACCAACGCAGACTGTCAAGCGTATGCAGTGCTTGTCCAGGCTCCACTGTTCCGTGAGCACTTTCCTCCAATAAAGCGGCGCGTTCATCGCGCCTGTGTTCCGCTAAACCGAGCGAAAGCCGTTGCAACTGATTGCGTTCCGGCGCGGGCGCTTGCCGTCGCAATGACGCCGCAGCAGTCTCGACCATCTCCAGCACCGCGCGCTTTGGTTCCTGTAACCGTTGTTCACCGTTCAGCAGCGAAGGTTTGAAGTTGTTTTTCACGACTACGGCCAATTGGTTCAAATGATCGAGCGCGTGAATAATCGAGATGCGGGCGTTGAGTTGGTCGGGACCGGACGTAGAAAACGAAATTGTCGCAAGAAAGCGGCGGGTTTCTCTCAGCGCCGCCAACGTGGTATCGATCCGGTCCGGTCTGGAAGGAACTGCGCTGCCTCGAAGGCCCCGCTTGATCTCGTCGAGAATTTCCACTGAAATATCCATCAGCGTGCGGCGCACTGCTTCAATCGCGACTTCAGGAACTTCGACGAGCGACGAATCGAGGTGTCGGGTGAGAGCAGGGCCACGCTCTGGGACCAGACGTTCGACAATCGAACTGAAACGCTTCACCCCCGGCAAAATCAAAAGCGCAGCGAGCAAAGTAAACCCCGAGTGGAACGCGGCGAGCACGACGGCTCCAAATGGAGACCCCAAGCCTTGCTCGGCGTTTCTCACACCCCAAACGAAAACCGGGACAATCATAAACGCGAAGGCGCCAGCAGCTACACTGAACAGTATATGCGCGAGTGCGGTGCGTTTCGCGGGTGTCGTTGCTCCGATGGTCGCAAGCGCGGAGGTGGATGTTGTGCCGATGCTCGCGCCGATGATGAGGGAAGTTCCCTGCTCCAGATCAATCATCCCCGTATGAAACGCCGCAAGAGTCGTCGCGACGGCGGCGGCGGATGATTGGGTGATCACGGTCAGCACGATTCCGATACCGACAAGCAGCACGCGACCGGTAAGCGTCCCGTGTGGAAGACTGTTTGGTGAGAATGATTCCGAGAGGGAGACCATCCCTGATTGGAGAATGTCGATACCCACAAACATCAGTCCGAATCCAGCCACCGCCAAGCCAATGGCGGCGTTGCGGCCATGGGAAACCAACCTGGCCAGCGCCCCCAGCCCCACCAGCGGGAACGCCAACTTGCCAATGCCAAATTTCATTCCGATCAGTGAAATAAGCCAACCCGTGCTCGTCGTGCCCAAGCTCGCACCCATCACGATGCCGATAGCTTGCGAAAAAGTTAGAATGCCAGCACTGACGAAACCGATGGTGGCGAGAGTCGTAGCGCTTGATGACTGGGCCAACACGGTGATTCCCGCGCCCGAAACGAATGCGGTTGATGGACGGCCTGTAAACCGGACGAGAATGCGACGCAGCATGTCTCCCGCTGCCGTCTTCAGCCCATCGGACAACAGGAAGACGCCGAGAAGGAACAGGCCGATTCCGCCGAGTAATTGAGATACCATGAATGACTATTTGTTGAGGCCGTGGCATAGGCCTGGAAAGTTCATTCGACTATTGTTCGCTTGACCAGCGGACATTGCGTTTGCGTGCAATGCATGTCTCCAACCGCTCGCTCAAGCGGTTTCCAATCTCGCAGACGGGTGCAACTGCCGATGCTTCCCAATAAAGGCCCGCGTGCTTGCATTTGAAGTGCTCGATGACCGGAACGGTTTCGCGCCGATACGTGTCAAAGCGACGGCGGACGATTTCCGGCCGGTCGTCCGGTCGGCGACGGAGTTGGCGTCCACAGCGATCACACTTTCGGGCGGATTGAGGTGGTTGCGTGTGCAGATTGTAAAGCGCACCGCACTCCGTACAAGAGCGACGTCCCGCGATACGCTGGATGGCAATCTTCAGGTCCAAAGTCAAAACCAGCACGGAGCAGAGTTTCAGGCGACGTTGTTTCAGCAATTGAAAGAAAACGTCCACCTGCCCGAGATGGCGGGGGAAGCCATCGAACAGTATTACCTCGCCTTGAACTTTTTCCAGTTCCGCCCGAATAACGTCCCGGACAATGCGCGTTGGCATCAGCTTCCCGGCGGCTTTGTCCGACTTGATCTTTTGGCCAATCGGCGTTCCCAGTCGAATTTCCCGTTCCAGCAGATTTCCAGTTTCGATGACGGCCAGTTGGCGATTCGCGGGAAGCGCCCGCACCACTGTGGTCTTGCCGCTGCCGGGCGGGCCAAAGAGGATGACGGCGTGCTCGGTTTTCATGTTTGCTCTCCGGGTTTCAATTTGCTGCGCGTTCACAACGCAATCTTCCAGATTGCGAGCGTTGCCAATCCAAGAAATACAAGGAATCCCATTGTGTCGGTCAGGGCCGTCACAAAAATGCTGGAAGCCAGCGCCGGATCAACTCCGCACCGGCGCAAGCCAAAGGGAATGGCGACGCCAGCCAATGCGCCGAGGACCTGGTTCAACCACATCGCCATCCCCGCGACCACTCCGAGGAGCGCGCTTCCCTTCCAGCCGAACGCCAACAAACCGATCGCGAGCGCCAGCACAAAGCCGTTGGAGACGCCAATGAGCAGTTCTTTATGCAGGGCGCGCCACGCGTCGCCGGCCGCCACTTCGCCCAGCGCCAGACTGCGGATAATCACCGTGAGAGCTTGATTTCCGGCATTGCCGGCCACCGCGCAGATGAGCGGCAGAAAAGCCACGAGCGCCGTCCAACGGGCGACCGTGTTTTCAAACACACTTACGACCGTGGACGCGCCCAAGGCCGTGATCAGGTTCACTCCGAGCCACGGCAGCCGGCGGGCGATGGAGGTCTTCCACGGCGTCAAGAGGCGTTCCTCACCAGAAAGGCCCACCATCAGTTGCATGTCCTCAGTCGCCTCGGTTTCCGCCACGCGAATCGCATCGCGGACTCTTACAACACCCACCAACCGCTCCTGCTCGTCCACCACGGGCAGCCCCAAGAGCCGGTAATGCTGGATTTGGCGGGAAATCTCCTCTTGATCGTCTGAAGCGCGCAGAAATCTGACTTCGGGATTCATGATCTCGCCTATACGCCGTCCTGCTGCGGAAAACACTAATTGACGTAACGAAATTACTCCGATGAGTTTTTGCAAGTCGTCGGTGACATAAACGTAGAGCACATCGTCCATGCGCTGTGCAGGACGTGCGCGCAAGTCGGCAAGGCATTCTTCGACCGTCTGATCGGCCTTGACCGCGAGGAAACGGCTGTCCATCGCCCCGCCCGCCGAGTCAGGGGGATGGCGTAGTAACGCTGTGACGCTTGCCGAAATATCGGGCGGCAATGCGTTGAGCACCTCCCCACGGCGCTTCGCCGGCAGAGCGAGCACAAGATCTGCAACCTGGTTCGGAGAAAGCAACTGCAGCCTCGATGTAATTTGGTCGCGCGTGAAGGTGCCAAGCAAACCGGCTGCATCTTTGGCGTCCAACTCGGCCAGAATGGTTGCGCCTTGAGCCGGTGAAAGCTGCAGCAGGATCTGTCGCGCTTCATCCAAAGGGAGGCGTTCCAGCCGACCCGCCACATCGGCTGGAAGCAACCCGTGCGCGTTGTCCAGACTGATCGCGTCAGTACTCATCGGGCTTTTCATACTAGAGTCCCGTTTCAGATGACACAGGCTGCCGCGACAACGAGTTCAACGAGTGTTTTGCTACAGAGATCACAGCTACTTCTCCGGATGCGCCTGTGTCGCGTGGCGATTGGCGCCGACGTATGAGTGTTGCTTCGATGCGAATGTTCTCGATCGACATCCTGGTTGCATTGAACAGCTTGACGCTTCCAAGGACCAAGCCGCCCACACCCAGCAGCCCTAGAGCGATGCCGAAGCCCGCCATTGCGCGAAACCATGAGTTACCCCATAAAGAAGCAAGTCCTTCGGCGAGCAACGTCACGAGCGTGGCCGCAGCGAACGCGCCGAGCGCTACGTAGATCGAATGCAAGGCGTGTAAAAGAAGGACGGCCTGCCGTTCAACACGATTCACCTGCTTCAGCAGGTACGTCTTCTCTGCCTCCGGCAGATCCTTGGTATCGGATTCCTTGAGCAGTTCGTGCATCCGGTCCCGGGTGCGAAACATCCGGTTTAACGTGCTCAACGCCAAGGTGCTTGCGGCGTTGGTCAAGATGGCGGGAGCGGCGATCAGCGAGAGTACAGCAAGAGGACTTTGCATGAATTGGGTGGTTTGCATTGTTTTGGAATAGAGCGTTTACCGCACATCGTTACCACGCACGGTTGCCTCAGGTGGAATTATCACTGGCCGGCATGGGCCTCGATGAACCAGAGCAACTTGTCGATGCCGCGCGAAACTTCGGTGAAAAGATCCGCGGTGTCGGCGTCGCCAGCATTGGTCGCCGTTTCAATGGCTTTACGAACGGACTTGCCAAACCCCGCCAACGCGCTGGATAGGGCTTCAACGTGTGCATGGCTCGCGCTGATGTCGAGTGGATACTCACTCAAAAATGAGTCTCTCGCCGCGACTCTTACGGTCCCGAGTGCGACTCCGCCAAGCGCTACCGTGCGCTCCGCGATTTCGTCAGCGAACCCGTCCAGTTCCTCCGCCACTTTGTCAAACAACTCGTGAAGCGAGAAGAAACTCGGCCCCTTCACGTTCCAATGCGCCTGTTTGGCCTGAGAATAGAGATCAAGCGCGGCGGCCAGATGTTGATTCAAGACTTCGATCACCTCACGGCGTGTTTGCTCCGAGAGGTCGTTTTTAGTTTGGTTGAGTTTGTTTTTCATAGTCATTTACTTTAGTTGTTTGGCGATCAATGCCGAGCGTCCACGACGGCGGATCGCTCGCCGGGAACGATCCCGCCAAGGTGTCATCGATTTCAGCTTCAGTCATGAATTCTCCTGATGCAGTGGGCTGTGGCGGTAGTGACGTGCCTGCTTTCTGACTCATTCAAAGTCTCCTTCACCGCAGGCGCAGGCCCGCTCAGGTGAGACACGGATGCCGCTACAAAGCTTTTCACGCCCGAGTGTGGCATCATGCGCATCGTCAATAGGTGGACGACTGCTAAGCCCCCAACTCCGCTTGAACAGTCGTGGATTGCCTGCAATGAACCGTTGAATCCAAGGCACGATGAAGGATCTCATGCCTCGCTTCATATACAGGTAGCCAGCCAGTGCGATCGCGAGCGCGCCCAATGCATCTACAACCAGATCCCACATGGTATCAGTCAAGCCGGAAGGGTCGCCCAGAAACCGCTTCTGCATGTTCGTGCCCGCAAGCCTGTCCATTGCAAACTCGAACACCTCCCACAGCGCCCCAACTGTGAGTGCAAAGCAGAATGCAAAGAACGCAACAAACCCCGGTTGCATGTGCACGTCCAGCCGAGGAGTCTCATTAAGAACGTAGACCAGGAGGAATCCGAGTATGCCTAATAGCACGCCGGAAGTCGTGTGCAGCGCGAGATCCCACCACCAGAACCGTCCGTAAAAGTCCTGCGTTTCACCGAGGAAGAGGGCCGCAAAAATAAAACCGATCGTGAGGAGTTCGAACTCCGGTGGGATAAAAATTTCCAACCGGCGAAAGATCATCATCGGCAACGCAGTCAACAACAGAATCCCGCTGATCGCGGCGACGTTCAGCCACTGCTGTTCATAGATTGAGACTCCCAGTCCGGCGAGCATGACCAGCTGGAGCGCGAGTGTGAGACTGCGATGAATGCTGCGCCCGGTCGCTTCGGCGGGAGTGAGGTTGGTATTATCCGGTATTGTGGCGACAGTATTCATGGCTTGGTCTCCGGCTCGAGGTGAAACCTATCTCGCACGACAAGGACGGGGCAATGCGCGTGGCGAATGACCCTTTCGGCAACACTACCGACGAGGAACCGCTTCATTCCACTGCGCCCATCACTGCCCATCACGACCAGATCAGCGCTCGTTCTCGCCGCCATCTCAACAATCTTTGCGTAGGCCGTTCCCTTTTGCAAATAGCGCCGAACCGGAACATGTGGCCTGACGTGGCGCTTGGCCAACTCTGCCAACAGCCGTTTCGTCTTTTCATGCGCTTCCGTGCGAAGCAAACGCAAGCGCGTTGAGTCCAAGCGCCCAGACACGTAGAGCGAGTCCATCACATGAACCAACACGATAGATGCGCCCAGCCGTCGGGCCAACGCTACCGCAAAATTCAGCGAATGCAGCGCGCCCGGTGAGAAATCCACCGGTACGAGGATCGTGTTCACGCTAAGGCTGCCGATTTTTGCTGGCTCTCCTGCCCGACCGGAAGGACTTGTTCCGCTCTTTGTCGCCCGGTTTTCACTCCGCGATGGCGCAGACAAGCAATTGGAAGATATCGGATGGCTTTTCATGGTTCTTACTATCATCTCCCGTGCGTCGGCATCGGGAGGCTTTTGTTCAAATCGTTGAAACGGTTCGCGTTGGAGAATTCATGGCGGCGGTCCGGAACAAAGGCGTCTTGCCGATGCGTTCCAGCGTCTCGACAATTCTTCGCTCACATCCCCAATCGCTCCAGAGCACATCCTGAAGTTCCATTACGACCAACGAATCGAGGGCCTGCTGTAACAAACCTGTTGAGAAGTTGGCCGGTGCAAGCGTCTCGTAGAGAGAGTCCAGGGCACGCATTTCGTTGTCAGTGTCGATAGTGGCGGCAAAGTCCTCGAAGTGTTGCATCATCTCGGGAAAACAACGCCAACCGAGCCTCCAAAGAGTCTGGAGGCGCACCGCGATTACCATGGTGTTCCACAAACCGCCTGATCGCAACAGTTGTCGCGCCTCCGCGGCTTCGGGCTTTTCTCGAAATCCCGCCACCCGACGGATCATCTGTCCTCCGATTCTGCCGATGGGACTGCCGGGTTGGATCCAGCCATACTCAGTTTCAGATGTGTCAGGGCGCACGCCCAACAGAATCAGTTGTTCCGGATGGCAATCTACGACCTGAACCGCCCGGCGGATGGCCACAAGAAACTCCTCCTGCGGATGCACGAAGTGATCCGATGGAAAAATTACCACGGTTGCTTCCGCGTCGCGCGTCGCGATGTAAGTCAACGGCAAGAAAATGCCGGGTGCGGTATCGCGGTTGCGCGGCTGAGCAATGATGGCCGCCTCGTGGTGATCGTCGAGCCGGTCCCAAAGACGCGGTTCATGGTGCCGAGCCACAACGACTCGCGTTCGCTCGATATCTGTGAGCTGTTCGGCCCGGTTCAAGGTATGCCGAAGCATCGAATGATTTCCGACGAAGGTGCAGTACTGTTTTGGACGATGATGTCCCAGCCAGCGTGTCATCAACGGCCGAAGTCGTTCTCCCTCGCCACCTGCCAGAACAATCGTCCAGACTTGGTCCTTTGGTTTTGTCGGATAGGGCGATCGAACGGATCCGCGTTTGAGACTGACTTGAGCCAATTGAGCAGCGACAGACTGCGATTCCGGTTCGCCAGAACACGAGGTCTGCTTTCTCCGCAGAACATCTCCACGTTTGAAGCTTTCCTTGTGCATTGAATGGCGACAATCTAGCCGTGCATTCGTTTTGTGCGTCTTGAATTTGTTTTTCGATATTGTGTTCATGATTGAAGACTCCTGTCGCTTGAAGTCATTCGCGGACTACCAGGACCGGGCGGCCGCTACGCCTCATCAGCCTTTCGGTGACTGAACCAAGCAGTTTCCCTTTGAGGCCGGAACGGCTCCGCGAACCGATGCAGATGAGGTCCGCGGCAAACCGTTCGGCCGCCTGGCTGATCGCCGCATCAGGATGTTCATGCTCCACGATCTCGACTCGACTCCGGATTCCTCGACTCCGCGCCTCCTCCGGAACCAATGCCTCCAACCGGCCCGTTAACTCCTGCTTTTGTTTTGCCTTGGGGCCATCCTTGTCCTCGGCTTCCGGCCTGAACCCGCCGGTGGGTGGAATGACGTGAACCAGGCACACCTCTCCACCGCGTGGTGCGGCGCCATAGGCGAATGTGATAGCCCGATTGCCTTGTTTCGAGAAATCCGTCGGCACCAATACTCTCCGGTAAGCAGGAATACCTTCTTCTTCGGCGGACTTGGGTTCATCCGCAGCGGGGACGCACACCACATTCGTCGGCGCGTGGTGGAGAACGCCGCGCGAAACGGAGCCGAGCCAGAATCGGCTCAAGCCGCGTCGTTGATTGGTGCCGAGCACGATCAAGTCCGCCTCTTCGGCTTTCGCCAGCTCGATGAGCTTTTCGTCCACCGGCCCCCAATTGGCAATGACGCGCAGCTTTGGTCTTCCTTTGCCAAAGGCCTGCGCGCATCGCTTCTTGAGATCGCGTTCCAGTAATGTCCGGACGACCAGGTCGTTCTCGGTCAAAGGAGAGTAACCACCGACGCCGAACCGCCAGGTTTCCTTCGGTGGCCAGGAAACGTAGGCGATGGTTATGCGACAGTCTGCGATTTGTTGCAATGACGCCACCCAACGAAGCGCCGCGTCGGAACTCTCAGAGAAATCGTAGCCAACAAACACCTTGAGAGTCCGTTCGCCTTTAGCCCAAGACAGCAAAGACTCTTGGTCGCGCACCACCAGAGTTGGCACTTCCGAGCGTTGGGCCGTTTTCTCGGCGACACTGCCCACCAACCAGCGGCTGGGTGCCACGTGTCCAATCGTTGAAACGACTATCAGGTCGGCCTTCGAAGGCGGGGCAGCGTTCGCCAGCACTTCGTAAGGGCGTCCGATCGACAGGCTTTCCAATACCTCGACACCAGTTTTGCGTAGCCGATTTCCCTCGAGCAAGAGGCTGCGACGAAGCTTCTCACGCAAGTAGTCCACGTGGACCTTGGGAAGCAGGTCCAATCGGGCTGGCTCCAAAGCATGCACCAACCTGAGCGTGGTTTTGCTGCGCTCGGCAAGCGCCGCTGCCACGTCGGCCGCTTTGGCCGCGTGAACCGAAAAATCTGTTCCACATACAATTCTCATATCAGTCTCCGTTGCTGGTTAACATATTGTCCGCTTCGATGGCGTTACGCCCACGCGCCGGATTCCGCGCGATCAATACGGGGCGATTGCTGCACGCCATCACGCCCTCCGAAACGGAGCCAGACAGCGCACCGTGCAACCATCGCCGTTTGCGACCCACCATGCAGATCAAGTCAGCGTCGAAATCGTCGGCGATCTGGCAAATGGCCGCCGCCGGCTCACGATGCTCCACGACTTCGGTGCGCGTCGTGATTCCTCCTTCCAGCGCTGTTTTGGGAACAAGCGCTTTCATGCGAGCTGCAAGTTGCTGGGAGGATTCGGAGCGGCACTCCTTATCGCGAGGTGAATGTCCGTTACGCCGCTCAGGCGGGACGACGTGCAGTAAACGCACTTCTCCACCTGGGCAAGCACTCGCGTAGCCCAATGCGACCGCTTGCCCGGTCGATTCGGATAAATCGATTGGCACCAACACGCGCCCGAACTTCGCCGTCCCCTTAACGGTCGGCGCAACAGCCCTTGGCGCTGGCACACAAACCACGTTCATGTGCGCGTAATGCACCAAAGCGCGAGAGACCGAACCAAGTCGCGCTAGACCTCGTCGCTGACTGGTGCCAACGACGAGCAAATCCGTGCGGCTCTCTCCTGCGATCTCAATCAGGTGCGAATCCGGGCGACCCCAATCCGCCTTCACGCAAAGCTGGACCGCGTTCTTGCCGAATACGGTGTCACACTTTTGCCGCAGCTCTTGCTCCAGGAACCTCCTGAGCCCCGACGGGTAATAGAGCGGAGACATGGGTGGCGCAACGCCCAATCGAGCGCGTTCATTGGCTGCTGAAGCGACGTACACAACCGTGATGTCGCACGCCGCGATTCCCCGCAGTGATGCAACCCAACGCAACGCCGCGTCCGCGCTGGCGGAGAAATCATACGCAATCAGGACATTGAGCGGGCGTTTTCCATAAGCCCACGCCTCGATGGCTGCCGCGTCTCGGACCACCAGTGCTGGAACGGTTGCAGCCTGTGCCGTTTGATCAGTCACACTCCCAACAAACCACTTTGTGGGCGCAATTTGACCGTTGGCGGACACGACCAATAATCGAGCCGCCGTCTGGCTCGCGAACGCCGCGAGCTGTGTGGCAGGTGAGCCTTCGAGCAGATGCGTTTCGACTTTTGCCGCTCTTCGACGGGCGCGGTCGGCCAACCCATCCAGCTTTTGTTGGCGGCTGTCCCGCAAGTGCTTCATCAGTTCGGTCGAGGGATTCGAGTAGTGCCGGGTATCAAGCACATGCACCAGGGACAGCGTGCCACACTGGCGTGCGGTCAACGTCGCAGCGGCCAGGGTCGCTTTGTTGGCGTGAACGGAAAAGTCAGTTCCACAGACGATATTCATTTCGATCTCCGTATTGGATTGGTTTGCGTTACGCCGTGCTACTGAAGCTTCATTTGCATCAACTCAGCGGCGTGGTTTTATCCTTCAACCGAAACGGCGTGAAGGTTCAACACTCCTTTAGCTGGCCTCGTGCCAGCAGTGGGCAATGGTGAATTCCGCGTGAATTGTGAAGGTTTCAGCGAGGAGAGACTGAAGCGCGCTGAAGCACCGGAATGATTTGTCCCGCCGGCGGCTTTAACTGCGCCGATCGGAATGGAATCTGAATAGCATCCCATTCCGTGACCGACGGCCAACGCTTCAATCTTGGTATGGCGATTCCCATTTGATCGGAATGCTGAAAAAATCCCTGCGCGAGCACAGATCCCTGCATACTTGACAAGACTTCAAGCTGCGCTTTGTAAACTCGCGCCTAGATCGCCCGAAATCATGCCTTACCACAGGCCTGTTTTACTTCCATTAGCTCCCTCACACGTACCGACGCCGGTCCTCGGATAGGGAAATGCATGAGATAGACCTTGGAAACGCAGATATTCTCCTGCCAGCCATAATCCCACGCCCGACTGCCGCGAAAGGTGTTGAACGTGATCTTGCCGATAAAGCAAACGACTTTGGGTTTGCCGGTTCGGATGGTTTCCAGCACGCGCTTGATGCCAGCTTTCGACTCACCCTTTTTCAGTTCCGTCACATCTCTCGTGGGCCTATTCACCAGATTGACGAAATTCAAGCCGTATTTTGGAACGAATCGTTCGTCGTAGATACGCTTGAGCGATTCATCGCATCGCAGGTCGCTCTCTTCTTCGTCCAGCAGTTTCGCGCGGTTGAGCAGGTACCAAAACATCTTGTTGTTGGAAAATGGGACCCCGCGCCGATACGAACCAGGATGCGGATTGATGCCCACAAAAAGGATCTTCGCGTTCTTTGAAAGCTTGTACTCGATCATGACATCGTCTTGGATGTGCGGGCAGCCCCCCTCAAATGTCGGGCAGGATGTCAGAGTCATTCGTCGTCCTCGTTGCCGCCTCTCTTTTGCCCGGCGTCCTTTCCGTCTCGACGGATTCAATATCGAATCACCGGCTTTCGGATCCGTCTTGTGTGTACGAGTGTTCGTCGCCGTTCCAACCGAAGCACCGTCGTGCTCCGTCCCCGATCAACTGCGCGGCGTCTGCCAACGGAATGCGATCCGTATTGAGGATCAGATGATAGAACAAGTCGTCGTCAACGGACTTGTGAAAGTGTTCCTGCACGTATCGGCTCCGACGGCGATCCTCGTCCTTGACGAACTTGGTGGCTTCCTCCGGCGTCAAACTGTTTACTGCCTGCACCCGCTCGATCCGTTTCGGCAGCGACGCAATCAGCCGGACATGGAATACGTTGGGCATGCGCGCCGTGATGAAGTTCGCTCCCCGACCCACCAAAATGGCATGCCCCGCGTCTGCCAGGTGCAGCACTGTCTCTACGATCTTCGGCACCATGACCCACGATGGCGGACGCAGCCCCACCAATTCTTCCATCACGTCCTGAATGAAGGAGCGGCGATCCTCGGGCATGAACTTCGCAAGTGCTTTGGGCAACTCGTGCTCTTCAAGGACCTTTTCCACCAACTGGCGGTCGAAGATCGTCCACGGGACAAACCCCTTTGGTTCTGCTTCCTGTAGAACCTCGGCGAGCCGTGCTGCGATCTCGTGGGCGCCCGACCCGGTTTGATAGGAAATTGTGATAGCGGGTCCAGGCTGCCGCGCGTCGGCTAGCGACGGTTTTCTGCCGGCCTCAAGCAGGCTGAACACATAGGAGTGCCATGCCTCCAGTTCAGCGTGCTTCAGACCTATTCCGTTCAAGTCGTAGCTCTTCATGGTGATCCATTCATGTTTGAGTCAAATGCCGTCTGCCAAACTAAGCCAGCAGCCCCCCAACTTGGGACGAACCCAGTCTCATCAAAAACTCGTTACGCACATGCTGATCCTTCTGAAACGCTCCGTGCATCACGTTTACCTTCATGATTGAATGAGTATCGCGGACGCCACGCGCCATGGCGCACATGTGCTTACCTTCGATCAATACCGCCACACCCAGAGGCTCAACGATGTTTTCGATAAATGCGGCGATCAGATGGGCGGTCCGCTCCTGGTTCTGCAATCTCCGTGCAAAGTACCCCGCTATACGCGAGAGCTTGGACAAGCCCAGAATCTTTTTGTCGGGAACATAGGCGATGGTGATGTTCATGGTGATCGGCAGCAGATGGTGCTCACACAGCCCGACTTCTCTAATTCCCTCCACGATCACCATATCGTGGCAGATTGCTGTTCGGCATTCGGCCTTGAACATCTTCGTAAGCTGATCCGTTCCCATCCGCGACCCTTCGGTCATCTCCATCAAAGCCTTCGCGGCACGCAGGGGCGTTTCTTTCAGTCCCTCGGAATCAACGTCTGCGCCAAGTTCTTTCAGGATTGCAGAGTAGTGTTCTGCTAACTTGTTGAGGTCGGGTTGCGACATATCATCATTTCTTTCTGCTTTGTCGGTTTGTTGATGGTCAGTCGTCATGAAGGCTCCATCCGTAGAGAAAACATCCAACCAGCGTGGTGAAAGCTCCCGTTCCAAACAACCATGCATTCGTGACAATGATACCCAATCCAACCAAGGTAAGGCCCGTCGTCAGAATCAAGAACACCATGAATGCAAACGGAAAGTTCACGAGGTGGGAGCCGTGAGCATCCTCGGCGAGGCAGTGGGACAAGTGTAACGGTCCTGTGGCTCCACTGTCGTTGCGTCGGACTTCCGCTTCTGTGGTTCCGAAGTTCTGCACATGCAGATTCAGTCTGCGCAGACCCGTGCGATTGTCGCTCTTTCGTGAATCGGCTGGATGAACTAGGATTTCCATCTCTGCCCTCGCTATTCGTTGATACCCCAATGGCTATAGGGTGTGAGTGCCGCCTCAACCACGAGATCCGTCACAGTTGACGCGGCCCCATGGGGCCCGTTCGAATCGCTGTGCACGCGATGAACGGACGTCAGCGGAACAGCGAGTTCTGGCTGTGAATCAAATGCGATCGGCAACCTGCGTGAGGGAGGCGTTGATGCGGGAATCGGAGTGGCCCGAAGAGGAGCATCGGTTACATTCATGCTAATGTTTCCTTTCCAATGTTGGTGATGCGACAACTCTGCATCAGTGCGTTCATCAGCTTGTCGAACGCGTGGTTGAATTTCGCGACGCCCTCGTTCTCGAGTTGCTGCGTCGCCTGGTCTATGCTGATTCCCAGTTTCGGCAAATGCTGCAAAACCCAGCCGGCGCGTTCGACATCGTCGTCAAGAGAGGCTCTGGGTTTCCCGTGGTCACGGTAGGCATCGAGAGTTTCGACCGTGACGGTGTTGATTGTGTCCGGGCCGATTAGCGGTTCGACGTATTTCAAATCGCTGTAGTCCGGATTTTTGGTGCTGGTGCTGGCCCACAACAATCGCTGGACGCGAGCACCGCGGTCGGCAAGTTTCTGAAACCGTTCACTCTGGAAGATCTCCTTGTAAAGTTGATACGCCATCTTCGCGCTGGCGATGGCAACCTGCCCACGCACCTTATTCGCGATTTCCGCCTCCGTGCCGCCTCGCCCTATGAGTCTTTCCAGAAGCGGATCAACGAGCGTATCTATGCGGCTCAAAAAAAAGCTGGCCACTGAAGCGACATTCTCCACTGATTTCCCCTGGGCCACGCGCCCTTCAATGCCGGCGATGTAAGCTGCCGCCACCTCCCGATAACGTGGCAATCCAAAGAGTAACGTGACGTTGACATTGATGCCTTCGCTGATGAGTTGCTGAATGGCGGGCAGCCCTTCTGCCGTCGCGGGGACTTTGATGAAAACGTTGGGGCGATTCAGCGCTCGCCACAAACGACGGGCCTCTGCAATTGTGCCTTTCGTGTCGTGCGCCAGATGCGGATTGACCTCCAGACTCACATATCCATCTCGCGCATCCGTCTCATCATACACGGGGCGGAACTCGTCAGCCGCGCCTTTCACGTCGCGCTGGCTGAGAGTTTCGTAAATCATCTTTGGGCTTTGTCCGTCCAAAGTCATGGCCCGAATGTCCTCCTCGTAATTCTGGCTGCCGACGATGGCCTTTTCGAAGATTGCTGGATTGGAGGTCATTCCCCGCAATCCATCTTCCTCAATCAATCGCCGGAGTTCGCCACTGAGGATCAGATCGCGACGGGTGTAATCGAGCCAAATGGATTGGCCGAACTCTACCAAATCCAACAGCGGGTTCTTTTTTGAAAGTGTAATTAGCTTCATATTGCTCCTTTTACTTGAGTCGTCCTTTGAGGTTCTCGGCACGGAACGGACCAGGTTCAGCAATCAATTCGCGCGCGGCGTCCAACCAGAAATGGTGGATGATGAATACGAACGCCCCCGCGATCCCGAACACCAAGGCGACGACAAGATAGTCACCGATCATGATCGTCTCCTTTTCTCCGGGACTTTTGCACACGAGTCGCCCGGTTGGAACTCGTCGTCCCTGACTCGGTGTTATGCTGCTCGACCACCAGCACCGAATTGCGACCGCCTAAGGGATTCGGCGTGGACTTCAAAGCGTGCGGATCGTTGATCCATCTGCCGTCCACCACGTATTGATACTCATAGATGCCAGGCGATAGCGCTAATTCCTTGATCCATTGGCCCGGACCGGTTGTGAGCATCGGCGTGGTCCTTGGATCCCAGCCGTTGAAGGTTCCAACGATACAAACGTCCCTTGCCCGGTCATCGTGGAATTCGAGACGCACGGCGATCGGCTTTTTCTTTGTCGAAGTCTTCATCTCAGCTTTCATGGCAAATGTTCGTGTCTGCTCGTTCAATCGCATCTCGGCCGGCCGCCGTTCGTTTTTCGCATGACACCAACTTCGCGCGAAGATGGCTCCGGGGAAATCGGCCGCGGGTCTGATACCCACTGACAAGCCCGTCGGATGCGCCATCGGGGAATGTCTTATCCCAAGCAAACAACAGAACGTGGACTTTCCTCTTGCGAAGTTCCGGTTCGGTCGAATTGGCACGTGGTAAGAGACAAGAAGACAAACAAAAGAAGACATTCGCGTGGGACTCTCATCCGCTCGCGGTCGAGGCAATTGAAGCCGCAGTGGCTCGACGCGATTACATCTGGGACGCGTCCCACCATACGGCAAACGCGCCCGATTTGCGGGGTCCTTTAGTTACTGGCTGCGGATTATTCTTGGACGATTTGTACGCGATCACGACCAAGATAGAGGTCGTCTCCTCAACTCGTGTTCTCGATTGGCCGACGGGTCCATTTCGGCGGCGACTTCTTTCGAGTGCTCCGATGATTTTCAGCCGGATATGTGATCGAGGCTCCGCGAACTTTAGCAAAGGGCGTGAGGGTGTGAATCTGACGGCGAGTTAGACTCATGATGTCCTCGGTTCGAATTCGATGAACCAGCAAGGCATCCGCGATCAGTGAGCGATGACATCGCCATGGCAGCGCTTCAGCGCACATTAAGGCGACCCGCTCCTCGGTCGCCAATTGGATCAATTCTTCCAGGCTCTTTTCAAATTCTGGCGTCTGCATGTAATCCGCAAACCCTCGAAACGAGGCATTACGCCAGCCCACATTGGGCGAATCACGTTTCGCGTGGCGCAGACCGCCGAGTCCCGGCAAGTGAACGTATCTCAAGCCGACTTTCTCCAGTTCCCGCGGTAACGAAGATTTGTTGAATTGTGGATTGTGTCGCGAGCGCGGCACCGTCCGCACATCTACAACGCGAGACACACCATGCGCCTGCAGCAGGCGGATGAATTCATCGAGCGTGCGTGTGGAATGCCCAATCATCAGAACGATGGGTGAAGATGTTGCCGTGGGCGGCCGACTTTCTTCGACACCGGCAGTGTTTGCTTTAATCTTCGTTGCGCTCATTCCTGATATGTTCGCACGTCGCATACCTTTTGTTACTGTGGCCCGACGACCGCGACAGAATAATTCCTGCCTTCCCAGCGCACCGCCAGGGCAGTTCTCCGTTGGAAGATCTGCGAACCACAAAGTCAGTGTGCTGTTATTGGTGGTGTCCACGGTGTTGGTGCTCACCCAATTATTGGCTGACCAAACGACTGCTGCTTCTGCCGGTACGATGATGCGCAGGGTTTTTCCACGAAACATACGGCGAAGAGGATGGCTGAAGCTCCAGATTTCATGCCGGCTCCGCGCAGGCTTGACCACATAACGCTGGAATGCGGGCTCGACCCGATCAAAACAGATGCCGTCGTGAGCGCTGCGTACGAGTGAGACATATTCTGCATGTGACCAACACAATGGCATCGCCGCACCCGTTGGCTGACCACGCCTCATACGCGCCTTCGGCAGCTCGGCCGCGTCCCACAACTGCTCGCTGATCATGCCACCTGCATTTGCGAACTTTTCCATCACCACAATGAACGGCATCGGATCGCGTCCCGCAGCGAGTTCGTAGTGCCCGCGTTCCCCCGTCAAAATGGGCCACGAACGGCCGACGCCCGTTCCAGCGAAAGCACTGCCGTCATCCTTTTGCCCATAGCCATCGTGATTGTAGCGGCGCCAACCCGGCCCCTGCGGCAGGTCGCGCTTCAATACACGATCGATGACTTCGAGCGAGTCGCACACGATGGGATCGTTCGCGGCACGAATGCCCAACCGCACCAAGTGAAGAAAATCGCCGCCAACAATGTTCCTTGCTGGATGAAGACCGCCGCCGTTGGCGACCGCGAGTATCGTTGTATTGGGATCATCGTGGCCGGCCACGGAATGTCCGTGGTCCGCCATGTTCAGCAAGAGGTTGCGGCCCATCACGCCCAAACCAACCATTCCGATGTCATATTGCGCCTTCATTGCTTTCTCGTTTTCCTAATTTTCTTGAGAGCCGCGCCTTTGTGCATGGCCAAGTGGTCGGTCTTGTCGCTCTTAATCAAATACTGTGGTTCCTGCTTTGAAGCGCGAACGGTGTACGTCTTAAACCTGATCGCGGATGTGACCTTTTTCTTGATCGTTCCCCGGACGCGGCCCGCCTCCGAGTTCCACTCCACATGATCGCCAATTGTGAACTTGTGTCTCATTGGTTGGAAAACTTTCATCCGCCGCCCGAATACCCTTGTTGGAAGGGAGGCGCGCTTTGGTCGTTAATTCCCATTGCAAGCACAGTCATCAATTCTGGGGAGTTCCCCGAGGGGTGCATTCCAACAAGCGTTGCTGTGTCGCGTTGAGATTTTGCACCACCACCTCTGCGATGCGCTTCATGAGTTGATAGCCCAGTTCGTGGTTTGTTTCACATTGCTCTCGCAAGCGAGTCCCGTAGAAAAAAACGGCCCGAGTCGGTTCGATCGCACACGCGCTGAAGTGCATGTAGTAGGGAGGAAATAGCCAGGCCCAGGCCAGGTCGTCGCCCGGTCCGAGTGTTCGGATGGGGATCATGCCGCGCTCTTTCACTTCCGATTCGATCAATACCTTGCCATCGAGAATCAGATAAAAACGGTTGGCCGGGTCGCCCTGCTGATAAATCCATTGGCCAGCCTTGAACTCAGTGACCATGGCGGAATCCGCAAGCAGTCGAAGATGCGCCTCGCTCAGCCCCTTAAAGAAAGGCTGCTGTGCGATTAGGGCAACGAGTTGGCTGGAGGCAGGATTTCCGGTCGCCACTGGAGGCAAAGCATCATCTTTCCCGGAATCCGCGACTTGATCTTTGCTGAGGACTTCAGTGGTTTTCATATCAATTCTCGTTTCAAACGGCTTGGTTGATGTTCGGGCTTTCCATGTTGAAACCCCTCGCGTGATCTGTCGCGGTGGCCCGGGCGGCCACCGCCGGCAACGGGGTGCTTTAATCTGGTGGCGCGACGTTAAGCAACTTTGACTTCAATGGATTTAGGCCTGGCGTTTTCGTCCTTCGGCGCATGAACCTTAAGCAATCCGTCCTTGAACTCCGCGGAGACTTTCGCGCCGTTCGCGTCGTCCGGGAGCGTAAAGCTGCGTTCGAACCGGCCGTAGCTGCGCTCGATGCGGTGTTGCTTCTTCGTCTTCTCCTCGTGTTCATAATTGCGTTCGCCGGTGATGGTGAGGACGCCGTTGTCCACGGACACCTTCACCGCTTCCTTCTTCACCTCGGGCAACTCGGCCTTGATCAGGTATTCCTTGCCATCCTCGGTGATGTCAACCAGCGGCGACCACTCCGAGACGGAGATGAGTTCCTGGCCGCCGTTTTCGCGCTGTGGCACCAAGCCAAGTGCGCGATTCATGCGGTCCTGCAGGTCTTCCATTTCTCTAATCGGGTCCCATCGAGTGGTCCGGAACGGACTCCATTTCTGTAACAGACTCATATTGTATTCCTTTCGTGGGCGGAGGATTTTCAATCCGGCCAGCGTCCGCCCGGGTTGCTGACCGAAATCGGTGACACTACCTGCCGCTCGCTTCGCACATCCGCCAAGGCTCAACATGCGCAGGCAAGTTGAAAACTCGCGCGGTCGTCCGCTTCGAGCCAGTCGAACGTTGTGCTCGTTTCCGGATTCAGTCCGAGCTTGGCGCAGTTGTCGATGAAGTAAGCGCGCTTTGCTGGCTCATTCATCATGCTTTCAGCTTCCACGCCATCTGACCAAGCCTTGATCTCAGCCGGCGTCCTCTTTGTGCCGTTGGATTGCAGCCAGTCCCCGATCTCTTCATAAGTCTTCGCAGCTCGAACGGCTGCTTTGAACTGCTCTCCATTGATTCCCTTGAAACTGAAGAGCACGTTGTCCAACGGACAGTCGTAATGATATTCGCCGAGCGTTCCGGCCAGGCTGGCGCGACATTTGTCCACGGTTCGCTTCGCTATGGCGAACCCGCCGATGCGTTCGCGCGGGCTGTGCGGAGCTTGTTTGGTCAGGTCTCGGTCAATGATGGGTGTACTCATAGTCATATTGCTTTCTTTGTTTTGTTTGCTTGGTGAAAATCATGTTCATTTCGTTGCCTGAGAATGGGCTTCGACAAACCAAAGCCATTTATCTATCCCGCGCGAAATCTCGGTGAACAGATCCGCCGTGTCGGCATCACCCAGTTCGTCCGCTTCACTGATGGTGTTTCGAATCTCGCGTCCGAACGTGGAGAGAGCTCGTGCGGCGGCTTCGACATGCGCCAAGCCGTCGGCAATCGAGAGCGGATACTCATCGAGCCGCGAGCGCGTTGCGGCTACGCGCACCGTGCCTTCGGCGATGCCGCCCAATTGCACGATGCGTTCGGCAATCATGTCGACGTAGGACTCCACGGCTTCATCCACCTTGTCGAAAAGTTCGTGCAAACCGATGAAACTGGGGCCTTTCACGTTCCAATGTGCCTGCTTCATCTGCATCTGAAGATCCACCGCCTCCGCCAGACGCTGGTTCATCAGCGCATTCAATTCCGACCGGCGGTTTTGGGAAATGTCGTTTTCGGTTTCATACATTTTCGGGGCTTCCGTGAGTGTGGTATTCATAGCTTCAGTGGTTAAATTCTCTCATCTGTAAGTTGGTTTTTGATCACGCAAAAATACGCGGATCGTGTTCCCGGATGCCGAATGCGGCTGGGTCAAAAACTGACGACCCGAGAACTGCTTCTTTCGTCAGGTCCACGTACACCTTGGATTCATCCCAACTGATCCGTTTGATCCGGCTAGGCGAAATCATGACCCGTTTGCCCGAAAACCAATGTCGGGTGTCCACGACTACGTGCTGAATCACCCAAGTCTCATCATCCAATACAAAATCAGCCACGTGACCGATCGCTTCATCGGATGCTTGAATCTGATAGCCGATGATCGCTTTCGCGCTTCGCAAATGAGGATCATTGGCCTCCTTCTTTCTGGCTTTTGCAGCCGAGCGCCCGCCTGACGAACGGCCCGCAGGCACCGATGCAATTGGAAACGCGCTCATGCCCCACAACTGATCTCCCTGCCAGTAAAACGGCCAACCGTAGTAGCGGTGATACTCTTCTTCGTATTGTCGAGATACCGGCTTGTGCGACTCAATCGAAGGACTATTCTCAACTTGTTGCCGCGTCAGATTGACGAACAAAACATTTCCGCCTTGATAGAGAGTGCTGAGAGCATGGGGAGAAATCAGCACCAGCCGTCCCGGCATCCAGGAACCCGTGTCTGCGACCAGATAACGAACCGCCCAGTTCTGGTCGTCGAAATAAAAGTCATTCACGCGACCGATCTCGCCATCCGACGCGCCGAGTTTGTCTTCAAAAAGTTTTGTTATACTACGTAACATAATAACACCTCTGTTAATGATTGGGTTAGCGCTGGGCAGCGCACTTCTCACCAGGGCTTTCATCGCTTGTGTTTCGCATGACGACAGCTTCGCGCGAAGACTGCCTCGGGAAAATCGGATGCGGGTCTGATCCTGGGTTGCGAGCCCGTTGGGTAAGGCATCGGAAAATGTCCTATCCCGGACGGAACTGGAGTGTCGCTTTTGGGAAGCGAAGGGAAACAAAAGGAGACAACAAAGCTTGGGAATCCCGTCCTTCCCGTGACGCGATTACATCTGGGCCTCTACCCACTGCACGGCGAAGCGTGCCAGACTGGTCGCGTCCTTCAATTGCAACTTCTCTTTGAGATGCTCGCAGTAGGTCTGCACCGTCTTGATGCTCAAATGCAAGTCGGCGGCGATTTCTTTGGTTTTGCGTCCTTGGCCTAGCTGCTCGAACACTTGCAGTTCGCGATCGCTCAGACGTTCCACAGGTGAAACGCCCTTAGCGAAAGGACTGTCGGCGACGTGGTGGAGCATCTGCCGAGTCATGGTTTCACTAAGATAAATCTCGCCGGCCAGCACTTGGCGAATCGCCTGCAGGAGCTTGAAGGGCGGCTCGTGCTTCATCAGGTAGCCTCGCGCACCCGCGCGAAGCGACCGTTGAGCATAGACCTGTTCATCGTGCATGGAGTGAACCAGCACGGGCAACTTCGGATGACGCACCTTGAGATCCTTGATGAGTTCAATGCCGTTCTCACGGCGGAGCGTGATGTCCACGATTGCCAGATCGAGCTGGGTGGTTTCGATCAGTTCCAACGCACGGTGTGCACTATCGGCCTGTGCACACACGATCAAATCTCCAGCCTCGTCAATCACCCGCGCCAGTCCTTCGCGCATAGTAGGGTGGTCATCAACCACCAGGATGCGCGCCCTCTTCGGCGCGATGCCGGGTGATCGCCGCTTTGATGTTGAGCCTGACCTCCGTCCGTTCACGAGGTCCTCGCCTTCGGGAGGCCCACATGCGCGGGCAATATACAAGTGAGCACCGTGCCTTTGCGAGCATCCGGCTTGTGACTCAACTGGCCGCTGATTGTGCGGGCGCGATATTTCATGATTTCCAAACCCAGACCTCGCATCTCCGGCAACACTTCGGGAAACCCTTGCCCGTTGTCCTTGACGCAGAGCGTCACCGCACCACGCTTTGCCGAAAGCGCGATGACTACCCGGGTGGCCTTGCCGTGCCGAATCGCGTTTTGCACGGACTCCTGGGCGATGCGATACAAATGAATGGCAGTGGGATTATCGTGGATCATTACAGGTTTAGGACATACAAACCGGCAGGAGACTCCATAGATGCCATTGATCGTAACGGCCAACGCGCGCAAAGCATGCATGAGACCAGTCGCTGCAAGTTCCACCGGAAACAACCCCCGCGCCAGGGAGCGCGCCTGATCCACAGCCTGATCGAGCAACTGCGTGATGCGCGCGCTGTCGACCGTTTCGAGTAGGGATTTCTGAACCAACCTTTCGTGCAACACGTGGTGGAGATACACAATGCCCCGCAAGTGCTGGGTCAATCCGTCGTGCA
>CAYXQJ010000019.1:0-64367 GCA_964467455.1 uncultured Hyphomicrobiales bacterium | reverse complement strand
TCGGTGCCGGTGCCAATGTCTTCGACGAATCCGTTGTGGGCCGAAATCGTCGCTTCTGGTCAGCCGACAAGCTTGAACTCCGCATGACGCGCTCGACCGTCTTTGTGGTCACACGTTGACCCTCATTGCGCAACGCATGCGTGATCCGTGGAGAAGACCGAATCCACCGAGCCCGATGATCGTCGATGAAGCGGCGGCGGCCTCATTTCAGGCGTTGACTGAAGGAAGCCCGCCGACGGCTTCCTTTAGGATGTCGCGCTCCATCCGTGCTGCTTTGAGCTCCCCCTCAAGCTCTCTAATGCGCTGCATGTCAGACTTGGACTCCTCGTCCTCCCGTGTACGGCCGGACTCATGAACCCACTTCCTGAGCGTCTCATATGAAACACCAACCTGTTTTGCCGCCGCGCTGACCGGCATCTTCTGATCGATGACCAATGCCACCGCCTGTGCGCGAAATGCGTCATCATACTGATGACTGCCTTGTTTTCTTGCCATCGTCGACCTCCATGTGTAATATGGTAAATGGAGACCGATTCACTGTCAATCAAATGGGGGGGAAGCTCACTTCCCCTATTGTACTTGCCCCGCCCCCTATCGCACCCTAACCGCCACATTCCCTGATACCGCCCACAATAGCTGAATCGGGAGTTGGGTTGGATCGAACGGGGCATATAGACCGTTGTTGATTTGATAGGCATCAGTTCTGGTGTTCACGCGATAGTCGATGATTGTAAACGGACTTCGACAGCGAGATACTTGATGTAACTTATGGCGGGAGAAGGCCAGACCGCCTTGCTTAATCCTGTCCTTCCTCGCGTACACTGAGAAACATCTTATCCTGGTTGTAAGAAATCCACTCGCTAAACTCTAGAAAGTCACGTTGTGATGTCACATTGAGATGCTCCACCCAACTTGGAACGTTCTCTTGTCGTAGGTATGCAAGAACAGCAAGGGCATAGGCCCACATCTCTTGATTGAAATATCCGGCCGACCGATACGCCCATCCTTGCTCACTCTTCTGAAAGGAAAACGAGGCGTTGGCCAGGAACACTCCTCCTCCAAAGAATAACCCGGCAAGATCGGTGAGGAACTCATCATTGAGATCGGGATCGGTCTCACCAACTAGCTTCACATGAGACAGCTCATGGAAAACGACGGCTAAGGCCTCGTCTTCTGCTGTACAGAAGTTCTCCGCGAAGCTGATGTCGTATACGCCATCCTCATCCTTGTCAAAGAAGATGCCGGCGGGTGAAGGTGTTTCAGTATCCGTGATAAGGGGCAAGAAAGACCCCTCGTTGGGAATCATCGAAGGAGGGTTGAAATGTATCGACACGCGGATCTTCGCTGGATCAAGTCCCAGTAAAGGCGCAACAATGTTGATAAGCGTTTCTGCAATGATCTGCGGGTCTTGATCGGAAGACAATGGTACTCCGATTGGGGGAGTCAGTATGGGTCGAACGGCAAACTGTTCACCATCATACGTTCCGCTCAACCACGTCAGATTTTGCTCGATAAAATGTCGAGTATCGGCATCGAGCGGCCCTTTCTCGCGTGCCATGACTAAATCTCCTGTATGCAATGGATTATGTAGGGAAGACTGCTCGGTCCAGTCACAGTATAGAACATTGTGTAGGTTACATCGTTGTCGAATATAGTGATTGGTGGTCGGTGGTTGCGTTGCTGTGTGGCTTATCAGTGTTGTACATATGCAGCAAGGTGTTTAAGATCGACTGACCTTCGGCAAGCGACATGGAGATCCCTGAATTGAATACCTCGCGTCGATGATTCCGACGGAGCTCTCTGCAAAGCCGTTCCGCCATGGCCTCGCATGCTGATGATATGCCAGTGTGACTTGCCGCCGCTTAGCCGGTTGTCGCAGCACATAAGCTTGAACTGACCTCCGTTGTCGATACGCTTGTACTTCGGCATGCCATATCGAGCGACCTGCTCGTCACGAACAGCCTCAACATCAGCACCTTTGAGTTATCGCTGCACCGTAATACTAAGGCCATACGACATTCCTTCATCCTTGATCAACAGCTCATTCCTCTTTTGACTGTTCATCAACCGACCATCTGCGACGTCCATGCACCATACCTTGCGCGGCTACATGGTGATTGGGTTGATCCGAACGCCACGCATGCCCTGCTCCCGCATCCAGCCGAACACCAATCGCCTACCATAAGCCGAATGCTTCGCCACAACGTTACTGATGATGTTCTGTACTTGAGTATCCTTGGCTGATTGACGAGGCCTATACTTTACCATTGAACTCGAGACCCACATCACGACACACGCACGGTGTTGATGCAAACCTCGTCGACTGGCGGCGTACCCACTGCCTGAAGTTTCTGTGGGACGTCTACCCGTGAATGAGCAAGTTGTTCGCTTTGCCGCGAACCCTTTCATAACTTGGGCCTCAAGATCTTACTCGGTGACCAGCATTTTCAGCCGAGCGTTCACCTCTTTGATACGCTTAAGTTCACGGGCATTGTTCGGCTCCATTCGTCCGTGCTTCTTCCGCCATATGTACATCGTGTGCGACGACACCTTGTATTTCTTAGATGTTGTCGGCACATCGTCAGCGTGCGATAGGCACACGATGCCAACGATTTGCTCGTCGCGATAGCTGCACTTCCTCATCAGTCCTCCTAAGAGGCTCCAGATCTCAACTTGCGACTGGTCCTACTTCCTTTTCACATCACTCTTAGGTTCTATTCTCCGCTTGATACGCTGCTGACATCGTCCCAATCTGCCGCCTCATCACTCCACTGACACCTTGATGCATACAGTTGCAGATAACACTTCCCTGCACTGCGCTCTCCTGGTGGTGGTATTGTTGACACCATTAGTTGTGAATATGGAAAGTCGTCGATTGGGATACTCAAGAAGCCCACGCCATCAACCACAAAAGTCAAAACTGTCCAACCATCGCGCTGTAGCTGAATGAACGGCCTGGCGTTGTCAGAATACATTGTACGAACAGGAGGGTCCGCTGCGCTGAGTGTATCAGCCATCGTTCTACTTGTACTGTCAGTACTATAGTATCTTTCAACAATGAGTTCCTTGATGGGAGAGCGTGAATCTATTTCAATGTGTATTGGACCAACCCTCGCCAGTTTTGGGTCACATTTGTATACTGACAGCTCAACACAGAACTCCTTTTGCTTGCTAACATCTTGACTGTCTCGCCCGTTCTCGCCAGTACAGCCGCGCTGGTGCGCGATCACTGCAACAGCCAAGAACGAAAAGAATGCAACTATGCTCCAGTTCGACTTACGGGACACTTCTTATCTCCTGCATTGTTGGAAGAGCCAGACTAAAATCGCCCTACCAGCCGGAGGAAAGTGATAGGGTCGTGCCGATGCAAAAAGATAATCACCGCCGTTCGATACTGACAGGGTCCGCCGGAGCAAACTGACACACCTTTGCCGGATCATTCTGCCCCCTGTCTGTCAATGCAAATCACGCCCGTCGCGTTGCAGATCATCGAAGGTGCGCGGTAAGTCGCATAGTAAACGTGTCAACGTCAACCGCGATTCTCTCAATTCGTGAACACAACATCTTTTCAAACCCTGGCAAGCAATGGATGAATTCGTTGGCAGATGATCAGACTGTCTCTTAACTCCCGACAAAGGGGGTAAACATACCCGGCGCATCCACCATAATCTCAGACGTGAACCAGCCCTGCAAGCAGGATGATTCCCAGAAGTAGTGCAGATAATGCGAACATCACGACTTGCATCCAGGTCACGGTAATCATCCATTTAGTGCTCGTGATCTTATAGCGCAGCTGCAATAGCAAACTGGCAATGGCAGAGGCGACGAGAATTGCTCCCAAGACATAGTTCCAGAACATAGCTAACTCATATTGTACTTCCCCATTGAACGCTATCCCCTCGACCCCTACCTGACACGGCAGCCACAATGTTGCATCGCCGAGAACATTGGATCGGAGATGATCATATGACAGGATCATCTTTCCGACGTATCACGCCGCATTAATAAAACGTTAGCAGTCTCATACAGTAACGACGTATCATTCGTGAGGATCTGAATCGTATCACGACTATACCTTACATTAAGCATAGCCACGGTCTCTCGGTACTCCGATGCCAATAGCATTCGATAATTTTGTTGTGTTTCACCTGAATCGTCGCGTAGCATAACTATAGATATCGCATCAGTTTCACTGCAATCAATGAGATTACCACCATAAAGCACAAAGCAATGCGATCCTAGAATGACATTATCACTGTACTCACGTATCCAGAGTGTGTAAGCACGGTCAATGTTGGAGTACACAAGATCACTTCTAGCCGATTCACTCCCACACCCATAGGACATGATATTGGCGAGTGCAAAAGCCACAATAGATTTTTTCAGCATCTGAGTTGCTATTGACACGGGTAAGTCTCTCCCAAAGTGAACTTCCACCGACCCTACCTCACCACTACATTCCTCGAAACGGCCCACAATGGCTGCATCGGAAGTTGGGATGGATCGAAAGGGGCGAGCAGACTTTGTACATATTGTCTCATCGTGTTGCGAACCTCAGGACTACATATTCCGCACAACTCTGAATCCAGTAGTTCCTTCGCCCGATACACTCTGATCAGCTCTTCCTCTTAAGGATTCGCGTTTCCCTTGCGCGCCAATGAATCTCCCTCCACGATTTATCCGGAGTGTAGTATTCTTGGGTACTACCACCGGATCAACGACAGATTCCTCAGTATAAGGAGCGTATGTATCAAACACCATCTCTGCTACATTCCCGATCATGTCGTAGAGCCCCCATGAATTGGGTTCGAGCTGGCCGACTGGATGCGTCGTGAGCGTTCCGTTTACGCTACTGTTTACTTCGATCCATGCAAAGCGTGTCTGATCTTGAGCAAGCTTGGCAAGCTGTTCAGCAGTTGGGTTCGGTGGCGCATCTTCAACACCATACCACACAGAAGTATCGCCGGCAGCAGCAGCATACTCCCACTCGGCTTCCGTTGGTAACCGGTAGCCGTTAGCATTCTCATTAAAGGTGGGAATTCCGTCTGTAGTCAGATAATATCGATCAAGTCCATGTAGATCTGACATTCGATTGCAGAACTCGATGGCCTCATTCCATGAGATCATCTCAACGGGGTTGTTTGGCCCAACTCTATTGCTGGGATTCGTACCCATGAGCTTCAGCCATTGCACCTGAGTGATCTCATGTATGCCCATCCAGAACGAGCGCGTAAGAGTTACCTGGTGCTTTGGACTCGTTGCAGGTAGATGTTTGATGTACGATTCTGGCGCTCCCATCATGAACGTCCCAGCAGGGATCAACACCATTTGAATGGAATCATCAGGAATGACGTTGGGATTGGTCATTTCGAAGTCAAGTGCGGCGATGTCGGCATTCGAGACGTTGACTTGCCGTGTTGCAGGACTAAAGACACGACCCGACTTGGCGGGCTGCAACGTATACGCACCGGCTGCTACGGAGTCAAAAGCATAGACGCCATTCGTGTCCGTCGCTGTAGTGCGTGTTCCGAGGGTGACCGTGACGCCCCCTACCACTTCCTTAACATCGGTTGTGGTGACCTTTCCGGAGAGACGATACGTGACCGTCGGCGTTGGGCCGATAGGTGTGTCGCTGGCGCAAGACCATGCGGCCACACTCATCGTGATCAGTAGAACGGCGATATAGATCCGGTTATTCACTTGTTCCTCCCGATCCGAAAACCAACCGATCGATTGCCGTTGGTGAGGTTGATGTATTCGCGGTGGCGGATGGTGTGATCTTGTAACGTCAGATGTCCGAAGCTGGAGCCGCGGCTGACACGAAGGCCACTGGTATTGCGGACAAGGGGATCGATCTTGGCATCAGCCGTGTATCTCGAGTAGTTGTCTTCAACGAGTTCGGAAACGTTGCCGATCATATCATACAATCCCCATGCGTTTGGCTGCAACAAGCCACCCCCCTTGGGCTCACCAAAGGCACCACCGGTATTATCCTCGGTCCACGCATACGCGTTAATCTGCTTGATCACCCGTGCATAGTCTCCGTCATGATGATCCTGGATCGGCTCATCGAGCCCATACAACGTCGTGGTGTCTCCGGCGGCACAAGCATATTCCCACTCCGCTTCGGTGAGTAGACGGAAGCCATTTTTGCTGTGGTCCACCACAACATTGTTGCCATAGCCGGAATAGACGCGTTCCAGACCGAACAGGTCGGAAAGGCGGTTGCAGTATACGATCACCGAATCATAGACCATGTTCGTGACGGGCAGGACATCGTTCTTTGCAGGACTCGGATTTACATACATCAGCCGATTCCACTGTTTCTGCGACACCTCGGTGGCAGCTACCCAACAGCCCTTCGTCAGCGTGACCGTGTGACGTGGGATCGCATCCAGTGCGTACAAGGACGTCGACTTGTCATTGCCCATTCTGAACGTCGCCGACCCAACGGCCACCATTCTCACGGAGTCCGACGGTCGACGTCTGAGCATTACGATCTCAACTTCTGCCGTATCAGCTGAATCCACCTGTACGGACGTTGTTGTCGGTGCAAAGAACCGGTCGTCGGCACTTACTGATATTTGAAGGGGGCCAGCAGGTACCGAATCCACCACAAATGAGCCGACTGCATCGGTGATCACAGACCTATTCCCCACCATCACCGCTACCCCACTCACCACGTCCGTTGTGTCTTCTGCGCGCACCACACCCACAACGGTTCCCACGTCCGTAGATGGCGTTGGCTCATCCGGCGTCACCGGCGGGTCCGACGCGCAAGAGGCAAGGATGAGCGAGACAACGCAGAGTATCGTGAATGTCTTTGGTGATCTCATGGTTTCATTGATGTGTGCTGTCACTATGTGCTTCCATCTATTGACTCCCCCTCGCCCCTTACCTCACCCTTACCACTACATTCCCAGACACCGCCCACAATGGCTGCATCGGAAGTTGAGATGGATCGAAAGGGGCGAGCAGACCATCAACAACCTGTAGTGTACCGACACTCTCGCCGAGGACGTTGATGATCTGGGCCGTGGAGCCGGGGAAAATGGCAGTTAAAGACTGAAAAGGTGGTTCATCGACGCTGACGGTGGGTCGTTTGATGTAGGAGAGCCCATACACTGTGGTCCCGAAACAGTGGTGATCCAGACAAAACGCCGAGTACGCAGGTGGGATTCTAAACGTTTGCACAGTCTGCATTATGTCGGACGAAAAACACAGAGAACTGTCCTTTGCCCACCATACACCTTCAGGTGTGGGTGTGAGATAGAGGTCGTTGAGTGGATCTGAGATCTCGGTCCACGTTGCCCCTTCATCCGTGGACACCGCGTTCACAAAATCGTATATACCATAGAAGATCTTGTCACCCATTCGAATGAAGTCATGGTCGTAAGTAGTAGGGTATGTATAATTCCATCCGATGTTCACGGAATCCCCTATCTTCTCGCCACTCATGTTATAACGCTCTGCATAACGCGGCGTTGGGGAGAAGCTTGACTCTTGTGAAGCGATGAGGTAGCCGTCGATGGTGCCAACAAACGAATGCGTTGGCCACGTGTTTGGTAGCTTGGACAGGATCGACCATGTTGAAGAGCCATGTGCGCGATATCGCACATCTTGGACTTGTCTTGGGTTCTCTGGAAGTGTGACTGCGATTCCGACGCCGCCGGGAAGTGCCGACACATACGCTCTCTCCTTTGCACTATACTCCGGAAACTGCTCATTGGTGAATGAGCGCGTTTGCGGATCGTAACTATACACGGAATCCGCGGCGATCCATAACACATCGCTAATTAGCTCCGCACTTCGAATGTTTCCCTTTACAACAGTATCAATAACGACATGCGGCTTGTCTGGCCGGTCCAGCAATAGAGCGATACGCGATAAACCGGAAATGTGGGAATCATATGCAACGATGTAACGACCATTCGTGAAAACGCGACCGTTGCTTGCAAGGCCATTGTTGTCAGCGGCAGCCGTCATGTGGCTGAGATCGATACGATACGGACCATGATTGAACGCTCTGAAAATCAGGTCTTCTCCCTGTACACCAACGATTCTGCCGTTAATAGGTATCTCGATCTGATCTACCGCCTCCCATGTTCCTTGCAGAGTGTATCGATACAGCTTACTTTGCAGCGAAGAGACCTCATGTATATGACACCATGTATCGCCGACTTTAAATAACCAATCACCGGCAAATCCGCCTTGCTTCGCGAGGTTGTTGTAGTTGATCGTGTCGAATTGACCATGCTGCTCGATGATCAAATGCGATCCATCTCCATATAGCACTCCACCACCAATGACGGCCTCCGGTTCACCGAACGATTCGATTTCGTTCGCGATCCATCCTTCAGAATCAATGGTCGGCACCTGAATGACCAGTGATCGAAGTGGTATTGAATTCGATTCCCAGCGACTCTTCAGAACGATGCGGTCGCGTTCGGCAAACCACTCATAGTGGCCCCACGACGTTGGCTGATCGGTCATAGGAAAGTTCTTCGATGAAAGCTGACCTGTAATTGGATCTTTGACAGAAACACGAACCAAGGAATCGTTTGCCTTCTCCACAAATGCCACCAACGAGGAATTCGGCATGATCTTCCACCCTTTCTCGATGGGCGCTGTCGACCATTGTATCCCGCCATCTGATGAGAGGTGGTACCGTTCGCCCAGCACCGCGATCGTGTCACCCCAGGCTCGTAGCTCTCCATTCTCGTTCAGCTTCGATCGCTCACGCCATACACGGTCCGGCCCCTGTCCGTAGAGCACCCCAGCCAGCAACATGAACTGTGTCTCATCAGAAGCTATCGTCTGATTCCCAAACGCTCCCTTAAGTACACCAGTAGGCTTCCACTCCTGTGCCGCTGCGAGCGCGGGAATGAGGACGAAAAGCACCAGCGATAGGAACGTGGTCATGATGCACCTGCGGGATCTGATGAAGACAAAATACACAGCACGAGCGCTCCGTAAAACCCGAACTTTCCGGACCATAAAACCCGAACTTTCCGGACCTCGGAACCCGTACTCCCTCAGATTCCGTTAGGGGGCAGATATGGTTCACCTCGGACGCTACCTGCGCATTGATGACAATCCGATCCTGGAAGAAGTGGCGGCACGCCAGGAGCGGATGCTGCCGGTGTTTGCGCTGGATCCCACAGAACGACGTGGACGGGCGCAAGAAGCGTTCTTGATGTCGGCCCTGGCGCAGCTGCAGCAAGCGCTGCGCGCACGCGGGTCGGATCTGCTGGTGATCCATGAACCGCCCTCTACCGAAGTGGCCGATCGATATACGTCACCAATGCGGATGATCGCAGATGAGGATCTGCCGTTCGATCCGGCAGAGATGCCGAAGACGTATACGCCGTTCCGACAAGAGATCGAGAAGCATGGGGTGCGGTATACACGGCCGAGAGATCCACTGCCCACACTGCCGCCGCTGCCGGAGGGAGTGACGTGTCCGACGCTGCCAATGCCGACGACAATAGCCGCAGAAGAGCATTGGCGTCAATACCGTGAGCGACGTCTGCCAGATACCTATAAGCAGACACGTAACGGCCTGCTGCACGCCGATGACTCAAGTCGGCTGTCGCCGTGGCTTGCCTGGGGCTGCATCTCCCCACGACGTGTGGCCGATGATCTGCGAGTGTACGAAGAACAGTACGGCGCGAATGAAGGCACGTATTGGTTGTGGTTCGAGCTGCTGTGGCGCGACTTCTTTTCGTTGCGTGCAGAGCATACAGCGGTTGATACCGACAACGCTGATCGTGAGAGTCTGCATTTGCGGGCTCTAGAGCGTGCCGACGTTGGACACGAGTTTGTAAATGCAGGACTGCGCGAGCTGACGGAGACGGGCTTCCTCAGTAACCGCATGCGTCAGATCGTCGCCAGCTATTGCATCTACGAAGCCAACATTCCGTGGCAGGTCGGCGTGGCCTTCTTCGCCGAACACCTCATCGATCACGATCCGGCGTCGAACATCGGCAACTGGAAGTACATCGCCGGTACGGGTGCCGATCCCCGCGGCGGACGTCGGTTCAACATCGAGAAGCAACGTGAGATGTATGATGCCGACGGTGCGTATCTGCAACGATGGGGCGGACAATGAAGCGACTGCGACTCATCCTCGGCGATCAACTGAATGCCGAACATTCATGGTTTGCAACGGTCGATGCTGACATCGTCTATGTGATGATGGAAGTGCGCAGCGAGACGGACTACGTCGTTCATCATGCACAGAAGGTGATCGCCATCTTCGCAGCGATGCGTCGGTTCGCAGATCTGCTGCGTCAACGTGGACATGCGGTGCGATATCTGCGCATCGACGATGCCGACAACACGCATAACATCATCACAAACCTCGAACACATCGCCAACGAGATCGGTGCGTCACATTGGGAACATCAACAACCCGATGAATGGCGTCTGGATCAAACGCTGGGTCCAACCGCTGTTACCACGGAACACTTTCTTACCGATCGCACCGATGTCGTGACGATGTTCACGGGAAAGAAGCGATGGCTAATGGAGACGTTCTATCGCGGCATGCGTCAACGCTACAACATCCTCCTTGATGAGCGCGCACAACCACTTGGTGGTGCATGGAACTTCGATGAAGCGAATCGTCGACCATGGAAAGGCACACCGGCCGTACCCGACGATCTGCGTCCGCATCACGATCACTCTGCCTTGTGGGCCGAGATCCAAGCCGCCGGCGTCGTCACCATGGGCATAGCACATGCCGATGATCTTCGGTGGCCGATCGATGCCGACGAAGCACAGCAGATGTTGCAGCAGTTCCTCGACACAGCACTTCCGCACTTTGGCACGTATCAAGATGCGATGTCGATGCAGGCGCACCGACTGTTCCACTCCTTGTTGTCGTTCGCGCTCAACGTCAAGATGCTGCATCCGCTCACCGTCATCCGTCAAGCCGAGCAACGATATCACAACGGCACCGCTCCCCTCTCTGCCGTCGAGGGTTTCATCCGACAGATCCTCGGCTGGCGCGAATACGTGCGCGGGATCTACTGGGCAACCATGCCCGACTACGTCACGCGCAACGGTCTCGATCATCATCGCGATCTTCCGTCGTGGTTCTGGACCGGCAACACGCACATGCGATGTGTCCGTGATGCCGTCGAGACCTCGCTCGACACCGCCTACGCCCATCACATTCAACGCCTGATGATCACCGGCAACATCGCTCTTCTGCTCGGTTGCTCACCGCAGCAGGTTCATCAGTGGTACCTCGGCATCTACATCGACGCCTTTGAATGGGTAGAGCTCCCCAACACACTCGGCATGAGTCAACACGCCGACGGCGGCCTCATGGCCACCAAACCCTACGTCTCCAGTGCCGCCTACATCCACCGCATGAGTGATGCCTGCTCACAGTGTACCTATGACCACAAGCAACGTCACGGGGACAATGCCTGCCCCTTCAATGCTCTTTACTGGGACTTCTATCTGCGTCACGAACATCAACTGCGCTCCAATCCCCGCATCGCCATGGCCTATCGCCACATCGACAAGATGGCGGCAGAAGAACGGCAGGCCATCACGGAGCGTGCGGAGTATCTAAAAAACAACGCGGATCACCTATAACGGTCGTTTACCGGATCCGAATTGCCACGCCCCCTGCCACAGCCCACAACGGCTGCATCGGCAACATCGACATCTCGTAGGGGGCAAGCACACCGTCCATGATCGGCAGCGTGGCCACGACCTCGCCGAGGACGTTGCAGACAACGGCGGACTCGCCCTCCAAACGCTGCTGATGTTTCTCGGATGGCTCCTGCACACCGACCGTTGGTCGTGGTATGGTCATCATACCATCGACCCCCATGGCATAACAGTGATGATCAAGACAGAACAGTTGGTCGATCTCGTACGGTGCGACATCCGGAATAGAGATCCTATTCCATGATTCTCCAAGGTTCGTTGAAAATTCAGCGGTCTCGCTCCTTGTGGCAATTGGGTCGAACCACCACAACGCCGCGGGAGTGATACCCAATTGGCGAGTGCTCTTCCATGAAGCTCCAACATCCGTCGAGAATGGACCAACACAATGGCCGATCGTGAAGTAGTAGGTATCACCAAATCGTCGGTAACTGCGCCGACCCGCCGATAACCAGTAATATTGGTCTCCGATGAATCCTGGTGTTCCAACAAGGTCACCAGCCATGGTGTATCGCACCGAATGCAAGATCTCGAGATCGATATTCCAACCTTCGCTTTCTACCACGAGATAGCCATCTTCAGTACCAATGAGTGCATCGGAACTGATACTCTTCGTCCTGTTCGTATCGATTCGCTCCCACGTCGTATCTCCACTCGGTCGAAAATAGATCCTTCCAAGATGCAAGATTCCGATGCCGCCAGGCAGCGCTGCGATACTGGAATAGCTTTCACCTGAACTTGGCTTGAATCCCTCATTGGACCAAACCTTTGTCATCAGATCCACAGAGTAAACGCTGTCGGCCACAACCCATGCCGAATCACCGATCAGGAATACGTTAGAAACCATAGACGACAGTAAGGTGTCAACGACAACACGAGAGCCGAGAGGTGTGTCCTCCAAGATCGTAAGCATCCCGCTTCGACTACGAATGTCATATGATACCACGTATCGACCATCCGTAAACAACTCACCCCGATGACCAAGGCCGAATGCATCTCGCGAGATCACGGATCGTGACAGCGTCAAGCGATGCGGCCCCACGTCGGGCATCGAAAGCACCAGGTCGTCCCCTTGTACCCCAAACATTTGGGCATCCTTGATCGCCGTGCCAGTGGCAATTGCCTCCCAGTCCTTTCCGTTACTCGATCTATACAACGTTGACACCTGTGCACGCCGCGTCATCAATAGCCACCAATCCTGTGACCGTGTCACTTGATAGGTGTTGTTCGACGGCATCATATCTCGTCGTACGTGCAAAGTACTCTCGCCGTGTTTTGATACAAACACGATCGTGGTATCAACCCGATACGCCAAGCCTCCACCGGGAACTTCTATCAGAAACCTGGGCACGACACGATCATCACGTTGCCATTCGGACGTGTCCATAGATGGCAATGTGAGAATAGTGAGATGTATGCTTTCATCATCGACTAACGGTAGGGCGATCACCCCGTCGTCTAATATAGGTGAGCGATATCCATCCAGATCCGGAAGATTCTTCGTCACACATCTATCGTGCAGCGGATTGCAGACCGTCACGTCCGTTCCCTGAACAGCGGACCTCTCTACGCGCACCACGTAGGGCGAGTGTGGCATCACGACGTATCCACGCGGAAGCTCCGCACGCTCCCACGTCATCCCTGCATCAGTCGTACGCATATATTCCGGCGTCAGCGCAACAATGGTATCACCCCACGCCCCGTACGTTGAATACATCGGAACATCCATCATTCGGCGCCATGTCCTGTCTGCCCCTTGTCGATACAACAGACCTTCGCTCGACATCACCTGCACAGTATCGGAAGCAATAACGTGCCGGCCCATCTTCCCCTTCGGCAGACCAATCAGATCCCACCCCTGCCCAGTTACCAGCGAAGGTGCAATGCACAACATTGTCGTAAGAACCAGCTTCATCCTTTCACCCTTTCACCCTTTCACCCTTTCACCCTTGACTCTACCCTCTACCCTCTACCCTCAACCCTCTACCCTCAACCCTCAACCCTTACACCCTTGATGTTATCCTCCGGCATCCTATCCACCAGCAAATTATACGGATCAATGCCAACCTGGTGAGGACGCTCCTTGACGCGTAGCGTAAAGGTATTGTTACTCTTGGTGATCTTCACCCTCTTTTTGAGAAGGGGCTTACCGGGATCTGTATACGATGCGTCCTCTGCAAAGACGGCAACGTCGATGAAGTCTCGCAGCGGCGCGGCGGTCTCCTTGCCGACAGAGTCGGCGTGGATCTTTTCGGTGATCGTTGTAAGGGTGACCTCGTACTCTTTACCCACCTTCTTCGCCGTAGCATCCACAACGCGGTTGTTGAAGATGGTGATGTTCTCGAAGAGGTCATCGATCAAATACTGCAGAGTGTCCGGTGTCCTGGCACGAAAAGCACGCACGGCATGCAACGATGTCGGATACGGCGCTTCGCGATAACCGTGCTCTCGCAGAAGACCTGACAAGGAGGCATTGACACTGTCTTCGCCGATCATCTCCTTGAGATAATACAAGGCCACCGAGCCCTTATAGTAATGGATGTAGGCCTGACCCTCCGTCTGCATCAGTGGTCGCTCTGCTTCCACCTCACTGCTGCGACCCGAGAGGTAGCGGTCCATCTCGTACGACAAGAACTTCTTCATCTTGTCCTTGCCGTACTCCTTCTCCATCACCATCAACGCAGAATATTCTGCGAACGACTCCGACAACATCTCCGACCCTTGCATGTTGGCTCCGATCAATTGATGCGCCCAATATTGGTGCGCCATCTCGTGCGCAACCACAAAGAAGACAAAGTCGATGTCGTCGCCCTTCACATCACGCAAGTCCGTGATGAATCCGATGCCCTCACTATACGGCATCGTGCCGGGAAAGGCCTGCGCAAAGGACGAATAACGCGGGAACTCGATGATCCGACACTGACGATGATAATACGGCCCGAAGTGCGTGGTGTAATATGTGAGCGATCGCTTCATCGCCGTGAGCATCGTTTCGACGTTATACGCATGCTCCGGAATATGATAAACCTCCAGATCGATGCCGTTCCACCTCTCACGTCGCACCTCGTACCGCGCCGAGATGAAGGAGTAGAAGTTCTGCGACGGATGATCGAGCACATATTCGAACGATCGTCTTTGTCCGTTGCGCCAATCCCGACGCAGCGATCCCGGTGCTACGGCGATCTGATCGCCCGACGTGGTGATCACCGTCCGCACGTTCACTAGGTCGGCGTCCATGTCGAGATAGTTCGTCGCACGCGCCTTCATGTTCTGCTCATTCAACCGCGGCATGCGCTCACGCGGCGGCAAGCCATGATCACGACGGTCGTTCTTGTCGGCGATCTCGTAGCCATTGTTATAGCCGAACGACGGCATGATGTCGGTGTTGTTCAAGAACGTCCCATTCTCCGTCAACGACGTGAACTGCACTTCATTCTCAAACCCCTTGCTCACCTTCTGCACACGCACCGAGATGTTGATCGTATCATTCGGTTGAAGGGGGCGGTCCAATGTGTAGATGCGGTACGACAGTCGTTTGTCATTGAGCGTCATGCGTGCCCCCTTCATGCTGATGATGACGGAGTCCATGGACCCGGGCATCGTGAAGTGGATCTGCGTGATGGGTGTTGACGTTTTGTTGACTGCCTTTGCGCGGACGAGGGCAAAGATGGCGCGTTCTTCGGGATAGAGATCGAGATGATAGTCCAAGGCCACCCAGTGTGGCTGTGGAAGATCTTGATACTTCTTGTAGGTGAGTTCGTAGTCGCGACGTTCTTCTTCGGCTACGTCGCTTGTGGTGTAGGTGTTGAGAATCTGCGTGTTATAGAACACAAAGCCGCCGCAGAGGAAGAAGAGGATCAGCGTTGCGATCAGCGGTGTGCGCTGACTCCGTAAGCGATCTTTCAGGATCTGCCATCGTTTTGTAGCGGATGTCTCGAGTCCGCGGATGGCAAGGCCGTAGGCAACGTAGGTGACTAAGACTGCGGCGATGGTCCAGTAGATCGAGAACCACACTTGTCCCTCAACGAACGGACCGAAGCCGTTCATATCGGAGTACATCAGGTACGGCGTCTTGCCGAAGGCTACCATGTTGCTTTCAATGTCGAGCGGCCCCCAGATGAATTGGTTGGCGATCACAAAGGCCACAAAGACGAAGTAGGCCAAGTAGCGGTTGTTGACGGCATAGTGGGCGAGGAAGGCGATGATGACGAGACTGGCAAAGCCCGACATGTCGAGCAGCAGCAAGCTGATCACATATTGTCCGACCTCGAAGTTGGTGTAGCCGTTGAGTGCCTGCACCACGATACCCAGGAGGATCGTCGACGCCATCACCAAACACAAGGCGATCATCAAGGCGAACGTCTTGGCCACGAGGCGCGACCCGATGGATGTTGACGTTGCATCTTCGATCTCGGCAATGCGCGCATCACGCTCGCGCCACACCACCACGCCTGAGTAGAAGGTGATGATGCCGATCACGAAAAGATAGAACGAACCGCGGATCGTGTCGATCACCGAATACGTCACCGGATAGCGCGTACTTCCATACGCCGATGTGAACGTACTCAGCGCCGCCACCAGGTTGATGAGTCCGATCAGCAGAATGATGAGGAAGGTTTGGTTGCGGATGATGGCTTTTGCTTCGAAGAGCAGAAGATGGAGCAAAGAAGAGGCGACGGCACGGTCGGCGACTTCGCGGACTGGGACATCTCGCACGGCGACATCTCGCACGGCGACATCTCGCACGGCGACAGCAGAAACGGCGACAGCAGGGTCGGCGACAGCAGGGTCGGAGAATTTGGAACGTTTGGTTCGTATTGAGAAAGTGAATCTGGCAGAGATTACTATGAGAGCGACGGCAGCGATGGCGAGCCAAAGGAGGCGGTTGGTGAGGAATTCGCCGGTGAGGGGGATGGCGGTAAGGTTTTGCTCGTCGATGGTCATGTACTTGGCGAGGGTGCCGAAGGGGCGGGCGCCGAAGGGATCGAGGATGTTGGAGATCCATTCTTGTTCGATGTTGTTGGCATAGCCGCCGCTGACAACGTAGAGAACGAGGATGGCCATGGTGCCGACGAAGGAGACGAGGTTGTTGCGGAACAGGATGGCGAGGCCGTAGACGGCGACGCCGGAGATGAGGACGTTGGGAACGGCGAAGCCGAGGAAGCCGTAGAGGTGGCCGGACCAGATGACGGGGCCGTAGCGTTCGGCGTCGACCCACGGCATGAGGGGGCCGAGCAGAGAGCCGAGACTAACGCCGAGCAAGGGGATCATGGCCATCGTGGCGGCGCCGAAGAACTTGCCGAAGAAGTAGTCGCGCTTGGAGATGGGCGACGTGAAGACGAACTGATACATGCCCGTGCTGAAGTCGCGGTTGGCGGTGGCCGACATGAAGCCGGTCGTCATCAGCAGGCAGATCAGCGACATGACCATGTAGTATTGCTGCACCACTATGGGGGCGTTCTTGTGGACGCTGCCCACGCCCCCTCCGATCATGATCGAGTCGGACGTGGTGGCACCAAAGACCATCAAGGTAGTGATCAGGAGGAAGATCCAGGTCATCGGCGAGCGCGACCATTGCTTCCATTCATACGTGACGAATGTGAACATGACGGCTCCGGTTTAGATCAGCGAATTGAGTTTGGCGAAGAAGACATCTTCGAGTGTTTCTTCGGCGGGCGTGAAGCCGTTGCCGGGATCTGTTTCGGAGAAGATGTGGATGAGCGGTTTGCCGCTGACGAGTTTGTTGCTGATCACACGATGTGACTGCTCGTATGTGGGAAGTTCCGAGCGGTCGATGCGTTGTTCGTAGACGCGGCCGCGGATGAGGGCAAGAGCATCATCGGTGGTGCCGCTGTAGAGGACCGTGCCGCGGTCCATGATGGCCATGTTGGTGCACAGTTCACGCACGTCTTGCACGATGTGCGTGGAGAGGATCACGATCACCTGTTCGCCGATCTCGCTGAGGATGTTGTAGAAGCGATTGCGTTCGCCGGGGTCGAGTCCGGCCGTCGGCTCATCAACGATCACCAGCTTGGGATCACCGATGAGGCACTGGGCGATGCCAAAGCGCTGACGCATGCCCCCTGAATAGCTACTGACAGCTTTTTTGCGGTGTTCGTAGAGGTTGACCTTGTGCAAGAGATGGTCGACCATGTCGGAGCGTTCACCTGACGACGTATAGCCCTTGAGGACGGCGAGGTGGTTGAGCAACTCGAGCGCCGACGTCTTGGGATAGACGCCGAACTCTTGTGGCAGATAGCCGAGGGTGCGGCGGACGGCATCTTTCGCACGGAGCACGTCGATCTCACCGAGGAAGGCCGTACCGGAATCGGCATCTTGAAGGGTGGCCAGGGTCCGCATCAGCGTGGACTTGCCCGCCCCATTGGGTCCGAGGAGGCCGAACATGCCGGTACCGATCGTGAGGGTGACGTTGTTGAGGGCGTGGACGCCGTTCGCATATTGCTTGCTGAGGGAGTCGATCGTGAGCAACATATGACCTTGGAGTAGAAGTGTTGGTGCCTTGACGGCAACACTACAAAAAGGTTGCGCTCACCCTTTCACCCTTCCACCCTTTCACCCTTGCACGCGCACACTCTTCAACGCCTGCTCGAACCGCTTGCGATACACAGACCAATACTGTGACGGGCATTCGAGCACGATCGTCAAGATCTCGTCTTCGCGCGCCATGACGATGTCGAACTTGGTGAGCTCGTAGGAGTTCTCGAACACCTGCAGCTTCTCCGTGATCATCTCTCCCGACCATGTGCCGATAGAGATGGATCCGCTGTCGATGCGTTCACGACGAAAGATCTTGAAGCTGCCGAGTTGTCCGGCTTCATATCCGCGCCAGAAGGTGATGAGGGCCTTGGGATCGGTCACACCCTTCACTGTTGGAAACGACGCCCCTAAGCGTCGCACCCAGCGGATCGTCGCGCCGGTCGTAAACAGATCGGTGTCGGCAACAACGGGTTCCAACGAGATGAACCACTGCTTGACCTTATCGTCGTCTACGTGTTTTGTACTCCACGATGCCGGCAGCGTAATGCTGATGGCTTTATCGGGCGTGGAGAAGGTACTGTCTGCTCGCCCCTTCTCATCCTGACCCATGATCTGGAGGATCTTGATCAGATTGGCACGTTCCGCTACATCACGGTCGATCTCAATGAGCTTGCGGGCAGGCACTGCCACAGAGTCCATAATGCCGCTCTGGAAATACCCCGTGGCCATGAAGTACCATCCGTCCCGACGCTGGGGATTCAGCTCGGCGACCTTCTTCCCGGCATCGATCATCAACCGGAAGTCTTCGGTGTACTGTCCAACAAAGCCCAGAGCATACCAGGTCTCTTCCTTGTTGGCACTTTCGTCCAAGGCCTTGAACAAGAGCGTCCGCGCCTTGGCATAGTCCTTCGCCTCAATGGCCTTGATGCCTTCTGAAAAACTTGGACTTGTTTGTGCATGTAGGGGGCTGGCAGTGACCAGAATTCCGGCTGCGAGTACTAAGACTAGGTGCTTCATATTCGCTAAGTTAACAGCGGTGGGTTTTTTATCGCAAAACACTGGGAGCGTACCATGGGTGGGATGTGGTTAGTGGTCTGTGGTTGTTGGTTGGCGGCAGCATCGTTGCTATCGCCGGATCCGGTAGGGCCGATCAAGCCGGAGTTCACGGACCTGAGCGTTGGTGTGTTGATCACGACGGCAACGGGCGGCACAATGCTCAAGGATCCAGCAGCTTTCGACAACATGTTTGTGCGCCCCTGGCGCGCGTTCCTCGATTCTAACAATGCCCCGTTGCAAATGTCGGAACCGCTTGCATCATGGGACGGGCCAAAGCCGCCGGCAAGCGTGCGCTGGGAATGTGCTGCACCGATCCGTCAAGCGTGGAACATGACGGAGGCCGATGTTAAGGCCAAGCTGATCGATGCCTTGAAACAGTATCATCAGATCGTGTGGTCGGGATCAGAAGGCAGAGCACATAGTGTGCCGTGTACCATCATCGGCATGGGCACACCGCTCACTGACCCCGGTGAACCGTTCTCCGATGTTGTTGTTACCCGCATTCCGGAAGAAGGACCAACGGTCGAATTTCAGATCCGGTTGATCTACGACTGAGTGCGTCACGAACAGCCACATCGATAGTCCAACATATCCGATCGCCTCTGCCGATGGAGGGGGCGGCCCCATGATGTCGGCGTAGCGCGCACATACAGCCACACACCGAGCGCTAACATGCCGAGTTCCAAGATCAACGTCAGCGGCATCGAGTTCCACGCACCAAGACCGAACTTCGGACCGTTGTTGCTCAACAGCGGCAGGTCCGGACGATGGACAAGCAGGTCCAACAACCAATGACTGAAGACCACGAAGCCCCTATCAAACCTTTACGGGGAATTCGTGTCACTCCATAAACCATCAAACCAAACACCACAGACCACGCTCCAGCCCCAACGAGTGAATGCGTGATCGGATAGTCGTGAAAGTCCAACGGCGTCATCAACGTGATGCCGGGAGTGATTGCCACGTGCTCAAGACCCAGGATCAAAAAGAGCGGCCACAGCAGATCAACAAAGATCGCAGCGGCAACAAGGGTACCGAGAGAGAGTTGCGCCTCTGCGCGTTTTGCGGCAAACGCCACACCAAAGTGTCCAAGAAACATGATTGATCACTCCGACCGTAGTGAGGACATCAGGGCATTCAAGCGCAATGTCATGTCGTCGTACGATGTAAACCCATTGGCTAACAGCCGTGCATCTTCGCCTTCAGCAAACAGCACGGTCGGAAAACCATGGATGCCAAGAGCCGCCACATAGTCGAACTCTTCTTGGACGGCATCGGCCACACGATCATCGTGCATCAGCGATACGAACTCCATCGCATCAAGGTCGACCTCATTGGCAACGGCAGCGTAGGTCGCATCAATTGAAAGATCCATCCCGTCGCGATACAACGCTTGTTGCAACCGATGAGCGAACTGGACCGCCCCCTCCTCACCTCTCATCGCACGATACGTGACGAGAGCTTTGGCCGGTGTTACCGACTCAAGGGTCAGTTCGCCTTTTACCAGGACATCGTGCACAAAGGCATCGCCGAAGGTGATGCCCGACAGTCGCTCCACCTCCTGATACGCCGTCTCGATATACGCTGCTTTGTTTTTTAGGGGGCCGATACGGTCACCGGTGATCATTCCACCGGCATAGACCTGTACATCAAGTCGGTCGGCCCACTCCTCTGCGATGCGGTTCATCACCGGGCCAAAGCCGTAACACCAGCCGCAGAGCGTGTCCTGGAAGTAGTGCAGTGTAGGGCGCATCCACGAAGTTAGGGACACGCCATGGCCTGTCCCAACGCGTTCGTATGGGCACGCCGTGGCGTGCCCATACGAACGCCGCCACCCCGCGGAGGCGAACCTCTTTAGGATGACGGCAGTTCAAGGAGGAGGGAGTCGTTGTTAGTGCCGGTGTCTCACCCGGCACATACAACTTCCGAAATGCACGTAGCGTGAACTATGACTAAAGTCACCAACCATTGAATTCTTTTAGTCCGTATTTTGCAGCCAATGAGGGAGTTCACCATACCGTCTTGCGAGAATTGCGGAGCGCGTGTTACTTCAACATTCGCTACACTCACCGTTGCAGAAACGGAAGAACTTTCGCAGACCAAGTCGTGCCAGATGTTAGAGCGCGGCGCCGTGGTCTTTGAAGAGGGACAGTACCCTCGCGGCTTGCACTGCATTCATCACGGACATCTGAAGCTGGTTCGTTTCGGGCCCGACGGACGTGAGCAGATCATTCGATTTGCCGGCGCCGGTGATACGATCGGATATGCAGCAATGATCACGGGCGGACAGTATACCATCTCAGCCATCGCCGTTGAACCGTCGAGTGTGTGCTTTGTCCCGAGCGACCTTATTCATCGCTACATCCGCGAGAACACGCATCTGGCACTGCGCATCATGCAGTTGATGAGCCATGAGTTGCAAGACACCGAGCGTCGTGTTGTCGAGCTCGCGCAAAAATCCGTCCGCGAACGTGTGGCCGAAGCACTGTTGGTCCTCAAAGAGACCTTTGGTACGGAAGAAGATGGTGAGACGCTCAACATGCCCCTTACCAGAGAGGAGATCGCCGATGTGGTAGGCACGGCACCGGAAAGTTTGATCCGGATGTTGGGTGAACTCAAGGCCGACGACGTGATCGAGACCGTCGGACGCCGGATCCGCCTGAAGAACATAAAGGCGTTGATCTCAGCCGCAAATCTGAGCGACTGACATTTATCATAGTAACACGTGCACTGCTTGGGCGATCTTGCACCCAACGATGACAGCACAAACCACCATCGAACCCTTAGGCCCATGGGCCACCCTCTTTGCCACCGAAAGCCGGCAGGGCTTGGCGATGGGCGAAGACTTGTTTGCTCCGGGTTCCGTGGCTGACCGTGTCTATCTGGTCGAAGAAGGTGCGCTGGTTGAGACCCGTTCCGATAAAGAAGGGGCTTCCCATGCCGTTGGCCTGCTTGGCCCGGGCTCCATCGTCGGTGCCCGCATGACGTCGGCCGGCGGTGGCCTTCACGAGGTCCGAGCCACGGCTCTGACGCCCTCCGTGGTGCGAAGTCTGGACCGCGAGTCCTTCTTGCACGAAGCCCTGAAGCATCCCGATCTGGCTTCGGCACTGTTGCGGGATCTGGCCCATCGGACGGAGATCGCCCGGCGGTTGACCGACTCGTGCCACCAAACGTCGACCGGCAAACACGTGCTGGACCTGTTGGAAGTCGTCGAGACGACCTTTGACGGCACCCACAGCCAAGAGTTCGGCGTGCCGATGGCCCTTCTTGAGCGGATGAGCGGATGTCCGTGGGTGATGGTCCGCCGTGCCCTCGGCGAACTCCGCGAACAAGGCCTGGTCGAGGTCAACGCTTCCAGCGTCCGCCTGCGTCACCAACCACACGCATAACGCCCGTAGTTCGTACCTTTGCCCTATGGCAAAACAACCTCTTCCGCGGATCACGCGCACGAAGGTCGCGTGGACGCATCCTTGGACGAAAAACCAGTACCTCATGATCGGTGGCGGTATTGCCGTGATCATCGTAGGCTTTCTCCTTCTTGCCACAGGCATGGGCTCCAATTGGGATAACCCGCTTGCCGTCAGCGTTGCACCGGTCGTGCTCGTGATCGGCTACTGCGTGATCATCCCGCTAGCCATCCTCTTCGGCAAAAAGCACTAATACGTTAGCGTCGCACGCAGCGTTGACATCCGCCCGATCGACGGATTCCCCACCATTTCCTGGTGAACATGGTCGAGAAGGTTCGTGACGTTCAAACTCAACGTGCAGTTGCGGTAGAACGGCAACCGGTACGTGGCCATCACATCGATCAAGTTGTAGGGGGCGACCCCAGACTCCACATACGTTGACGGGATCACGGTGAATCCGCCATGATGACGGAAGCGTGCCTGCGCCATGATGCCGGCCTCGGCATCGGCATAACGGACGGAGATCGTGCCGATCGACGGCGGCAGCCCTTGGAGGTTCTGCTCCATCATGGACAGACTGCCGATCAACGACAGCTCATTCGTGACATCGAAGGTCGCGCCGAAGTCAAATCCTCTCACCGTCGTATTCGTGTCCTTCGTGATCGCCGTGGCCATGATGGCCGTCTTGTCTTCCACCTGATCCGGTGAGACCGTGCCCAACGGAATGCTTCCGATCGTTGCTGCTAACGGTGCAGCTTGTTCGGGTGTGAGGCCCTGCTCGACGAGATAGGCCGTTAGCTGCTCGGCATTCATGAAGACGCTCGGCGTCACCTCGGTGGTCACGTACATCGAGTAGAACTGCTGCTGATACAGGTCGAGCGACAACGTCAACACATTGCCGAAGGTGGCCTGCCCACCCACTTCAAAGAAGTCGCGGATCAACGGCTGGATGCGGGCAACATTATCGACGGTCGTTTGTGCCGGACCGAACGACGTGGTCTCTGCATCCAACATCCGCATCACGCCCGAGACCTGCGCCGGCGTCGGCGCCGGGATCGACGAAATATCAACCCCTTGCGTGGCCAGCGCCTGCACCACAACGGGCCACAAGGCGGACACACCGCCAACGGGGATCGGCACCGTGCCACTGCCCGCGAATGGCGAATAGAAGTTGTACTGGCCGTTCACCTGCGTGAACGTGTAGCCCGATGCGGGAACGCCGCGCACGCGATACTTCGTCGCAAAGGACGGGTCGAGCGCGCCAAAGCCAAAAACGTCGGTCGCACCGACCACGTCAAAGAAGAACGCTCCCGGCGGCGCGACCTGAAAGGCGCGGTTATACATCGCCCGAACCACGGAGTAGTCGTTGAACGCATAGGTAAGCGCCACGCGGGGCGTAAACACCGGCGACTCCAGCTCACTGTGTTGATCCAATCGCGCCGTCAGCGTGATATGCAGCCGGTCGTCAAGCAACGCTGTTTCAGATTGCAGATAGGCACCGAGCTCAGACACATCGTTGCTGTCTTCGAACTGACCGTAGACCGTTCCGTCGGAGTTAGGGTACGTGAGGAACATGTCACCGCCATACGTGAACGTCTGGTGTTCACCCATCGTAAAGCCGTGTTGCAAGCGGGCGACCACTTCACTCGGACGGTCCTTGCTGAGTTGTCCTGTTCGAAGCAGGATGTTGTTGTCAACCAGCGACGTATTGACGAAGACCTGCGCGAACAATCGTTCCCACGTTACGCGTGTGTGCGCATACCAATACACGGCATCGTGCACCTGGATGCCACCTACGCCAGCCGGTGCGGTCTCGATGCCGCGAAACATCTGATGGTATCCGCCTTCAACCGTCGCTTCCACTTCGCCTAGCGCAACGTCAATGCGCGCATCGAACATGGCGCGTTCAAAGATCGGGTCGCGCTTGCCGACGAGGACCGTGTCGGGATCGACGCCGGGCACGGCGAGTGCCTTATCGCGAGCGGTCTGCTCGATGGGGTCTGTGTATTGCCAGTCTTCGCCGCGCATATAGCCCGCGCTAACCTTCAACGCCACTGCCTCGCTAAGGACGGTGGAGACGCGGGCGACGCCCTGAAACAGGCCGCGCTCGCCACCCATCAGGTCGACCGTGAGGCCGGGCGCAACGAACGGCGACTTGGTGACCACGTTCATCACGCCGGCGTCCATGTTTGGACCAAACAACGCCGATGCCGGCCCCCTTATGATCTCGATGCGTTCGATATCCGGACCAACAACGGTCATGTAGTAGTTGATGTCAAAGCCAAGTGCCGGAACACGTACGTTGCGCATATCGGCAAGCGTGCGCACACCACCGGCCATAACGTCGGCATAGCCGCGAATGGAGAGCGAGGTGCGTCCGATGCCTTTGTCGACGAGGTTGACACCGGGAAGGCCTTGGACATAACTCGACGGCGTGGGCGCATTGATCATGGCGATCGTCTCTTGGTCGACGATCGAGACGGATGCGGGGGCTTCGATCGCCTTTTCGCGCACGCGTGATGCCGCTACAACAACGGCAGCAGCGGTAAGTGAATCCTGTTGGAGGACAAGGTCAACGGCGACGTCGTCGGTGACGTTGATCGTTGTATCGATGACGCGATAGCCCACAAGTCGCACCGTACATGACCACGATCCCGGCGCGGGAAGATCCAGTGCAAAGCGCCCATTCGACGTTGTAAACGTACCTCGCGATCGTTGGTCGTCGCCACGTCGGACCGCGATCGTCACCCCACCTAACGGTTGACCATCTTCGTCTACGACCGTGCCCCGCACGGTCGGCGTGGATGTCTGTGCGCTACCCTCGATCCCCGGCGCAACAAGACACAACACCACGATCCACAGACAGCATGCTCTGATGGACATATCCCCTCCCACATGTTCAGGTTTTCAACCCACAACTCCCGCAACAATATAGGAGAGAAAGTTCCTCGTTGTAACTTCGAACCATGTCAGGAACACGAACACTGCCTCACGTCGAGCCCAACGACGAAGAGGACATCCTACGCAAGACCGAATCGAAGCTTCAGAGCACTGAACGATCGGCACGTGCGGCTTCGACGCTGTTGCAGAACATCCGTCTCTTGTTTCGGATGGTACGTGACCGATCGTTCCACATGACGTGGGCCTCGAGAGCTGCCATCTTGGGCGCTCTTCTGTACTTCGTGATCCCGACCGACGCCACACCTGACTTCATTCCGATCATCGGCTATCTCGACGACACGATGGTCGTAGGACTCGTTGTCCGCCGTCTTGCCCGCGAGATCGAACGCTATAAAGAACACACAGCATGGATCTGATCAACAATCGCTATCACGTCGGCGGAGTGCCCGTCGACGACCTCGCCGCTTTGGCCGGACTTCCCGTCTACGTCTACGATGCTGCCATCATGGAACGTCAGGTGAAACGCCTGCGCACGGCCTTCTCTGCCATTCCCCATCGCATCATGTATGCGTGCAAAGCCCTCACGAACGTCAACGTCCTCAAACTGATGCGTTCCTACGGCTGCGGCCTCGATACGGTCTCGATCCAAGAGGTGCAACTTGGACTCCACGCGGGCTTCACGCCTGACGAGATCCTCTTCACACCAAACATGGTCTCGTACGACGAGCTTCAACAAGCCGTTGCCTACGGCGTGCACATCAACATCGATACGATCTCCGTCCTGGACCGCTTTGGCCACGACCACGGCAACACCGTCCCTGTCTGCATCCGCATCAACCCCCATATCATGGCCGGTGGAAACGAACGCATCTCGACGGGCCACATCGACAGTAAGTTCGGCATCTCCATCCACCAGATGCGTCACGTTGAACGCGTCGTGAAAAGCAACAACATCCACGTCAACGGCCTTCACATGCACACGGGCAGCGACATCCTTGATGCCCAAGTCTTTTTACAGGGGGCGGAACTACTCCTCGAGATCGCCGACATGTTCCCGGATGTCGAGTTCCTGGATTTCGGCAGCGGCTTCAAGGTGCCGTACAAGCCCGATGATATCGCTACGGACATCGAAGACCTTGGTGCGAAGCTCAGCGAACGCATCCTTGCTTACAACGCAACACGTCAGCGACCGGTCGAGATCTGGTTCGAACCCGGCAAGTTCCTCGTCAGCGAATCCGGCGTCTTCCTCGCACCTGTCAACGTAATCAAGCAGACCACGGCGACCGTCTTTGCCGGTGTCGACAGCGGCCTGAACCATCTCATCCGGCCGATGTTGTACAACTCCTACCATCACATCGTCAACGCGTCCAACCCAACCGGCACGCCGCGCATCTACACCGTTGTGGGCTACATCTGCGAGACCGACACCTTCGGTGCCGATCGCAAACTCAACGAGGTCCACGAAGGCGACATCCTCGCCTTCCTCAACGCCGGCGCCTACGGCTGGATGATGTCCAGCAACTACAACTCCCGCCCACGCCCTGCCGAGATCCTCGTTGAGAACGGCACGGCACGGGTGATCAGGAGAAGAGAGACGATCGAAGATCAATTGGCTAGTCAGCTAGTCGGCTAGTCAGCTAGTCAGCTAGATAGTTAGAGGGCTAGATAGTTAGAGGGCTAGATAGTTAGAATAGAAGTTGTTCACCTCTTTCTAGCTATCTAGCCCTCTAGCTATCTATTCTAGCTGACTAGCTATCTAGCTGACTAGCTATCTAGCTGACTAGAAATTAATGGAGGCTCCCAACCTAAAGGTCATGATATTGATCGGCGCTTCGGTGGTGAACGGCCAGTTCATCTGTTCCATGCGGAGGGCTTTGAAGCCCATGGCGACGCCGTTGCGCAGGATGAAGTGCATGATGGGCATGGCTGTGGGAGAGTTGGCGCCGATGGCCTTCACAAACCACGAAGCGGCGCCGTCGGCGATGCCTTCGATGGCTTGGCTGAGGGCCCAGTACCAGAAGAGGTGGCGCTCATACATTTGCGCCCATTCGAAGCCGACATTGAGTGTGACGGGCTCGGCAACACGGACACCGATGAGTGCCGTTGATGATTCACCAAAACGCATGGAGCCGTCGAAGTAGCGCAGTCCGGCAGTGTAAGCACTGTCAGCATTGGCCGGCGAGTTATCGATATCGATCGTGAACCAGCTAAGGGGCGCCTTGGAATATCCGAGGTAGAGTCCGGCAACACCTTCTTCTTTGAAGCCGTAACCATAGGACTCGCTGTTGGAGAAGCCCCAGCGGAACGAGCTGAGCGAATAGGTTGACGATTGTGCATCGCCCCCTTGATGATAATACAGGTAGAGCGAGTTGGCCATATCGCGCAGGATCTCGCCGTTCTTGATGCGCTTGGTCGTGCGGAAGCCGAGGTCGCCACCAAAGGTGATGCTGTTCTCGAAATCGCTGCCTTCACGATATGACCACATGGCCATGCCGCCGATCGGCTCGATAAAGGGTTTTGCTTCGTCGAACTTGACACCCATCTCGATGATGTCGTCATCGTCTTCGAATTCGACCTTGGGAGATTGTGCAGCCATCGGCAAAACGATGGCGGTGAAGAGTACAGCGAACACGATCGATCGCAGCGTCATGATCTACTCCGGTGTTTGATCGTCGGAAGGTTTGTTGCGCCGACTACGCATCTTTCTCTCTGTCGGTTTCGTTGGATCCAGGTTTTCTTTGTAGATGAACATATCGGAGGTGTAGACCTTGCTACGGCCGATATCTTCTTTGCGCTTCTTTACGAACTTACCACCCTGCTCCGATCCTTGGCTTCTGCCTTTCCACCCTTGCCCCCTTCCACTCTGCCCTCTTCCACTCTGCCCTCTTCCCTTCCATCCTTGCCCCCTTCCACCCTGACTTCTTCCACCCTGGCTTCTTCCGCCGCGTCCACCATCTCTGGTGATCCCCAACACATCCGACGTCTGCGGCTGCCGCTCGTCATCGTATCGGCGTCGGTCACCTTGCGGACGCCCTCGATGTGGGCGATCTCCATACGGACGCTCCCGTTGCTGGAAGTCGCGTCGCTGGTTGTCTCCGTGCGAGCGGTCGCCGTGTGAGCGGTCGCGTCGCTGGTTGTCTCCGTGCGAGCGGTCGCCGTGTGAGCGGTCGCGTTGCTGGTAGTCGCGTCGCTGGTCGTCCCGGCCTTGGTTGCGATTCCGCGGCGGCCTCATCCTCCGACCACCACCAGGAAAGTCCCGGCCCTGGTTGTCCCGGCCTTGGTTGTCCCTGACCTGGTTGTCCCGGCCTTGGTTGTCCCGGCCTTGGTTGTCCCTGACCTGGTTGTCCCGGCCCTGGTTGTCCCTGACCTGGTTGTCCCTGACCTGGTTGTCCCGGCCTTGGAAGTCCCGTCGCTGATTGTCGCCGTGTGAGCGGTCGCGTTGCTGGAAGTCCCGTCGCTGATTGTCCCGGCCTTGGTTGCGATTCCGCGGCGGCCTAACTCTCCGCCCGCCACGCTCAAAATCCCGGCCTTGGTTGTCGCGTTGCTGGTTGTCGCGTTGCTGGTTGTCGCGTTGTTGGTTGTCGCGTTGCTGGTTGTCGCGTTGCTGGCTGTCCCGGCCTTCGCTGTCCCTGACCTCGCTGTCTCCTCGCTGCGGATCCCGCCCCGCAACATAGTTCGGATCTACCACCTTGGAGGGGTGGGGTGAATGGTCGCGCTTCTTCCGACGTTTATTCGTCAGAAGGCCGACAGTGCTATCGTTAGTGAGGGGCTGTTGTTCATCGGCCCCGCCGCGCTTGCGCCCACGAGGGGCACGGCGGTCATTACCGTCTTGCTGCATGAAGATTGGATTAGATCGTCGGCGGGAATTTATTTGACACGTCATCCGCCGGAGAGGTATCGCACCTCAAATTACTAGAAAAAACGTTACTCGCTACGCCATTTGATGGTACAACCAATGGCCTTGGTCGTGGTCACGTCCGGCGCCTTGCCGTCGATCATCGCGTCGATGGCCTTCTCAACGAACTTTGTTTCTACGGCCTTCGCATCGCGAGCGTTGTCATCAATAGCTCCGATATACTCCACCGTAAAGCCCGCCTTGCCGTTCTTGAGCAAGAAGACATGCGGGGTCCGGCGCGCCCCGTAGGCCATGGCCGTTCGCTGCGTAGCGTCGAACAGATACGGGAACGGGAACTCTTTCTCCTTCGCGCGCTCCTTCATTTTTTCGAAGGAGTCTTCCGGCTCGATCGCCGGATCGTTCGGATTGATGGCCACCACCGGCCAGCCCTTCGCGGCATAGGCCTTGTGCAAAGCAATGATGCGGTCCTCGTACATCTTGGAATACGGACAGTGATTGCACGTGAAGATCAAGATCACGCCCTTCGCTTTTTCGAAGGATGCCAACGCGGCCTTCTTGCCGTCGACATTTTCAAGAATAAAATCCGGCGCTTTGTCACCCACCTTGACGCCGTCCGGAAGGTCGGCCGATGTGATCACGTTCGTAGCGCCTACGACGAACATCAAGACGATGAAGATGCGAAGAAGGATCATCATGGTGCTTTCGATAAAAAGTGTTCGAGCGTTGTGGTGAGTTGTTCGTAGGAAAACTCTTGTTCAAAAAACTGTCGCTTGCCGGTCGATGTCTGCACGATCAACGTTGCCGGGATCGCCCCGCTCCACTCCGGATCGACCTTGTCGATCCAATCATGCGGCTTGGCTTCGTCCAGCACGACCACGTCAGGCAGTAAACCTTTCTTGCGCACAAAGGGTTCGACCTTCGACGTGAGCTCGCGTGGATCGTCCAAGCTGACAAGGATGACACGTACTGCCTGCCCCCTGACCGAACGCGCCAACTTGTCGAAAGCCGGCAACTCGGCGATACAGGGTTTACACCACGTGGCCCAGAAGTTCACCACGTACGTTGTGTCACCACCTTGCTGCAGCCGTTGTTCGAGCTCTGCCAGCCCGATCACGGGGATCGACGACGCAGTTGTCACCAGCCACAATGTCAACGAGAGGACCATTAGACAAGAGGTTCGCCGATCGGCGCTAACAATTCCGGGTGGTCAACATTGACCTTGATGCTGTTCATCGTTCTGGCGATCGGTGTTGCCCGCAGGACCCCATCTTCCAGCGGACGCATCAGTCGTGTTGCGATCTCACGTTCATCAGCGTGCAGCCACTGCTCCCGATCGGCACGTGGGATGACGACCGGCATACGTTGTTTGTTGTTGTGCACGTACGACATCATCGTATTGGCTTCCGTGGTCACGATCGAGAACGTCTTATGATGTTCTCCGCTCTCCTTATCCGTCCACTCTTCCCATATACATCCCAAGGTGAAGAGAGGGGGCGGGTGGTCCGTATCGTTCGGACCCATGGCAACATAGTGCGGCAACTTGAGCTTGCCGTCGTGATGCCACTCCACAAATCCATTGACCGGCAACAAGGCCCGACGTTTCACGATGGCATCACGAAACGACGGTTTTTCATAGATCGTTTCTGATCGTGCATTCAGCGTCAGCTGCGAAATGTCGGCCGCCGCTTCAGCATTCTTCGTCCACCGCGGGATCAGTCCCCACTGCAGCAGCTGCAGCGCTTCCGGACGATCATTGGTGATCACCGGCAGGTGCGGATGCACAAAGCCCGAGACATGATAGTATGGTTGGTACTCTTCCGGCGCGTCAAACAACGCGCCAGTGTCGGTCTCAATGACGTGCGTTTGCGCGAAGATCGAGACCGTGAAGCACATCGACTGTGTTTACTTCGTGAAGTCGACGTCGAACTTACCGTTCGAAACCGTCAGCGGCGACGTAGGATTCGTCGGATCGACGAAGGTACCGGAAAACGTACCGCTCGAGCGACCGTTCTCATTCCATGTTTTCACAGAGATCGTGCCGGTGCCGGCAAAATACGTCTTCGTTGCCGACCCTTTGAAGATCACCATCGTCATTGCACTTCCATCGGAGGCATTCACAGCGAAGTCACCGGTCTTGGCTTCGGCGATCAACAAAGCAAAGGAGAAGAATTCTGATGCGGTAGAAGTGGTGCCAACGAAGGACACTCCGCCTGATCCACCCGATTCGGTCGCTACACCGGCCGTATCGCCGGCATATCCCTTGAACGAAGCGTTCGTGTACCCACCGCCGGAGACGGTAAAGGAATTCTTCGAGCTGGATGTGTTGTCCGGATTCGTGGTTGAATCTTCACTGCAGGCCGGAGCGATCAGAGCGATCGCCAACAAGATGGAAAGGAGTCGCAACATGATCTCTCCGAACAAAAAATGAGTGGTTCAACCTAACGTGGGTAACAGTACCATGGCGATCAAGACTACGATGCCGATCATCATCAGCAATGCATAGTTCTGTGCCACACCCGATTGGATCTTGCGCAAGGCATCGGCGGTAGCGCCGACGATCTTCGCAGAACCGTTGACGATCCCGTCGATGATCTTCACGTCGAAGATCTTCCACAAGAAATCGCGCGACAAAGCCAGGATCGGACCAACGATGGCGAGGTCATAGATCTCGTCTACATACCATTTGTTCCACAGCAGCTTGTACGGTCCGGCGAACTTCTTCGCCAATGCTGCCGGCTTCTCCGTGGTGCGATAGATGCTGCGCGCCAACATGATGCCGCTGATGGCGATCACGGTGGAAGCGCCCATGAGCATGAACTCAAGCGACGTGTGGTCGCCGGGGTGCGTCGGCAGCAACGCTACACCCTTGGCGAAGATCGGCTCTAGCCAACTTTCTAACAGATTGGGCAGATGCATGCCCCCTACCGAACCCAAGACGTGCGGGATGCCGAGGAATCCACCCAAGGCCGAGAGAACGGCGAGGATGATGAGCGGCACGGTCATCGTAGCCGGGGATTCGTGCGGGTGGACGTGATGATGGTCGAAGCGTTCTTCACCTTGGAAGGTGAGGACGGTCAGACGCCACATGTAGAAGGCCGTGGTAAAGGCCGCGAGGGCGCCGATGCCCCAAAGCAGCGGACTGCCGTTGAGGTAGCCAAACCACAGGATCTCGTCTTTAGAGAAGAAGCCCGAGAAGAACGGAATGCCGGCGATGGCCATCGTACCAACAAGCCAGGTCTTGTACGTGATGGGCATGTACTTTTTGAGTCCGCCCATCTTCTGAATGTCTTGTTCTTCATGCATGCCGTGGATCACGGAGCCCGATCCAAGGAACAACAAGGCCTTGAAGAAGGCGTGCGTCATCACGTGGAAGACGCCGGCTGTAAAGGCACCAACGCCGAGGGCCATGAACATGAAGCCGAGCTGCGAAACGGTCGAGTAGGCCAGGACCTTTTTGATGTCGTTCTGGACGAGACCAACGGTGCCGGCGATGAGTGCGGTGGTGATGCCGATGCCGGTGACCACAGCCATCGTGTCGGGCGACATGGCAAAGAGGACGTTCGTGCGGGCGATCAGGAAGATGCCGGACGTGACCATCGTTGCGGCGTGGATGAGTGCCGATACCGGCGTCGGACCGGCCATAGCGTCAGGAAGCCACACACCGAGCGGAATCTGGGCACTCTTGCCGGTGCAGCCAAGGAAGAGGGCGAGAGTGATCAGCGTCACGGCCGTGCCACCGGGCACGAGGACGGCCGCGGCATTGGCGTTGATGGTGTTGTAGTCCAACGTGCCGAACAAGTTGAACAACATGAACATGGCCACCAACACGCCGAAGTCGCCGATACGGTTGACGATGAAGGCCTTCTTGGCCGCATCACCCGTCCACGTAATGAACGAACCGTCGAACTTGCGGTCATACCAGAAGCCGATCAACAAATACGACGCCAAGCCCACACCTTCCCAACCAAGGAACGTCAGCAAGAAGTTGCTGGCGAGCACAAGGTTCAACATCATAAAGACGAAGAGGTTCAGGTAGGCGAAGAAACGCGGGAACCCTTTGTCGCCATGCATGTAGCCGATCGAGTAGACGTGGATGAGGAAGCCCACGCCAGTAATGATCAGCGAGAAGAGCAGCGACAGCTGGTCGATCTGATAGGCGATGTCGACCTTGAACGAGCCCGTCGCGATCCACGTATAGACCGTGTGCACAAAGGAGCGTTCTTCGGCCGGCTTGCCCAGCATGTCGAGGAAGAGGCCGACCGTCACGGCGAACGACGCCAGTACGGCGCCGGCACCGATCGTGCCGACAAGCTTCTCGCTCTTGAGGCGCTTACCAAAAAGGCCGATGATCAAAAAGCCGATCAGCGGGAATAACGGTATCAGTGCGGGGTTCATCCGATCTCCGGTGCAATCGATTCGAAGTCGATCTTTTCTACGTCCATTTCAACATTGCGGAACGAGATCCTCATTGTCTCGTCCACGATCATCATTGCATTACGTTCCACCTTCATCCAATCACTGCGTCGGGCTGTAAAGGGCTCCGATGCCACTACGATGGCCGACGGTTTGCCATAGGTCGGCTCCATCACACACACTTCGCCGCGACAATGATACTCGCGACCGTGCATGTAATACAGCGATGCCGGCTGCACATTCGGATTCGTGGTATAGCGGACCGTGATCATACACGTACCATTGGTCACGGCCAAGTTGAGATAGGAGTGCTGGCGGATCTCGTTCTGGATCATCAGGTCGCTGAGATCTTCGAACATCTTCTCCATAGCCGTCACCATCTCCTCACACGTCACCGTCCCGAACGGATCGGCGATGTGGTTGAGGAACATCCCGAACAAGTGCTCGGAATCCGTCGAGCCCTGGATGGCATCATAGGCCACGTCGTTGAGCTTGCGCAGCATCTTCCGACGCATCTGCTTGAAGCCGCCTAGGACGCCGTTATGCATGAACATCAGGTTGCCACACCAAAACGGATGCGAGTTCACCTCTTCGATGGTCAGCCCCGGCGACGCTGCGCGCACATGAGCGAAGATGCACGGAGCGTGGATCTTCTTGGCCAGATTTTTCAGATTCTGGTCGCCCCATGCCGGCTTGATACTGCGGAAGACACACGGATCGTTATCCAACTCGGGAGCATACCAACCAATACCAAACCCGTCACCGTTGACGGATACGGACATCTCGCCGGCATTCATGCTTTGCGCCGTGACGAGCGAGAACTTTGGTTTGTAGAGCAGCTCATCGGCTAAGATGGGCGGCCCGATGTAGGCAACGAAACGACACATGCCGTGGGGTGGCCTTCTTAGTTCATGGCCGCTTTTTCAGCGCACCATGTGTTGTAAACACCGTCAAGCAGCAGGTTGAAGGCATCGGCAGCTTCACGAGCGGCATCCAATGCCGTTTGCTTCTGCTCCTCCGTCTGGCACATGCGGGCAAGAGCTTCGCGCGTGACCGTGCGGTGGATCTCGTCGGCGTGCTCATGCACTTCGAAGAACTTCAGTGCATTCTCCGTCTCGAGGTCATACCACTTCTTCAGCCCGGCGATCTTCGTTGTGGCGATCTCCGGGATCTGCGACTCGTAGGCATACAGCGAAGCAAGACCTTCAGCCGGGTTGTCGCGGCCGGAGAGCTCCTTGATGATGCGGACCGATGCGCGCGTTGCCGGGAGGAACCGACGGGCGTTGATCTCTTCGCGCGTAGCGCCGAGTTCTTCGGCAAAGCGCATCCAGAGTTCAGGGTGGTTGTCCGGACCGTGCTCTTCTTCGATGAGGTTCTCCAACAGCATCTGGCGCACGACCATGTCGTCGCACTTAGCGTGCGTAGCGCTCACATAGGTTGGGAAGGCCTTGACCTGGTGGTAATACTCGATCGCATACTGCTTGAGCATTTCCTTGGTCAGGGTGCCTTCGTTCCACATGATATAGAACGGGTGTTGGAGCATGTGGCGCTCGGAGACGATCTCGTCCAGCTGCCGGAGGAATTCTTCGGTCGTCATCGTGACGTCCTCATCAAATGATGGGTGGATGGTACGGTTTGTCAGTAGAGGGCAAAGATAGCGGATTTCGTAGTTTTGAATATGGACTTATACCTCCCCGAACTAGATGAACAGGTCGAGGTCGGCTTAGCCGCCAGGGTGATCCTCTATAACGACGAGGAACACACGTTCGACGAGGTCATCGAACAGATCATCCGCGCCACGGGCTGCTCCTACGAGCATGCCGAAGGCCTCACCCATGAGGTGCATTTCCGCGGTAAAGCCATGGTCTTCGAAGGGGCCATGCCCAACTGCCTCCGCGTCTCCTCCATCCTGGAAGAGATCGCCCTCCACACCCAGATCGAATTCTAGGGTTTTCGGATAGGGGGCTCGGGGTTCGTCCGCGTTGAATCTTGCGGCCCCCCAAGACCGGGGTTGGTCTGTGGCTTGAGGTTGTTGATCTGACTCTTCAGCACATCGTTGATGTTGCCACCTTGCGGCGTCACACCCGGAATGTTCGGGAGCTGCAAGCCCCCTGGCATATTCATCTGAAGGGCGTCTTTGTTGTTGTTGATCATCTGGTCCATGACGTTCAACTCCCCTGCCTTCGCCCGCTTGTAGAGATCGTCGTCCAAGTCGCGGAGGAGGACGGAGTCAGCCACCTCGACGTTGTTCATCTTGGCCAGAGCATATTCTACGCTCGGACGCACCTCACGCGCATATTCGGATCGCGGATACCGCTCCAAGAGGATGCCGTAGTACCGCAGCGCACTGTCACGTTGGTCCATGTCGCGCTCATGCATCCAACCCAGCGCATAGAGTGCCTTGGCAGCATACGGACTGGTCTCGTGTTTGGCAACGATGGTATTGAACTGACGCGAAGCATAAGCATAGTCCTTGATCCGACGGAAGCTCATGCCCGACCGATACAATTCGGCCGCATCATCGGCCATCGACTCTTCGGTGAAACCGAGACTGACGCTGGCTTCTTTGCCGTAGGGACTCTTGGGATAACGTTCATTGAGGACGAAGAACAAAGAATCAGACGCGTCGGGATCATCCTCTGAGAGGATCCGTGCCTGTGCATAAAGGTATTTGCTGCGTTCGTTGTCTTGTTCAGCTGTGCTGTCATAGGCCCAGCGGTAGTAGAACAAGGCAGAATCTTTGTTGCCCAACTCTTCATGTACCCGTGCTAAGGCGTAGACCTCCTTGGTGGACATCATCTTGAGGGAGTCCCGCATCGACTCGCGCTCGACCACCATGGACTGAAATCCGGCCACCTTCCGGTGCTGGTCTTCCCACTGCTTCAGCAGCGTGTAATATTTCGTCGCCACGTCATAGACCGGCGTACGGATCACCTTGGCCTTGGCGAAGTAGATCAACGCTTCATCGTATTTGTTCTGCTTGTACAACGACATGGCCTTTTGAAACGACTGCGCCATGAGCTCCGGCCGGCCAACAAAGGACGTGTCGGCCATGCGTTCTTTGGCGATCAGCGCAGGGTTGTCCAGCTCGCCGGACTTTGCGCGCTCCAAGGCCAGTCGTTCGGCCTTGATGTAGGAATCCCACTCGTCGTAATTCTTGTTGCGCTCCAGCTCAACAAAAAGTTCTTCGGCCTCTTCCAGTCGCTTGAGTTGCACCAACGACGCGGCACGATACAACTGCGACTCGAACTCCGCCAACACATCGGGCGTGTAGTCATCCACCTTGCGGTACGCTTCTTCGGCCAGATTGAACTTGCCCATACGGTAATAGATCGAACCGATGTCGACCTGCCACTTGGCGCGGACCTCATCGTTCTCACTCTGGGCGATCGCCTGCTTATAGGGCTTCACCGCTTTATCAAGATCACCGTCTTCGATGGCCATCTCGGCTTCGATGCGATAGGCCTCGCTCAAGATGTCCCAGCGTTCTTTGTACCACGCAACGTCAACCGTACGCGAGAGCATCTGCACACCTTGCGAGATCTTACGCTGCAACAGCAGGTCTTTACTCAACAGCAGGTGTGCATCGGGCGACCAGTCGCCATCGGCATAACGCTCGATCAACTCCACACACTTCTGCTGTGAAGGGATCCACTCTTGACGGAAGAAGTATCCCTCTGCCATCAAGAACAGACTGCCTTCAACATAGTCCGACTTGGGATGGTTGGATAAGATCTTTGATCCTTTCAACAGGATCGAGTCCACCTTTGACGCTACGGGCTGAAACTTCGCGCGATCAACGATGAACGTCTTGAGGAACTGATAGTTCTTCGTCTCCGAACTCACTCCTTCGATCTTCCCGATACTATCCAGCCCCGGCACCAACACTCGCGGCTTCACCCGTCGTCCTTCCTCCACGAACTCGAACTCATCCTTCACATCATCCATGATGCGGTTCATGTTGTAGTACGTATTGAAGTACGTGGTCTGATTGTCGTACCACGAACATCCCTGCACGATCACGGCAAGGATGGTAAGGGGCAGGATGGTTCGTCGCAACATCATACGGCACGACGCAGCCAGGCCGCGCGCAACTCCTTCTGAGCATCGGTGGCGTCGGGAGCCACGTCCAGCGTGACCTTCATGACCGGTACGGCTTCGAGGTTCGTGGTATAGAGGCGGCCATCACAGTGGGCCGAGATCGTGGCGATGCCACCGGCGGCGGCAAGATGCTGGTCGAGGTGGGCCACGGTGGACACACGACGGCCGTTCACGGCGATGATCTCATCGTCGATCCCAATGCCGGCCTTCTGCGCCGGCGTGCCGTCTTCGATCCCTTTGACCATGAGCTTTCCGTTCACGTCCGCCAAGGTCCACCCCACGAACATCGTGGGCGGTACAGTGGCAAATGACCGTTTTTCGCCAAAGGTTATTGCCTCCTGCTTGGCCGGAGCAATGGTCAGGCGCAGTCCCATGGGGGCAAAGACCTCTTCGTAGGGCAACTCCTCTGTCGAGGAAAGCCACAACATGAGCCGTTCGCGGAGCTGGATGCCCGTGCCACGCTCAAGGAGAGCGATGCATTCGTCCTCCGTGAGGCCGACGCCGGGGTTCTCCTGATACCGCTTCCAAAGCAGGCGCAAGCCGTCGTCGAGCGTTTTTTTACCGTCCGTGTGCTCGACGATATAGAGATCGAGCAAGAGAAACACGACGCCCCCTTTCAAATAATACGAGGGGAAACGGTTGTTGGCATCCGGACTCTGCATGTAGAGTTTAAGCCAGGCCAGGAAGCTGGAATCACGCACCGAGGTCTGGAGTCGGCCCGGCACACGAAGCAACTTGGCGAGGTGTTCCGAGGCAAGCGTGTCGAGATACTCTTTTTCGGTGACGAAGCCGCAGCGATAGGTCAGCAGATCATCGTAGTACGACGTAAGGCCTTCGGCCAACCACAACATCGGCGTGTAGTTTTCACGCGTGTAGTCGAACGGACCGAGTTCGATGGGACGGATGCGCTTGACGTTCCAGAGATGGAAGTATTCGTGACAGAGGAGCGAGAGCACGTCCTTGGCCTTGGTCTTATCGAGCAGTGCTGCGGGGTCGCAGGCGTTGACGGACGAACGCGTGTGTTCAAGTCCGCCGCCGGTGCCGGGATAGGCCTGCAGGATGAAGACGTAGCGGTCGTACGGAACACCACCGAAGATCTTCGCTTCAACCGTGATGATACGCTTGAGCTGCTCTACCATCCAGTCAACATCTAGCGTATGCGTGGAAGCAACGGCAAACTCATGTTGTGCATCTTCATGCGTGAACGTGCGCACCACATGGTCGCCGATCTCCAGTGGAGAGTCGGCAAGAATGTCGTAGTTCAACGCACCGAGCAACACACCGTCAGCGTTCGGCTCACGCACCGGCGACAACTGCGTGGAAACGTTCGGCCACAGTGCACGATCATGTTTCAGCAAGACGTGGTGGATCTCATCCATTCGTCCTTCCACATACATCATCGTCGCCGGCGGGACCAAGAATGCATGGAAGCGATTCACATGATTCGTCCGCACCGTCCGCTCATTGCAATACACCACATAGTCGATCACGACCTCGCTCGCGCCATTGCAGTCAATGACCAGCGACGTCTTGTCACGTAGCTCGTAGCTCGTAGCTCGTTGTTCGTTGCTCGTTGCTCGTTGCTCGTCGACTCTACCCTCAACCCTCTCCCCTAACCTGACTGACTCTACGGTGATATGTCCCGCATAATCCCTCACCTTATACGATCCCGGCGACCATACCGGCATCACGACCGTGATGGTCGGTGTGGTAATGTTCCGTATGCGCATGCGAACGTTCACCAAGTGTTGCGGTGCACGCTCGAAGGAGAGTTCATAGATGATGTTGGCTGTTGTATTGCGAAGTTGTTCGTCGCGTTGTTCGATCTGATAGCTCATGACCGTCCACTGAAATACGTATTCATCATGAAGTCTTGTTGGAAGTCTTGTTCTTCTTTTGTCTCTGCAACATTGGTACCGGGAGGGACGAGACCGTTTGTGAGCTCGGCATAGTGCTCAAGATGTTCGGCGATCTCTTTGGTGCGCAGGGCAAGTTCCGTCTCAAGGTCTTGTCGGTGTTGTTTGATCCATCTCTGATCTTCCAGCTCCGCTGCGATGCAGAAGGGTTCTTCGACCTTCAGCCGGTCCAGCTTGCGCCGTTCCATGCGGACCTTTGCTTCGAGCGACCGCTCTTCTTGCTCCCATCGTTGAAGGTCCCATGCCGACGTTGCGACCTCATCGGCCTCGTCAGCACCGAGTACCGTAAGCAATGTGCGCAGCTGACGTGCATCGCGTTGTTGATAGGCCTCTTGGATACGCTGCCACTTTGCAAGATTATCAGCGGTCTCTCCGGCGGCATCCGGATGGACCTTCTTGGCCAACGTTCGATACATGTTCACGAGTTCGTCATCGGCAGCTGTGCGCATTTGTTCCTTGGCAACTCGCTCACGCTGCTCGTCGGTCATTTCAAAGGCCTCGCGCAGACGCTGACGGAAACGCGCATATTCTTTGTCGACCACTTTGTTGACCAGATCGATCGTCTCTCGCGTAAGTGTCTCGCCGCGGGCAACTTTTACGCTCAACAACTCCACGCGCCGAGCCAGCTCGGCTGCCCGGATGGCTAGGGCCTGTCGTTCACCTTCGATGTCGCCGAAGGCCTTGTCGTACAGTGCCGTCAATCGTGGACGCTCTACTGTTGACAAGACATGGGCCGCCTCGACCAACTCTCGCAACGTCGTACGCAGTACGGCACAATGTGCACGCACCCGTTCAACATCGGGATGGCGTATCGGTGTCTCCATCAGGGAAAATTACGCACTTAAAAACCGCGCCACTAATGACTCGGCAATGGCGCACATCACGGCCAAGACGATGAACAGCGGCCATAGTTCAGAACCAACACGGGCAGTGTTCACACTCTCCTGCAGTCGGCGTCCCGCATCGGTCACCACCACACGATCCGGGAAGTTCGTCAGCCGCTGCACACCGTCGTTCCAGGTATCATCAGCGAGGAAGTTCAACAGCGACTCTTCCGTCGGCGCATTCACAGCTACCGTCATCACCGGCACCGAATCACGTGTAGACACCTTCAGCACTCCGGCATGTTGTTGAGGGGGCAGGTTCAGTACCGTTGACGACGGCAGGCGGGCCGGAGCGACCGTATACGAGCCGCTCGTCCGGTCGGCAACCACGACGGCCGGCTCAGCGCTGAAGCGCGGCGGCAACGGCGCGGCGATCGACGCGCCGATGACGGCGTCAACACCTTGGTCGCGCGGCATGGCCAAGTAGGCCGCTGCACGCACCATCGTGGCCGCAAAGAGGCCGGTGCCGCCGAAGGGACCCCACGAGCCATCGAGGCCGACGCCGACATAGATCAAACGGCCGACACCTGCGGCACCTTCAGTGATGAAGGCACCGGCATCGGTCTCGGCGATCACACGTCCGCCGTCGGCGGCACGCAGACGTTTGATCCGCGGCGACTCGACCACACTGCGATCCTTCGCGGTCTTGAACACGCCCGTAAAGAGCGGATGTGCTTCATCGATCGATCGAACGCTCCATGGCGACGCCGACGGAGCACTACGGACGTCTTGCACGGTAAGACCGGCCGTACTCAACAGCGACGCTAAGCCGGGCGCTTCACTGGCGAACACCACCATACCGCCGCCACGCTCCATGAACTGCGTGGCTTGTGCAATGTCGGCGGAGGACCACTCGCCCCCTGTCACAACGACCACGTCGAGGGAGGACAAGGAAGAGCCGGCGGCGGCCACTGACGGGAAGCGGCGGACGTTGTCGCGACCGGTGCCGGGCAGCACCAAGGCCGTCGCCACAAGCTCGGCACCAAGGCCGGAGCCGACGACGGCGCAACGCGCCGCTGCGGGAATCGTGACGCCAACGTAGCGGACGTTGTCGCGGTCGATGGCATCGTCTTCGAGTTCAACGGAGAGGCCGAGGAGGCCGGAGCGCTGCGGCGGCGCACCAAGGATCACCGAGCGCGTGGCACCCGACGGAATATCGATGGCGCGCTGGGCTACGCGGTTGCCGTCGAAGGCCAGACTGACCAAGACGCCGGTGGCGTCGCGGTCACTGCCGTTGCGGACGAAGGCCTCGACTTCGATCGGACGATCGGGTTGGAAGAGGCGCGTGACCAACAACGTGGAGTCGACCGAGAGATTCTGCTCCAACCCCTGCATGCCGTTGCCGATGCGGACGAGGAAGATCGACGCTGCCTCGGTGATGAGTCGCGATGAATCGGAAGCATCACGCAGCAACGTTGACGACTGGGCATCGCTGATCACGAAGATCTCTCGATGCGCATGAGCCGATGTTTCGAGGACGGAGTTGACGGTTCGGAGTGTGAGGGGAACGTCGGCACGACCTTCATTGATCGTGAGACGTTCGATCTCGGCGGAGGCCTCGGCGAAGGTGCGGGTAAAGCCAATGTCGCGCAGCGGATCCGCGCCGGCCAGAGGCAACACACACACTTCGTCACCATCGCGCAGCATCTGCACGATACGCTGCGCTGCATCTTGAGCTTGACGGAACCGGCGCCCTTGTGCATCAGCCCCTTCCATACTGGCGGAGTTGTCAACGAGGATCACCACGCTGGCGCGTGATGCACTGGAGAGCAACGGCAGTGATGTCGGGATCGTGGGGCGTGCAAAGGCCAATACGGCAAAGATGATCAGGAGCGTGCGCAAGATCAGCAGCAGGATCTGCTGGATCTTGAGTCGACGCACTCGCGTCTCTTGCAGTTCCTGCAAGAAGCGCAGGGTGCTGAACTCCACCGTGCGGAGACGGCGAAGGTTCAGAAGGTGCAACAGGACAGGGATACCTGCGGCGACGAGGCCGATGAGGGCGAACGGGTTGAGAAAGTTCATGGTCCGTTTACGAACGAATCTTCGTCAACTTGTACAACTCATCCACTTCTTCTCGTGTGAGGTGGCGGTATTCACCTCGGGCCAGTCCACGAACCGTGAGGAAGGCATATTGTTTTCGGTCAAGGCGTTTGACCTCGTAGCCGAAGTGTTCGAAGAGTCGACGCACTTCGCGGTTCTTGCCTTCGTACAATTCGATGTGGGCCGATTCGGAATCGCGCGGGTCAATGAAGACCAAACACGGCTGTGTGGGGCCGTCTTCCAGCTCCACACCGGCGGCGATCTTACGGGCATGTTCGGGCAACAACGGACGATCGAGTTTGGCTTTGTAGACGCGGGCGATGCCGTAGCGCGGATGCATCAGGCGGTTGGCAAGTTCACCGTCGTTCGTGAGCAACAGCACGCCGGTGGTGTTGCGGTCAAGACGGCCGACAGTGAACAACCGCGTCCGCAATCTGACGATATCGAAGACCGTGGCCCGCCCCTTCTCATCACTCGATGTGGTGATCACATCCTTGGGTTTGTTGAGCAGCACGTACGTCAGGTGCTTCATGCGGGTGATAGGTTCACCGTTCACCGTGACGATATCGTCGATGCCGATCTTGGTGCCGAGTTCGGTGCAGACCTTACCGTTGATCTTGACCTTGCCGCCGAGGATCAGCTCATCGGCGGCCCGACGTGATGCCACACCGGCATCGGCGATGGCCTTGTTGAGGCGCTGCACCTTAGGTGCATTTTGATAATTGCCGGGTCGGTTTGACGGACGGTTTGACGGCCGTTTCGACGAGGTCTTTGACGACGTCCGTGACGACGTCCTTGACGTCGATTTTGACGGTGGCTTGGAAGGTCTACGCATAACGATTCCCATCGTGAGGTTGTGGTGGTGTGTGGCGCCATCGGCGATGTTGCCACGACCAAAGATGTGGGTGACGGATGACGGCCCGTTCAAGTTCAAGAACGTGACGGCGTGTCAGCTCCACCACGGATTCCCGGTCTTTACCGAGTCCGCTCATGTCAAGTTCGTGAAGGGGCGCGTGGTAGCGTCCATCTTCTTCACGTACCGCAAAGGCATAATAGATCGGCACTCCAAATCTAAGGGCTAATGCCGCGGGTGCTTCATACGTAGGTGTTGCCCGGCCGAAGAATTCGATCCACGGGTCGCGTTCCGGATGGGCATGCTGGTCTACTAGGAAGGCAACGGTGCCGCCCTGTGTGAGGGCTTTGACCAGTGCCCGCGCGGCATCATACATCGGTACGATCACATTGCCGAACTGCGCGCGGTAGGCATTTAGGTCGCGATCGACGGCGGCATTTTTCTGCGGATGAGCAACGATCGTCACCGGTGCGCTGATCTCGACGCCGGCGGCCATGGCCAGGTATTCCCAGTTGCCGTAGTGTCCGCTCAACAAGATCGATGCTTGCCCCCTACTGCTCCTGTCACGAACCCAGTTGATGTTGGGAATGTGCATGCGGTCGAGAAGATCTGCGCGCGTCAGCGAAGGAACGGAGAGGAGTTCGGCAAGCGTGATGCCGAGATTCTCATACGCACCATTCACCACACGTTGTTGTTCAGCTTCTGTCCACGTAGGGAATGCATGGCGCACGTTGGAGCGCGTGATGTTGAGTCGACGACGATCGACCTTCATGAACCGACCAAGGGCGCGGCCGAGTCGTGCACGTTGCTCCCACGAGGACCGACACGCATAACGTCCGACCGTTTGTAGGAGACGCGCCGTCAGTTGATCTGTACGCGACATTATCTGCTGTTCGGCAGTTGTTGTTCGAGGGGGTTGACGTTGGGGTTGAAGACCTTGGCCCACCGCTCAAACCATTTTTCGTCGCGGATCTCGCCGATGACCGTGGAGTGAACGAGCTTGTGGTTTTGCATCACCTGCCAGTCAACGAAGTAGAAGTGACCACCATTCTGCACGTTCTGATAGAACCAGACCTCGTATGGTCGGGCATCCAACGATTGAATGTGTTGTTCGACTTGCGTCGGCATGCCATACTTGAGCAAGACGTAACCACGGTCAGTACGCCAACCATCACGCACCATAGCGCCTGAATAGAACGTGTTGGCCCGCTGGATCATCTTACGATATTCGTCGAGTCGTTCATTCTGCTCTGTGCTAGGATCCGGATCGCGGATCAACCAAAATCGATACAGGAATCGCTGTTTGCCACGATCGTCTTCGAGACCTTCGACCGTCATCTTCTCTCCTGCCGAAGCGATCACGTTGGCATACTCCAACTCCAGCTTCAACTGGTCTCCGGTTTTTACGGCCCACTCCGACGCGAGAAAACGCTGTTCTTCTGTGAGCAGTATCTGTCCCTCAGGGGGCAGTTCCGGGTTAAGAATGTAGAATCGTTCTTCGGTAGAGGCATAGGTCGTTGCGAGGTCGCGCGTGCGAAGCGAGACACGAAGAGAATACACACCGCTGCGCAAGGCACCGGCAGGGATATTCTCGCGGATCACGAGTCCATCTTCGACGCCAACAAGTGTACCATACGTCGTCATCACATCGCGACGAACATTATCAAGCACTTGATACTCCACAACGAACGTGTCGAGGTCATTCGCTTTTGCATTGTACACCTCGGCATAGAGCGAGATCGACGGATCACGTCCGATCACCTCATGTCGAGGATTCGGCACGGCATCAACGGTGTTGCGAATGAACCGTTCGTTCGTTGCATCGGCTGTGGGGAGCGTAAACATCACGTCGCTCAAGTCGGTCTGCAGTCCGTAGGTGCGCACCGTGGTCTTGAACTCGGAGTTCAACACGCGGGCGGTGTCGTTCACATCACGAACGAAGAGTGATACGATCCACGTGCCAGGTGCCAGGTACAGCGTGCGGAAACCGGTGAGATAGCGCTTATGGGCCGGACGGTACTCCGTGCTGTTGGCGACGGCGATCCACTCGTCAAGGGTTGAGTCCTTGCCATTCGTCACAAGAAGGCGGCAATACAATTCACCGACAAAACCGTCGGGGCCTACACGGTAAGAAAGTGTCGTGTCAGCAAAAGCGTAGTGGAATTCCCACTTTGATCGCGTGGCATCGCCACGGAATTGAACAACGTCGGCAACAAAGTCGATCTGCTGCGCCAGCACGGATGCTGACGCAGCGATCAACACGAACAAGATCTTAGTCAAAACCAATTTCAATACTCAAACGCTGGACAAGGCCCAGACTCTCGGATGGGCTAACCGAGTAGTCAACGCGGCCATCGAACGTGCCGCTCTTATACTTCAGGCCGACACCACCGGAGAGGCCAAACTGGTCGCTACCAAAACGGTACCCGGCGCGTAGAGCGATGAACTCGCGGAAGGCATATTCGGTGCCAATCGCAAATTGCTCGGGCACATCGGCATAGGTTTCGAAGTCGGCCGCGACCAACCACGAGTGGATCACCGTGCCGTCAACATCCGTTTCCGGTGCCTCGGCGACAAAACCCTTGAACATATCCACGCCAAGGCCGGCGCGGAAGGACAGCGGTACTTCGAACGGCGACGTATACAGGGCCATGTCGATGGGGCTCTGATTCAAACCGTTGAACGGCGGGTTGGTGCGGTTCACATCGGAGCCGGTGTAGGACTGTGAGGTACCAAGACTGTTGATCGAGAAGCCCAGTGTGACACCGTTGAATCCGGTGTTATACAGAGTACCGATATCGAACACGAAGCCGGAGGCCGACATATTCGTGAAGCCATGGTTGACGAACTTCGCCGTCGCGCCAAAGGAGAACTGCTCCGTGAGGTAGCCGGCGAGTGTCACACCGATAGCGATATCGCTGACGTTGTAGATACCGCCAATACCTGATTGTTGATCAGTGGTTGTGATCGTGATGTCACCGGAACTGAATCCGGTGAAGCTGGCAGCCACACGGAATTTCTCCGAGACCGGGATCACAGCAGCGGCAAAGCTGTGCGACATGCCGGCAAACCAGAAGGTATGGCTGAAGTTGGCGCCCCATCCTTGGATGTTCACCAATCCAGCAGGGTTCCAGTACACGGCCGTAGCGTCGTCAACGAGGCCGCTGTACGCGCCTGCCATTGCCGTACCGCGAGCACCTACGCCGATCTTCAGGAATTGCCCGCCTGAGAGACCAACCTTGGTGAACTCACCGGCGGTCACGGCAACTTGCTGTGCACGCACGGGAGCTACCAATGCGGTCGCAGCGAGTGCAACCGTCACGGCGAGGCCTTTCCATGTAAAAAACTGTCGATCCATGAATGACTCCGTCCCTTTTTTGCTTGGTTATTCTTGCACGATCCGTGCTGGACCGACGATGATGGAGAACTTGCGCATCACTTGCGCGCCTTCCGGTGTTTCGATCTTCGCGATGAGCATCTGGCTTACAACACGCTGGTTGTTCTTCGAAAGAAGATCCCACACGTAGGTACCAAATGTGCCTGGGTCAGTGCTGGTGGTCTCGTCGTGATTATACGTCGTGACAAGATCGCCTGATGTCGTGAAGATGCTGATCGTACACTTTCTCGGCAGACGCGTGAAGTACAGGCGTCCTTCATACGGAGAACGAGTGCCTTCATGCGTGACGTAGTACGGATTCGGAACAACTTGGATCTGCTCCAGCTGGTCGTCGGTATAGGCTGCACCTTGTACGGCCGGATCGTACTCTCCAACCTTGGCATAGGCCTTGGCGAAGTCGAACGGATAGCCAAGAGCTCCACCTTGCGTGTAAACGCGGATCTTGTCACCAACCTTGAAGTCCGTCTTCGGAAACTCAGCCGGCGGTGTTGTTGACGGAGCAGCGGCGAAGGCGTTATTGCGTCGACCCTTGCGTGAGAAGTCGATGGTGAACTGAGCACCGGCGATCGTCAACACGTGACAGAAGTCGAGCGTGTCCGTACCCGTTGTTGACAGATTACGCGACAGGTAGTACTTGCCAACGCCAAGCGGATAGGCGGAGTTCGAGTCAGCCGAGTAGTTCGCAACGTTGCCCGGACGGGAATCGCCATTCTGCGAGTTTCTCCAGCCATACGCTGCGAGTGAGAACGAACCCAACGGCGTCAGCTCCGGATTCGGGAACTCACGAAGTTGCGAAGCCGTATCGACGGACTGATCGAAGTTCGTGAGATCGAACGGATAGGAAACCTTTGCAGAGCCCACTGTGCCATCGGGCTTGATGTCCAAACGATCGAACTCAGCAACGTTGCGGATCTTCATGCGGAGATACGGTACGTTCTCGAAAGTCATTACCGGATTCTTGTCGTTCGCATCTCCAACGTTCGCGCTAAGACGGAATGCTGTGGTGATGGTCTCTGTGCCCCCTTCAACAAATTCGATCTCATAGACACCGGGACCGTTGTTATAACTGGTTGGCGCGATCACACCCGTTGGGTATTCGAAGTTGAACACATCTTTATACAGTGGCGGCGCCTGGTTTAGCGGTCGACTGTCATTATAGGTCAGTGCCTCCATCCGCGCCTTACCGACATAGATATTGGGATCGCCCCCTGAGATGATGTCGCCAGATTCAACCGTGCGGTACACACCACCCCATTGCTGGAAGGAATAGTCAAATGCGAGACCAACTGCACCTAGAGCGTATTTGTTGTTGAAGCATACGGCATCCGTCTGATATGAGCCGCTGCGGATCTCACGCTCCGTGTTGTCGGGAAGGTGGAACGTGGTGGTGTCAATGCGGACGATCTCACCTGTTGTTGGATCAAAGACCGTGTCAAGAACGGCCTTTGTGGCGGAGTCGAGTGTGACGCCGGCCGTATCCACCCACGTTACGGTATTCTCTGTAAAGTAACCAGCCAGTCGGGAGCCGGTTGCGCACAGCTGCGGCGGCAACGGCGAGTTCCAAATGGCTAACTGGTCTTTCGTAGCGGAATCGCGCAACACGAAGTACAGATTGTACAAACCAATCTCGTCATTTGTTGGCTGTTGGTCGTGATCGATACCGATCCAGTCACGATAGAACTCGAGCTCCAACGTTCTGCCTGCGAACAGCTGATTAAAACGCTGCTGATCTTGGATCAAGAGTCGGAGATTGTAGATGCCACCGATCCGAGCTTGATCTGCCGGGTCGACACGGAACTCGATGCTGGGTGATGCACCCGGACGTGAAGCCAACGGAACCGTAGTGACCGTATTCGGAAGACCGATAGCGCGATTGTTAAGCTTTGAACGCGTCCCTTGCAGGTAGTCACCTTCGTCGTAGGCACGAACGGCATAATAATATTCAACGTTGTTGATGAGCTTCTCCGACTTCTCCGGATCTGGGTCGTAGAGAATTGTACCGTTTCGATCATCATCACCAAAGTCGTAGGATGTGCGGCTACGTGAGTTCGATCGAATAAAGTTCGCAATGATGCCCTTTCGAACCTCAGACGTCTCTTCGAATGGACGGCGGCCAGACATCTCAGTTGGATCCGTAAAGAGGAATGGTGCGGCCTTCACCTTCTTGGCAAGGATCAACTTGATCAAGCTATCCTTGGCAATATCGGCTTGAGTCGAGTCAAGACCCCATGCATCCGCTGTACCACCCGTTGCACGATTGACCGTTGGCAGATCTTCGAACTGCGTGGTCAGGTAGGTGAATCGCACGGAGTCGTACTTGTCGAAACGATTCACATTGAGCGTTTGGTCTGGATTCAGTTGATACTGGTACCCGTTACGGGTTGCAAGAAGGCCGCGGAAGTAAGAACCCCAAGGTTCAGCCGTAAACGGATAGCGTACTACGAGGAATTTGCGCTGACCCGGACGGATGATGTCGGCGATGTCGAACTCTTCGATGTTCAAGCCCACATCCGGCACAGTGACCGAAGACTTAAAGAACATCGGCGGAACGGCATATTGACCGATCTGCTTCCAACCAAGAGGGCCTTTACGCGTTGTGGCATTATAGTCCACATCGAACGTATCAAGGTCGGTCCGACGAGCACGGTAGATGCGGTAGCCCATGAAGTCAAGACCGCCTTCGAGCGTGTCCACCGAAAGTTCAGCAGTTGAATCCCACTGGATCACCACAGCATTGTTAAGGGGCAACCAACCCGCCGAAGGAACTTGGAAGAAGGCAGCGTCTGAAGGATAGCCCTTGATGATCGGAAGATCCGGAGCACGCGGAGCACGGAACTGATTGTCGTACACGAACTGTGCAAATCGAACCTTACGGAGCAACTCGGCCATGTCTGACGTCTCGCCAGTCGCATCTTTGCCGGAGGCCGTCGTACCGAGGATGATACCAACCACGATACGGGCAGAGTCGCCTGGACGCATATTGAACGGGCCGGTAGCCATCAGCATTCGACGGTCGCCCGGTCCATCGTCACCGTCCTGCTGGCCGGTTGACATAAAGTTGTATCGGTCTTCATTCTCCAACTGGTCCGAGGTAATAGGCCAGTTGCGGAAGGTTCGGAGACCAAGCTGCTCGGTCACCGGGAATTGCTTCTTGTCTTTGCGAAGGAAGCCATCGGCATCTACTGCCGGGCTTTCAAGGAAGTTAAAGCCGAGATAGCCGAAGCCTTGACCCGCCTCACCGCGGTCGCCGTTTGTCCACTGTACAGCGAGGTTGAGCGTATCTTCTTCGATGTAGTATCGTGCGCGGTCGTTCTGCGCACCACCGACCGGGTTGGTACCGAGGGCGATGTCGACGTCCATCACAGAAGCCATCCAGCATTGATACAGCGTATCGGGGAACTGCTCCGGGTGGATGAACATGTATTTGATGAAGATCATGTCGGCATAGTCGCCAAAGCCCCACGAATAGATCATCTGTTCGATCTGGAAACCAAGGGGGAATCCTTCCGCTTCACGACGTGCAGCACCACCTTCATACCGCGAGAGATCGGTGTCGCGATAGACGGAGAAGACATCTTCGTCGGAGATGAATGCCGGCCCCTTATCAAAGTTCTGGCGATTGCGCTGGTTGATATCGTTGATGTAGTAGCCGTAGTAGTTGTTGATGCGCAGGGTATCGTTAGGCGACGAATCCCAGATCGGCCAGTTCGGGAAGGTGGGATTCAAGAAGTCCGTACCATCGGCGACGCTAAAGTCCGTCGAGAAATAGGTGCGGTACTTATTGGTGGCTTCACCACCTTGATCGACCGTACCCGGCGGGTTTTGGGCGTTGCCGTCTTCGATCGAACCAGGTACCATCCATGACTGCCCGGAGTTGGGATTATATGTGATCGTCACCCGCTTGCGCAGTTCCGTCGAACCTGGCTGGCGCTTCAATGCACCGAACCACGCGCCACCGGCAAAGATGTACTGGTTGCGCAGACCACGCGGCCAGAACGTTCCACCTACCTGGTTGGCAATGTTATAACCGAAGATGCCGTAGTTGGTGGTGTAAAAATCGATGTTCGATACCACGTTGCGCTGAAGGTCGAACGCGCCACGAGGAGTGCGCTGCACATCCTCGGATGCCTGGTCCTTCTTGGCGACCTGGTCCTTCGTGCGGGCTTCCAATGCCGTGGCTACCACACCAAGTGTGATGCCAACAAGCATGATCCGCTGGAACCATCGTTGAGTCATGATTTCTCCGTGATGCTATCTAGTAATCGTAGGTGGTGGTGAGATTAGAAGCGGAACATGATACCGAAGTAGACCTGACGCGGTGCTTGATAGTTGCCGCGACGATCGATCACGTCCTGAACATAGATCTGATATCCTTGATACGACTCTTCGGCCGTAACGGTGCCGTCGCCGTTGAAGTCGACAGCGGAATTGTACATGCGCTTGCCAACACGATCATACTGATTGGATTGTGTTGTGACCTTGTTCTTCGGATCAGCTTCCTTGTAATACGTCGTCGACGGGAAGTCACCCGGTACGCGATTGAGAGCAAAGCCGTCGTTGTCCGGGCTGCCCGTACGCGGGTAGAAGGCGATCGCTTCGACGTAGTTCAACAAGTTGAACACGTCGAGGAAGATATCGAGTGACGTATTGCCACCCAGCAGCTCATTCAATGGGATCGTTCGCACGATCCGCAACTCCGAGTTCCAGAAGGACGGGAAACGAGCAGAGTTGATGGCACCCGTTGCCTGACCTTGTTGGTTGACCGGCGTATACGGAGCACCGGACTGCCAGAAGCCGGTAAGCGTGATCGTGAAGTACTCGAGCAGCGGAATACCGGCGATCATCGGACCTTCATCATTACCCCAGAGGAAGTTGAGGGCCATGTTGACGCGGTGACGTCGGTCGAATGACAGCGGGAATGGTTCCACCGGGAAGGCGGGCTCGCCGGTGTACGGATCGAGGCCAACGACCGTCTGGCTGTTGTTGGCTGTACCGGTAGCCGACTGGAGCGTATAGTTGACATTGAAGCCCCAGTTGTCTGCGGTCCGGCGCTCAAGCGTCAACTCAATACCCTTCGAGTTACCGTAGGCCGACATGACCTGCTGATAGAACGGATTTGGTACGGCGCGAACGAAGGCGATGTCCGGCTGATTGTAGATGTCCTTATAGAAGCCCGTAACGGTAAGGGCGAACACATCCGAAAGCTGGTGGTTGTATGACACTTCATATTGGTTGGTACGCTGCATCTCGAGGTTTGGATTACCAAGCAAGTTGCCGCCGCGAAGGAACGTAGCGTTGAAGTTGTCGTAGAAGTCAGAGAACGGTGACGCCTGATAATAGATACCGTAGGCAAGCTTGAAGTTCTGGCGTCCGTCGGCGCTTACCGGATAGGTGATCGTCAAACGCGGGCTGAAATACAGCTTCGGATCTGCTTCGGCAAAGCCGACATCGGAGCCATAGGGATAGAATACATCGAACTGATTACGATAGAGTGAGTTCGGATCGATGTAGTCGATACGAACACCTGGCGTAAACACCAGCCCCTTGAATTGGATCTGATCTTGGAAGAAGATGGCACCGGTGACCGGAGCAAATGGTTCTTCGGTTGCGGCCTTCGTGGATTCGTAATTCGGCGTAGATGGGTCGATATAAATGTTCTCGCCGTAGTCGCTACCGTACAAGTCAAAGAATGGGTTACCGTCCCACGGATTGCCGTTAGAGTGGCGGGTGAGGCGATAGAGACGCAACTCGAACCCACCCTTGAGGACGTGGCGGGTGTCGCCAACTTCAAGGTTGTGCGTGATGTTACCGTCGAACTGCATGAAGGACGCCTGACGGAAGTCGATGCCGGCTTCATTACCGCGAGCGTTGAAGTAGTTGAACAGACCGTAGGGATTCAACGTGGTCTGTGCGTCGCCCGGGCCTTCGACGAATCCCGTGATCGGGTTCGGACGTGTGACTTCGAACTCGGCATATCCGTCTTCCGTGATGGCACGCTTGCGCATATAGTCGTAGGCATCCAAGATCACGTTGCCGCCTTGCACGTATACCGTATCATCAATGCGAAGGTTGTCTTCCGGATAGTAGAGGTCCCACCCTGTGAAGATCCCCGGTGTTTCGGCCGTTTTACGTTTGCCGATCTCCGTCTTCTTGAGGTTATAGGATGCGCGAACTTCATACACGGTGTTGGCACCGAGCGTATGGTTAATCTGAGCGAAGGCGTTACTCGTGAACTCTTGAATGATCGCCTGTTTTGCCGATCGTTCCACGAACTTGTTCGATTGTTGGTTGCCATTGGCATCGAGGATCGGATTGCCGAAGGAATCGGTAAGAACACCTTCATTGTCGGCATAGAGCCAACCCCAACCGGAACGTTCGAAATTGTCGACACCGTACATACCGCCAACGAGGAGGAAGGCAGCATCCGTGATCTGGAATTTCATGCGGCCCGTGATGTTGCGTCCCCACGTGCGGTTGTTCGGGAACTGGCCGAGGTTGTTGCCTTCCGGATCCAACACTTCAAGGCCGAAGTTGCGGAAGGTTTGATAGTTATTGCGGACAGCAATAAAGAAGGTGGAACGGTTGAAGCCAAGTGGACCACCGAGTGTAACGTCTACAACGTCTTCAAGTGGTGCACCAAGTGATACGCCATTACCGGCGTTACCAAACAAGAATGGAACGTCTTTTCTCCAACGCAACAGACCTTCAAAGCGGTCCGTCTTCCCTGTCTTCACAACCTGGTTGACGATACCTCCTACGGCATTGCCGTATTCAGCACCGAAACCACCTGTTTGGGCTTGCACTTCTTCCGTGGCAAAGCTACTCGGCATGGCACTTGTTACTGTGGCACCGGTGTTGCCGAATGCGCCGACGAACTGGTCCGATACGGACAGACCGTCAACGAGGACCTGTGTTTCTGTTGGACGTGAACCGCGAACCGCAAAACCCGTCCCTGAGGTTGAGATACCGGCGCTCAACGTAACTGCCGAGGCAACGTTATCACGGGCCATCGTCGTCAGAGCATCGCCCTTTGTGGTGCGAACGGTGCCGACGTCGGTAGAACGGATCATCTCGCGTTCAGCGGTGACGTCAACGGCCTTCATCTGAACGCCGCCTTGCGTTAGCGTGAAGTTCAAGGTCACGGTCTGATCTGCCGAGATCGACACACGCTTTGTTGCTGTGTCGTAACCGATCGCCGTTACGCGGATGTCATACTGTCCGGCATTGATATTGATGATGGTGTATTTACCATCACCCTTTGTGATGCCGCCACGCGTAGTTCCGATAACTCGCACGGTGGCGCCGGGAACACCCTTGCCTTCACTATCAACGACCTTACCAGCCAAAATGCCGGTGATGCCTGCATACGCGGTCGGTGCGACGGCGAGCAATGCGAACACGACAACGAGGTACTTACGCACCATGAAACACTCCCGAGAGCAATGAGTTTCTAGAGGATTTTTTTCAGATCAATGAATGACGCTCAACGTCTGCGTCACTGTGGCGCCGTTCTGTTCGATGACGATCATATAGGCACCCGATGCCAGTTGCTGCGTTGGGATCTCAACGTCCCACACCGATTCGGCTGTTGGGCTTGTTGAGCGCATGACGCGTTCACCGTGCATCGTAACAACGGACACCGACATCGTTCCAGGAGTTACACTGGAGATGTGCAGACGTGTGCGTTCATTGGCAGGATTCGGCGCGATGGTAACATCGGCTTGCAGTTCTTGAGTTTCACCAACGCTGCTGACAACATTCAGTTCTGACGTCGGATAAGCCATCACGTAGATGTCAGCAGGTACAGCATCCGTCTCAACGTTCGTGACGCGGTCGCCGGGAAGGGGGCTTACACTGTAGGCAATGTAGATACGGTCGTTCACAACGTTATCACACACCGAAGCGAACAACGAGTTCACACCTGACGGCGTGGCATCCTTCGGAGCAGACCACTGCGGGAAGTTCTTGAGCTTATGGGTGAGGTAAACGTGGCCATAGAGACCATCTACTTCAACAAGTGTATCGGGCTCCGTCTGGCTGTAGGTAGGTGTGGTGTCGATCTGCATCGGCAAGACATCTCCGGTCTTCACGGAGCAATAGGCCAGATAGATGTTGTCATTGGCATCCACGCCCATCGACGGATATCGGCTTGCCCCGGAGTACGGACGACGGCTGACGATCGTGCCCTGTCCGTCCCAATCGCCGCCACCTGCCGGTCCTACGTTGTAGAAGACCGTGTCGCCTTCCTTGTAGTAGTACACACCGGCAAAGCGGAAGAGTGATTCGTCATCGACTTCGTAGATGATACCAGAGCGTGGTTGGCTTGGATCAGTAGCGCCTTTTTGGATCAAATACGTGACCGTTTGGCCAACGGTGTAGTGAGCTCGTCCCTCGGAATCGATCGCAAGAGCGATGTGCGCCGAAGGCGATGCTACGGTGTCAGACTGCAACTCGATCGAGTCACCGTTCGAATAGGTCGTCGAGTCGATCATCGTATAGTTGCCAGCGAAGATGATGTTCCATCCTGTCTGACCATCATCCCATGTGCGACCGTAATCTGTTGACTTGCGTGTGTGGATCTGAAGGCCGGCATTGCTATAGGCAACCACGACATTCGAACCACGAGCGGTGATCGCATACGAATCACCACCATTACCGTTGCGTGTAAGTGTGCTAAGGAGATTCGATGGGAAACCAGACGGTACTAAGGCTGAAGGGCCGGTGAAGAGGATCTCCGGCTCCCATGTGCTCCCGCGGTCGGTCGATCTGCGATATGCAACTTGGGTGCCACTGCCCGGGATGTTGCGGTTATAGATCAAGTGCACATTGTTCTGACCATCAACCGCAGCGCGAGGCCACAATGCCGAATCCGCAGGTTGGGAGACTTGAGCGAATTCAAAGAATTGATCATCGCCAACTCCGGCGTTGCCGAAGTAGTAGATCGGCGTGTGCGATGGTGTACCGACCGAACCATCATCAAACTGGACCAGCGACGGCCATCCGGCACGTTGTGATTCGATCTTCTGCCAATCTTCAATACCCGGAACCGGATTGTCGGGGTCGTTGACATCCAGGAAGTTGTAGTGGCTTCCGCGTGAGTTGTTGAAACCCGGTGCTTGCGATACCGGGTCACGCGTTCCGTCCTTGGCGGCCATCCAGATCACCTGGAGATACTTGTCAGAGCCGTCCTCGTAATACGTCACACGCTTGGCCATCGACGCATTGGTCTGGAAGTCATAATACGTCATGCCAACCTTTGCGCCGCGTGGATCTTCCTGCGGAAGAGCTACGACCTTCGGCGTCGACACCGGACGAAGGACCGGAGACGTTGCCACGATCACCGCCATCTCTTCAGACGTGGCGTGGGGAACGATCGAGTTGATCGAGCGTGACTGCTTTGCAGCGTCTTGTACCGTCTTGATCGGTACAGAAGAGGGCATCAACATCTGGGCAGATGCTGTGATGCCGGCTATGAGTAAGGACGATGTGGTAAGTAGAACGCGCGTCGCGAACGGGTTCATATTATGTCTCCGTTAAAAATCCCCTGTTTCAGAAGGGTCGCAATATACGATTAAGGGCATGAGAACTTCGGGCGAATCAGAAGCGAATATTCAAGCCCGTAAGGGCTGTAATAACAGCACCATACGTTGCTGATGTATTTGCACCTCCAATTCCACCCGTTTGGAATGGCATGGCTCGTGTTTCGGCACCGGCGACAATGGAGATCCCACCGGCAACCTTCCACTCGCCCATCAGACGTCCGTAACCCAGCAGACCATCCTCGCCAACACCGGCGGCAAGTCGACCCTGCACCGATATGCTGTTGTAGGAGAACAACTTGTGCTCGTAGAACGCCGTACCCCAAAACTGGCGTTCTTCCGTCCGCACGGTTACCCTGGAAGACTGGTAGTCGGCATTATTCGGCTCCGGTGACGATAGTTTCCCGGATCCTCCACCCTGACCAACCGGCTTGGCAGATGCAAATGCGCCGGCACTGGATGCATGACCGGTGAGCACCGTCATATCGCGCGTCATAGCATACGAGGTGGAACCCACTTCCAATCCAACTTTGCCACGGTCAGACACGCCATACGCCAAGCTGGCAGAGATCTGCCGAACGTCGGTAGCACCTGGCACCGTCGAGGCCATCCCGGCTGCATATGATGTGGTGATGAAGACGGGAAGGGGCTGTTCAGCTGCACTGATGACCTGCCCATGTTCACCCGGCAACGTCGTCGAAGCCGACAAACCACCTAGATAGGCCGATAGCGGAACATCTGGCGTTGCCATGTTCTGCTGATCCTGCACGTTGCCGGATTCACTCTTCTCAGCGAATTCAGCTGTCACATCTTCGGCAACAGATGCCTCAGTATTCTGCATGGTCTCCTGCAGTCGCGGCTTCTTTGTCTGACGTACGTTGATGGTTGTTACCGCCGTTTGTGACGTATCCACAGGGGCGACGGTTGCCATCGGTGCCTTTCGGTCCATCACTAGGTCTGCGACCGGGATACACAGGATCAACAACATGATGGCCAGGACGCCGGCGCTGCGGTTCACAACATTGATCGGACGTTTCGAAATGCCGAGCGTAGCTGCGTGATGCTCTTCTTCAGCCGCGATCACATCGACAGCAGCGAATACACTCGAACGTAGGTCCGCCGGTGGTACGGTCCGGTCTTCACACTGCAACCCAATGTGGATCAACACCGCTGCATCAAAGGCCTGACGAGCCGCAGGGTCGGAGGCCAGACTCTCGCGAAGTTCACGATCCTGCTCCGGCGTCAATTCACCGTCGAGATAGGCAGAGATAAGATGCTCAAGGATCATCGTGACCTCTCGGCAACGATGTGAGAAAGATGTTTACGCATGATCAACCGGGCACGATAGACCCGGACCTTGGCAAGTGACAGGTCGATGCCGACGATCTCGGCGATCTCCTGATAAGAATGTCCCTCAACGTCCCGAAGCAACAAGGCCTCGCGCAAAGCCACCGGAAGCAACCCTAATGCTCGGTCCAAATGCTCCCGGAGAAAGATATCAGACTCAACGTACTCGACCGTTTCGTGTTGCCCCTCATCGAACTCTTCAAACGTCCGACGTCGGGACCGCAGCAGGTTCAGGCACACCCGACGGGCAATGGAAAACAACCAGGATTGGATGCTCTCCGACCGTAGGTCTCTCCGATGCTCATACATCCGGATGAAGGTCTCCTGGAACGCATCGCGTGCCAAGGCCTCGTCAGACACCAAATGACGGCAGAAACGATAGATAGGGTGTTCAAACCGGTCATACAACACCCGAAACGCCTGCCGATCACCTTCCTTGAAGGCATCGACCACCCGCTGGAGGGCTTCTTCGTCGACGTAGCGTCGGTCAGATGGTGTGTGGTTTCGCATGACCCCTTATTCCGTTCTGAAGGGGTGACACGAAGACGTTGTAGATGGTTACAACCCTTGGGCCGTGATCCAAGCCACGAGGGCAAATCCGCCGAAGATGAGCTGGACGACCACGAAGACGACCGACCCGACCACGTAGCCATAGTTGCGGTGCAGGCCCGTTAGAGACCCCAGCGCCATGGCGATCGCCACATACTGCCACCACATCACCACATCAAACCGCTGCAGCCACGCAAACAAGAACGGATGTTGGGAGGGGGCGACCATGATCCCCGCATGTAATCCGTAGCGCGAGGTATGCGTGAGAAGGTGCAGCGGCACGTAGACCAGCTGCTGAAGCACATCGATCAGGGCAGTGGAAGCCACAGCGCCGATCGACATCGAATACGTGAATGGTTGGTCGGTGAGGAATCGACCGAGGAGGTAGAACGCGCCGGCAAGGACGGCAATGGAGATGATCGACCGGATGAGCGCGCCGCCATACACAGCCGTGAACTGTCGCTGTGAACTGGAAAGATCAACGGTATCAGCGCCGGCTTGCTGCTGGATGCTTCCCAACAAGGTCATCTCACCCGCAAGTACCGCATCGGACGACTCAAGGAACGTAGACGCCGTTGTGACCACGGAGAGAACAAGAACGGCGGCAGCGAAGATCGCTACCGCCGTATCTGCTGAACGTTCTGCAAAACGTGATGGCGCCGTGAGTCCCACCCACAACGCGCGGAAGGCAGAGATCAGCCGGTTGAACATCACTTTCCGGCCGACGGTGCTGCGAAGTCCGCATCGCTGACACCTTCATTCACCGAGATCGTGAAGGTGTACGACATCGAATAGATCGAATTCTGGTTGATCACGGTCTTCGGGAACTGCACGCCCCCTACCACCATGTAGTCTGTGAACTTCTCAACGTTGGTGAGGATACCCTGCGGTGTTTGTTCATCGCGCTCGACGTATTGCAAGAGCATCGTTGAAGCGTCGAAGGCATAACGTTCGGCGCGACCGAAGGGCGACTTGTTTTCGACGAAGATCGTGCCGGCTTTTTTGCCGAGGATCTTTGCCTGTGCTCCTTGCGCCGTAAGACTGAAGGCCGGGAAGATGCGCGCGTCGTTGATCGCCACATCGCGCTCTTCGGCAGGCATTTCACTGGCAGGGCCTCCGCCCATGGTGACCCACGCCTTTGTGCCGTCGGTCCATTGCGACTGCTTGATCATCGTGAGGTCAACGTCGGAACGCTCTTTGTTCGGTGCCATCAGCTTGCGCGTGATGGTACCTTTCATCTCACGTCCTTGCATCGACATTGTCGCGACACCACTCATCGAAACGGTGCGAATGGCATCGATCGCCGCCGCACCACCAAGTGCCTTCTTGTGCGCCTCGAGCAGTTCATTGAGATCCATGCCGGCATCTTCAAAGACGTCGGCCGCAGCCGGCTCGAGATCGAGCGTGTATTCATAGATCGGACCGAAGGCCTCGAGCTTGCTGCGCACTTCCGGACTGCCGACAACAACAATGCGAAGCTTGAACATGTCGAGGTACTGACGCGTTACATCCAAAACATCTCCATACTCCAACGCTTCGAAGTTGGAGATGTAGTTCTTCAACTGGTCAAGGGGCGCACCGGTCACCCACGAATTCTGCAGATATGCGGCGACGTTGGAGGCACGCTCGAACGACAAGCGATATTGACCGATCTCGAAGGCCTTGCGACGAGCCAGCTTTGTTTCGTCGGGACCTTCACTGCCGAGTTTGCGGAGTTCGTTAAGGATCACGCGCAAGGCACTGTCGGTGACGCTGCTGCGCACTTCCGACCCCGCAGCAGCACGATTGTAGCGTCCACCTCGCGTGATCAGCGAAAACGGTGAGTAAGTGTACGAGTACGTCTCGCGCAGCGTCTCGAACAAGATGCTGCCAAAGCCCGAGCCGAAGTAGCTCATGGTGAGATCGAGGGCAAGCCACGATGGGTCTTTCACCGACGGAGCGGCGGCACAGACAACGATCGATGACTGTACAGAACCTTTGCGCGGGACGAAGTAGACACCCGCTTTCTCTGTGGCGATGTCGGGCATGTTGACCGGCGGCAGATCACCCTTTTTCCAATTCTTGAGATACTTGGTCAGCCACTCTTTTACCTCTTTGGCCTTCACATCACCAACAACGGCGATCGACGCATTGTTCGGGCGGATCCACTGCTCGAAGAACGTCACGATGTCGTCACGCTCGATCGCTTTGATCGACGCTTCGGTCTGACGTCGTGCAAGCGGATTGTTCATGCCGTAGATCACCTTGCGCGAGAGTGCCTGCGCAAGTTCGCCCGCATTCCCACGCTGGCTGGCAACGGAAGCGAGATATTGTTTCTTGAGCTTCTCGAACTCGTCTTGATCGAAGACGGGCTCTGTAAGTTGTTCACCAAGAATGGTGAAGAGCAAGGCAGCATGTTTCTTCAGTGCTGCACCAGAGATCGTTGACGATTCACCAGATGTCTGCATCGAGATCGATGCACCTACACCGTCAAGAGCATCGGCCGTCTGTGCAGCGGTACGATCCTTCGTCCCTTTTTGCATCATGTCGCCCATCACAGATGCTGTTCCCTCTTTGCCTTTAGGATCGTAGGCATCACCACCCTTGATGGCCAGAGAGAAGGTCACCGTAGGAACGTCGTGGTTCTCTACGACGTAGACGTGGAGTCCGTTCGGCAGTGTGAACTCTTCATAGGCCGGAAATGAGAACTCTGTGCTCGGCAGCGGCTGCGGCTTCTTGCGAATGTCAAGCGTGTCGGCAAACGATGTTGCCACACCAAAGAACAGAACGAAGGCGATAAGTGATCGTGCGATCATAGATGTCATGGTTGTCGTGTTCATGGCTTACCCTTTCACCGGCAAATAGGTGAGCACAACACGATGTTTGTTCTCAAGAATACGCTTGGCAACACGCAAGATGTCGGCCTTGGTGACCTTCATATAGCGCTCAAGTTCTTTGTTGATGAGCTCCGTTGAGCCGTAATACCGATGATAGTTCGCAAGCTGCAGGGCTTTGTTATACATGCCCGTGCGGCTGCCGACGAATTGTGCTTCGGTGATGTTCTTCGCTTTCTGCAGTTCTGCATCGGAGACGCCAGTAGCAAGCAGCTTTGCGATCTCCGCATCGATACCTGCCAACACAAGATCAAGCGTCTTTCCCGGGGCGGCAATGCCCACAAAGTAGGTCATCCCACCGTACTCACGCATCAAGCTGTTGAACGAGACCTGCACGGCGGTTTGCTGACTGTCGACGATGGAACGATATAGACGCGAGCTCTCGCCCCCTGCAAGGATCGTTGAGAGGAGTTCTGCGGCATAGGCATCTTCATCCTTCATGCTGATGCTTTGATAGCCGATGAACATGGCAGGCAGTTGGGCCTTGGTATCGTTGATCGTGTCGGCAATGGTCTTGCTCAGCGGCTTGAGTGCCGTAAAGACCGGCCGACGTGGTTCCGGCGCTTTCGGATATCCGCCAAAGTAGGCGTCGATGGTCTCACGCACGAGCTTCTCGTCGAAGTCACCGCTGACCACCAAGATCGCATTGTTTGGCTGATAGAACATGTTGTAGAAGTCGATGAACTCTTGGTTCGATGCACTGTCGATGTGTTGAGCAGATCCAATCGGAGCCCACGAATACGGCGTGCCGGCAAACAGAGACGCACCCATCTTCTCGAACCAGCCACCGTAGGGAGCGTTGTCGTAGCGGTTCTTGCGTTCTTCTTTTACCACACCGCGTTGCGTTTCGACGCCGATGTCGTTGACGTGAAGTCGGCGCATACGTTGCGCTTCGATCCACAATGCGAGTTGGAACTGATTGGACGGTACAACAAAGTGATACACCGTTTCATCGTTCGAGGTATAGGCGTTGAGCTGACCACCAGCACCATTGATCATCTTATCGATCGACGCACGTTCGATGTCGTCGGTCGATTCGAACATGAGGTGTTCGAAAAAGTGAGCGAAGCCGGTGCGAGCCGGATCTTCGTCACGTGATCCTACCTTATAATGCACAACGGTGGCAACGACCGGAGCACTGTGATCTTCATGTAAGATCACGTGGAGGCCGTTCTTGAGGTCGTATTCTTTATACGAGAGTGGTTTGACCTGAGCGATCGAGGTTGTGGTCATCGCCAGGAGGCATAAACCAAACCATGCGATCGAGGTCGCAGTACGATGTTTCATAACGTAGATCAGTAATTAGAGGTCTGAACGAACACGCAGTTTACGAAGCACTGCGGGAATTCTTGCAGAGATCAGGAGTAAAAGCGTGAGGGCAAGACCGACGGGCGGGATCACGTCGCCCACCTGCGAATAGACCGTGCGCACCGACGACGTTGTCACCTTTGCCACGGCCACTCCTTGCGTCATTGGAGCCAACATGCCCCCTGACGGATCGGTACCCAGCGAGGATCCGTCGGGAAGGATCACGCCGGTGACGCCGGACATGGCACAGCGGACGATGGTACGTCGTTGTTCGATGGCCCGCATGCGGGCGATATCGAAGTGTTGCACCGGTCCCCACGTGCCGTTATACCATGCATCGTTGGTGATGATGCACAGCAGATCGGCGCCATTGCGCACCATATCGGCAGCCACTTCGGGATAGATCGACTCGATGCAGATGATCGTGCCCACCTTGGCTCTCTCCCCCACCGGCAATGGGTTCCGTGTCTGCCCCTTACCCCAAGCCGAGATCCCTACACCCCATTGGATCCACGACATGGCGAAGGTGAATTGATCAGCGAATGGCAAGCGTTCCGCGAACGGTGTCAGCATGGATTTGTGATGGACCACATCGTGATCTCGATCGCGGCCAACGACCATTGCGGCGTTGAAGACATCGAATCGGATCGTCGGATCGAATCGTGAGGTTCGTGCGGAAGGGGGCGTTGCATCTGCCGGATACACATAGCGGTCTGCGAAGCCGGTCAGCAGGGCGAACTTCGACGTATCGACCCATGTGCGGAGGTGCTCTGCCTCGGCACTGTACTCGGGCTCGCGGATCATGAACGGGATGGCCGTTTCGCTCCAGACCACGATGTCGGGCTGCACTCCGGAGCGACGTAGCGAATCGACCAACGCTTGGTGCACGCGCACTTGTGCTCGGGTGTCGGCCCACTTGTCCCATGGGTCTTCGTTGGGTTGCACCAGTGCTAGTGTGCTAGTGTGCTGGTGTGCTACTGTGCTAGTAAGCAGTCGGTTGGTCGGTTGGTCGGTCAGTGCTTGACCGAAGAGGTACCAGGCGATGAGGGCAGCTAGTGTGAGCGAAGGGATGAACCAGGGCTTCGTTTGTGATGAGCGGTTTAGTAGCCAGTAGGCGATGGCGGAGTTGACGCTGGCGATGAGGAACGTGAGACCGTATACACCGATGAATTCAGCGAGCTGAGCGAAGGGTGTGTGCACCAACATGTAGCCGGATGTGAGCCATGGGTACGAGGCATCGGTTTGGCCGTGGAGCCATTCGAAGCCGGAGATCGTCAAGGGTGCAAGGATGAAAGGGTGGAAGGGTGAAAGGGACGGCAGACGGCGGACGAAGGACGTAAGAGCGAGAAACGGTAACATCAGGAAGAATGGATGCGCAAGCGTAAGGACGATGCCGCTAGCAAACAGATACGGGTCTGTGTGTTCTTGCCACGAAGAGATCCACCAGTTCGTGATGCCGTGATAGAGAACGAAGGTCACGTAGAAGAGACCGATAATCTTGATACGCCGCATCGACGATGTCTGCGTGGCGATGAGGATCAGCAATGGCACATAGGCAACGAATGACAAGATGCCTAGCGGGGACGGCGGAAAAGAAGCGCCGAGGAGGATGCCGCTTAGCGCGGCGAGCATCAGTGGAGACATGGCTCAAAAATAACGGGCCGCAAGCAGATGCTTGCGACCCGTTATGCTGTCAGCTCTTATGCTGAATTACTTGACGATCGTCACCGGCATGGAAGCCGTC
>CAYXQJ010000018.1:0-67567 GCA_964467455.1 uncultured Hyphomicrobiales bacterium | reverse complement strand
GGTCTGCGTGGGGGTCTGCGTGGGGGCCTTCGTGGGGGGATTCCCGTAGGGTCGCCTTTAGGTCGCCTTTAGGTCGCCTTCAGGTATTAAGTCTAGTTGCGGTGATGATGGTTGGCTGCGTTGGCCCGACCCTCCGCCGTCAGCTGCCGCCCTGTCCGCCGCCGCCACCGCCGCCGGCGTGTGCGCCGATGATGTCAACGGCGCGGGGGATCGATACGGGCGTGGCAACGCCGAATGGTGTGTGGCGTTTGGAGCGGGTGCAGGGTGCGCGAACGCGTGATCATGAATGGGGCCTGCTGCCGCTCGGCAATCATGAGCTGCTGATCAACGGAACATCGGCGGCAACGTCGCACTATGATGCCGTGCGCCGCATCAAACCGAATGAGCTGGGGCCGCATGGGCCGACGTCGCCGATCACAACGGTGATCACGCGCACGGGTGTGCAGCCATCCGACATTGTGGGTGATGCGTCACTGGTGCATGCCGTTGTGGAAGGTGCACGGATCACCACCACCGAAGCACTGCCCGCCCCCTTGAATATGCCGGTGTATTGGGATGGACATCCTACGGTAAGTGCCGATGGATCGATCCTCGTATTTGCGTCGGATCGTCCGGGCGGGGCCGGCGGGACGGATCTGTGGTATGCGGTGCGTAACGGACAACAATGGTCAACGCCGCAGCTTGTTGAAGGTGATGTCAACACACCGTGTGATGAACTCACGCCGATGTTCTGCGGTGATACGTTGTTGGCCTTTGCCTCGGCCGGACACGACACCTACGGCGGATATGACGTGTTCACGTCGCGCATCGTCCGCAGTGGAGCGTCGTTCACACTCAGCTCTGTGCGCAACGTGGGCGCACCGGTGAACACACCGTACGATGAGTTGTTTCCGCGATGGGCCGATCGTGAGACGTTTTATTACGGATCTGATCAGCCCCTTCCCAACCAAACAGTGCGAAAAGATTTTGATGTCTTTGTGTTGTGGCTGGAACGTCCGAAGGTACCTGCAACCAAGACGCCGTCATCGTCGAAGGAACGGGCAACCGTGAAGGGAACCGTGGTGCATCAGCAGACGCAGGAGCCCGTGCCGAATGCCGATGTGACGGCGCGCGATGTGACGACGAACACGGTCGTAGCCAGTACAAGGACCGACACGACAGGCACGTATGAACTCGACGTTCCGGTGGAGACGCCCATCAATGTGTCGGCACAGACGCCGGACCTGTTCTATGACGATGTGCGCATCAACGTTCCCAAGGAAAAGGCACGCGACACGATGAAGATCGAACAGCCCTTACAGTTGCCGATCACATTCGTTCTGCGTGTGAACTTCCCAACTGCGATCTTTGATGCGCCGTATCCGTTTACGTTGGATTCTACCGGTGCGGAGACGCAACAAACCTGGGAGCAAACGTTGGATCTGTTGGCAACGAATGTGAAGGTGAGCGGTGATCGACTGCAGCGGTTGGTGCTGATCGGACATACCGACGATGTTGACACGGATGAGAACAATTTGGTCCTCGGACGTCAGCGCGTGGAATTCATCATGGATCAACTCGTAGAACGTGGCGTCTCACGCGACATCTTGGAAGGTCGTTCTGCCGGTGAGACACTGCTCCCCGATCGTAAGAAGAATGAGTCCATCGACATCTGGCGCAAACGCGCTCGACGTGTAGAACTCGTCAAGGTACTCCGACAATGACACCACGTACGATATGGAAGGGGCTGATCAGTGCGCTCATCGCCGTGTCGGTGATCGGCATCGTCTACGTGTTGATCGTGCTCAGCGATGGTCTGCCTACCCTTGAAGAGCTTGAGAATCCGCGCCAGGATCTTGCCACACAGGTGATCTCTGCCGATGGCGAACTGCTGGAGCATTTTGCTGCGACGCGCCGAACGTACATTCCGTACGATTCGATCCCACCGGCCTTTATCAATGCGCTGATCGCCACGGAGGATCGGGCATTCCGCGATCACTGGGGTGTGCATACCATGCGCATCATCAAGGCCGCGATGAAGAACGTGTTCGCACTGCGTGCCAAAGAGGGTGCGTCAACGATCACACAGCAGCTTGCGCGCAACCTGTACTTCACGCAAGAACAAACGCTGAGCAGAAAGATCCGCGAGGCATGGACGGCGCTACAGATCGAACGCACCTACACCAAGAATGAGATCTTGGAGATGTATGCCAACACGGTCTACTACGGTCGCGGCGCCTACGGCATTCGTGAAGCAGCCCACACCTACTTCAACAAAGAGCCACGCAAGCTCACGATTGGCGAGTGTGCCTACCTTGTGGGATTGTTCAAAGCACCGGAGCGCTACAATCGCGACGACAGCGCCGGCATTGGACGCCGGAATCTGATCCTGTCGATGATGGAAGACGAAGGTGTCATCACCTACGACCAATTCACAAAGGCATCGGCTGAGATCTTGGCGAAGCCACAGCCGGAAGAGATCTGGCGCGGCATCGCACCACACTTCGTGGAGATGATCCGACAGCAGTTGGGACGCAACGGTGAGTGGAACGACAAACTCGCCGGACGTGATCTCTATCGTGATGGCCTAGTGATCCACACAACATTGAATGCACGCATTCAGCGTTTTGCCAACGAAGCAGTTGCCGAACATCTTGCACAGTATCAAGCACTCTTCGACCGCTCGTGGCGATGGAAGGATCATGCAGAGGTCTTGAACAGCGTGATCCGCAAGGCCGTGCAGCAACGTCCGGATTACATCGCCGCAAACAAGGCCGGACGCGAGCGCATCATGAAGCGCGCCTATCGCGATCGTCAGTTCGTCGACTCCGTAAAGCGTATCGCAAGTGCGATCCAAACCGGAACGGTCGTGATCGACGCACGCACGGGTGCCATCGTCGCCATGGTCGGTGCTTCGCCCCTTGCCATGAAACTTGATAAAGCGGCACGTTATTCACTCAATCACGTCACGCAGATCAAGCGTCAACCGGGTTCGTCGTTCAAACCCTTTGTCTACGCATCGGCGTTAGAGAAAGGACTCGATCCCGAGTCGATGATCGAAAGTGGTCCGTTCAGCACGGTGCTGTCGAGCGGCGAAACGTGGGCACCGCGCGGTGCGAGCAAACAAGGTGGACCGATGCCGTTGCGCATGGCGTTGAAGTTCTCGACGAATACCGTGGCGGCACGATTGATCACCGACGTCACTTCACCCTCGGCCGTCGTTGACCTTTGCCGTCGCATGGGCATCACCTCACCGCTCAGTCCGGTGCCGGCCATCGCCCTCGGCGCCGTTGAAGTGTCGCCGATGGAGCTGACGGCGGCCTACATCCCCTTCGTCAACCACGGACTGTATGTGATGCCGTCGGCCATCACGAAGATCGAAGACAAGTTCGGCAACGTCTTGTACGAAGCGCGTCTGCCCTCAACCGTCTCCGATGCGCTGCCGTCGTCGGTCGCACAGAACATGCTCTCCATGATGCGCGGCGTTGTGGACGGCGGCACGGGCAGTCGCGTGCGTCAGTACTACCGCTACGCAGCCGCCGGCAAGACCGGTACGACGAACGACTTTGCCGACGCCTGGTTCGTGGGCATGACGCCGCAACTCGTCGCCGGCGTCTGGACCGGCTTCGACGACCGCCGCGTCCAGTTCACCGGCGACTACGGCCAAGGCGGTCGCGCCGCCGCCCCGATCTTCGGTCGGCTCATGCAGAAGGTCTACAACGATCGCAGACTCGGCTATACGATGACGAACTTCCCGGTAGAATCCATGGCCTCCGACACGGTCAACAGCGAGCTCATCGCGAACCCGCCGTCGGAGCAGATCGAGGATGATACCACGAATAACCGAATAACCGAATAACCGAATGTCATTCCGAGCGAAGCGAGGAACGAATAACCGAATGTCATTCCGAGTCGAAGGCGAGGAACGAATGTCATTCCGAACGAAGTGAGGAACGATGGACGCAGGACGAGGGACGATGTACTGTATAGGCCGCAACTACGCCGCGCATGCGGCTGAGATGGGTGCGTCGGTGCCGACGGATCCCATCGTCTTCCTGAAACCGCCGGCGGCGTACTGTCCGACGGGTTCGGTGATCGCGCTACCGTCGTTTAGCAACGACGTGCATCACGAAGTGGAGCTCGTGGTCTTCATCGGCGCCAACGCTGACGAGATCGCCGAAGCAGATGCGTGGAGTATCGTCGCCGGCGTTGGCGTTGGTATCGACTTCACGGCACGCGATGTGCAAGCCCGCGCCAAGAAGAACGGCGAGCCGTGGGCAACGGCAAAAGCATGGCGTCACTCCGCACCGATCAGCGACATTGTGCCGCTCGATCGTGCCGGCACGGGACCGTGGGATCTCACACTCAGCGTCAACGGCGTCGTGAAACAACACGGCTCTACAGCGATGATGGAACGCAGTGTACCGCGCCTGATCTCCTACCTCGCATCCGTGTTCTCGCTTCGCGCCGGCGACGTGATCTTCACCGGCACACCCGAAGGTGTCGGCCCCGTCCACGCCGGCGATGTCGTCACCGCCTCCCTTTCCGACATCGCCCATCTAACGGTCACCCTACGATGATCCTGTCTAAGTTCTCCCAGAGGTTCTCCCAGAGGTTCTCCCTTGGGCTAGCGCTCTTACTGCTATTGACCTCCTGCGGCACCTTCACTCGTGTCGAGCGTGACGTCTACACCATTACCACCATCGACACTACTGAAACATCGCTGGTGCAGAATCAGCCGAACGATCGCAACAACGGCGTGATCTATCCTTCGTCGCGCACCATCACAATGGACCGCAAGATCACGCAGCGCGACAGTGTTGTTGAGCGTGAATATCCCGGCTTCATCCGCCTTGGCATCTTTGAAGGCATCGGCTTGATCGGCTCGTCCGTCACCGGACCTTCAACCTATACCGGCTTGTTCGGTCTGTTCTATGATGTTGATCGTGTGTTGTTCAGCGATCAGTACGAACTCGACACGAACGAGTCCGCCCTCTTCTCCGGCTACATCTATCGCTTTGGTATCGGCGAATGGAAGATCCACTGGTTCAACGACGATCCAAATTGGACGTGGGGCGTTACGGCCTTCGAGTCCATCCGCCCGGATGCCAACGTCGACAATGCACTCGCCGGCATTGGGGTCTTCACGCTTCGCAAGCGCTTCTATTTATCACCCAAGATCCCCTACATCGCCATCACGCCGGCGCTGAGTCTTGCCGCTGCACCATCACAATACGTCAACGCATCCGTCTCGGCCGATATCGGCAGTATCGCCGGCGTCAACATCCGCCTGTATGGCGGCTACGTCTTTGGACAAACAGGTTTTCAGCCCCCTTCCAACTTTATCAGCTTCCCCTACCTGGGTCTGGGCGTGTCGATGCTCGACTTCCTCAACCGCGAAGAAGAACTTGATGTTGAATGGAAGTACCACGAACACAGCGGTTGGGAGATCGGTGGTGTGGATGGTCTGTTGTTAGGGGGCAATGTGGACGCCTCGTTCTTTGACCCTACACGCACCGGCGACGAGCGTCCGGCACTGACGGGCTTCAGTGCCAGGTTCCTGAACGCGCGTGTAGCGTTGCCGGTGCTCGACTATCGACTGTCCGTCGGCACAACGCTGGTCCAGTTCCTTGCCATCGGAAATGCCGAATACGGCATCGGTGTGTTGCCGTTACGTGTGAGCTACATCAGCAATCCGTTCAACAACGCCTTTGTTGCCGAACCGTTTGTCGAGTTCAACTATGCACCGTCGACCTTCGTGCAACTCGGTGTCCGCGGCGCCTTGCCTGTCTCCGATCAACTGTCCATCCAGATCGTTGCCGCCTATGCCAGCGGCAGCACCGGCTCTGACCTCATGCTCGGCCTCGACACCGATCCTGCCGACGGCGACAACCCAACGAAGTTCAACGCCTTCTACATCGGCATCGGCGCCAGCTTCTTCGATCGCATCTTCCATCGCGATGAACTCCGCTACGGCAAGGGCTACCCTCATGAGTAAGCGCACCCTTGCACCCTTGCTTCCTTGCACCCTTGCACCCTTGCTCTTCCTCCTGCTCTCCTCCTGCAACCCGCGCCTCTTCGATCTGCAGCGGCAATCGGGATGGCCGATCGAAGGACGCGTCTTGGGTGACTATCGCCTTGTTGACGTCAAAGCCGAGAACCTGTTCAGCGTGGCCCATCCGGCAGCCGTTGCGATACGATGCGAGCCGATCACGGATGGCGTCTTTAGTGCCGAAGCAAAGTGGATCACGCCGGGTGAAGTGGTGATGACGCTTAGGTCAACACCGTTCGACGACTCAACCTCCACTCCGGAGTCGATCATCGTCCGCATCGGCGCTGCCGAGACGGTGGTCACCTACGGCCCAACCCTGATCCGATCAGCAGCGCCGACGCCGGTGGATGGAACTCCGTTCCGTTTGCATGTTGTTCAGCACGGTCGAACCGTCGAGATCACCGTTGGCTGCACCAAGGTCTGTCAGCTCACAACGCAACGACCTTCGACGCAGTGGATCACGCTGCAACCCGAGATCGGTTCAACGATAGAGTTCCGTGATCCGAAGTTCCTGCCCCTTACCGAAGAATTTTCGCGAGTTTCGTATCCATGAACGGAGAACACATCACGATCGCCGGAGCCGGACTTGTCGGCTCGTTGTTGGGGACCATGCTGGCCAAACGCGGCTATGCCGTGGAGATCTTTGAACGTCGGCCCGATATGCGCACGGCGCAGATCTCGGCAGGACGCAGCATCAATCTCGCGATGTCGGACCGAGGACTGCGCGCCTTGGAGATCGCCGGTCTTGCCGATGACATCCGCAAGATCGCCATCCCGATGCGTGGACGCATGATCCACCATGAGAACGGCACCACGGTCTTTCAACCGTATGGCGTTGGTGACCAGGCGATCAACAGTGTGTCACGCGGCGACTTGAACAAAGAGCTGATGACGCTCGCCGAGAAACATGGCGTGAAGATCCACTTCAACGCACGCTGTGTGGACGTCGACCTCAACACGGCAACCTCAACGTTCGAAGATGTGAACAGCGGCGAACGTCGTGTTTCCAATGCCGACGTGCTCTTTGGTGCCGACGGCGCCTTCAGTGCCGTACGCAATCGCATGCAGCCGACCGATCGCTTCAGTTATTCGATCTCCTACCTCGATGCCAGCTATAAGGAGCTTGTGATCCCGCCGGCAGAAGACGGCGGCTTTCGTCTCGACAAGAATGCTCTTCACATCTGGCCGCGGCACTCCTACATGATGATCGCACTGCCGAACATCGACGGCAGCTTCACCTGCACACTCTTCCTTGCACACAAAGGATCACCATCCTTCGAAGAACTGCAATCAGAACAAGACGTTCAGCGTTTCTTCGAGAAGAACTTCCCTGACGCCGTTCCGCACATGCCTACGCTCATCGAAGACTTCTTCACCAATCCGGAGTCATCGCTGGCAACTGTACGCTGCTCGCCATGGGTGATGAATGACCGCATTGCGCTCATCGGTGATGCCGCCCACGCCGTCGTGCCGTTCTACGGTCAAGGCATGAATTGCGGTTTCGAAGATTGCCGCGTCCTCATCGACTGTCTTGATGATGCGAAGGGGGCGTGGGGTCCCGCACTCAAACTTTACGAACAGTTCCGCAAGCCCGACGCGAATGCGATCGCTGATCTTGCCATCGAGAACTTCATCGAGATGCGCGACAAGGTCGCTGATGAACGATTCCTACGTCGCAAAAAGATCGAAGCGTTCTTGGCGCAGAAGTATCCCAACAAGTTCATCCCGCTCTACACACTTGTGACCTTCTCAGACCATGTGCCGTATAGTGAAGCACAACGGATCGGCTGTGAACAGGATGTGTTGATGGAAGAGCTGATGAGCTACGATGACGTCTACAACGACTGGACATCGTCCGCGGCAGAGGCCATTATCGAAGACGTGATGGCACAGCGGGCAGAGATCGTGTTCCGCCCCCTCTCACCAAAAGATGCGAGTTATTGATCAGCGAGCGATGACGATGCGCTGGCTGAACGCAACGAGCGGCGTGCGATAGACCACAACGTAGGTACCTGCCGACCATGCGGTGGCGTCAAGCGAAATGGTGTGCTCTTCCGAAGCAGTACCCGAGAACTCCAGTGATTCCGTGTGGACCGTGTTGCCCAGAAGATCGGACACTTCCACGCCGTAAGTGCCGGGAGCGCTGAGACGAGTCTCGATGTTGACCACATCTGATGCCGGGTTCGGCGAGATCGACATAGTGGGCATGTCGTACAGTTTGATGGCACGTCCGCCTTGGAAGCAGACGGGATCGACTTCCAATGAACCATCGTCATGATCCGTGATGGGCTGCTGCCAGACTTCGATCCACTCCACATTGGACGAATAGATCGGGCTCTCCAGTACGGAACTCATCAGGACCGCGCCCTTGATGTATGTGACCGTGTTGTTGAGTCCGTAAAGATCAATTGAATCGATTTCGATCGTCAACGTCCGTGTGTTGTTCAGCACGTCGATCACGTTGCCAACGATCGTACCGCGCGTGACCGCTGTAGGTGCAAACAGACGTGCATCCATGGAGACATCGATCTTGAGATGTGTTGCAGTCAACACCGTTGTATCAGGCAACACGTACACGTTGAGCGGTAGTGCAAAGCTCGTATCACCCACGGCGGCTGTCGTGTCGGGAATGCTAAAGGTGGACCAGACGGGCGAGACCAGTGCATGTAACGAGACGGTATGGGTATCCGGACATGGTGCACTGATGAAGGCGGTGATCGTTTCATCGTACGTGCGGTCTTCGATGGCATAGAACTCGACAACGACCAACGCCGACGTTCCGGCGCGTACGACGACCGGAGTGGTGGACGGGCTGATGACGCGGAAGTTCTGGGCATTCTCGAATCGCTCGATCACGATGTCTTCATCATCAGTGTTCGTGAAGGTCATTGACATCCACTTTGTGGCTTCGAACGGTACGGCCGCGAAGTCCAGCTTGTCTTCCATCGTGAACTGTGTTGGATTATACCATACGTTCACACCACCTGCCGATCGAGGACAGCCCGACGAGTCGGTAGCGATCACGGAATAGGTGCCGGCCTTTGAGACGTTGATCGTCTGTCCTGTTTGTCCGTCACTCCACAGATACGTTGCAAAACCCGGCGTTGCTTCCAGTCGTGCCGTGGTCACGTTCTCACAGATGGGCCCGCCGCCCCACGCACTCAACTGATACGATACCGGCACTCTCCACGTGAAGCCGGTGATGACCACACCTTGACTACCGTTCTCGGCGCCACGCGATTGATTGTAAGCTTCATTGCTTGTGTTCGTGTGCGTACCCGCGGTTCCGCCACGAACATCGATCGTGACGTTGGTAAGGGGCTGTGTGGTGACCACAATACCGCCACCGCCACCGCCACCTGGTCCGTGTCCGTTATACAAGTGCTTGACGTTGCCGCCGTTGCCGCCGCGAGCATGTATACTCAACGGTGATGTCACCACGCCGACGTCGAGCAAGACCGTTCCTCCGGCGCCGCCGCCACCGGCGGCGTCCATGTCAGCGTCGAGGACCACGCTGAGTCCGTTTGCAGAGATCGTGCGTCCATTGCCATGCAGGATGCCCGCTTTGATGATGACGATGCCGCCGCCATTGCTGCCGTTCGTCCCTTGCAGGTCGTTCTGATGTGAACCGCCGCCACCACCGCCGAGATAGAGTCGTTGTTGTGAGATGTAGTTGCCTAACACGACGCCGGGTAGACCACCAACCGACATGTTCGTTCGACAGTAGACGTTGGCATCGCCACCCTTTCCTCCAGACCCACCATTGGATCCGCCGCCGCCGCCAGCGTTGTTGCCATTGCCGCCACCGCCGCCATTCGCCAGCGGACCACGTCCGGCAAGCGGATAGTTGACGCGTAACGAGGCAATACCTTCACCCTTTTCTCCGGCGAGACCGAACTCCCAATTCAGCAGATAGTCTGAGATATCGCAACGGCTCTTGGGAACTGAGAGGCGCCCGCCAATGAAGCCGAGTCCGCTCGTGGAGATGTCTGCGTTGAGGTACAGTGACTCTGATACCTCGATAGCAACTACGCCACCTACCGTGCCATTCCAGGGTTGTGCGGTGAGTTGCGAGGTCACCCGAGCGCTCGTATACGTGGGAACGGTGATCAGTTGCACTGCTCCGGAGGCATCATAGGTGTGGACCATTCCCGTTGTGAATGATACACGCTCGCCATCAACCCGTTTGATCGTGAGGAACTCACAGGCCCCTGCCCCATCGATACTCATGATGGTTCCGAAGGCGGGATCGTTGTTGGTCGAAATGCCCGCCCCCTTCATCTGAATAAGAAGAACCCGATCACCGGGGCGTAGGGAGATCGGATTGCCAACCGTGACCATGCTGTCGCACGGTACGATGGACGTCACCGAAACGTACTTGTTGACGATGCCGCCGATAGGTGTCTGAGCATAGCAGTCCCCTACTCCCATTGCAAACAGGAGTGCGATCACGGCAGCATGTGTGATACGTAGAACTACGTTCATGCTGCAACCTAGCCAAATCCTGTGCCAATAGAGACAGTAGGCGCGATACGTCTCGGTAACATCCATACAAAACAACGACATACGTTGCCGAATCAAGGTCAGGGCACCTCCGCTGTGTAAAACATCTTGCACATATCCACACGTTCAGATGTAGTTTTCCACACTATGCAGCAGATCATCCCCAACGCACTGCCTCCTAACGCTACGATCGGGATCACCTCGCCGGCCTCACCCCAGCGCGACCAGGACCGCCTCACCCGTGGTATAGCGGCCCTCGAAGCCCTCGGCCATCGCGTCATCGTCGGCGAAAGCTGTACGGCGCGCTACGGCAACTACCTTGCCGGCACCGACGAGCTGCGGGCCAGAGAACTCGAGCGGTTCTTTGCCGACCCGTCCATCGATGCCATCTTCTGTGCTCGCGGCGGCTATGGCAGCGGCCGCTTGCTCGCCCTCATTGATTGGTCGGTGATCGCCGCCAACCCCAAGATCTTTGTTGGCTTCAGCGACATCACGGCCCTCCAGATGGCCATGCTGCAGCGCACCGGACTGGTGACCTACAGCGGCGCTATGCCCAGCGTGGATATGGCCGACGGCTTCGACCCGCTCTCGGCATCGTCGTTCTGGTCGGCACTCTCCAACAGACCGCCGCACGGACTCATCACGCAACCCGAGCCCCTTACCATCCTTCGATCAGGATCTGCCGAAGGAATGTTGATAGGGGGCAACCTGAGCGTCTTTGTAACACTACTCGGCACATCGTACTTGCCTGATGTCAACGGCGCAGTCTTGGTACTCGAAGACATCGGCGAAGAAACCTATCGCATCGATCGGATGCTTGATCACCTACGTCGTAGCGAAGTACTGCAACGCATCGGCGGTTTGATCTTCGGTCAGTGGTCGCAAGCAACTGTCCGCGAAAGCAACACACCGTCGCGCGATGTGAACGAAGTACTCGCAGAATATGCGGCCCACGTCAACGGACCGGTGCTCTCCAACTTGATGTACGGACATGTGACGCCCAAACTGACGTTGGGGATGGGGAGGAGGGTGAGAATTGAACGTGCTAGTGTGCTAGTGTGCTAGTGTGCTAGTGTGCTAGTGTGCTAGTGTGCTAGTTGCGAGAGTGAGGAGTGAAGGATGTCATCGATGACGCTGATGGGCGAGGTGATATGACGATCGTGGGCGTGTTGGCACACAAGGTCGAAGAACGAGTGGTTCTTGAAGAGTGAGCCGTAGCAGACGATGGTGTCGGTGTTGGTGATGTGGGGTGCAACGGCGTTGAGGCATTCGGCGAGTTCGGCTGCGCCGCGTTGGCGGATGTCTTGGGCGACGGCGTCGCCTTCGTCGGCGTAGGTGAGGACGGTCTCGGCGAGACGCGCAGCGCGATCGACGGAGGCGGAGCGCAAGGCGGAGGAGACTGCAGAAACATCAAGTGGGTCAGTGCGCAAGAAGGCCGCGACGGGACGGATGAGAAGTGTTTCCGGGCCGCGTCCATCGATCATGCGGGCAACGGCGCGGAGGGCTTCGCGCCCGAACCAAAAGCCCCCTCCGGCATCATCGATCCGCGGACCCCACCCACCACTGCGATGAATGGTGCCGGCAGCATCACGCGCAACAACGATCGATCCGGTGCCGGCGATGATCACTGCACCCGGACGTTCACGCAGGGCAGCGAAGACCACAAGCTCGACATCGCTAAGGATGGAGATGCGCGGAACGCGATGATCAACATACGTGACCCATGCATCGGTGAAGGCATTGAGATAGGACTGCTTCTCGTGTGGACCCCAGACGCCCGACATGCCGATAAGCATGAACGAAGGCTGTAGTGCGGCCGCGTCAACAGAGACCAACCACGCACCAAGCGCTCTGCAGAGATCGTCGGTGCGGTCATGCTCGCGCAGCGGCTTGAAGGAAGCCAGCGACGTGCGGGCGATGATCTGCCCAGAACGCACAACGGCGACATCCGTTGAGGTGCCGCCGCCGTCGATCAGGATCGTGATCGGTGTCAACATCATTACGACTTTACGCGAGGGGGCTGCCAGCTACCGCGTTTCCACGACATCAGTTCGATGGTGGCAGAACCAACATAGAGCTTCATCTTGGCCTTGATCGGAATGCGGGCCTCGTCATCAGAGAACCATCCTTCAAAACGTCCGGTAAGACCATAGATGCCCGTCCAATTTGCATCACCGTTGAAGTAGACCGTGCGGATGGGATAGTCGACGGCGTCGATCTCCGTCTCGCCGATGGTGCCTTGGAAATTGATCACGGTGGTAACGGGTTCGTCCATGATCACCGTCGGGATCTTATAGCTCTTCTTGGAGTACAGCATGGATCGCGCAGCGAAGAGCAACGAGCATCCGTCATTATATCTCTTTGGAGCCGGAACTTCCTTTGACTGGACCTTCTGTTTATCTCGGAACTTCTCCATCTTCATGACGCCCTTTCCGTAGTCCATGACGTACTGATCGAACTCCCACTTTCCGTCTTCGACCTCGGTGTTAGCGTTGAACTTGTAGGAGTGGGTGAGCAACGTATCCATCCAACTATCGTAGATGGCGTTGAGGTTGATGAAGGGGATGTTCGGATGTGATTTGATGTAGACCTTCACCTTGGCACGACGTTGTCCGTCGAGTGTGGTGTACGGCTCGGCCACGCTGCGGACGGTGCCGAGCGTGATGTTCAGATACGACACACGATACACCAGCTCTTCGCCGGGGTAATACATGGATTGGGCTTGCCCCACAACGGGAGCAGCCATCATCACCAAGGCGATGATGGCCACAAAAAGTCTATTCATTGTTCTCGTCACTTGAGATTGGCGATCTTGGATGCTTCGGGGAATAGTTTGATGGCCTTGTTGGTCTGGTTGTCGATCGACAACATCACGGCCGTATAGCCATTGTTGTTGAAGATCGATCGTCCGATGTAGGCCTTGATGACGGTTCGCAGGAAGTCTTCATCCTGCTTGTATTCATCGTCCTTCCACTCGATGCTCTCTTCGTCGGCAAGGTTCTTGAGGATATCGATATCGGCATCCGACACCTTGAACTCGCGCAGATACTTCGAGAGATTGTCGGTATACGTTGCGCGGAGTTCTTTACCGCGTGCCTTCATGATGTTGTCGGCCGTCTTCCAGTACAGGTTCTTCGCACGTAGCTTGCGAGCGAGGAAGCCGATCGTATCGGCCTTGACGATATAGTCCGGCGTAACACCGCCGCCGCCATAGACGGTGCGGCCGCCCGCCGTGGAATACTTCGGGCGTTTCGCCATCGTAGAATCGTTCTCTTCTTTGTCGTGCGAGATGTTCTCGCCTTCGTCGCCTTCTACGCGGCCTTCGCCGCCATAATATTTCTCTTTGTCGTCGTACGGACGTTGGATCAACCGTCCGGACGGTGTGTAATACTTGCTGATGGTAAGACGGAACGCCGAACCATCACCGAGTGGATATTGGCGCTGTACAAGCCCCTTACCAAACGAGGTCTGACCAACAACGATACCACGGTCGAGGTCTTGAACGGCGCCGCTGACGATCTCACTGGCCGATGCGGAGCCGCCGTTGATCATCACGATCAGCGGGACGTTCTCGAGTTCGCCGGCGCTGGTAGACCAGAAGTCTTCATCGAATTCGGCGCGACGTCCCTTGGTGTAGACAAGCTTCTTGCCGCCGGGGATGAATTCATCGGCGATACGGAAGGCTTGATCGAGGTAACCGCCGGGATTGCCACGAAGGTCGAGCAAGAGCTTCTTCATGCCCTGACCACGAAGGTCGCGCGAGGCCTTGACGATCTCGTCATGCGTTGTGGCGCTGAAGCGATTTGCGGTGATGTAGCCGATGTCGGTACCGTCGATCATGAAGTAGGCATCAACGGAGTTGAGCGGGATCTTGTCACGGGTGATGTCGAACGTCAGCAGCTCTTTTTCTCCGGAGCGTTTGATCTGCACCTTGACGATGGTGCCTTTCGGACCGCGCAGCTTTTTCGGAACATCAGAGCGCGTGAGACCAACGGACGTCGAGTCATTGATTCGAACGATCTTGTCGCCGGCAAGAATGCCTAACGCTTCACTCGGTCCGCCGGTGATCGGCGAGATGATGGTGATCGTGTCGCTGATGATGTCGAATTCAACGCCAATACCTTCGAAGGAGCCCTTGAAGTCTTCTTCGACGCGCTCCATCTCTTTGGCAGTGATGTAGACCGAGTGCGGATCCAGCTCGTCAAGCATGCCGCGAATGGCCGCTTCGGTGAGCTTTTGGGTGTCGACTTCGTCGACGTAGTTCTTCACGGCCATCGAGAGCACGTCGTTGAACTTGCGGACCTGCTCGAACACGGAATCGCCGCTAACAGCAGGCTGTACGTAGAGTCCCAAGCCGATGCCAACGGCCAGTACAGCCGCAAGAACGCCAAAACTCTTTGGAGAGAATGTCTTCATAGATAGTGCCTAAGATGGCGTGGACGCCAAAGTTACGAAAGCTCGCCGTGGTCTGACGGATGGAACGGCTCTCGAGTGTTGCGTTAGCGAATGATGACGACGGACGTAGCCGTCCCGGACGAAAACTCAACAGAAAGGCCATACGTTCCGGCGGCGACCTCGGCGACGTCCAGAAGAAGGGAGGTCGTGGCCTGCCCCCTCCATGACCGTTGAAGGACGGTCTCTCCCTGGAGACTTACCAGGCGGACGGTGGCGAATTCGGTTGTCCGCGGCAACACAAGCGTCACTGTTTCCTCGGCCGGCTGGGGGTAGTGGACGACCTGTCCGTTCACGCGCGTCACAGAGAGTTCAACCGGGACATCACAGCGAGAGAGCCCTGAGAAGACCACTTCTTCGGCCATACCAAACAGGATGTGCCGTTTCACCGAACAGCCATAGATGAACTCGAGCGTGTCGGTATCCGGCGTTTCGTCGACTACCACCGGCTCGTAGCAATAGACCAGCGGACGCTGCTCACCAGGCGGAATGGTGATGGTGAACTGTGAGGCGGGAAGGGAGAACCGTAGGTTGGAGCGGACGAAGATGTCACGGACGACTTGTGGGCGTGAACCGTAGTTGCTTAGGATGATCGTATCACACTGCACTAACCCGAGTTCGGTCGTATCTGCCGTCGTAGAGGAGATCTCGCCCTTCTCTCCTGCGATCGAAAGGGTGAAGCCGGCGACCGTATCGATCTGATACGTCACATTACCCGCTGAATCAACAGCTTCGAAACCGAAGATCGCGTCTTCGAAGGGATCGATGATCGATACCAGATAGGTGTTGCGCTCCACGCTCGATGTTTGCTCTGTAACCGTACAATTGAACAACACACTATCGAGCACCCGTGCCGAGACCAAGCCGAAGTCAAAGTCGCGGTCGTCTGCAACGGCCACCTCAACACTCGTCGAACACGGATCGCTATTCCCCGTCACGGACGGTGCCTCTTTATCCGTGCGCACATCGTAGCGGATATCAAGCACGTTGCGCTCAAGGCAGTCATTGCCGATGATGAGCGTATCGTGATAGATCCCTTCCACGTCGTAGTTCGTGCACACCGTTATCGTGATCTGTTGGCCGGGATCGAGGTCGAACGGCACCGTCGGCGCCGTGATCGTCGCCCCCGATGTCGTCCGCATCGACGTGATCGACTGCACAAACCCGCCATAATTCTCGATCGTGATCGAATCACATCGCTGTTGTCGGATCGGGATCACCCGATCTCTTGGTAAGGGGGCTGGGTTGGTTCCTTCATTGATCGGGCCAACGGTGAAACCGGGAATGTTCAAGGTCTCCAGGGTACGCTGTCGGACATTGTCATACGCCTCCATCATGAGACTGCCATCCAGCAGCGGGTCGATCAGCGCCACGGAAAACGGCACCACTGCCTGTGGTGGCGTGAATGCACCTTGTGTGTACCGAACGTTATTCTCGCTGCCCTCGATCACGGCCACATACGACACACGCGAATCACCGAGGATGGAGTCGGTGACCGCGCCGGTGAACGTTCCGCAGTCCGCCGCGCCTTCGATGCGTGGCGGATAGACATCGAGTGGCCGGAAGGCCATGCCGCCGATGTATCCGTAGGAATTTGCATTGCCATATCCGTAGACGTAGATGCCGAAGGTCGTGTCGGCCGTGATGCTATGTACACCATCGGACATCGAGAGTTGAGCCCAAGAATATTGACTGCCGCCGATGGGACGGAACGCCGCCTGTGCGACCGGACTTCCATCCAGGATCACCGTACCAGACATTGCCGTGGGGATGACGATGTTGAGGTACTGCTCCAAATAGACCGTTGTCAGTGGAGAGGGTTTGCCACCGATCAACTCCCACTGATAGGCCTGCACGTTCACAAATCGATACGAATCCATGAACTGCTCCGCCGGCGGGATCAGCATCAAGAACGGATCACCGATGCGGACAAGTCCTTGGTTAGCCGGACCGGCCGTCTTCTTGTAGACTCCAACGCCGGCAGGTTTCGACGTTCTGATCTCGAGCGCTTGAGTAAGTGGCGCTTCGTAGTACGTCTGTGGTCTCAGAGTGATGACCAACGAACCATCGATGAACACGTCTGTGCTGTCAAACGCAGCAACAACGCGGAACAGATTCGTGCCTTCGTTGAATTCATTCGATGACATAGCAGGGGGCGTGACGAACGCACTCTTACCCCACGTCGTGATGGGATTCATCTGCTCTACGATGCAGTCGCGGGAACCGATCGTGCCTTTGAACTCGATCGGAATGGTTGCGCGCATGTGTCCGCCAAAGACAGCTACCGGACGCGATGCTCGTACGATCGTTCCGGTCAGGTCGGCATCTTGTCGAACTCGCGGATCGACCTGGACCAGATAACTCTGTCCGCGATCAAGGATCACGCTGTTGCGTTCACCATTCGGTGCTTTGAACGTGGCGGCTGTCGGCAGGATCTCTACCAAGGTATTGTCTTCTGTTGCAACAACGGCAAACTGTGACGGCGTCGAGCTGCCGCTCGGATTGCCAAACGGTCCGTCCAGCGCGATGTCGGATTTGTAGGAGATCACGGCATAGTCTGTGCCAATAGCATCCGTAGGCAGTACAAGAAACGCATCGCTGGTGAGTGCACCTTGGTTCAACGCATAGACCGTTACATCCTGATCGGCCACGATATGGACACTCTGCATGGCCGGCTCTTCGTTCTGCATATTGGCATAGTCGATAAAGCCATGATAGTTGAATCCTCTCAGTTCATACGGCAAGAAGAACGTAGAGTATTCGAACATCTTCGACGGGTCTGTGATCTGGAATGGCACAACGGTCTCATTGCCGCTGGCGTCACGCAGTGTGATGGTGCCCGACGTTGGCGTTTCCGACCCGATGTAGATGTAGATCTGGTGTTCGAGTTGCAGTGCAGGATCTGTCGGCAGATCGTCGATGTTATTATGAAAGTTCGGAATGAAGGTGAACCAGAAATCTTGGCCCTTACTATCCGGGATCTGTGCTGCGGCACTACACAGGCCGAGAGCAACAGCGATGACGATCGTGGTGAACTGCTTCATGAAGTACGGGCCTTTAGCGTTGCCGCACCGACGAGTTCAGCACGAGCATTGATCAGCGTGATCGATGCCTTAGATGTTGTTGCGCTCCATCGAGCAAATCCACCGCCTGTTGCTGCTGCGACCGTGTGCTGGCCCCACGTCGTTGAGCGACACCCACCGCCCCCTCCCGTCACGACACACAGAAGGTCGTCATCCGGATGATCGATGATTTGAAGATCATGGTCATGACCGCAGAAATAGGCATCAACGCCCGCGCGCGTGAACCGAGGTTTCAGCTCGCGGAGCATCCAGTCATTGTCGCGATAATGTCCGTACGAACGCATAGGATGGTGGCCGATGACAAGGTTCCAGTGATCAGCTGGATCTCGTTGCAATGATCGATCGAGCCACTCCATCTGCTCCTTCCAACCGTCGGCCTTCTGGAGCAGTTGCTGGGTGTCCATGCAGATCAAGCGGGTGCGAACACCTGACGGACTGGTGACTCGATGTGTGAAGTACGTTGCCGGCATGACCCAATTTCGGTTACGCCGACCATATTCCACCTGAGCCAAAACCCTTTTTCGGTAGTCATGGTTACCGAGAACGGCCACCCACGGCACATTTAATTGCTCGGAGGCATAGATCTGCTCAAAGGTCGAGGCCCAAAGCGGATCGTCAGCCGAATCGACGCCTGACGGATAGATGTTGTCACCTGTACTGATGATGGCCTCCACCGCCCCGCGGCCCTTGACGGTCTGCTTCATCGCCTCTGCCACCCGACGCTGCAGCGCGCCCCGCGTCCCCCAGTCGCCGATCAGGAACATCCGCTGCGCTGCGGCCTCTTCATCCGGCCACGCCCACGTCTTCCCCGGCGGCATGCCGTTGACCACGCAGTCCGACGCGGCCAGAGCGATCGCTCGGGACCACAGCGGCAGCGTAAGGGACGTTAAGAGAAATCGGCGTCGGTTCATCAGATGTGTAATGTACGATATTCGCACCATGCGAAAACTCACCCATCGCGAACTGGTCGAACAACGGCTGTCGGCTGAACAGGCCGCCACCGTGGACCGGTTCCCCCTAACCGTTGTTCTAGACGATATCCGAAGTCTCTACAATGTGGGCAGCATCTTCCGCTCCGCCGATGCCTTCCGCGTCCAACAGCTTGTCCTGACAGGGTTTACGCCCACTCCACCACGCAAGGAGATCTCCAAGACCGCCCTCGGCGCCGACGAGACCGTCCCCTGGATCTACGTCCCCACCGCCGAAGAAGCCGTCACCCAACTCAAGGAGAAGGGGGCGAAGGTTCTCGCTTTAGAGCTCACTCATGATGCATCGCCCATCGCTTCGATAGGGAACAGGGAACTGGGAACTGGGAACTCCAAACCTGGCACTTGGCACATGGCACCTGGCACTTGGCACTTGGCACCTGGCACCTGGCACATGGCACCTGGCACCTGGCACTTGGCACTTGTCCTCGGTAACGAACTCACCGGCGTCAAGCAATCCGTCTTGGACCTGTGCGACGGGGCGGTGATGATCCCGATGTATGGGGTGAAGCATTCGCTGAATGTTGCCGTGGCGGCGGGGATCGCCATGTACGAAGCCGTACGCGGCTTGGCGTAACTTTGTACTGTGAAGATCGCCGTCCCCGACTCCCCGCTTGCCGATCCGTTGATCGCGAACGCCGAAGGTGTGTGCCACCGTCTTGGGTGGACCATGGTGCGCGTCCCTGATGAACGATGTGCCGAACTCCTGCTCACGGGCATGGCCGACATGGCCTTGGTCACCCCGCTTGGCTATGGCCAAGGCGTGGGCAAGGTCGACTACCGCATCGTGCCTGGTCCGGCTGTGGCACTGCACGACTACACCAACATCGCCGGCATCCGCTTTGCGCCTGACGCGCAGGAGATCGCCACCGTCGGCTCCCACCGCCCCAGCGCCTACTTCCCCATCCTTGGCAACATCGTCATGCGCGAGAAGTTCGAAGCGCCGGTGGTGGAGCTCAAGAGTGTAGGTGATGTGGTAGACGTGGACTGCATCATCGACGAACAGGCCTTTGCCGGAACCACCTCGCCCCCTACCCTCGATCTTAGCGAAGAGTGGTACGACATGTCCGAGAGTCCGCTACCGGCGCTGGTGTGGGTATGCAGGATGGACGCCGATCTGGATACGATCCCGACAGCCATCTCACAGATGGCCGACCCGTCCGTCACCGAACACTTCGTCAGCGAAACTGCGTCATTGACGTCCGATGCATCTCCGCGAGAAGGACGTATCTCCTATCGTTGGAACGACGATCTAGAGGATGCCATTGATGCTGTCTTGCACGTTCTGTATTATCATCAGTTACTCACCGAATTACCGGCCGTGAAGATCCTCGGCCGTGAAGACGATATCACCGACACAGGAGAAGATCATGGAACTGTACATTGACAGCGCCAACCTCAAAGAGATCAAACATGCCACGTCACTGGGCTTTGTAAGCGGCGTCACCACTAACCCGTCGTTGCTGGCCAAAGAGGATCCGTCGCTCGACATCAAGTCGTTGATCCTTGACATTCACAAGTCCGTTGGCGGACACGTGAGCGTAGAAGTTGTCAGCACCGACGCCGACGGCATGCTCCGTGAAGCCGACGAGATCTTGAAGTGGTTCCCTGAGGCCACCATCAAGATCCCCTTTATTGAAGGGGGCTTGCAGGCCGTTCGCAAACTGTCGGATCAGGGAATTCCCACCAACGTCACGTTGTTGTTCACGCCGATGCAAGCGCTGATCGCCGCCAATGCCGGCGCAACGTATGTGAGCTTGTTCTTGGGTCGTCTCGACGACATCTCTACTGACGGCATCTTGGCCGTCGAAGAGACGTGCGAGATCTGGGAGGTCCACGGCTTGGAATCACTGATCATCGCCGCATCGATCCGCCATCCCATCCATCTCCTTGAATGCGCCAAAGCCGGTGCCCACATCGCCACGGTACCGTACAAGGTGCTGATGCAGTCGATCAAACATCCGCTCACTGACAAAGGCCTCGAATCGTTCTTGGCAGATCATGAGAAGATGATGAAGGCGAAGGCGTGAATAACCGAATAACCGAATAACCGAAAATGAGAATGACAGAGTGTCATTCCGAGCCGTAGGCGAGGAACGAATATCCCAATGACTGTTATCAGATTCACCATCGTTGTCTTTGTTGTTGCCGTCGGCCTGTTGTCCGGTGCGAGTGATGTGCCGAAGGCAACAGGCAAGAAGGCCATTGAGTTCACCTTGGAAGACCAGTTTGAACAGAAGTGGTCGTGGAACAAACATTGGGCGGGCAAGCCGACGGTGTTGGTGTTGAGCGACTGGAAGGGCAGCGACTTTATCCCTGCATGGACAACGCCGCTGACGGAGCAATTCAAAGGACGGGTGCAGTTCGTGGCCTTTGCCGATGTCTCCCTTGCACCGAGCTTCATTCACAGCATGTTGAAGTCAAAGTTCCGTGAATCCTATACCAACAGCATTCTCTTAGACTGGGACGGCGACGTCTTCAAACACTATCTTGTACAACCCGGTCTGCCGAATGTGATCTATGTCGGTGCCGACGGTGTCGTCCGCTTACACACATGGGGTAAGGGGGCAGACAAACACGTAAAGGCCTTTGCCAACGAAGTGGAGAAACTGCTCTAATGCCAGCTGCCGTCGATAAGGATGCCAAACGTAGCGAGATCGTCCGCTATGCCGCCGATGTGTTCGCTCGCACCGGCTATCACGAAACGAAGATGCAGGACATCGCCACGGCGGCAGACATTGGCAAGGGGACGATCTACGAATACTTCCGCACGAAGGAAGAGCTCTTCCTTGCCGTCTACGACGCATGGATGAGTGACTACGAGTCGATGATCCGTCAACGCGTCGACGCCGCCGAAGACGCTCTCAGCAAGGTGGACGCCATCCGCGACAGCGCCGTGGAGTTCTATCAATCTCGCGCAGTGCAAGCCCCCTTATTGCTGGAGTTTTGGGCCCATGCGTTGAGGACGGACAATCCGGCATTCTTGGAGCGGATCAACAAGACGCGCACGTTCTTGCGGACGTTGGGTGCTGAGTTGACGCAGCAGCTTGTAGATGCGGGTTGGTTCGTCAACATCGATGCGGCATCGTTCGCATTGCTGGAGACGGGCATCAGCGATGGCATCTTCCTTGCGTGGGTGTTGGAAGGGCGTGCTTTCCCGTTGGAGAAGGCCTATACCTTCCGTCAAAGTTTGATCGGTCTGGGCATGCTCACCAATGATGCACGCGCGGCCTTCCAAGAACGACTGGGCGCAAAGCTTGGTCGAGGATTCTAAGCGTACCGGTTAGAACAACAGCAGCGCTGCAAGCAGGGCCGTCCCAACGTAGGTCACGGCATTACGCACACGTAGTGCGAACGGTTGTTTGGCGAACCACTCAAAGCCCCACGCCAGAAAGAGCGTTGTAGCGATCACGCCAATTGCTGCAAGAACTCCAATGCCAAGGTCGAGCGTGCGGAACTGCGTGCGTCCAACGCTGGAGAACCACGGCGTGCCGAAGAGGATCACGAGGTGGATGATGTAGATGTACAAACTCTTCGTGCCGAAGAGGGAGTACCACTTACGCAATGTCCACGTCCGCTCGAGCAGCACAACGCTGAAGCTGAAGAACATCATCACGAAGCCGACGCGTCGTGCAAACAACAGCAAACTTGCCGGATGTTCCAGATGTTCTTGTCCAACGCCGAGGATGGAGAGCACGATCTGCGCGCCGGCTGAAAGTGCCATCAGTGCCAGGCCTGCGCGCCAACCATAATACTTCAGCTTTGCATCGCGATCTTCTTTCGGCACGGCTTGCAAGCGCGCACCCACGGCCAAGCCGGCGAACAGATATCCGGCGAAGGGGAAGATCGGGAAGAGAGATCCGGTGCTGGCAGAGACATACGATCTAAGCCACAGCGGCATCGATCCTACGAACGGTGCATACTGAAACACCGGCGTCAGTGCCAGAATGGCCAGCGTCATCCACTGTGCACGACGTCCCATTTCTTTGACGGAACGTGTTGACGCCATCGAGAAGACGAACAACAAGATCGCCGCACCGGTCAGCTGCAAGATGTTGACGGCAAAGAAGCCCTTCCAACCTTCATACGGTACAAACGGCAGGTCCCACACGCGTGATGCCGGGAAGAACATCAAGTAGCCGATGCCCATGATGGTGAGTGCCCAGCGAATACGCTTGGCGATCACATCTTCGCGGATCGACCCATCTTCGGCGCGTTTCGTGGCAAAGGCGTGAACAGCGCCCGAGACCATGAGGAAGATCGGAGCCGTGAAGCCGCGGACGAAGTGCCACACATTCCACGGGAACTCCGCCGTGTTGATCACCGTCGGCGTCACCAGTGCATCAAGCACATGACCTTGCATCATGAACACCATCGCCAGGAAGCGCGCCAGGTCGAGCGCATACAGCCGTCCATCCGCCACCCGCACAGCCGTTTCCGTGCGTCGCGGTACAAAAGCGCCTAGTCTCCGGAACGGAAGAGTCAGCACACCTCGGACGATGAGAGCGATGTCACTCATACGACACGAAATTCCGAGATGTGGAAAACATCACCGCATGAACGGTTTTTCACCAAACGCTCATTCGGAGTTAGTCGATGAGCAGCAAGTAGCAAGTAGCAAGTAGCAAGTAGCGAGTAGCGAGTCACCTGGCACCTGGCACCTGGCACCTGGCACGTGGCACCTGGCACCTGGCACGTGGCACGAGGAACTTGGCACCCATGGTCATAGTTTTGACGCCCTATGAACATCGTTGTGATCGGAAGCGGGTTTGGCGGACTCACCGCCGCCATTCGGCTGCAGGCCAAGGGATTCCAGGTGGAGATCGTGGAGAAGCGCGATAAGCCGGGGGGACGGGCCTATGTGTATGAGCAGGATGGCTTCGTCTTTGACGGCGGGCCGACGATCATCACGGCGCCGTGGCTGATCCATGACCTGTTCGCATTGGCCGGCAAGAAGACCGACGATTATGTGAAGATCATTCCCATCGATCCGTTCTACAACGTCCGGTTCGAAGACGGCTCCGTCTTCCGCTACAACGGCAAGCGTGACGAGGTCATCGATCAGATCCGATCGTTCAATCCCGGCGACGTCGATGGCTACTCGAAGTTCTACGACAAGACCGAGGCGATCTTCAAAACGGGCTTCGACCTCATCGATCAGCCGTTCACGAAGTTTACGGATATGTTCAAGGTCCTGCCCGACCTCATCCGCCTTCGCAGCGACCGTAGTGTTGCGGGCTTCGTGAATCGCTACATCAAGGACTACCGACTCCGCCAGGTCTTCTCGTTTCATCCATTGTTGGTAGGGGGCAACCCCTTCCGCACCACCAGTATCTATGCCCTGATCCACAAACTGGAACAGGAATGGGGCGTGTGGTTCGCCATGGGTGGTACGGGTGCACTTGTGAAAGGACTCGTGAAGTTGTTCGAAGATCTCGGCGGCAAGATCCGTTACAATGCCGAGGTCGATGAGATCCTCGTCAGCGATGGCAAGGCATCGGGTGTGCAACTCAAGAATGGCGAGCGCATCAACGCCGACGCCGTGGTCTGCAACGGCGATGTGGCCTTCGCCTATAAACATCTCGTGCCCGCCCCCTACCGGAAACACAATACCAACGAGCGCATCGATTCGTGGCGGTATTCGATGAGCTTGTTCGTGTTGTACTTCGGCACGGATAAGAAATACGACAACATGGCTCATCACGAGATCTTGATGGGGCCACGGTACAAAGAACTGATCGAAGACATCTTCACGAAGAAACATTTGAGCGAAGACTTCTCATTGTATCTCCACCGTCCGACGGCAACGGATCCGTCGCTTGCACCGGAGGGATGTGATTCGTGGTATGTGCTCTCCCCTGTTCCGCACCTCGATGCGAACGTTGACTGGAATACACAGGCCAAGATCTATCGCGACAAGATCATCGGCTACCTCGAGAAGAACTATATGCCGGACTTGTCGAAGCACATCGTGAGCGAATGCCATATCGATCCGGTGCACTTCCGCGACGTACTCAACAGTGAAAAAGGAAGTGCCTTCAGCGTCGAACCGATCTTGCTGCAAAGTGCCTGGTGGCGGCCGCACAACAAGAGCGAGGACATCGAACGTTTGTACTTCGTCGGCGCCGGCACCCATCCCGGGGCAGGACTGCCGGGCGTGATGAGTAGTGGTACCATCGCAGCGCGACTAGTTAGCAAAGAAGTAGCGAGTAGCTAGTAGCTAGTAGCGAGTAGCTAGTAGCTGAGTAGATCGTAGCGGAGCACGAGCATCGCTGAGATGTTGCGGATGCCGCGATCGCTCAAGAGCTGGATGACGATGTCCGGGCCGATGTGCAGGTGCTCGGTGATGTCGAACTCGTACCCGACCCAGGCAGAGCCGCCGAAGGCGACGTCGGAGCTGTACGTTGTGGAGTCGTTCTCGATCAGTTGCGACTGCAGCAGATAGACGCCGAGGCCGGCGCCGACACGAATGTGGAGCGGACGCATCTCAAAGGCAAGATGGATGGGAACACTGCTGAGCTCCATCGTCACTTCATCCGTTGTTGATGAATCGATCTGCCCCGTAGTGACGTCGAAGGGATGGTACTGTAGCGTCTCTCGTGAAAAGACTTGGTAGCCGCTCATGAGTCCCATCGACAGAAGATGATCGGGATGCCACATGAAACGCAGGTTCACGTTCCAACCAGAGTGATCTTTCTTTGCGTCGTGAATGGATGGTTGCTGCTCGTAGCGCGTGCGGCCGTATCCACCGATGAGCTGTAGTTCGAAGTGATACTCTCGCAACGTGTCCTGTGCCGTTTGTGCAGAGGCCTGCACACCCAACAACAACGCTATGCAGAGGAAGAGCGCTCTCATTTCGCCAGCTCCGCCATACGAGCATATACACGTGCTGCCCCGACGGTAGGATAGTTCGTCAGGATGCCGTTATAGGCCGGATAGTTCTGATACAGCGGCGTGAGAAAGTTGTCCATGAAGATCGGATCGTCGACTGTCCACACGAAGACGTCAACGCCTTGTGAGCGCAATTGCTGTACGGTGGATTCTTGCAGTCCCTCCGTGAACCGTGGCGCCCACACCGTGGCGCGAAGGTTGGCAACGTCCTGTACGCTGAGCTCGCACAGGATCTCTACGTCGGGACGTTCATCGTATGGGATCGCCAAGACGGAGTCGCGGATCTCGGCAGTTGGCACACCGACCAATAGTCGAATGCGCTTACGCCGAGGTTTGACGGTGTCGGCAATGGTCTGGGCGACGGTCACGATCCTGCGCACAACACTGGCATCCTTGATATCGAGCCATACAAGGTCCAACACGCCCTGCCGCGTCACGGCGATCAGTGCTTCGGCCAGCGTTGGGATGCGTTCACCGTTTACCAGACGCACATGATCTTGGATCTGCTGGTAGGTGTAGTTCTTGACGTCGCCGAGAATATAGTTGCCTTGTACCGTCCGCGGCGTAAAGGTTGGGTCGTGGAAGATGATCGGCACGCCGTCCTTCGTCGACATCACATCGATCTCGATCCCCGTGGCACCAAGCTTGTAGGCCTCGAGCATCATGGGAATACTGTTCTCCGAGAATCCGAGTCGCTCGGAATTTCTGCCGCCGCCGCGGTGTGCGATCACGTAGACGCTGTCACGGTCCTTGACCTCTTTCGCATTCGCCTTCTTCGACATCACCAACATCTCTGATCGGTCCGACCTTCCGGGCGTCATCTCACAACGCATAGTGATGGTCGTTCTTGGTCCACCGTTCTGAGCGAGGTACTCGCCCCCTTCCTCCGGTGCGATGTGAATGCGAACACTACCTGTTTGCGAACCGCGGACGTCGCGCCAGGTGCCAACAAAGACGCCGGTGTCGACACGCACGCCTCCGTACACGTTCACATAATACGTGCTCGAGATCGTGGTCATGATCAGCTCACCGTTGGCGGCCAAGGCAATACCGACGGAATCACCGAAGTCGGCGAAGTTGGGATGTTCGAGCACTTCATATACGCCGGCAACAACATGACTCTTCGCCGCCGTGTCTAACACTTGATAGGGCTGCACCCATTGATCATCAACGATCGGTTCAGCAATGGGCTCTAGCTCTGAAACGCAGCCGACGATGAGCAACACGAAGAGACCAAGAAGAGTGTTCGATGAGGTCTTCATAGAATGATCCCCATGAAGAACTCTGAAGAGAACAACCTGTCGCTGAACGTGTTGTACAAGAACCACGCTTGATACGGTTGAGACGAGTACTGGAACGTTGCACCGAGGACGACGTGTGTCGAACCAAAGAACGGTTGTTCCAAAGCAATGGTGGCACTGGCACCCGAACGAAGGTCTTTGTCGTCAGCCACGGATTGATCTTCCAGACTCGACGTCACGCTCGTCGTAAGTTCGGCCTCGATGCGCGCCGTGAGTGTTGCCCGCGGAAAGCGGTACGATACCGTCACCATCGGATAGTTGATCCATCGCTGTTGCGTGGTGTTGAAACCGTCGACGTACGTGATGTTGCCATAGACGAACATCAACGAATACCCGGCACCAACACTCAGGTTTGAAATGGGAATCGAGAACATCCCGCCAACTTGGCCAAGCGACGTGGCAATGTTTGATCCCAATCGGCCATAGATGCCGAAGTTCAGTGGCATCGTGAGCCGATAGCGGATATCGAACATGGGTGCCGGTGTTGGATATTCGGTAAGGGGCTGCGGCAGGATCGCCAACGAAAGTCCGAGCGAACCGCGCAACCTCCACGACTCGGATGGATAGGCCGAGAAGATGTAGTGTCGTTCGCTCAATGAGTCCTCTGACTGTGCTTGCATGGCATGGGTTGAGAGCATACCAGCAACGAGCAACATCATGATGCGTCTAGCTGCCACGCCACACCTCACGTTTCTCGATAGCAAAGGCATCGCCAGGTGTGGGGGTGGAGGTATGCAGCGGCTGCATTTCGAATTTCAACACCGAGCCGTGTCGGTAGACGGTGCAATAATGGAACGGGCGCACCATGTCGCCGTCATACTGATCGGCATGTTGGGCAAGCTCACCGGTCAGAAGGCGTTGTCGTGGTCCGCCCCCTCCCCCGCTTACAACAAAGTGTTTCGTGTCGTAGAAGAAGTGTTCATAGGCATGACAGTGGCCGCTGAACCAGATGGCCCCCTTCGTGCTTTGTGTAAAGACGGGGACGAAGTAGGATTGGAGAATGTCGTCGTCATCAACCACCGTACTGTTGGTAAAAGGCGGATGATGTCCGCAGACGATGATAAACTGTACCGAGGGGTCGTTGTCGAGTTTGATGATCGTACGTAGGAACCACCGACGTTGTGCCGACATGGCCTTCATGCCGATATCGCGATAGTTGGTGTTGAGCATCACGAAGGCGATGGAGTCGATCACCACATGATAGTATGTTGAGTCGAACGTCGGAAACCGCTCCCGTACTCGTTGCAGCATACCTTCATCGGAGCCAAAATATTCATGGTTGCCGAGGATCGGATAGACCGGGATCTTACTATCGCGAATGGGCTTCATCACGCGGTCGAAGTACTCCCAATCATCGTCCGACGATCCCCAGAACACATGGTCGCCCAAGGTGATGAGGGCATCGGGACGTGATGAGCGTATCTGGCGGATCAGGGCAGCACGTTGCACATCGTTGCGTTCACGCCATACCTCAACGAATCCCGTCCGTTGCAGATCTCCAATGATGGCGATACGGGCGTTATGTCGGAACGTCGGTGTCGGTGCTGCAAACGGCGTAGGCACTACCACCGATGCACAGGCGATCAAGAGTACGGCAGCTACCGCCAGTGATGCGCGGATCATTCGTCCCACACCACGGGAAAGACGAGAACAGAGACAACGATCACCATTCCGGTATAGGCGAACATCAACCAGAGATCGCCCGATGCTTCTTGCATCGAGAAACCGGCCAGACCAAGTGTCATGGCATTCACACCGTTCATCACCAACGGCACCAACATTGGGAACGACAACACCGGCAAGATGGGATTGCGCGTGCCGGCCTTGGCAACGATGGCCGAGACGATCGACATGACGGAAGCCATGCCGATACTACCCAACAAGACCGTAGCATAGACCACCGACCACGAACCAACAACCATCGAGCCAAAGAAGATCATCATCAACAGCAGTGCTGCCGTCGACGTCATCACGGCAAGCAACACGTTCACCGTCAGCTTGCCAACAAACAATAAGGTTAGGGGGCTGTGCAGACGCAAGAAGAGCGCTGTGCCTCGTTCTTCTTCACTGATGAAGCCGCGTCCGAGTCCGGTCATCGCCGAATAGAACATGATCACCCAGAGAATGCCGGCTGTGAGTGGACGCGAGAGTGGTTCTTCGGCGACGGCAAACACGACAAGTGTCACGGCAGTGACAACGAAGAGTCCGAGAGAGGTGATGCCGTATCGCGTACGCACTTCGCTGCGAACGTCTTTTGCTATGACGGCCGAGATCATCCGGAACTGGTGGATGAAGGACACGCCGGCCCCCTACAGTCTCCATAACAGACCAACGTTCACACCAAGCGAACGGGTCTTCCAATCGGCATCGGAGACGAGACTGTTCAACCGCAATCGATACAGTCCTTCGAAGAAGACCGATGCGTGAAACGAGACAGGATAGGAAAGGCCCAGTCCAACGAGTGCATCCACGCCGATAGAATTCAACGATGAGATCTCGGTAGATATCGGCGACGACGAAGCACCGTCGGGTGTGTCGCCGTAGGTTGGACGGTAGACGATGCGCTGGAGATCGACCGTGTTGCCCATCGGCAGCGTCAGGTCGAGTCCGGCTGTGAGGTAGAAGTACCGCTGCGCGAACCACTGCACGGTACCGCCAATGCGGAGATACGTGGTGCTGAGTTCAAGCGTGGTGGCCTCTTGATATGGAATGAACTGATTCGAGGCCGTATCGAAGATCGTGCGCGATGTGGAATCGGGTGCAAATAGTTGACCGCCATACGAATACATCGAGAGACGACCGTTGACGATGACGTCCGGTAGAATGCGACGTCCGACCAACACACCACCACCGATGCCGAGTCCTTGTCCTCCGTCCTGGAACGTACCTTGTGCTGACACTCCGCCGCTGGTGAGGAACGTGGCTTCGTGCAAGTCGTGCGCAAAGGTGGCATAGGCACCAACGATCCACGTTTCTTCCGTCGCACATTCAACATGTTTGCCTTCATTGAGCACGAAGACGTAACGTTCGCTGCGACTGTCGAAGACGTAGCAGACGGTGAACTCTGACACATTGTCGGCCATATCCGTTGCTTTGAACACGATGCGGCCACCTTGTCCGCTTGTACTTGGTCTCACACGGAACGTGACCTGTGGAGCACCTTGTTCGATCTTCGGGATCGATGCTTCGAGGGCATACGACGAAAGCACTTCGATCGACCGCAGACCTTTGTCCATCACACGGTCATCGCGGAAGGTGATGTAATAGTCATCACGCTGCATGCGGCCGTCAGCTTCCGGTGCAAGCGTGTCGACAAGTGTACTCAACTCAAAGAACGACTGTCCTGCCATGTTTCCATAAGCATCATAGGCATCACCCTTATATCCGAAGCCGTAGCTGTAAAGGCCGAACGGTGTTTCGGAACGAATGACGTGTGTGCCGAACGGAATGGGCACTTGGGCGATCGAATATCGACTTTCACCGAGCACCTCGAACAACGTCGAGTCAATTCTTCTTCCGTTGAGTCGTATCTCGTTGATCGATGAGGTGGGCGCAACAACGTTGATATAGTGATGCCATTCACCGTTGATCGGAGTAGCGAATCGGTATTCCTTCAGGAACTGTTGCGTCGGACTCACCAAGATCATCATCGGGTCGCCAACACTGTCGCCGTTCTTAAAACCCTGAGCGTATTGGGCCACCAGGATCGGCTTGTCGGCTGTTACCTGGACGTGTCGATCAACGTTGAGATTCTCATAGAACTCACCGGCACGAAGAACAGCCACCAACCGCGAATCTTCGAAGACACGCGTCTGGTCGTTCGCAGCGATCACGCGAAACGTGAAGCGCGAGCGCTCCTTGAGCATGCCCAAATAGTAGTGCATGCCCCAAGCCGTGACCGGCGGTAGTTGTTCGACGAGGTGATTACAGGCATCTACCTTCGGCGGCACATAGGCGCAGTTGTGTCCGCTGAACACGGCGATCTTCTTATTCGCGTTGATCAAGGTGCCGGTAAGGTCGCACTGACCGATCGATTCCCATCGCGCACCGAGTGTGTAAACGTCGCCCTTGCGAAGGCGAACCTTGAACATCTTTCCGGCCGGACGTCCCGTTGATGTGTTCGCCGTTGGCGTGATCTCCACATCGGTATCATCTTCCGTTGCAACGATCGAGATCGCACTCAACAGGTCGCTTGCAAGCTTGGTGTAGCCCACAGCACGGTACGACGTACCGATCACGGACACGGGAAGTCCCATGAACGTATCGGTCGTTTGAAACCTGCTGTTCAAGCCATACACCGAGATCGCCGTATCGGCCGTGATGTGGACGGCCAACCGTTCTGCTGTCTCTACGGCACGCAGTTGGGCCTTCGACGGGATCTGTACGTTGACGACCGTATTGGCCTTGACTTCGATCGTGTTGTCATAGCCGATCTCATCGATCTCGATGCGCACCTTGGCATCGTAGCTTGACGTGAGAAACAGCTGCAGCTTCAACGCCGCTTGTTTGTTCTGACGGTCCTCACTCGAACGAAAGTTCTTCATGAAGCACAACCAGAACTCTCGTCCTTCCGAGTTCTTTGTTACGAACTCCGGATCTCTCGCGGTAAGGGGCGGAGCAGTTCCCATCATCATGGCTGCTGCCACGAGGACGATGACCAACAATGGACGTATCATTTCACCACCACAAATGGGTGGAGATATGCGCCGCGATCGGTCACCATCTGCATCAGATAGGTACCCTGTGCCAGCTCCCAACCCTCGGTCTGAAGGTTGTAGCTGTTCTCTCCGGCCGTGGCTTCCATGCTGCCAACATCAAGCACAACACGTCCTTGAGGGTTCAGCACTGTAAAGCGGACCGTACCGGCCTTTTCTAACTGAAACACGAAGGATGACGTGGCTGCGAACGGATTCGGATAGTTGCCAACGAATCCTTCGTTGATCTCGAAGTTGTACGGAGCACCCAGTGCTTCGATCAAGCCACTGATCAAGGTTGGTGCGTCAACGGTCGTCCCGTTGAGCACTAAACCTGTTGCTTGGAGTGAGCCAACTGTACCGGGACCTTGGAGCACCTCGACAACAACGTCGAACAAAGCACCGTTGGAAGTGGCTACCACATCATCACACTGAAACGTCAGACGTCCGACGGCCGGCTCTTCGATTGACGTGCCGTAGATGAGCATGTTCTCGCAACGATAGGCGTACTGCTCGCCCCCTTCGATCGAACGAACGCGGATCACGTCGGCAGGATAGGAGAGGGAGACTTGGGAGGTACCTGTTGCGGAGATGGTGCCGGTGACGGGAATGCGGACCACGGCACCGCGATCACCTTGTGTCAGTGGCGGGACCATGATCACATCCTGTGCACTGGATGTGAAGGTGGCGAGGAAAAGAAGAAAAACGATCAGGTGGTGCATGTCTGGACTGCCAATTTACGGCACAAGACGTTAGAACTCCTGCAGAACGATGACTTCGTAGCCAGTTTCGGCGTTGCCGACAACGATCAGCGAATAGCTGTTGCCGAGGGGGCCGATGTCGATCGGCAGGGTATAGAGCTCTTTGAGAGACGATGAATCATACACATACATCGTGCCGCGTTGGTCGCGGTCGAGGATATGCGTGGGCGAGACTTGTCCGAAGGCGACATTTTTAGCGACGTGAGGGACGTTGGGATCGGCTGCGTAGTTGTCGGCGTAAGAGATCGAGACCTGGTCCACATCGGCGGTGGCATTGATCACCCGTCGTTCCGAGATCCCGCTTTGTTGCAGCAGTGGATCGGCGACGATGTCGATCATGGTCTCTGAGCCGCGATGTACGGTATAGATCTCGAGCGACCGCTTCCCTTCCACGGTCGTGGTGGACACGGAAGCGCCGGCGGCTTGCACGTTGACGGAGCCGATCGGTACCGATGTTGCCAACGAATTGCGGTAGAAGACCCGTCCGTTGCTGAGGACGTTGCCGATGGTGGTGGTTGCTGAACCGTTTGTTGGCGTACCGTTGACGAAGCGCAACAGCGCGGCATTCTCCATCTCCTGCAACGTGCCGGGTTGATCGGTCTCGTCGAAGAGGAAGGTTTGCATCGACCCGTTACTGCCGGTGGCCAACACGAGAATGTAGCGTCGGTCCGCAACAAGGTTCGACGTGCGAATGTTGATGACCGATGTCGGTGCAGCGGACGTGGTGACGGTGATCGGCATCACGCCGGGAGAGATGGCAATGGCCTCGGAGATCTGGCCGAAACGTATGTCCTGCGTCAAGGTAGTACCGGCCGAATAACCGTTGGTGCTGGTCGTGCTGGTGCGGGCTCCAACGGCGACGGCGACACCACCCGGACGGTCGGCGGCGTGGACCACACGGACGATCGCTTGGCCCGTGCTGCCATAGACAACATCGGCCGGCGGTACGATCACCATGGCGCCGATGCCGCCGGTATCGGAGGCAACGATGGTATACCGTCCGCGAACGGTCAATGCTATGCTATCAGTTGCCGTTGTCCCATCACTGAATGAAGCCAGAAACACATCGGGCTCCTGCTGTTCGCAGGTGGGCACAGAGACGTAGCCGTTGAGTTGTTGTGGCGGAAGCGACGAAGCAAGTTGTTGATCGGTCTTGCGCACCTTGACGTCGACGTTCGACGAGCTCACATTGAAGACCCGCAGATCGGCATCACGGGCGATCACGGGGATGATGGGCCGCTCTGCGCCGGTTGTGAGGTCGGACTCTTCGAACAGCATCAACGTCGGCTTCAACGTTGTCGGGTCGAGGTAATACAGGATGCTGTACGGTGTGAATTCTTTCAGCGTACACTCATAGGTACCAACGATGGTGGTACCCGTCGGCGAGACCTGTTGGACGGAGACAACATTGAAGCCGGGAGGCAGTTCTTTGTACAGCGATGTGTTTCCGAAACGCACAGGCGTTGCCGTGATCGCACTGCCGTTCGGGCAGCCGGAGCGGACATCAAGCGTGAACGAAGTGTCGGGAACGGCGTTGATGGCTCGCACCTGCGCTACGGGTTGCGTGGTATGCGATCGGTTGGCGTTAGACACCATGATCGTATCGAACGCCGTGGGCGCGCCGATCTGCGGCATGGCGATCACATCATAGACGCTTTGACGCGTAAAACGCACGCGGATCGGCGTCTTGAATTCGCTCGCGCCGTCGGCGATCACCTCGAGGTAACTCGAGTCGCCCGGCGCATTGACCGTGGCACTGAAGGCACCCGGCACGACCGTTGCCGTGCCATAGTCGAGCTCCATCTTTAACGACCTGTTGCGACCGTCCGGGACGAGGTTAAAGAACCTCACACCCACGTTTGCATTACCCGGCGGCGGATTGACGATGGAGTCGTCTTCGCTCGCACACGACGCCAACAGCAGGGCCAGAACCACCAACCATGAACTGCGAAACACCATCATCATGCAAGTTGCGATAATTTTGTGTTGTGAACGACCGCCTCCTCGCCCTTCTCGACGAGTTCGCTGCCCTTGAACAGGCGCTGAACGACCCTTCGGTGGTCAACGATGCCCGCAAGCTCCGCGACACCTCCCGACAATACAAAAGCCTTCAGCCGGTGGTTGAAGCGGCTCACGACTATCTGTCCGCCAGCCGTCAGATCGAAGAGAATACGGCCTTGATCGACGATCCTTTGACCGATCCGGAGTTGCGCGACATGGCCTATGCCGATAACCGCGAACTGCGTGAACGCCTCGAAGCCCTCGAAGCCCACCTGCAGGTCTTGCTTGTTCCGCGCGACCCCAACGACATGAAAGACTGCATCGTCGAGATCCGTGCCGGCACGGGTGGCGACGAGGCAGCCATCTTCGCGGGTGACCTGTACCGAATGTATCAACGGTACTGCGAGCGGAAGGGGTGGACGATCGAGACCATTGACTTTCAGGAAGGTGAACACGGCGGATTTAAGGAGATCATCTTCTCCGTCTCCGGAGAAGATGCGTTTGGGTGCCTCAAGAACGAATCCGGCGTCCATCGAGTGCAACGTGTCCCCGCCACCGAAGCCCAAGGCCGCATCCACACGTCTGCTGCAACCGTGGCCGTCCTGCCCGAAGCCGAAGAGGTGGACGTCCAGATCAATGATTCCGACCTTCGCATCGACATCTTTCGGTCAGGGGGCAAGGGCGGCCAGAACGTCAACAAGGTCGAAACGGCCGTCCGTATCGTTCACAACCCCACCGGCATTGTCGTCCAATGTCAGGACGAGCGCTCCCAGCTCAAGAACAAAGACAAGGCCATGAAGGTCCTCCGCGCCCGCCTCTACGAGCTGGAATTGGCCCGCCAACAGTCAGAGATCGCCGGTTCCCGTAAAGACATGGTCGGCTCCGGAGACCGATCTGAAAAGATCCGCACCTATAACTACCCCCAGAACCGCGTTACCGACCACCGTCTGGTGGGCGACAACAAGAACCACCCCCTGGAACAGGTGGTGGATGGGGAGTTGGATGAGATCATTGCCGCTTTGCGGATAGTCGGCTAGTCAGCTAGTCGGCTAGTCAGCTAGATAGCTAGAGGGCTAGAGGGCTAGAGGGCTAGAATTAGAATATGTGTGGAAACACAGAACTTTTGTATGTTGAGGGATGGGCGAGATCCTACAACAACGAATCAAGCAGAGCACGTTCAGCTCGCCGCACCAAGAGGCGTATTTGGCGCTGATGGTAGCGGCCGATCACATCAAGCGTCAGTTTGATGAGATCTGTGAGTCTTCCGGGATCACCGGGGCGCAGTACAATGTGCTGCGGATCCTGCGCGGCGTGTATCCGGAAGGACATGCGCGGTGCGACATCATTGACCGTATGCTGCAGGTAGCGCCGGATGTAACACGGTTGATCGACCGACTCGAGAAGTCAGGACTTGTACGTCGTGGACGCAGCACCGAAGACGGGCGACTGTCGCTGACCTACATTACCGACAAAGGTCTCGATCTTCTGCGCTCGATGGAAGATCACGTCAAACGTTCCAATGAAGCATTGTCGAAGGTCATGACACCAGCTGAGGCACAAATGTTAACCTCGCTCTGTGAACGCATCTTCGCCGAATAGGTTCGCACAATATGCTTCGACTTCTCGTACTGCCAATACTTCTGGTGCTCTATCAACCACCAAGCACCAACCACGAACCACCAAACGCCAACCAACAACTACTCCTCGCGATCAACGCCATGCGCACCGATCCGAAGTCGTTCATTCCGATGGTCGACGCGTATCATCACCAATGGCAGTCGTTTGTGAAGGATAAGAAGGGGCTGAAAAAAGCGTGTGACGAGATCAAGAGCATTCTGAAGAAACAGAAACCGCTCGCCCCCTTCCAACTTGATACCGTACTGACAAAGGCCGCGATCGACCACGCCACGGACGGACGCAACATGGGCGTGATGGGCCATATCGGCAGCGACGGATCAAATCCGATGGACCGTGTGAAGCGCTACGGAACGTTCACCTCGGTGTCGGAATGTATCACCTACGGCAACAAGACCGCAGCACTCATGCTCGCGGCATTCTTGGTCGACGAGAACACACCGGACCGCGGACATCGCAAGACGATGCTCTCCACCACACTCACCCACATCGGTATCGCCATCGACAGTCATCCGCAGTATGACCATCAGTGTGTGGTGGTTCTAGGCTCGTAACTCGCTACTAAAGTGGGATATTCCCGTGCTTCTTCCACGGATTCGTATCCACCTTGTTCTTGAGTGAACGCAGTGCGCGGATCAACTCGCGGCGGGTGTATTGCGGCTCGATCACGTCATCAACGTATCCGCGTTCGGCGGCTTCGTAGGGATTGGCGAACTCTTCGTTGTAGCGCTCGATCAACTCTGCGGCTTTGGCTTCGCTGTTCTCGGCGCTCTTGAGTTCTTTACGGTAGAGGATCTCTACGGCTCCTTTGGCGCCCATGACGGCGATCTCGGCTGATGGCCAGGCAACGTTGTAGTCGCCTCGGATGTGCTTGGAGTTCATCACGTCGTAAGCTCCACCGTAGGCTTTGCGGGTGATGACGGTCATCTTCGGCACCGTGGCTTCGCAGAAGGCATATAGCAACTTGGCACCGTGACGGATGATGCCGCGCCATTCCTGGTCTGTGCCGGGCAAGAACCCGGGGACGTCTTCGAAGACCACGAGAGGAATGTTGAAAGCATCACAGAAGCGCACAAAACGGGCACCCTTCGTCGAACTGTCGATGTCCAACACACCGGCAAGTGATGCCGGCTGGTTGGCAACGATGCCCACCGGCATACCGTCCAGTGTTGCAAAACCCACAACGATGTTCGTGGCAAAGCCGGCGTGGACCTCCAGGAAGTCGCCTTCGTCGACCACTTCCTTGATCACGTCCTTGATGTCATAGGGATGATTCGGATTCGCCGGCACGATGTGCTTGAGCTTGTCACACGTCCGATCGAACGGATCATTCGTCGGACGCATCGGCGGCTTCTCGCGATTGTTCAGCGGTAGGAAGCTCATCATCTTACGGACGGCAAGCAAACACTCCACTTCGTTGTCCAAAGCAAAGTGTGCCACTCCACTCTTCTCGGCATGTGTGTCGGCACCACCGAGTTCATCGAACGTCACTTCTTCATGTGTAACGGTCTTGACCACTTCCGGACCCGTCACAAACATGTATGATGTTCCCTGCACCATGTAGACGAAGTCCGTCAGCGCCGGTGAATACACAGCACCGCCGGCACACGGACCCAACACCACGCTGATCTGCGGGATCACACCACTTGCCAGCGTATTGCGTAAGAAGATGTCTGCATAGCCCCCTAACGAGACGACACCTTCTTGAATGCGGGCACCGCCGGAATCATTGAGGCCGATCACCGGTGCACCGATCTTCATGGCATGATCCATGATCTTGACGATCTTCTCCGCATGAACCTCGCTGAGGGATCCACCGAAGACCGTGAAGTCTTGCGAGAAGACGCAGACCGCACGTCCGTTGATCGTGCCTTCGCCGGTCACAACGCCATCACCGAGCGGACGTTCCTTCTCGAGACCAAACTTGGTGGAGCGATGTCGCGCCAACATATCGAACTCACGGAACGATCCTTCATCGAGCAAGACCGTCAGCCGCTCGCGTGCCGTCAACTTGCCTTTGGCGTGTTGTGCATCGATGCGCGCCTGTCCACCGCCCAATTGTGCCTGTGCTTTTAGGTCCCGCAGTCGTTGTACCTTGTCTTCCACGATCTCTCCTTTGGTGCAATGCTTCGAAAATACGGGGTATTTTTACGCTCTATGAACTATCGCATCATTCTGATGGCCTCGGGCCTACTGGGAATGTTCGCCATTTATGGCGGCATCATGTGGATCGGCGCTGTTGTTGGCGAAAGTGAAGATGCGATCACCGGCAATGCCATCATGACGGGCATCTTCACCACGCTCACCCTCACGGCCATCCGCGTGGGCCTCTACCAGCGCGCCAAGTCCCGCAAACGCTTCGACGCCCTCATCGAGCAAGAGTTCGCCCAACACGGCTTCGTCGATGCCATTCGCTTTTCTCAGGGGGCAGGCATTTCCCTTGATGATGCGCGCGACCTGCTCGACAAGCGCTACACAACACTGGGCTGGACGCGGGTGGAGTTGCCGGGATATAATGCCGAATACCGCCGACGGTAATGTCGCTCCACCGACGCCGCGTCGTCGCCGTCATTCCGGCACTCAATGAAGCTGCATCGATCGGCAAGGTCATCGCCGATCTTCCGCCGACCGTCGATCATGTGATCGTTGCCGACAACGGCAGCACTGATGACACGGCAGCGGTGGCGAGCGCTCACGGCGCCATCGTCGTCAGCCAGCCGGAGCGCGGCTACGGCGCCGCTTGTCTTGCAGCGCTCGACCATGCCGCAACGCTGACGCCGGACGTGGTTCTCTTTATCGATGGCGACTATAGCGACGATCCGCGCGAAGCAACATCAGTTCTCGATCGTGTGTGTTCGGGCGAAGCAGATGTCTGCATTGGTTCACGCGTGCTTGGCGAACGCGAGCCCGGTTCGCTGACGCCGCAGCAACGGTTCGGCAATTGGTTGTCGACACGGTTGATCCGCTGGTTCTTCGGAACATCGTTCACCGACCTCGGACCGTTTCGTGCGATCACGTGGTCGGCCTTGCAGTCACTGCACATGACTGACCGCAATTACGGTTGGACTGTGGAGATGCAGATCAAAGCAGCCGTACAGCATCTGCGTTGCATTGAAGTTCCCGTCTCCTACCGTCGGCGCATCGGCACCAGCAAGGTCAGCGGCACGGTCAAAGGTTCCGTAATGGCCGGCACGATCATTCTCTCCACCATTGCCAAGGCGGCGCTGCAGCAACGTCGATTGCGACAGATCCTCGCAACGGTCTTCGCCGTGGGCTTCGTCATTGCGGCGTTTCAGCATCATGGTGTGCTTAGCGATGATGCGCTGCGCTATCATTGGGATGGATGGATCGGTGCTCATGGTGTTGATCCGTATGCGAACGTCCCCGATCACGAAACACTCGCCCCTTACCATGTGACGGTGGATGGTGTGGCCTATCCAACGGATGTGCCGTATGCTCATTTGCCAACGGTCTATCCGCCGGGAGCGCAGTTACTGTTTACGTCGATCGCATGGATGGTGGGGATCGATCCATTGATGTGGAAGCTTATCTGGTCGGTCCTGCTGCTGTCGTTGTTGTTCTTGGTCCACCGTCAACTTGCAGAGAACGAACGCATCTGGTTATGGATCGCCGTGAGCTCGCCGTTCTATCTTGTGCATGCAGTGGCCGATCTGCATCTGGATGCGTTGATGTCGGCATGTACGCTGCTTGCACTGTTGGCCTATCGTCGATCATCTGTGGTAGAAAGCGGTGTGTGGCTTGCCGTTGCTGTATCGTTGAAGTATGCGCCTCTTGTAGCACTACCGTTTCTGCTGATGTCACTCACGTGGCGTCAGCGCTTGATGTTCATTGCTGCGTTCGCAACGGTGCTTGGTGTGATCGCTCTCCCCTATGTTGGTTCGCCGCTGTGGGGCGACCTACAGAACTTCATCACGAACTGGAAGGCCAATGCGGCCGTATATGATGTGGCGAGGGCGTTGTTGCCGGATCGCACACAGACGCGGTTATTGCTGACGGCCGTGGTGTTGATCGTGATCGGTGTTGCATGGCGACGTTGGAAACATCAGCCTCTTACGATGATCGCAATGACGATGGTGATCATCTTGATCTGCAGTCCGGTCATTCATGCGTGGTATCTGCTCACACCGCTGATGCTGCTGCCGTTGGTGCCACTACGATCGGTGATCGTCTGGTCGGTGACGATGGCCGTGTATGCAGTCTTTGTGTTGAACTATCGGGCGACGGGCAAATGGGAAGAGCCCCCAGTGCTGCTAGCGCTGGAGGCTCTACCGGTACTTGTTGCCTATGTGTTCGACGTACGTCGAGGGCCGATCACTGCTTCGTGACCATCATGGTATGGGTGCCGGCCGCAGAGCGCAGTTGCACGACATACATGCCAACGGCGCCGGGGATGTTGAGTTGTTCAATGTTGGTTGCGGAGGTGATGGTAGCCACCGTGTGGCCAAGCATGTCCGTCACGATCACTTCATAACCGGCAGCACCTTTGAGCGTGACCCGATCGGTGAACGGATTCGGATAGATCGTCACCGGTGAGCCGTCGATCTCAGACACCCACGATGTGCCAACGAGGAAGTTGTCGGACCAGCGTGAGCAGCCATCGTCGTTGTAAATGTATACGCGATAGTTGCCATCACCATCGATGATCACCGTACGATCCGTGGCACCCGGGATCTCCTTGCCTTCACGATACCACTGATACTTCACGTCGGAAACGCTGCACTCCAATGCCGTACCGGCTTGGGTGATCGTTGGCACAGGCAGACCTTCCGTGACCGTGACGCTGATGGTATCAGAGATCAACGCACAACCAAAGTTGTCGGTGATGCTCACCGAGATCTGGTGATCACCCTTCGGCAAGCTGCTGAGATTGAAACGATTGCGAGTAGCACCGCTGATGTTGTTGCCATTGTCACGCCATTGATAGACCGAATATCCGGCGCGCGTGATCAATGTGCTGTCTTGTCCTTCACAGATCGTAATAGCGGTGAGGTCCGGCTGGATGGCCGTATTCGGTCCACACTCCAGGGCAGCAACAAAGCCGTCTTGGAATCTGCCTTCGAAGAAGCCAACATTTTCAAATGTGATCTCCGTGTCGAACACACCGGCGAAATACGGAATGCCATCGGGGCTTACGGTCACTCCACGTCCTTCATCATCGAACGGGCCACCGGCAGTGCGGATCCACTCGAAATCGCCGTTGGCGAAGAAGTGGGCGATAAAGGCATCATTGCCGCCGACGGCGGTGACGTAGTTGCCGTCATAGACCGATGACGAGTCGAACGTACCGGCAACGAACATTCCACCACGCGGATCGGCAGCGATGGCAAGGCCCATATCGAGATACGGTCCACCGTAGTTCTTGATGAATTCAAACGCACCGGCCTTGGTCATCTTCGTGACGAACATGTCCGGGAAGAACTCACCATTGGCATTGACCGGTGTTTGATCGAACGTCGTCGTACCGCTCATGGCGCCCGTGATCAACAACGCACCGCTTGCATCCGTCGCAGTGTTGATGAATCGATCGTTCTCCGGATGTCCGATGCGCTTCACCCACTGCTGCGCTCCGTCGGCATTGTAGGACAAGACGAAGAAGTCCATCTTGTTGAAGTAGCTGATGATCTGCGTCGAACCGAACATGGCCGATCCTTGGAACGTACCGGTGACGTAGATGCGGTCGCCATTCGGGCTCACGCTCACGGCCTTCGCTTCATCCAGTTCCGCACCGCCAACACCGCGAGCCCAGATCACATCGCCTAATGCCGAGATCTTGCAGACGAAGGCATCAGAGCTGCCGGCCGACTGCAGCGTCTTGTTTCCAAACACTCCGGTGCCTCCATAGCCCCCTGCCAGATACACAGATCCGAGAGAGTCTACAGCCACGTAGGGGGCGACCTCGTCGTAGTCTTCAGAACCGAAGACCTTTGCCCATTGGAGTACACCCGTCTTGTCGTACTTGGCAAGGAACATGTCGCCGCCAAAGGTGCCGATGGCTTCGTAGACGTCGCCGGAGATCAGGACCTGATCAAAGAAGGCTCCACAGACGTAGATGTTGCCTTTGTTGTCGACGGCCATCGAGCGGGAGTCATCAACGTCGTAGCCGCCGTAGACGTCGGCGTCGACAGGGTTGCCCGACTTGCTGAAGCGGGCCGTGTAGATGTCGTAGTTACCAATGCCACTTAGTTTCAGACCGCTGACGGAGACCGAGTCGCTGAACGGACCCGTGGTATGCAGATTACCATCCGGACCTTGGGCGAGGCAGGTGACCTCGTCGAAGGTTGGGCCAACGATGGTCTTGGCCCACTTGAACCGTGGTTGGGCCAATAACATCATCGGGATGATGGTGGTCAGAACGACCAGCAAGAGAATTCGTTGTCTATTGTGCATGACTGCTCCGAGAAATTTTGATCATTCGATCAGACCACGGCCGGTCTTGCGGACAAGGCCTTCGTTTTTAAGATCTGCCGTGATGGCATCCAGCATGCCGTTGATGAAGATGCCGGACTTGTCAGTTGAATATCGTTTTGCGAGTTCGATCACTTCGTTGATCGTAACCTTGACGGGAATATCGGCGCAGGCCATCAACTCGCCCATGGCGAGTTGAATGAGAACGCGGTCAAGCAAGGCGATGCGCTCCACATCCCAGTTCTTGGAATGTTTGTCGATCATCTCGCGCGACCGGTCGCGCGAGTTGCGCACTGCTTCCACAACGCGGATGGCGTAGTCGACGTCGTCTTGCGTCCATTCGATCGGCACATCCGCTTCGAGTTCGAACACTTCTTCCGGACGCAGGATGCGTCCGGATTCATCGTTGTTCTCGAGTGCTTCGAAGGTGAACTGGCGGTAGAAGACATGTGGGAACACGTCATCCAGCGACACTTCGCCTTCGGCTGTTGCCGCGATCACCTGAAGTACTTTTTCCCGTGCAAGATGGCGCGATCCTTTGATCGACTTCGTCTTGCTTACGGGGAATTTTGCTTCGTTGTCCTGCTCTTGCTCTGCCACGTCGTTCTTTCGTTAACCTTCAGATCTAGACGCCACGGATCGTTGGCGAGCCAACGTATGTGCCGTGTACGTGTCGCACCTTGCGAAGACGATCCTCGGCGATGGCGTTGGATGCTTCGAAGGTGAGGATGTTCCGTTCCTTGGCCAAGGTGAGGATGTTCATCGTGATGTCGTAGATGCCTTCGGCTTGGCGCATGACCTTGTCACGGTCATACCCTTCCACTTCGGAGGCCACGTTCATTAATCCGCCGGAGTTGACAACATAGTCCGGTGCGTAGACGATGTTCCGTTCCTTGAGCATCTTGCCGTGTTTGTCTTCGACCTGGAGCTGATTGTTAGCACCGCCGCAGACGATGGAGCACGAGAGTTGCGGAATGGTCTCATCGTTGAGGATGGCACCAAGGGCGTTGGGCGAGAAGATGTCGCACTCTGTGGTGAAGACCTCTTCGGGAGCGATCACCGTTGCGCCGGCAGCCGTAGCCAGGGCCTTGGCCTTTTCGGCATAGATGTCGGTGACGAAGACCTTGGCACCTTCCTTGGTGAGACTGTGGACGAGGTGAGAGGCAACATTGCCTGCCCCCTGAACAACAATGCGCTTGCCGGAGAGAGTATCGGAACCCCAGGTGAACTTTGCTGCGGCCTTCATGCCGGAGTAGACACCTAGTGCGGTGACCGGTGACGGGTCGCCGGAGCCGCCGGCGCCGCCAACACCCGTGACGTACTTTGTTTCCATGCGGATCCACTCCATGTCGCGTACGCTGGTGCCCACGTCTTCAGCCGTGATGTAGCGTCCGCGGAGTGTCTCGACCATGCGGCCGTAGGCGCGGAAGAGCGCTTCGCTCTTGTCGGTCCGGGCGTCGCCGAGGATCACGGCCTTGCCGCCGCCGAGGTTCACGCCGGATACAGCGGCCTTGTAGGTCATGCCGCGGGAGAGGCGGAGGGCGTCGGTGATGGCCGCTTCGTCGGAATCGTACTTCCACATGCGGGTACCGCCAAGGGCGGGTCCGAGCGACGTGTCGTGGACGGCGATGATGGCGCGCAGACCGGTGACCGGATCCGAGCAGAGGACCACTTGTTCGTGGCCCATGGTGTTCAGGGTGTCAAAGACCTTCATTGATTCTCCGTGTCGAATGTAGTCGGCGAAAATACGGACAAAAAAAAAGCCACCCGAAGGTGGCTTTCTTGGATGTCGTGATCTTGGTCCGGCTTAGTAGCGCGGTCCGCGGTCGCGATCGCGATCAAAACGTGGACGTTCTTCACGCGGGCGAGCCTCGTTCACTACGAGGTTGCGGCCACCGAGACTACGACCGTTCATTGATTCGATGGCATTGCTACCAGCAGAGCCATCAGGCATTTCGACGAAACCGAATCCACGGCTACGGCCGGTGAATTTGTCCTTCACAACGGAAGCGGAATCGACGGCGCCGAACTCTTCGAAGGTGGAACGCAGTTCTGCGTCATCAAACGAGTACGGCAGGTTGCCAACATAGATATTCATACAACTACCCTTACGCGGATCGTAATGTCGACATCTTGATCAGTCATTGAATTGCGTGTTTCGTCCAGATGTCATCGTCCCGGCGATCCGCCCCACGGAACGATGATGCAAGATACGGGCAAATACCATGCAAACAAGAGTTTTCCACAATTACTTTTTCGTCACCTAAGACTGGCCAGGTTGGCCTCGACCTGTTTCCAGTTGACGACGTTCCACCAATTGTCGACGTAGGCGGCGCGGTTGTTCATGTATCTCAGGTAGTAGGCATGCTCCCAGACGTCGATGCCCATAATGGGCGTAGCGCCCCAGGACGTGAGTTTTTGCTGGTTTTCGGCCTGGAGAACGATCAAACGCTGGTCGGCCGGACGATAATGCAGCAGGGCCCAACCGCTGCCTTCGACGGTTTTTGCCGCCGCGGAGAACTGGGCTTTAAATGCGCCGAACGACCCGAAACTGTCCTTGATGGCGTCGGCCAGGGCACCGCTCGGCTCTCCCCCGCCCCCGTCGGCCTTGCCGGCCATGACCTTCCAGAACATGGAATGCAGCCAATGTCCGCCGCCGTGGAACGCGGCCTGGCGTGACCAGTGCTGGATCAGGGCGAAGTCGTTATTCTGTCGGGCCGTGGCCAAGGCCTTTTCCGCGGCATTGAGTCCGCTGACGTAGGCCTGATGGTGTTTGCTATGATGCAGGCCCATCGTCATGCCATCGATGAACGGCTCAAGAGCGTTGACATCATACGGCAATGGCGGGAGGACGTGCTCGCCCCCTTCCGGCACCGGTACCGAACCGATCACATGGGTGGGCTGCAGGGTAGTGGCAGCCAGGCCGGCGGCCGTGGCTCCAAGAAAGGTCCGACGATCCATGATCAACCTCGTTCTGATTCTGCGATGAAACGTTCCACTTCCAACACGTCCTCCTCACTGCCCATGAAACACGGCATGCGTTGATGCAGTGACTCAGGTGTGATATCCATCACGCGCTGATGACCGTTGGAGGCCCTGCCGCCGGCTTGCTCGATGATGAAGGCCATGGGATTGACCTCGTATACCAAGCGGAGTTTGCCGTTCGGCGACGTGGTGTCGGCCGGATACATGAAGATCCCGCCGTAGTACAACGTCCGATGAATATCGGCGACCATCGTGCCTACATACCGCAGCGAGTACGGACGCGAACCATCGTCTGACGGTTTGAGGAGGTGGGTGACGTATTCACGCACACCGGATTGCCACTTGTGGGCATTGCCGCTGTTGACGCTGTAGATCTTCCCACGCTTGGGGATCCGGATCTTTTCGAACGTCAAGAAGAAGTCGCCAATGGTGGGATCGAACGTGAACACATCCACACCGTTGCCCGTGGTATAGACCAGCTGCGTGCTCGATCCATACATGGCATATCCGGCACAGACCTGTTTCCATCCGGGCTGCAAACAGTCTGCCATTGTACCTGGTGTGTTCAACGTCGGGTCGATCCGCTTATAGATCGAGAAGATCGTGCCGATCGAGACGTTCACATCAATGTTGCTCGACCCGTCCAACGGATCGAACACCAGCACATACTTCCCCTTCTCATATTCTTCGGGGATGGTGATCAGCCCATCGGATTCCTCAGAAGCCATCACGCAGAGATGCCCGCCGTGGTCCATGGCCTTGAAGATCACGTCGTTGGCGTGATAGTCCAGTCGTTTGACCTTTTCGCCGTGGACGTTGACCTCTTCCGTCATTCCCAGCACGTCGTTCAGTCCGGCGCGCCGGACATCTCGCGCAAGAATGCGCAATGCCAGCGTAAGATCCCGCAGCAAGAACGAGAACTCCCCCGTCGCCAGAGGGTGTTTCTTTCCCTCTTCGACGATATGGCGTTCGATCGTGACCAGCTTCGACGTTTTGAGGATCGGCATTAGGCCTTCTTCTCCCCATCTAGTCGCACGGACAATACCGGGCAGGGGGCTTTCCGGAGTACGCGCTCGGTGGTGCTTCCAAACAGGAAGTGTTCCAAGCCACTTCGCCCATGCGTGCCGATGGCGATGATGGAGATGCCGTTCTCGGAAGCGTAATTGCAGATCTCATCGGACGCCCGGCCGCGGCGTACGGCCGTGACCACATTGTAGCCGTCCTTCGTTAGACCGTCCGTCAGGGCCGACAATTCCTTCTCGGCATTCTCCTGAAGTTCCTGTTCGATATCGGCGAAGCCCACCTGGGCATAGCTCCAATCGGCCGGATAGACCACGGGCTCGACAATATGCAGGATATGCAGAGTTGCTTGCGTTCCGCGCGCGATCTCCTTGGCATATTGCAGGGCTTGTGAAGCGTTTGCCGAAAAATCTGTCGGCACAAGTAAGGCTTTTACGGAGAACATAACGGTTTGCTCGTATGTTGGTACACCATGCAATGTACCAAACCGTCACGTATGGCGCCCTGACCAATGTCACCACGGAAAAAAATGATGATGAAGTCGATCCTCTTTTTCGTTGGCCTCCTGTTCACGGTCGTGATGCCGGCCTCGGCACAATCGACCAGCAAGGGCTGGTGGGCCCTGACCAATAATGACGACTCGGCGGCGATCGAGGCCTTCAACACGGCCATCGCCAATGATCCCAAGGACCTACGCGCCCACCTCGGTCTGATGTATGCCTACGATCTGCGCATCGACGAACAACGCTCGTTTCAGGCCTTGAAGGGGGCGATGCAGGCCGCTCAAGACCCACATCCCTATCTCTATGCGTCGATCCTGCAGCGACGGTTCTCGGCGAATCTCTACTCCAAAGCATCCGGACTGGAAGACATCCTCGTCAACGTTGCGAACAACCCCGACCCGACGGGTACGCTCGCGGCCATGGCCTGCGAACAACTCGGCGGCATCGCCGAACAGCGGGCAGACCTCTCCGCGGCGCGTTCGTGGTTCGACCGTCTCGGCGCCGTCATGACGTGGCGTGTGATCGGCCCCTTTCATAATATCTCGGCAAGTGGACATGACCGGGTCTTTCAGCCCGAGACCGAGGATGTACCCACGGCCACCTATGAAGGTGAAAGTGGACGGGCCGTGTGGTGGTTCACGCCGCCGCGACATCGCACCGACAAGTGGGTCGATTTTGCCAACTTCTATCCCACTGTGAACGGCGTCTTCTATGCCGTCACCTATGTCCGCTCGGCACAGCAGCAACGCGTGCAGCTCCGCTTGGGCACGTCGGGCGCGTATAAGCTGTTCGTGAACAACGTACAGGTGAGCGAGAACATCGAAGAAGCCAACAACGACCTCGACACCTACATCACGGAGGTCGATCTTCAGCAGGGATGGAATCGGATCTTGGTCAAGGTCGACAACTCAGAGTTGAGTCGCTGCAACTTCTTGCTTCGCATTACCAACGAAGCCGGTGTGCCGATCAAAGGGCTTGAGTATTCGTCGGAAAAACAGACGATCAACTCCGGCGATCCAAAACCGCAGGCGGTCGCGAATCCGTTCATTGCCTATTTCCGCTCGAAGATCGAAGCAGCACCGAACGACTTGGAGAACTACCTGCTATTGATCGAAGCACATTTGCGCAATGAGCAAGTGATCGAAGCGCGTCGAGTACTCAAGAAGGCCCTCAAGCTTGCGCCGGACTGTATCGCTACGCTGATGCTCTCGACCGAAGTGGACTCGCGAGGACGACGATTTGATCATATCGTGAGTACTACCGAACACATCGTCACATTACGTCCTGACCTGCCCGTCTCCATCGTCTACGCATTCCAGCGGGAGATGAACGCTGAACGGATCGACGAGGCCGAGGCCATGTTGCCAAAGATCGAAGCAGCGTTACCAAATACCACCGACTACTTTGATGCAGCGATCAGCGTTGCGCGTCAGCGCGATCGTCCGCAACAGGTCGACGAACTCCAAGCACGTGCCTTCGAGCGCTTCCCTCGCAACTTCACCTATGCATCGTCGGCGATCATCACGAAGCTTCGCACGACGGGTTCGTTCGATGAAGCACTGAAGATCGTTGATCAATACCTCGCCAACTCCTACACGGAGACGGGGCTGCTGGTCAAAGCCGGACTCCTCGGTGAAGCGGGCCGGTATGCCGAGTCAGAAAAGGTCTATCAGCTGCTGTTTGAGCTGCAGCCCTGTGCGCCGGGCTATCACAGCAGGATGGCCAACGACTTCGAAGAACGCAAGGATCTGCGTCGAGCCCTTGCGAGCATAGAAGAAGCACTTCGCGACGCTCCGAGCGTGGGAAGCTTATGGCAGACCGCCGGCACGTATCGTCGGTCACTTGGCGATACGAATGGCGCACGACAGGCCTTTGAAAAGGCCCTGCTCCTTGACCCCAGCAACTTCGATGCGCGCGAAGCATTGCGCGAGATCGCGGGCAGACCTTCACCGTTCACGGTACTGCCAACGTTGAACATCGACAGCTTGATCGCCAACGCGCCATCGGCTGCAGACTATCCAAATGATGATGCCGTGATCCTTGCTAACGATCAACGTCGTGTTGTCTATGACGGCAGCCGCTGCGAGGTCCAGTACGAATTCTTGATCCGCGTGCTCACCACGAATGGTATCGATCGCTACAAAGAATTCTCGATCCCCGGCGGCGGCCGCGGGACGTTGAATGTTGAAAAGGCCGTTGTTCGCAAACCCAACGGACGCGAGCTCCCCGCCGACCTGAGTGGCTCCTTTGCCGTGTTCAAGAGTCTTGAACCGGGCGACTTCATCTATGTGAAGGCGAAGTCACGTGAGACGGGCGGAGGACGTTTGTCGAAATACTTCACAGATGAGTTTCTGTACAACGATGACATACCGGTCCTGCACGCACGCTACGTGCTATTGACGCCCAAAGGCACGGTCTTCAACTATCGCGTCTCTAACTCTCCGATGGAGATGCAATTCAAGGAGACTCCACTTGGCGAGATGTATGTATGGGAAGACCGCAATATGCCGGCGATCAAGTATGAAGAAGGCATGCCGGGACTTGATGCCGTAGGCAAGGTCCTGCAAGTATCATCGATCCCTCGGTGGGCCGATATCGTTGAGTGGTATTACGACATCGCACGCACGAAGACACGGTCGACCGATGAGATCAAGGAGATCGTGGATTCCCTCCTGCCCCCTACCCAAACCTATTCGGCGATGGATGTGGTCTCGTCGGTGTATCGCTACATCACGAAGGACATTCGCTACAGTGCAGTGCCGTTCCGTCAAAGTGGGATCGTGCCGCAGAAGGCATGCGACGTGTTGATCACGCGTATCGGTGATTGCAAAGACGTTGCCACGTTATGTATCGCCATGCTTGCAGAACGCAACATTCCGGCATACCACGTGTTGGTGCAGACGCGTACCGACGGTGTGACGCGCGACCTGCTCCCGTCGATCCCCTTCGATCATGCTGTCGTGCTTGTTGATCTTGAGACGGGTCCGCTCTTCCTTGACCTTACGGCCGACAACGTACCGGTGGGCAGCATGCCCTTTGGTGATCTTGATGCCTTCAGCATGGTGATCAAACCTGGATTCTTGATCCCATCGCGCATCCAACGCAACCTGTTCACGCCGAACAATGTCTACGTCGAAACGAAGATCTCGCTGAAGGAAGATCTGTCAGCAACCGTCGAACAGACCCTCAAGCACACCGGGGCCCGTACGCAGTTTTATCGAAGCGCCTGGAAAGATCTCGGACGTGAAGATCTCGAGCGTTCGTTGGTCGAAGGTCTCTCAACGGACCTTCCCGAGGTCAAGCTGCAGAACGTTGAGATGGACGGACTTGACACGCTCACACCGGAGTTCAAGATCACCATCACGTACGATGTGCCAAACTATGTGATGGAAGCAGCGAATCTGCAGATCGTGCGCGTGCCGTGGTACGATCCATACGAACCCGAAGCCGGACTTGGCTATGACAAGCGCGTCTATCCGTATGAGTTCACCAACACGATCGACACGATCGATGAGAAGATCACCATCACCGTCCCTGCCGGTTATGATGCCCTCGGCATCAAAGGATCGGAGACGATGGAGAACCCTGCCGCCATTGTGACGCGCAGCTTCAGCCAAGATCGTGGCGTGCTGAACATCGCACGAAAGGCGATCTATCGTCGCAACGTGATCTATCCGCATGAGTATCAAGACTATCGCACGTTCTACAACAACGTTGTTCGGTCCGACCGACAGTCCGTGCTGTTCGCACCCAAAGGAACGGTCGTCAAAGCCCCTTCTGTTAAGCCAACGAAACGCTCGTCCAAAAAATGATCGACCCGTATCCGCGAAGGGTAGTATGCCTGACCGAAGAGACCACGGAGACCCTCTACGCCATCTCAGCCGATGAGCTGATCGTGGGCATCTCCGGATTCACGGTCCGCCCGCCCCATGCCAGAAAAGAAAAACCCAAGGTCTCAACGTACCTCGATGCGAAGTTCGACGAGATCTTGGCATTACGTCCCGACGTTGTGTTCGCATGGTCGGATCTCCAAGCCGACATCTCGGCCGAACTGATCCGCCGCGGTGTTGAAGTTGTCTGCTTCAACCACCGTTCCATAGAAGGCATCCTCTCGATGATCGTTCGTCTCGGCGCCTATGTTGGTAGGGGGCAGGCAGCCACCAACTATGCCGATACGCTGCGGCGTCGCGTTGAGATCGCCGTCGACCGTGGCAGCGCACGCACGCACCGTCCACGTGTCTATTTCGAAGAGTGGTACGATCCGCTCATCACCGGCATCAGCTGGGTAAGCGAGCTCATCGAGGTCTGTGGCGGCATCGACGTCTTTGCGGAGAACCGCGCGTTTCCGAATGCGAAGGAGCGTATTCTCGCCGACCCACTCGAGCCCGTGCGACGTCATCCCGACATTATGATCGCTTCGTGGTGCGGCAAGATGTTCAAGCCCGACCGTGTGCGCGCACGTGAAGGATGGGAAGCGTTCACACCGGCGATCAACGGCCACATGTACGAGATCCCTTCGCCCGTTATTCTACAACCCGGGCCGGCAGCGCTGACCGATGGTATCGATGCGATCATGGACATCTATGAGCGATGGGAGACAACGGCATGACGTTGTCGTTCGATCGCCTGGAGTTCGACGCCGTCATCTGTCTGCAAGGCGATCTGCCGTCGATGGAGGTCTTCGAACATCTCGCCAGTAAGCCGCTGATCGCGGCTGATGGTGCGGCCAATGTGTTGGTCGATATCGGTATCGGCCCTGAGTTCATCGTCGGCGATCTCGACTCGGTCACCAAGGAGACCATCGAGCATCTGCGGGGCACCACGGAGCTGGTGCACGAGACCGACCAAGACAGCACTGACTTCGAAAAGGCGCTGCGCTTCGCCGCCAGTCAACTCTGGCATCACGTCTTGGTGATCGGCATGCACGGCGGCGACTTGGACCACACGCTCAACAACTGGTCCGTGTTGCTACGTCACGCCCGCGAGCTGTCGCTCACGGCCTTCGATCGCGGTCGGTATGCCATCCCCATCAACACCTCCTTCCGCTACTCGGCACGTGAAGACGAGCTGTTGTCGCTGATCCCCCAGCCCGTGGCCCATATTACCACATCGGGCTTGGTGTGGAACCTCTCCAACGAGCCCCTGATGCTTGGCACGCGCGAGGGCGCCCGCAACCGCGCCGCCGCCACAGACGTCGAGATCGAGATCCATTCCGGCTCTCTCCTGTTCTTTTGTGACGCCCGCCTGCCCTACGCGCCCAACTCCCCCCTATTTTTGACCACAGACCACTAACGACAGACCACGAACCACCAACCACCAACCACTACCCCTATGCGACGCGACATAACCTCCTGGTGGAGCCCCAACCTCAACAAGAACATGGAGATCGTGGCCTATGGTCATTACGGCACGGCATTATTGCTGTTCCCCAGCGCTGCGGCCGACTATCTTGAGTATGAGCGATTTCATTTGATCGAATCCATCGCCCCCTACATCGAGAGTGGCAAGTTCAAGGTCTATTCGATCAACAGCATCAACAGCGAAAGTTGGTTGAACGATCAGATGCATCCGCGTGATAAGGCGATCCGTCATCAACAGTTCAACCAGTATGTGGTGGAAGAAGTGGTGCCACATATCTATCGTGATTGTGACGGCGAAGTGCCGATCATCACCAGCGGCGTGTCGCTTGGTGCACTACATGCTGCGAACAACTTCTTCCGTCGACCCGACGTCTTTGCCGGCACCATTGCGATGAGCGGCATCTACGATCTGAAGGCCTATTCGAAGGGCTATTACGACGAAGATTGCTACTTCAACTCGCCGATCGATTATCTCCCCAACCTTGAAGATGAATATTGGTTGAACCTTCTGCGTTCGAAGCACCACATTTACTTCCTTTCCGGCCGCGGTGCGTATGAAGACCCTACGGCATCGGTCGAGATCGGCCGCATCCTTTCGGCAAAAGGTATTCCGCACGAAGTAGACCTGTGGGGTTATGAGTGGGGTCACGACTGGCCAACGTGGCGCGCCATGCTTCCGTATGCTCTCGATGTAAAGTTCTAGCGATCCGCACGACAATTGAAACCTCCTCCGACAGGGCGCGTATAGGCGCCCTGTTCCATTTCTTCTCACTCAGGAGGGATCATCATGAAGATCCTACTACTCACACTGATCTCCAGTGTATTTCTCGCCATCGGCTGCGATCCGGCAGCCATCACGGGCTCGGGCAAGGTGACCACAACGGACCATGCCGTGGCGGCTTTCGACAAGATCACCGTCAAGGGTTCGATCGATGTTGACGTTACGTACGGCTCCACACCGTCGGTAACGATCGAGACCGACGACAACCTACAGTCGCGCGTCAAGGTTGTTGTGGTCAACGACATGCTCGACCTCTCTGTCGACGGTGCCGACGTTGACTTCACCAAGCTCAAGGCCCACATCGTGATGCCGTCGATCTCGGCACTCACAGCGCATGGTTCCGGCAATGTGAACGTCGGCGACGGTTTCTCTACCGCCACGTTTGACGTGCGCACCTACGGCTCCGGCAACATCGTCTTTCAAGGCCTGAATGCCACGAAGATGAATGTGAAGATCCAGGGCTCCGGCAACGTCAACATTGCCGGCGTTGTTGACGAGAACAACTGCGTCATCCAGGGCTCCGGCAACTTCACCGCACCGAACTGTCCAACGCGCCTCTCGGCCGTGGCCATCTTCGGTTCCGGCAACGCCGATGTCTCCGTCAGCACCCTGCTCTTCGCCGATATCTACGGCTCGGGCGACATCGCCTACAAGGGTGATCCGGAAGTACGTCAGAAGGTCTCCGGCTCCGGCAAGATCATCCGCAAGGTCTGATCACGCGGCGTGTACGCCATTCTCCTGTACGGCGCTCGATCTCAGCGCCGCCACAACTAACCTCTGAACTTCTTCGGCCGTATCATGAAGGGGGCTTGCAGCTTCCGGACTGATGCGGCCGAGGTCGTCCAAGATGCGCAGCCACATCTTCACCTGTCGCACGCCGACGTGCACTTCGTGCAGTGCCTCGCGAAACCGCTCCCGCGACGGCGCCCCGCCGGCCCGCTCCATCCAGACGCCGATCTCGGCCGCCGCCTCGAATAACCGCCGCGCGACGTGTTCTACGCGCCAATCGCCCCCTACATCGATCTCTACGGCCGCAGACCGCATGAGGAGTTCATAGGTTCGGAGTTGAAGGGGAGTTTTCATAGTGGTTCGTGGTTGGTGGTTCGTGGTTGGTGGTTGACAGTTCATGGCACATGGCACATGGCACGTGGCACCTGGCACGCAAAATGTGACATCCCCTTATGTGGTATTTTTGCAACCTTATGTCGGAGATCCTCCTACCCATCCTCGAACAAGCCACTTCTGACTTGGCACCTGGCACCTGGCACCCGGCACCCGGGCGTCCAAAGGTTTACGTTGAAACGTATGGTTGTCAGATGAACGTCTCTGATTCCGAGATCGTCTTGGGAGTGCTGCATCAAAGCGGCTATGATCGTGCCGATGCGGTAGAAGATGCCGACGTGGTGTTGTTGAACACGTGTGCCATCCGCGACAATGCAGAGCGGAAGATCCATGAGCGCTTGAAGAATCTGAGCTACCACAAGAAGCAGCGCGAGAACATGGTGATCGGCGTGTTGGGCTGTATGGCCGAACGCCTGCGTCATGACCTGCTTGAGAAGAACGTGGTCGACATCGTCGTGGGTCCGGACGAATACCGTCGTGTTCCGGAGTTAGTGACCTCGGCGCGCGGCGGCGACAAAGGCATTGCCGTCAAGCTGTCGCGAGTGGAGACCTATGACGACATCGAGCCATTGCGCACGGAAGGTATTTCGGCGTGGGTGAGCATCATGCGCGGCTGCGACAAGTTCTGTACGTTCTGCGTGGTACCATTTACGCGTGGACGAGAGCGGAGTCGTGCCCTGCCCCTTATCACCGATGAATTGAAACGTCTGTGGGACAGTGGCTTCAAAGAAGTAACGTTGTTGGGTCAGAACGTAGACAGTTACCGTGACGAGAACATCAACGCCGATTTTGCCGACCTGTTGATCGCCAGTGCGAAGGCCGTTCCGCAGATGCGGATCCGGTATACGACGTCGCATCCGCAGGACATGACGGACAAGGTCATCGAGGCCATGGCCGAGTACGACAACATTTGCAAGTACATCCACCTGCCGTTTCAGTCGGGCAGCGACCGCATTTTGAAGTTGATGAACCGCACGTATACGGTGGACCATTACCTGGGCAGGATCCGCAAGATCAAGGAGACGATGCCGGGATGTGCGTTATCGACGGACGTGATCGCCGGTTTTTGTACGGAGACGGAAGAGGATCATCAGGGCACGTTGAACTTGCTGCGTGAAGTGCGGTATGACGGTGCCTACATGTTTGCCTATTCGCCGCGGGAGAACACCAAGGCGTGGAAGATGGGCGACGACGTGCCGGACGACGTCAAGGCGCGTCGGTTGAATGAGATCATCGAGCTGCAGAACGAGATCGCCCGCGAGATCAACGAAGGCGAGATCGGCATGGTCCACGACGTGCTGGTGGAAGGTCCGTCCAAGCGCAACGCTACGGAGTGGAAGGGTCGGTCCGACACTAACAAGACCATCATCTTCCCGCATGAAGACCAGCGCGGCTACGTGGTGGGCGACGTGGTGAAGGTGAAGGTGGAGCGGGCGACAAGCGCCACCCTCTTCGGCACCCTCCAATAATCCTTTCCCTAATCCTTTCCCGGCACCAGAGATGCCCGGCATGGTTGCCCGGCGTCCTTGCCCGGCACCAGAGATGCCCGGCATGGTTGCCCGGCGTTATACTAAGAGGTTAGTAGCGGCGGCTGTGAGACTCGGATAGACTGTCGAGACCCCGAACGCGGCTAGGCGGGCGGCGACACCATTACTACCGACGCCGACGAACGTGATGCCGAGGTTCTTGCTTGCGCGAGCATCCCACACACCATCGCCGACATAGATCACATCTGAGAACTCCTGGACGCCGTAGCGCTGCTTGGAATCATCGATGGCTTTGCGGATGATCGACGAACGTGAGACGTGTTCATCAGCGGAAGCGAGTGGAACGTCGTCGTGCCAGATACGGGCAACACGCAGCTTGAACAGTGCGCTTTCACGCCACGAACCCGTGGCGACGGCCACAGCGTCACCGCGTTCTCGGAACTGACGCATGATGTCGGTGGCACCGGGCATGGCGCTGAACAGATCCGGCGACGAAGTATAGAACCCTTCGAGGTATTCGAAGAACCGATCCTGAACCCGTTGCAGGATATCACTCGGAACGGAACCGAGTTGTTTTGCGATCACTTCGTAGACGATACCGGCATCGGTACTATGCTCGTAGTCGCTCCAATCCGTGCTGAGTCCTTGCACGCCAAGCACATCCTGTAGGGCACCCACGATGGCATGTTCATCAACCTGCGTGGTGTCAGTGAGTGTGCCGTCGATATCGAAGATCACGAGTCGCATTGTTCAGTCCTTGCGTGAACGTGCAATCTCGCGTAAGTGCCAGACTCTGCCGAGTTAAGCTTCCGTAAACCTACGGTTCCCTTCCCGGCACTAGAGATGCCGGGCATGGATGCCGGGTGTCTATGATGCCGGGCATGGATGCCGGGTGTCTCTGGTGCCGGGAAAGGATCACTTGTTCCGGTAGCCGACGCCGATGGTGCCCTGCAGCGCCACGCCAACGCCCAGCGTGCCGTTGCTGCCCCAGGCGGCCCAAAGGGCCGGCCGAAGGCCGGCGAGGTCGAAGACGCCGGGATAGAGGTTGAGGATGACCGTCTGGTCTTCCTGACCGCTGGCCGTGAGGGAGGCCATCAAGGAGTTGTTGCGGTCCCAGAATACGCCGCCCGTCGGGACTAAATGCGTCGACAACACACGTGCCCGAGGGTCGACCATGTACAGGTATTTCCCACGTGCACCACCGCCAACAGTAATGCTGTTCTCGGCGTCGAACCGATACGATGCGCCAAGCATATTACTCATGCCCATCAAATACCACACACTCCACTCTTCGGCACCGGGAATGTTCCACTTGAGCGAATAATACAAACCGTTGTTGCCCAACCGCGCACCCGGGAACGTGATCATCGGCAGCGCCGACCAGTCCGTCATGTGCAAGGTCTTGCCAAAGAACGCACTCACGTCGTCACTCGTGAACAACACCACACCCAACCAATCAAAGAACAACAGATCGGCAATGGGGTCGGTGTTGTAGCCGACGTAATCTTCGGCTTCGACGATCTCGTTCAAAATGTGATAAGCCGCGATCGTTCCCACGGCCCATGCCTCGGGTGCTGCGACGTTGTTGTGTTCGTACCACTCCGACAACATGCGATACGTCATGCCGCCGCCGATCAAATGCAATTGATAGTTCGGCAACCACTGGCCCCCTTCCGTCTCAAACGTCAAGGGCAAGATCTCGGTCTTGATGAACGTCCACCATCCGATCTGCGAGATGGTAGCCCCGGGATGCAGCACCGTGTTCTCCCACACGTTCTCTGCACCGGCACCATACGGCAGCGTCAAGATCTGTCGGTTGCGTCCATCCAACTGCAACACGTCGTAACTGCCGTTGATGATCACATTCCACGGCGTGAACATCGACATACTGCCATAATCCAGCGGCTGGTAGAAGTAGGTGCTGTCGGCACTACGCGCCGTCGTGAAAAGCGCCACCACGTACACCATCACCGAAAGTACTTTTTGCATCCAACAAACTTATGAACCCCACACTCTCACTACTTTCGTATAGAATTCAACCCTCAACCCTCAACCCTCAACCCTCACCACTCTACCCTCAACCCTCAACCCTCACCACTCTACCCTCAACCCTACCATGGACCTCCTCACCCTCCACTCCCACATGCGCCACCTGATCTTCCTCCTCGGCTTTTTGTCGTTGGTGGTCACGGCGTTCTACTTCTTCAAACGTATCGACCTCCCCAAATGGACGAAGATGTTGGTAAGGGGCTATGGGTTGGTGCTCACCATTCAGTTCCTGATCGGCATCGTCAACTTGATCTCACTCTGGGGCGTGCCCGAGGGATCCACACGACATCGCATGGAGCATGCCACGATCATGCTCATCGCCGTCGGCAGCGTCCACTTTGCCAATAAATACATGCGTCTCCCGGCACCGCTCGGACCCCGCAACACGATGATCTTGATGGCAGGGTCGATCGTGTTGATCTACTTGGGTATTCAGCTAGTCAGCTAGTCGGCTAGTCGGCTAGATAGCTAGAGGGCTAGATAGCTAGAAAGTTAGATGATGAAAGCGCTGCTTCTCTTTGCATCGATTATTGTGTCTGCTCAACTTGTTGTGGCGCAGGCACCGCAGTTTGTGGGGGCGGTGCAGGTGACAACCTCTGGCCAACTGCAGAGTGTGATGGTCGACAGTGACCTGGATGATGATCGCATCTATGTGTACGGCTCTTATACGGGGACGCTGTACGTTGGTGGTGATTCCTTGGTCTCACGCGGTGAGCGTGACGGATTCATCGTCTGCTTTGATCTGGAGATGCGAGCGTTGTGGATGCAGGGCATCGGCGGTCCGGGTTATGACGGTGTTGACGACGTCAAGATCGTACCAAATGATGGCGTGATCGCGGTGATGAGCTGTGGTGCAGGAACGGCGTCGATCACCACCTACACGATCGGCGACATCACGTTCAGCGGACGTGGCAACAACGATGTTGCAACAGCGTGGTTCGCACGCGATGGTTCGTTGAAGTGGGCACGCAACGATGGCGGTGAGAGCTTCGAATTCCCAACACGTGTGCATCGGTTCCCTGATGGCACCATCGCGGTGATCGGTACGTTCGGTTCTTCGTCGCGCTTCGGTAATGAACAGATCGTCTGCGGACAAAACGTCAGCGGTGGTTTTGTGCAGTTGCTTTCATCAGGGGGCGAGCATGTGTCTGTCGCTCACTCTGTCTCAGTCCCCAGTAGCGGTAATCCGGATGATTCCGATGGCAGTCTTTCGTTCAGAGAACTCACGGGCATTACCGATACATCCTTCACGATCGTCGTCAGCGGCATTGGCACGAGCAGGTTCCGCGGTTCTTCCATTACGCCGGGTGAGCTCGGTGAGTCGGGATTGGGTTTGCTGACGTTCTATCGTGACGAACAACCATCGTTATCAACAACGTGGCGGTGGTGCAGCGGACCATGGACGTTCTTTGAGTCCGACAACTATACGGATGGCGTGAGCGGTGCCGATCCCAGCTGCAACTTTCGAAGTGACTTCTTCATCGTCTGGCATGAACAACCACATGGTCGGAAAGACACTATTGCCAAGACCTATTTCCGCGAGAAGAGCCACGCCAACTCAGCCGCTGTCCATGCAACTAACCGCAGCGGCGATCGCTCGCTGGTCTTCGGCGCCTTCGTTGATACGCTCGACCTACCGCAGACACCGCAATTCCCCGATGCCGTGGCCGGCACGGAAGGCAACCTCCCGCAGGGCTTCGTCCTCATCGGCGATGCTGTTGGCGCATTCCGTCGCGTCCTGCACATCCCCTCTTCCAGCAGCGGCAGCGCCCGTTGGGCGAGCTTCACAGCACAGGGGCTGGCCGTGGTGATGTCAACGGCTGGCACGATCACGCTACCGGATACTACCCTGGAGGGGACGGTGGAGGGGGTGACAGTACTTTCCTTTAGGGAACCCCTCACAGGGATCAGGGAACTGGGAACGGGGAACTGGGAACGGGGAACGGGGAACGGGGAACTGGGAACAGTATATACGGCCGAGGGAGTACTGGCCTTCAGTGGTTCGGTAACGCGAGAGATCTTGGGTGAGCTGGTGCCGGGAGTGTACGTGATACAGTCTGGCGGACGGCTATCTTTGTGCCATGTCCTTAGTGCTGACAACATCGCTTTCGCAGTTTCCGCTGCTGCGTCGCGGAAAGGTCCGTGACGTCTACGACCTTGGTGATCGTCTGTTGATGATCGCCACGGATCGTATCTCTGCCTTTGACGTTGTGATGACGGAAGGGATCCCGGATAAGGGGGCGCTTCTGACGCAGATCAGTGCGTGGTGGTTCGACCATCTTCATCATGTGGTGCCAAATCATGTGATCAGTACGTCGGTTGAAGATGTTGACGGGCTGAGTGATGATGAGCGCGTGATGTTGCGCGGACGTTCGATGATCGTGCGCAAAACAAAGCCCCTTGCCATTGAATGTGTGGTGCGCGGATACCTTGCCGGCAGTGGATGGAAAGAATACCAACAGTCGCGAACGGTCTGCGGTATCGCTTTGCCGGAAGGACTGATCGAAGGGTCGCGCATCGAAGAGCCGATCTTCACGCCGGCGACGAAGGCCGAAGAAGGACATGACGAGAACATCTCCTTTGAACGGGCCTGCGAGATCGTCGGCACCGACGTTGCAGAATTCGTCAAACAGAAGAGCATTGAACTCTACAGCGCTGCGCGCGAGATCGTCGCAGCGAAAGGGTTGATCCTTGCCGACACGAAGTTCGAATTCGGCATCCTTGACGATGGGTCGATCATCTTGATCGACGAAGCGCTCACGCCCGACTCTTCACGGTATTGGCTTGCATCGGAATATGCGCCGGGCAAGACGCAACACAACTTCGATAAACAGATCCTGCGCGATTGGCTGGAGACCACGGACTGGAACAAACAGTATCCGCCCCCTACCCTCCCTGATGATGTGATCACGGGAACGCGCAACAAATACATGGAAGCGTACGAACGGATCACCGGAAATGCAGCCCACTAGTTTTGTCTTTGATGCGGACGACGTCGCTCTTCAACGTCGTGTGAATGATCTTGTCGACTGGGGCTTGCTGCTCTCCGTGATCGCCGTTCTTGGCATGGGGTTGATCTCCATCTACTCGGCCACGTATGACTCGGGTGCCAGTGCCGTCTTCACTAAACAGTTGATCTATGCCGGCATCGGTACGCTGGCAGGGTTCACGTTGTTCTTCTTGCCGGAGCGATGGATCAGCGATCTCGCCTATCCGTTATACGGTATCGGTATTGCCGCTCTTGTGGCGGTGTTGACGCCGCTTGGACATGAAGTGAACGGACAACAATGTTGGATCGAGGTTGGCGGTTTCTCCTTCCAACCGTCAGAGTTGGCCAAGGTGTCAACGTTGTTGGCCATTGCGCGGTTTGCCGGACATAAAGGTTTTGACATTCGCGCCATCCGCGACTTCGCGATCTTGATCGGCATGGTGGCCTTGCCTGTTGGCTTGATCATGATGCAGCCCGACACCGGCTCTGCTACCGTCTTCCTTGCCATGTCACTCGGCATCTTTTTGTGGATAGGGGGCGACCTGTTCCTCATCTATACGTTGATCGCCACACCATTCGTCGCGGCCGCAGCATTGTACGGTGCCTTGTTTGATGTGATCTGGGTCTTCCTGCTTGTTGGTGCACTTGCCGCTGCGGGAGCGTTTGCCTTCCGTCGCAATCTCGTGGTGACGTTGATCGCCGTCTTCTTCATGCTCGGCGTCGGCGCTGCCGTCGATCCGATCTTCGACAAGCTCGAACCCTATCAGCAGAACCGACTCATCACGTTGTTCGAACCTGAGCGCAATCCGCGTGGTGAAGGATATCACGTCATCCAGTCCATGCTTGCCGTCGGCTCCGGCGGCGTCACCGGCAAGGGCTTCTTGCACGGCACACAGACGCAGCTACGCTACATTCCCGAGCAGTGGACGGACTTCATCTACTGCGTGCCGACGGAAGAGTTCGGCTTTGTGGGCGGCGTGCTGGTGATCGCATTGTTGGCCAGCATCATCTTACGGGGCGTCAACATTGCCGGCCTGGTGCGGACAAAGTTTGCCAGCGTCATCGCCATTGGTTTTGCCTCAGCCATCTTCTATCACACGATGGTCAACATCGGCATGGCCATCGGCCTCTTCCCGGTGATGGGCATTCCGTTGCCGTTCTTGAGTGCTGGTGGTACGGCCCTCATCATGAACCTGGCCATCGCCGGACTGTTGATGAACTTCTACAAGACGCGTCGTCGTCGTGCCGGACGTGTTGCGCCATGACGCCACGGTTGTTGGTCACCTGCGGTGATGTGAACGGCATCGGCATTGAGTGTTTCATCGCGGCCATGCGTTCGTCAACCGTCGACGCCAATGTCGAACTCGTTGTCAACCCATCAACACTCGCACACTATCTCACGGCCATCAATAGCGACGCCGTTCTCGACGGTGATCAATTGCGCATTGGCGCAGTGTCCGTTCCGATCGCTCCGATCGAACTTCAAACATCGGTCGATCTTGGCCGCATCAGTTCCGCCTCCGGTGCTCATGCCATTGCTGCCTTGGAGTATGCCGCAGGCGCTGTTGTCAACGGTGAAGCCGATGGCGTTGTCACCTTGCCCATCAACAAAGAGGCCTGCGCCCTCGCCGGTTTTCCCTTTCCCGGTCACACCGAATTCTTCGGCGAGCGTTGGGGCGGGTCACCGCTCATGATGTTGTTGCATCAAGATGTACGCGTTGCCCTCGCCACCGTCCACATCCCCCTGCGCACCGTTGCCTCGCGCATCACCACCGACCATCTCAGTGAGCGCATCGTTGCGCTTGCGCACGCCTTGCAGACCGACTTCGCCATCAGCGTCCCTCGCATTGCGGTGTTGGGTCTCAACCCCCACGCCGGCGAGAGCGGCCACATCGGCACAGAAGAAGACGATGTCATCGAGCCGACCATCATGCAGTCTGCATCGGACCTCAGCGGCACCGCCCTGATCGAAGGCCCCTTCCCTGCTGACGGCTTCTTCGGCTTCGGTGCCTATCGTCAGTACGACGGCATCCTGGCCATGTATCACGATCAAGGTCTCATCCCGCTCAAGCTCCTCGCCCACGGCGGCGGCGTGAACGTCACCACCGGACTCCGCCACGTCCGCACCTCTCCCGACCACGGCACGGCCTTCAACATTGTTGGTAAGGGGCAAGCAGATCCCTTAAGTACTCTCGCCGCGATCACTACGGCTTCGGAGATCGTACGAAACCGTCGGGCACAAGGGTGAAGGACATGTGCTGAAGGTCCATCACCGGCCAGTCCTCCCGACGCGGCGCAGTGAACATCGACATCGTATACCACACCACGATGTCCTTCCGAAAGATGGAGGCGTTGTCGGCAACGTATTCGGTGAGGTCTTCATCACCCGATGATTGCATGGCATAGTCACCACTGGCATAGCGCTGCTTTGCATCGTAACGCGTACACACAAATGGCGTTGACAAGAACGGTGCACGCTGCAACATCATGTTTGACTCGCGAACCGTCGGCACCACGGTGCTTCCGGGAATGAGCGTGTAGGAGGCGTTCGAAGGCGACGATACCTTCCACCGACGATAGACATCAGTGGCCTCGCCACGCAGTGCCTCTTTCTCGAAGCGCAGTTCGTAGTCGTCGATGTTGACAGACTGATGATAGGTGTTCGCACCGTCAGGCGGCAACACATACTCTACTTCGCTTACGCTGTTCTTGACGCCGTCCACATCCAGATCACATCGCACGTTGGCAGCATGATAGATGAAGGGGGCCACCAGTCCCGGCGCCACAACATTGGCAGTCGCAGACTCTGTTGCTGAAGTGGTCTTCACCATCGGTGTACCACCGACACCAACATCAACAGTGATCGCGCCGGTTGACGTGAGCTGATAACTGACACGATACACCAAGCCCCCTATCCGGCTTTGCTGGGTGATGGTGAGCGTGTTGTGATGTTCGTAGATGCCAAAGGCATCGTTGACGGTGCGTACGATGCCGTTCGCGCCAATGACGGCGGCGGAGAACGTGCGCGTGTTGGATGGCACATCGGCACCAACGATCAACGGCGCAACGGTGCGTCCAAGACCGAACTCGCCAACGATGAAGGCATTGCGCCAGTACCAATACACGGATGTGTCGGCGCAGACGCTGACGATCTCCGACAGGCCGATCGAGTGGGCAACCGAACGTTGCACGCTGCCTTCGGTCCATCGCAGACGCGAGAGCACAAGGCCTTCACGTTCGCGCAACGTTGCATCGAACGTCCACTGCTTCCACGTGATCGTGTTGCCATTCACCTTGATCGCTGCCGACGGCGTCGTACGCTGTGGCTTTTGTGCCATAGGCCATGATGCAGGGGGCGGAACAGGACCCATCTCGCGATCATGAAATTCGATGACGCGGTTTTGGTCGAGATTCACGGTGCAGACAAGTCCTTCGATCGGACGGTCGAAGCGGTTGACGCCCTTCGTAGTGATCCATGCGATGGCGCGCACAATGCGCGTCTTGAACGATGTCTTTGGAATGCCGCTGGGCCAGATCGTAACAACAACGGTCGATGAATCGATGTTGCGCCGACGCAGACTGGCCATCCATCCTTTGTGCTTGCGCACGATCTGTTCTGCAGCCGCTACATCGTCGGCATTCAGGGCGTGCAACTCACCGTCCACTCGCATCCACTCAGTGATGGCGCCGGTCTCGGCATTACCGCTGACGAGATGCAGACGTCGTGTGCGCATATCGCGCACCATCACGGAGACCTCGCGCACAGCAGTGGAAGGATCATCCAGCACGGCCGACTTATTCGGTTCTTTCAAGCCGGCCGTGATCACGGCCATCGAATCGGGTTTACGTTCGTCCTTCTTGATCGAGGCGATCACACGCTCGATCTCCTTCGCCGTCGGCTGACGGTAAAGTCGAGCAGCTGGATCGTTACCCGCACGAAGCGTCAACGCCGAGAAGAGCAAGACAACATACAAGGTTCGCATGAATGCAAAGTTACTCTTGTTCGAAGAGTGGTTCTTCGGCCTTTCGAATGTTCTCGATGCCGCGGAGGAGGGCGTCGGGTGTGAAGGAGATGCTGTCGATGCCGTGGTGGACAAGGAACTGGGCGAACTCGGGGCGGTCGCTGGGGGCTTGACCGCAGAGGCCGATCTTGCGTCCGGCTTTTTTGGCCTTGGCGATCACGTCGGCTAACATGGTCGTGACGGCTGCATTGCTTTCGTCGAAGAGGTCGTGAATGATCGATGAATCGCGATCGATGCCGAGGGTGAGCTGCGTGAGGTCGTTGGAGCCGATGGAAAAGCCGTCGAAGATCTCGGCGAATTGTTCGGCAAGGATGACGTTGCTGGGGATCTCGGCCATAACATAGACTTCAAGACCGTTGATGCCGCGCTCGAGACCGAAGGACTTCATCACATCGAGAACACGTTTGCCTTCGTCGACGGTGCGACAGAATGGGATCATCACCTTCACGTTCGTCAGACCCATCACATCGCGCACTACGCGAATGGCTTCACATTCCAAACCGAATCCTTCACGGTAGTTGTCGTGGTAGTATCGCGATGCACCACGAAATCCCAACATGGGATTTTCTTCTTCGGGTTCGTACATAGCACCGCCAATGAGCTTTGCATATTCATTGGTCTTGAAGTCGCTCATGCGCACAATGACGTCTTTCGGATAGAACGCCGCGCCGACCATGGCGATGGCTTCTGAAAGTTTTTCAACGAAGAACGCACGTTTGTCCGAGTAGCCGCGCGTGATGGCGGCAATGGCTTGTCGGTCATTCGATTCCGGCAACTGCTCGTACTGCACCAAGGCCATGGGGTGAATGCGGATGGTGTTGGTGATGACGAACTCCATGCGCATGAGGCCGACGCCCATGTTGGGATACATCGACAGACGAAGCGCCTTTTCCGGATCCGCCAAGATGAACATGGGCTGCACCTTCGTTGCAACGTGTTCGCCAAACGGGATCTCGTTGACGGTCCATTCGAGACGACCATCAAATACGTGTCCTGCATCGCCCCCTACACATGAGACCGTGATGATCTGATCATCCTTGAGTGCAGTGGTGGCATTGCCGGTGCCAACAACGGCGTGGATGCCGAGTTCGCGTGCGACGATGGAGGCGTGACTGGTGCGTCCACCTTTGTTGGTAACGATGCACGACGCTTTTCGCAGCAGTGCATTCCAATCCGGATTGGTGCTGTCGGCAACGATCACATCACCATGTTGTACGCGAGGTGCATCGGCCAACGATGTGATGATGCGCACGCGTCCACTTGCTATGGCACGTCCCACGGCTTTTCCGGTACAGATCGGTGTTGCCGTTGTTGTGAGTGTGTACTCCCGATCCACCACATGTTGTTGCGAGGTGTGTACGGTCTCGGGTCGTGCCTGGACGATGAAGAGTTCGTTAGTGATGCCATCCTTTGCGAACTCCACATCCATCGGACATCCGTAGTGTTCTTCGATCTTCACGCACCATGCACCGAGCGTTTCGGCATCGTCCATGGTGATCGATAACTCGTGTTGTTTGGTAGGGGGCGATTGTTCCTTCGCTCCAATGCGTCGATGGATCACGCTGCGATGTGTGGTGCCGATCGATGGTTTGAAGAGATAGAATTCGTCGGGTGTAACGGTACCTTGTACGATCGCTTCTCCTTGTCCCCACGTGGAGGTGATGTAGACCACGTTGCGTGCGCCGGTCTCGGGATCGAGTGTAAAGGCAACGCCGGCGCTGCCGATATCGGAGCGGACCATGCGTTGAATGCCGACGGAGAGTGCAACGTCGAGGTGTTCGAAGTGATTGTCGATGCGATACTTGATAGCGCGATCGTTGAACAACGAGACATAACATCGTTGTATGGCATCGATCACATCGTTGTTGCCATGGATGTCGAGAAACGAATCGTGTTGTCCTGCAAAGCTTGCTGTCGGCAGGTCTTCAGCAGTGGCGCTACTGCGCACAGCCACAACGGTGTTCGGTCCACCGATCGCTGCATACGCAGCGACCACATCCGTGCGGATCGCTGTTGGCATCACGGCGCGTTGGATCAGCGTGCGGCACGCTTCGCCAACGTTGTGCAAGTTGTTGAGCGTTGTAGTGTCGAGACCATCAAGGATCTCTTGCAGCGGTGCCTCCAGTTCGTTCTCGTGCAAGAACAGGCGGTATGCATCAGCAGTGACGGCGAAGCCATCGGGAATGCGAACACCGTGTGGAGAGAGTTCACGCACCATCTCGCCGAGTGATGCGTTTTTTCCGCCGACGCGGGCAAGGTCGCGGATAGAGATCGCAGAGAACGGGATGCAGTATTGCATAAACTACCTTCCATCACATAGATAGGGTGAAAGGGTGGAAGGATGCAATGAGGAAAGTCAGGGTGAAAGGGTGGAAGGGTGGAAGGGTGTTAAACGGAGAAACCCCATGTCCGGGAGGACAAGGGGTTTCTCAAAGAAGACCTGGCGACTACCTACTCTGCCACACCAGTTCAGATGCAGTACCAT
>CAYXQJ010000017.1:2619-71258 GCA_964467455.1 uncultured Hyphomicrobiales bacterium | reverse complement strand
AAAAGCGGAGAGACCAGTCCCCATTGCCAAAGAGGATGAGAACACATCCCAACCCGGAGCACGCTGATGACGAGGATTGAGGACATATTCGAGTCGTGGAAGCGGGCGCATTGCCTCTACGATTCACCCGACAAGGTAGCCCACAAGATGGTGCCAGAAGCCGGGCTTTGGGCGGTCATGGCGGAGGTGAATGATTTAACAAAAGAGGTAGCCGCGTTGCTGGCTATTGAAACGAAGCTGCATGACGACATCGACCACCTGACCGCCCAGCTCGCCGCGAAGGATCAGGAGCGAAACGACTTGGCTATGCTCGTGCGCCGACTCTGCTTTGCGATGTCCAAGACAGGAACACATGCCAAGTTACAAGAGCAGGCATTGGACTGCCTGATACGCAAGGGGTTACAGGGAAGTATTCTGCGAGAGGAGCAAACCGATGACACCAACTGACAAGCCCTATTGTCGTGGCAGCAATGCCATCTTCCGTAAATTGCCGAACAACGGAGCGGAGTGCGTGATTGACTTCCGCGATCCATCGTTGCTTCCATCCGTACTGTTTCATTTGAACGGCGAATACCACGACAGCCAGATGTTCATTCGTGAGAACCTGGACTTGTTGCGGGCACAGATAGCTGCCCAGTCCGCGCAGATCGAGAAGCTACGGACGGCGTGTGAGGCGGTTATCCATTCTGACGGAGTAGTGAGGCGGTACGTGGCGTACAGAAACGAGAAAATCATCGCCGAGTGGCCAATCATCGTAGAGGCATGCGAATCCGCGCTCGCTGCCACGTCGCGCGGGGAGGGGCAAGAGAGCGCTCATGGCAATTGACGAATATCATCCACTGACGCCCGAGGCGCTGATTCGCAGGGTGCGTCGACGCGCACGCAAGCGATACCCGCGAGTGAATCGCTGGGTGCGACTGGCTGTCCTCGACGCTTTCGACTGGCGATGTGCGTACTGTGGATGCGAGCTTACAGAAGGCGAGCCAACCGACAACCAGAAGATGGCGACGATGGATCATGTCATTCCAAAGTCAAAGGGCGGCACAAACGCAAAAGAGAATCTGAAACCTGCGTGCCCGGATTGCAACTGCGAGAAGGGCGACACGATTGAAGAGAACGTAAACCCCGACCCCACACCGGGGGCGGAAGGAGCGTGACGATGATTGAGTATTACATCGACGGCAGTTCAAACGCGGCGCCGTTTTTTGGCGATAGCATCGGCGGATACGTCACAGCCAGTTCTCCGCAGGCTGCATTGCAGCAGTTCATCAACTCGAACCCGCACCCATGCGGAGTCTACGCACTTGCTTGTTATGCGTCGGCTGACGACAAGATGAAGGGGCACAAGCCTCTGGCCCAATGGATGTCATCGAAGGCGTTGCAGCAACACGGCGTTCAAGGCGGCGCGTTTGTTTAACCACTTAACCGCCCGTGCCGGGTGGAGAAAGGAGATGGGAGACGTGGACGGTGAAACAAGACCTGACTTCGGGCATTACCGCTACCTTCTTTGGGAGCAGGGCAACCCGGTTTTTTTCTCGGCGTACTGGATCAAGCAACCGCTTAGGGGAGATTCGTCTTATGAACTCCGCACAGTCGCCGCTGACCATGACGAAGTAATGGCACTGGCTGATTCCCTGGAGAAGGTCGACGATCCGAAAGCGATTGGCATTGAGTTTGAGACGCGATACAGCCACGCCGTGTATCGCATTAGAAAGGACCCCGACCCATGCAAATCGAAGTAACCCCCGAGATGCGGGAAGCGGCAAGTTCCGTCGCGTGGCTCTACGGCGATTTCGTCAATTCGCGGACAGAGGACTGGCTGCGTCGGTCGATCGAGCTACAGCAGGCAAATCATACGCTCGCGCAACTCGTCATCGCCGCCATCGAAGAACAGGAGCAAGGAGAGTCTAGTCATGTGTGAATGCGGATGCCCTGGCACGTGGACGCGGTATCGATTCCCTGCGCCCAAGAGAGCGTTTTACCTACTGACGCTGATGGGGCCTTGCACCAACTGTGACGGAAGCAGCGGCTTCACTATCGAGTTGATAGAACCCGGAAGTTTTGAGCATGGCTACTACAGCAAGGATTACCCAGAAGCACTCGACGGCGAATTGGCTTTCGAGAAGTGGGGCAACGGAAACCTTGGCGTCGGCTTTGACACAGGAATGAGAAAGCACGAGTTCATTGACAAGTTGATGCCGCACTTGATTGGTGTGGATAGCCGGGAACTTGGCGAGAAAGGGAAGATCGACAAGTTCGGTGCTGACGCGATTCTCGAAGAGATGTACGACGATGCCCAGGTGAAGCCGGCATTGCGAAGTGGCCCATCGATCGAGAAAGAGGAGCAAGCCAGTGGCAATTGACCGCGAACTACCGCCGACGAATGAACTGCTGCTGAAGTGCGGGCCGGAGGGGACGCGTGAACCTGACGATAGAGAACTAGAGCTTCCCATTCTGGACGTGAAGAGCGAATACATTGTCCTAGAGCTTGGCGAGATGCGAAATGCACGGCGGACCGCGACGATGCACATCGAATTGGTGGCGGACGAGGTGACATATCGAGTGGCGGTTTGCAAACTCCCCCTCGGCCACGTCACCACCATCGGCCAAGTAATCGACCTGTACGAACTGCTCTCGCAGAAGGAGTGGCCGGGGAAATGACACGGACACACGACATCTCGCCAGAGACGCACCGTTGCATTCAGTGCAACCTGCATGTCATCACTATCGCGTTGCATCCAGAAGCAACGTGCCCTGGCTCGAAAAGAATCGAGAAGCAGCAGTACGAAGTCGATGCCGAAGAAGTGAAGCGCGATGGTGAAGTCCTCAAGCGGCGCATCGATGATATGGGGCGACTGTACGAAAAGGCGTACCTGGAACTGAACCAATTGCGCACCGAGAACGAACGTCTGAAACACTACATCGCCAAGCTCACGCGCCCGTGGTGGGCGCGGTGGTTGGAAAGGACGAAATCAAAATGAGTACCGACATCGATCTGCATATCGAAATCAAACTTGCCGGCGACGATCAGTGGCACCACTACTCGCACCCTTCCGTCATGCAGCACTACGGCCTGTTCTACGCCCTGGCCGGCGTGCGCGGCGAGGAGCGAGATCGCCCAGAAGGGCCAATTCAGATGGGCCGTGGCCTGCCTGACGACGTGACAACGCTGACTCGATACAACTTCAACCGCACCTTCGGGCATTCAGTCGGATACATCGAAGGCGATGAATTGAAACTTCTCGACGAGTGGGTTGGGATGCACCTGTACGAGAACGACAGTGGCACCCGCATGCCGCTCGGACTCGAGGATGTTGTCGGCTACGTCTTCGGCAACCCGCCGCATTACGCGACTGAGGACAAGGATATTGATGCGATCAGGTTCGTGTTTTGGTTTGATTGCTGATCGATGAACACCACCCTGGGCACCACCACCTGAAACCAGAAAGTCGTCATGGCTGACGTAAAGACACAATGGCATGAGGCCCATCGGGAGCTTCTTGCCCTTACCAATATCGAAGACTTCTACGCCTCGGCCGGCGTGCGATTCGATCGCAACGGCACGCCGAACATTTCCGGCTGGCTAAAGTGCCACGCCTACGGCCGCGAGGACAGCAACCCCTCGGCGGCGATCAACGTCGGCGGTGACGGGCTGCGCGGCCGCTACAAAGACTTCGGCGGCGATGCCGTTAGCCAGTCGATCTTCGAGTTCGCGGCAAAGAACGTCGGCGGCTACGGCCCGACCTGGCGTGACGCGCGCCGGAAATTCGCAGCCGATCTCAAGTTCGAACTGCCGAAGTCGGCCGACAGTGTGGCCACCGACAAGGTTACGCTATTCCCGGCCTCGCCTGGCATGCTCGTCGGCTACGCGGCCAAGAAGCCGCCGATCAAAGCCGCCGCGATCCTCAAGTGCGGTGGTACTGGGGCCCACTACCCGGCCAATGCCCCGCACGATCGACAACAGGCCCTCATCGTCTTCCCGTCGTTCGGCGAAAAGCTACTGGACGGCGACGTGCATAGCTACCAAGGAGTAAACAGCACGGGCGAGAGCGTGCTGAAATACCAGGGCAAGGGGAAGGACAGCGAACCGCTCAAGACGATCACCCTGGTCACACCCGGCCTGCCCCCCGGGATGATGAACGTCCACGCCTTGAAGCACCTGCAGAATGCTCGAGTCGTCTGGATCTGCGAGGGTCTGCCAGACATGCTCACCATGCAGACGATGATCCCCGAATGGCTCGACACCGATCATGTCGTCATCACCACAGGCAGTTGTAGCTACCACCCGCGGCCGGAATGGATCCAGCACTTCGCCGGCAAGCAAGTCTACATCTGCATGGACGCCGACGAGCCGGGCCAGGCAGCCGCGAAGGTGTGGGTGCAGGCCGTGATCAACGTGGCTGCGGCGGTGAAGAACATCCAACTGCCGTACCCCATCGAGCCGAAGCACGGCAAGGATATCCGGGATTATTTCGGGGAGGAAATAGAGGGGGAACGGCGCACTTTTAAGGACTTGCTCGCGCTGGCGGACGCCACCGAGGCCATCGCCATCGACGACGAAAGCCAGAAGCTCAGCAAGCACGAGGCCATCCTGCAGTGCCTCAAGGTGATCGCCACCGGGCAGTTCGAAGACACCGGCGATCTCGAGATCTATTCCGAGGCCCTGTGCAAGAAGTCGCGCATCAAGGATCCGCAGCACTACACGTACGTGCACGCCGTGCGCGACATGGGGAACGAGCTCGTCGATCGATTCATCCTTAAGCGCGGCGAGGAGGCTGGCAACGGGAAGTTCCACATCGACGACGTTCGCACGGCCCTGGCCGATCTCTGCGGCCGGGAGTTCCTCGATCGAGAGCCGGCCATCGGGGCTGGGGTGTGGCACGTCAAAGAGGACACCGTGCTCGTCGGCCATAAGTCGTGCGACGTGTGGGACGGCAAGACGCTCGAGCGGTTTTCAGCGCCGGCTGTGCACGGGCGCCGTGTCGATTTTGCTGCCGAGCCATGGTACGACCATGCCCACCTGGCGAGCCTACTGCAGCTCGCGGCGTCCCCGGGGTGGTGCGAGACCGTCGCGGAAGAAGCCACCCAGTTGTTCGGCCGCTGGGACAACTGGCGCCATCCGAGCAACCCGAGCCTCATCGCCGGCCTCGTAATGGCCACCTGGGTTCAAACACTGTGGGGCTGGCGGCCGCAAGTCGGCGTCACCGGAACGTCCGGATCGGGCAAGAGCATGCTGCTCGAGGACTGCCTGCAGGTGATGTTCGGCAAACTGGCCTGCTTCAACTCGAAGTCCACCGAAGCCGGCATTCGCCACGCCATCCGGAACACGGCCAAGGTGATCCTGACGGACGAGTTCGAAGACGACAAGCACCGGGTAGGCATTCTCAACATGCTCCGCACGGCCGGCCGCGGCGGCAAGTCGCTCCGCGGGACGTCGAACCAGCGGGGCATCAGCTTCGGCCTGCAGCATATCGCCTGGGTGGGGGCCATCGAACTCGGCCTGCATGCCGCTGCCGACCGGAACCGGTTCATCATGCTCGATCTCGAGAACCTGCCCCCAGGCAGCCCTTCGAAGCTTACCCTGCCACCCAAGGCTGAACTGACAGCTTTGGGGCAGAAGCTACTCGCCGTGGCCATCCGGAACGCCCCCAAAGCGATCGAAATGGCCGACAAGATCCGCCAGGTACCTTTGGCCACAGATCGCCGGATCGTGGAATCCTTCTCGGCACCCGCCTCGCTGATCGGCTGTGCGTATGGCATGACGCTCGAGGAGACGACCGGCAACCTGCGGCTGTGGCTGGGGGAGCGCGATCTGTCCGCTCAAGAGGAGAGCGACGAGGAGCGGCTAATGCGTACGATCTACGAAACCACAATCATCATGCCGGGTGGGAAGAAGGTGACAATCAGCGACGTCATTAGCGGGGCGGCCATGCCAACCAACACGGGCGATGTTGGCGCCAGGGATCAGATACTTCGTTCGAACGGCATTCGGATCATGGATCACCTCGATCCCCCGGCAATGTTCTTCTCTCACGGCAGCATTCGCCGCGAGCTCCTGTCGCGCACCCCATACGCCGAGCAGGACATCTCCCAAATCCTCCTGCGTATCAAAGGGGCGAAGCGAACCGTGACGGCACTCTCGCACGCAGCCAGGGGCATCACGATCCCGCAGGCGTCGATCGATGCGTTGATTGGGGAGACCAAATCCCCCATCGTTCACACAGAAATCGACTCCTACTAGCTGACTGCCCATGCCTCCTGTCTTCCGATTACACCCCATTACACCACCATTGCGCATCTTTGTAATCCGACTTGTGGCGATGGCAGTAGATATAAGTAGTAGTAGTAGTAGTAGTTAGTAGTAAGTAGTAAGTAGTAAGTAAGTAAGTAGTAGTAGGTATTACACTATTACAGAGAACACACATATATAGACAAGTTCCCCCATTAGTACATCAGTACAGTAGGTGAACAAATGTCAGTATGGGGAGGGGGGTATATATATATGCCTCTCTGGAACTGTAAGGTGTAATGAGGGGCCATTTTTTGACGCAAGTTGATACCATCAAACCACTTGCATCATTACAGTCGGGTGTAATGCCTTGTAAAACAGAACTTAAGTCCTTATTTCATGGTCGCCGGCAGTGTAATAGAAGCCGGCCGACTCCTCACGGAAGCCACCCGGGCACGATGCCCTCGCGATGCTGGGCATTTTGGAGGCCCTGGGTTGTACGTCATCGAACGCCGCTATGGCGAGATCGTCGAATTCACGGTTGGTGAGGGGACTCCTGACGCCCACACCGTTCGCATTCATGTCGGGCAGGTAGGTTCGAGCCAGGTGCGGCTCGCGATCGAGGCCAACCGTGCCGTCCGGGTGCGGCGAGTAAAGGGGGAGCCGACTGCCGTGCGAGTGGACACGGTTCCGCCGGAATCAACTGCCCAGCCGCCACCAAATCCCCACCTGGGGTAATTTCCCCATTGCCAAGACTGGCCTGCATGCCCTACCATTCTCGCAGCACAAGGGGGATGACCCTCCTTCGCTCGCGGCCAATAAGGCCGAACTCTTACGCGCGTTTCCACGCGCTCGAGCGGAGGGTCATCAATGTCGCCTACCCCTACGTTGGCCGAAGTTCTTGAGGTCACGGTCGCCGATCTGATCACCAAGTCGCGCGCCGTCACGGCCGACGGCAAAATCACGATTGCCGAGATCATTGAAATCGGCTCGTCGGCTGTTGACGGACTGGTTCTGGCCGCCCAAACCGTGGCCGGCACCACCGGCGAGCAAAAGCACGCCGCCGTGCTCGAGGCCGTCGATCACCTCTACGCCAGCGTCATCGCGCCGCTGGACATTCCGCGGGTGCCAGACTTCATCGAGCGATCGATCGTCGATCCGGCGCTCGGCAGTGCCCTGCACTATGTCGCCGACGGCTTGATCCGCTCGGCCGTCACCCGCTTCAAGAACCTGGGCATCGGCGGGTTCACCCCGTCGCCTGCACCAGCGCCGGCACCGGCCCCCCAGCCGATCCCGGCCCCGGCGCCTGCCCCCAACACGGGAGCCGCCGGCCCATGACGCCGAACGTCACCACCATCTTTGGCCTGATCTTCGCCGCCATTGCGGCCTGGTCGTTCCGCGGGCAACTCGCCGGCTTCGTGTCGATGGCCGTGTCGGGCTTGAAGTCGCTGGCTAGCAAGGCGGCCGACGGCGCGCTCGTGAACACCGCCACCAGCGAGGGGCGCGAGTCCACCGACGACGAACTGCAGGCCTATTGGCTCGCGATCTACAAACGGCTGGCGAAGCAGGGCTGCATTGACGGGCAGAAGGCGCTCACCGATCTCGTGCTGCCCCATCTCACCGAGCATCCGCCGCACCAGGCCGCCCCGGAGGCCGTATGAGCACCACCCAGAAATCAAGTCCGATGCTGGGGCTGATGGCGGTGGTTGCCGCGGCGTACTTCCTATTCGCTGCCGGTGGCGGTGGTGGCTTGAAGATCCCGAGCATCCCCGACTGGCTGCGGCCGACGCCACCCGCGCCGACGGTGCCAGTGGAGAATCGCTTCCCCGAACCGGCGGCCGACTTGAAGGCACTAGTCGCCCCGCTCACCGCGCACCTTAAGGCGAACCCGGCCGAGGCTGCGGATGTTGCCGGCACCTACGCGGCGCTCGCCAACTTCATCGAGCGGAATCCGGCCCTCGTGCCGACCACGGCCAGCGTTTTCCAAACCACCGAGCGCGCCGCCCTCATCAACGGCGGCAAGATCGGCACGCCCGGCACGCTGCCCATCGTGAAGGCGTTCCTCGAGTCGCAACTGGGCCCGAACCAGCCGACGCCGATGGATGCCACCAAGCGGTCGAAGGTGGTGGCGTGCTATCGCGCGATCGCCTGGGCAGCGAAGGAGGCGACGAAACCATGATCGGGAATCGCCTGCGTCAAATCCGACTGTTGCTGGCTGACACCCGTGAGCGGTGGTTTTTCTTCCCGCTCGATTGGGATCGTCGGAAGCGATTGCCGTGGTGCCGGCGCGAGCGGTTCTGGCATCGCGCGGCGGCCCGTCGTGTCGCACGCCGAATCATGTGGCGCTCGAGCGATTCCATCATGCACGCGATGGATGGCCAACTGGTGAACATCGCGCCCGAAGAAGTTGCCGCGCACATCTTGCGGAAGGTTGGCGGCTACGACGTGCGGGCTCGCGACGTGCTGGCTGCCTCGCGGATCCCGAGCCTGTTCGAGCGAGTGCTTGATCGGATCGCTGATCGATTGGGGTTGTGATGGCCACACGCAAAAAATACACAACCTGGGGCGAGCAAGTCTTGCCGGAAACCCTTGATGATCTAATCAAGGCGTATAAGAGCGGACTGATCGGTGCTGGTTCCGACAAGGAATCGGAAGAAGCCCTTCGCCACGACTGTCGGCAGATGTTCGGTGCCGACACCCTCGAGGACATTGCCACGGCGAACGGCTGGGGGGATAGCGGCGCCGGCAAGCTCGTGCTGTCGTTCCTGCACGCCGAAAAACTGTGGCCAGGGTGCTTCCCCGGCACTCGCCAGTTCGTGGGCTCCTGTGTGAGCCATGGCCAGACCAAGGCCATGCTCATCACGCTCGCGTGCGAGCTCACTTCCGGTATGCCCGATCCCGTGACCGGACAGCTTGAAGGCCCGCCCGAAGTACCAACCTCGAGCTTTGCCACCGGCGTGCTGCATCCGTCGCCGATCTACTGGACCCGCGGCTATAACGGCCACGGCTGGTCGTGCTCGACATCAGCCCGCAATAGCGTGAACAAGGTTGGCGGAGTCGTCTGCAAGAAGTACCCCTTCTACGATCTATCCGAGATCACGCGCGACATCGAATGCCTCTACGGTTCGCGCCAGCCCCCCGATGATTGGCAGAAAGAATTCAGTTCGCACCTCGTGCGCGGTGCTGCCGAGATCAATTCGTTCGAAGCGATCCGCGATGCCCTCTACAACGGCTATGGCGTGAACTCGTGCGGCAGTGAAGGCTTCTCGAGCACGCGCGACGAAAACGGCGTCTCGAAGCGATCGGGTGGATGGGCGCACTCGATGGCCTATACCGCCGTCGATGACCGCGACGTTATCAAGCAACTCTATAAGACTCGCGGCCTCGTGCTGATTCAGAACTCATGGGCCAAGTGGAATAGCGGCCCGCGGCGAATTTACGGCACGAACTACGAAATCCCCCACGGCTCGTTTTGGGCTCGCTGGGAAGACATCAGCCGACGATATGCCGTGGCCATGTCGAACTTCAACGGCTGGCCCGTACAGATTCTCCCCGGCTACGGGGAAGATGCACTCTTGAACTAGGAGATCTCGATGAACCGACTGTTCTGCTCGCTCACTCTCTGGACGGCCGGCGCGCTCGCCGTGGCTGCCACTGCCGGTTGCGACTCGACGGCCAACGGCATGACGATTCCGAACCGCGATTCCGAAGCGCTCGAGATTCTGCTTGGCGTGAACGAAAGCGACACCGCCCCGGTCGCACCCGTCACGCCAGGCGGCAAGGTGCTCCGCAAAGACTGCAAGGAGTGCAACGGCACCGGCACGATCACGCACGGCGATGGCCACAAGACGGCCTGCCCTCATTGCTACGTCGCGGCACCGGCCCATGCTGCTGCCCAGTCGGCTTGTACTTGTGGCGAGAACTGCACCTGCACAAATTGCCCATCCGACTGTCTGGGGGAGTTCGTCAATCTCCAGGACGACACGCCCCTGATCGCGCCAGCCATCAACAAGCCTGGCGAGATCACGGAACCCAAGTTGCAACTAGCGGCGAATTTCAACGCGGCGAAGCAGCCATCAAGAACATGCGACGAGAATGGTTGCAGGATCAACGGGAAATCATCTGGCGGGGATTGCGCGAGTGGCGGGAGCGGTTCCTGCGGTAGCGGTGGCTGTTCATCGGGCGGTGGTGGCGGCCATGGCGGCTTCATGGATCGCGGCCCTGCGCGGCGGATTATCAACCGCGTCCGCCCACTTCGCCGCGCGGCCGGCTTCCTCAATCGCGTTCGCCCATTGCGCCGACTTGGCGGCTGTCTGTTCGGCCGCTGCGGCTGATCGCCATGGCCTCGGGCAGAGATCGTCGCCGGCACCGAAAGCACGTCGCCCCCGGAGGCATCCACTTCCGGGGGCGCAAAGGCAATCGCCGCACTCGCGCCGAGGCCCGCCTGGCTGAGCACTTGATCGAGCAGCAGCAGAAAAACCGACTCGAGCCACCCGATGACACCAACGGCCCAACCGCGAATCGAACTGCCGAATAGCTTTCGTCGGCAACTACGCATGGCCGCGCTCATTGGCCGGCATCGGGGCGTCATCGATCAGGCCCAGTACGAGCTCCTGCGATCGGCCATCATGCGTCCCGAGCGGCGCACCCGGGCCGGTACCACGATCAACCTGCTCGCCGAACTGGAAGCCGAATGCGTCGAACTCATCCACGAGTCCGGCCTGTTCACAGAGAAGCAATCGGGCGCTATCCCCTGGGCTGCCCTGTTTGATTGGATTGTCGATCACCTGCCGGAAATCCTGCAAGTCCTCGCCATCCTTTTGACAGTCATCCTCGAGGAACCAGCGAATGTCCACGACTCAACCTGACGCTCCCGCTGCCACCACCACCGGAACCACGGGCGGCAAGATCGTTGAAAACCTTGGCGGCACTCCCCGCATTGCCGCCTATCTGTTCGATCGACTGGGAGTCGGCGGCCTGATCATCGTCGCGATCGCGTACTGGGTGCGCCCGCACGTTGACAGCATGATCCTCGAGCACAAGCAATACCTGGCCGCGCAGACGGCGGCCACCGTCCAGCTTGTGAATCTCCACAAAGATCAGGCCGAACAACTCGAGTCGATGGCCCGCAAGCAGCACGAGATCACTTATTTGCTGCAGAAGCAGGCCGAGGCCCTGCGGATTATTGCAGGGCAGAAGCCAGCCGAGATCATCATCCCCGACGGTTGAAACAGCCCATGCCCCGAGGACGACTGCCCCTACCCGCTGCCGTGATCGCAGACATTCATCGCTACAAAGCGATGGGCTTTTCCTATCGGATGATTTGTCGCCTGGTTGGCGTCGGGCGCGGAACGGTGGGGCGAGTGATCGACGGCACGATTGCCATGTGCGGGCGACTCCAGCGGCAGCCCTCGCAGAATGATTTTGCCCCTGGCACGTCTCACCCCTGGCGTTGCCCGGGTTGCAAGGCGCGTATCACCTCGCGTGCCTGCCTCAAGTGCCACTTGAATCCGCCGCATCTGGCCGAGGCCACTGAACCGGCATCTCCTGTTCATAGTCAAGCGGCGCTCGCCGACCATTTACGTCAGCAGTTTGATCCCGCAATACTTCGGACTCGTGCCGTATAGTTTCGGCACCGCTGATCCCGTCCGTTTGGGCCCGCATGCGATCCACGTCACTCATCGTGGCGGCCCTTGATTCCGGCGTCTCGTTGCCCGCGGCAAGATCCGCGCGACGTTGCAGCTCGGCGTCGTACACCCGCTTGATTTGCTTGTCGGTCCACGGGCGCCACTCGAATCGCCACATGCCACCCTTGCGGCCGTGCTCGCGTTTCCACTTGCGATTGAAGAACCCATGGCTGTTTAAGTGCTGGGCGATTACCGCGAGTGACCAGCCGCTATCTACCCAAGCCACGACGTCGTGCATAATCTTCAAGTCGCGCTCGCACACCACCCGCTTGTAGCCTTCCCACTTCCAGCCGTAGCCGGGGTGTGAACTGGTGGCCTGGCCCCGCGCCTTCAAATATTGCATGGCCTCGCGGACGCGCTCCGATCGCACCTGATTCTCCCACTGGGAGTAGGCGCCCATGATGTTGAAGATGAACTGCCCGGGCCCGTCGCTGGTTTCTAGGTTCCACTGGGTAGAGTGGATCATGATCTTGCGTTCGCACAGATCTTCGATCAGGCGGATTTGATCGGAGTGCTTGCGGCAGAGTCGATCGGGGCGCTGAATGATGATCGCGTCACCAGTTTGCAATCGCAGGTAGAGCTCGTTCCCCGCCGGCCGCTCGCGGAAGTGAGTTTTGCCCAACGTGGCGGGATCCTCGAAGATGCCGCCCCACACGTACCCCTTGGGCTCGAAGCGGTACTTAAACGCGGCCTCGATTTGCTCGCGTTGGATCTCGGGCGAAAGTTCCTGGTGCAGCGTGCTCATGCGGATGTAGCCGTAGGCGATCGGCTGCCGCACCGGGGCGGTGGAGATTTGCTGGATCATGCGTACCACTTGTGGAGCTTGTGGAATTCCTCGACTGTTTTGGTGTAGCCGAGGCTCATGAGGATTTCGCAGAGCAGATCATCTGCCATGCCGTGGCCTATTTCTGAGTCGGCCTTGCCGCACGCGGCCATCTTCTCGGCGGCCTCGTTGTCATTCAAAACTGGCTTCGGCTTCCTTGGATCTTCGATGATCGGATCATCGACGCTCGGGCTGTCGCCGAGCATCTTTCGCCAGACTTCCGTGACATACACAGTCTGCACGACGCTTGCCGCTACACCAGTCGGTTTATTTGGTTTGCTGTCCATGTCGTCCTTTCTTCCCCAACCGCCAGCCCAGCGGCCGGCCCGTCTTCGTCAACCCCTGCGCTCGCATGTGGGCTTCGTGTTCGTCGTCTTCGGCCTTCTTCTTGGCGGCCCTGGCGACCTCCCCCTCGATCGCCAGCAGCAATCGCTCAAGGTTTTCGCGGCGCCGCTGTGCGTACTCCGTTTGCCCTGCGGCCAGTTTACCCGCCACGTCTGCCGGCAGTTCGTACGGCAGATCGACTTCCTCCCAGTGGCGGGCCGGGATCGGTGCGACATACCGCGCCTCGAATCGTTTGATTGCCATGCTGATTCGATGCAGGCGGCGGTTCGGATCGCGGCGGACTTTGGCCGTGCGGCCGGCCTTCCAGCGGGAGACACGGTAGGGGTTCGGTTTCATGTGGCGGCCCTCATTGCCAAGAATTGTCTTCCATGCGAGACACTTTAACTTTGTCCCGCTTCCTGATTTCTAGCCAACAATGCCCTTGCGAACAGGAGAATGAAGTCGTGTAGGTGTTTGGATCGTCGCGCACCAGTGTTCCGTTCTCGTCGTAGTAGGTGGAACCAGCCAACAAGGTTGAACTCGTACCGCCAACGTTAACGCGGCTAGTTAACCCAGTCTCGCGACAGAATGGGCATCGCGATTTCGATTCGCTTGCATTACCCATGGCAACCCTTCCATCAATGAGAAAAACCCGACCCCGGGCGGTGGGCGAATCGGCGGGAGATCGGCGGGACAGAACCCGCAGAAATTTCCGATCGCCCTTTCGCGAGCACTACCAACGCTAGCCCGGGGTCGGGGTGTGTCCTGATTACGGTGTGTCAATGGCGGCACGCATCATATCGCGCGTGCTGCCTGGATTGAGCCACGCGCTTTCGAGCAAAGTGAACACGGCGGCTTGATTGTATGAATCGAGCCCAACGCCACTGTCGTCGAGCCAGTTTAGTAAGTGAGCGAGCGCACGCTGACCTCGCTCTGATCCTGCAAGTTGTGCAATCGCTTGTTCGCGTGTCATCGTCCCCGCCGCTCCTTCCTTCTCACCCGCCCCTTAACCTTGTACTCCCTGCGTACCAGCTTCGGCAATGCCGGGCTTCTCCCATCGCTCACCAACGGCAGCACGCAAAAACCATCGCGCCCCCAGGCCTCGATCCACTTGTGGCGGCCCTGCTCGCAGTACGCGCGGAACTTGTAGGGGCCCTTGTCGCCCATCGACATGCGCGCCGTGGTTCCGTCCGGTTGCAGGACTTCATAGTACGGCCCGCCTGTCGCGCGGAAGATGGTGCCGGGCGTGAGTAGCGAGCGTTCACCGATGCGATATTCGGTGAAGCGTTGCAGGCCGGCGGCCGTGGCGGCCCGTGGTGGTGCCGGCTTGTCGAATAGGGATAGCTGCATCATGGGGCACCGTCCTTCGGCTTGGGCATGGCGACGGCGCGGAATTCCCATCCTGAGCGCACTGTTGCGGCCTTGCGGATTGCCTCCTCCTCGGTGTATTCCCCGGCATGAACTCGCAACCGGTTGAGTCCGCCCCATCGCGTGATGTATTGCCATTGCTTTGCGCCGGTCGCGCGGGCCTTGATGTAGTGCGTTGTGGCAGTGCTAGGCGTCATGCTGCACCGCCTTCCCCTCGACGGCCGGGCGCAATTCCTTTACCACCCAGCTAGCAATCGAACGAAGATGCTCGGCAAGATGAATTACGTCATCCATGTTGTATGGGGTGTCGTAGTCGTCTAGATCCCAATCGAGATCATCGACGACCGCGATAAGCTTTTCGTACATGGCGGGCGCCTTCTCGATCAGCATCGCGTTAGCGTCTCGCTCGGCATACGACGACTGCGGGTAGTGCCCCTCAACAGCCCGCAAGTAAACCTTGGCCAGTGGCGTTCCTGGCGGCCCGAATCCTTCGGCCTTGATCCAGATTGCATCATCTGGCCCAGCCTGCCCTTTCCACTCGCCTTGCGTGTGATTCGTTCCCATCCTCGATCTCCCGTTTGAGTAGTGCTGTTGTCGGTACAAAAAAGGACTACAGGCCCGCGGCTTTTGCTACGTTAGCGATCGCGTTGCCGGAGAAGTCCAGCACGGGCCGCGATCGGTCTTCGCCGTGGCACACGGCATCAAGCAATGTCGCACAGTCGTTCCACTCGCCGTTTCGGAGCGACTGGAGCGTGTCGTTCGACTTGAGCTGCCACACGCCACCGTGCTCCCATCGCACGCAACCGCCGCGAGGCTGGCCCTCTCCTCCGTATCCGTCAGCGATAAGTAGCCGGCCGTGCGTCTCGTGATCCACGATTGCTAACACTCCATCAAAGCCGTATTCGCGCGCGACATCCTCACGCTCAGCCAGTGTTACCTTGGCCTTTGTCGTTTTCGTCGTCATGTCAATCTCCCAGTCTAAAGCGTCCTGCCCCTGAACACCGGGGCTGTGTCAACCCAATCCATGCTCGGGGCCGCTTGGCGGCCCTCCGCGGGATGGGGTTTACTGCTTCTCGATTGCCTCGGCCTCGGCCATCAACTGCCGTGCGATCTCGCCCAGCGTGTTCAATCGCGCCGCCGTGGCGATCCTGGCCACTTCCAGCCGGGCCGTAGCGTCTTCATATAAAACAAAGTCTTTCAGCAGTGGTGCGGTCATTTCAACGGCCTTGGCGGCCATTTCGACGGCATGGGCGGCCATCGTTCGTTGTTGAATCAGTCGGCCCCGCGAAGTCCCGCCGAGGTGCACCATCGGCAGCGCGTAGGGTGTCAGCGCCCTGCCGGTTATCGTTATCGGCGTAGTGGCGGCGCTCGCCTCGCTCGTCGTGTTCGTGTTCATGGTTTCAATCTCCCGTAGTGCTTTGGTAGTGCTCAACTCTTGCCCGTCTTACCCGTGCCGATGATGCGCCTGCTCCTTCGCGTGCTGTATCCACTCGTAGCAAGTCGCGTCGTCGTTCCGCTCGTGCGCGTCCGTCGCCAAGTCCAGGTAGTACCCAACTCGCTCGCGCACCAAATGCGGCTTATTGGCGGCCATCTTCTTAATGTTGGCCTTGATCTCCTTCAATTGGGCGTCCGAATACGGTGCCATCTTCTCTTTCCCCTCGATCTCCCGGCTCGCTCTTTTTTAATCCCAGCCCTGCCAGGCGAGCATTGGCCTCGGGCCGGAGTAGTGCTGCGTCAATATCGGCCGCCAGCGGAAAACTGGCGGCACTGCCCCAGATGAACCCCTCGCCGGCCACTGGCTCGACTCGCACGCGGCCGGCCGCGTCAACGTCCGTCACGGTCCCCTCGAATGCTACCCACTCGCTGCCGTTCGCTTCGCTGGCATCCACACCGCCGCAACTCTTGCCCCCGCGCCGTTGTAGGCGCAAGTAGACAAGTTTGCCGATCGGCGCGAGCAAGTCAGCGGCGGTAAATCGTGGGTGTAGTGGCATGGTGTGGTGTTCCGCAGGAAACGCGAACCAGTTTCGGCGCCTCGATCCCTTGCAGGTGAGGCGCCGCGGCTGGGTGGCGTTTACAGTCGCTCGATCTCCCACAGTAAACGCTCGTAGTTGTCATCGCCCAGCAACGCGCGCAACTTCTCGGCCTGATCCTTCACGGCCTGATACGTGCGCTCAGCCTTGCGGCTGTCCGTGTCGTACCCAAGATCGGCGGCCCAATCCTCGAAACTGGCGCCGTCCTGAATGCTGGCCGCATCGCTTGCCAGACAATCTAGAACCTCGTCGAGCTGCGGTTCTTCGCTGTGATGGCCCTGGCCCTTGGAGAAAACGAGCTCCATCACGTTCGCGCCGTCAGTGATCCGGCACGCCCAGTGATCCATCGGATGCTTGCGATCCTCCTCCATGTGTGGGTTGCTGGCCGCATATTCGACGCTCATCGTTAAGTTTGCCTGCTCAATAAATTCCTGAATCGTCATCGTGTTCTCCCTTTGGTAGTGCTCAGCAAAACGAAACCCATGCTCGGGGCCACCGTGGCGGCCCTCCGCGGGATCGCGTTAGCCTTGGACGATCTCGGCCGTGCCTACGCGGTTGCCGTTGATGTCGAACAGTGCCCGATTGCCTTCGCAGATTTCGTCGGGCAATTTGCGGCATAGGTCTGTCAATATCCGCGTGATTTCCTGGCCGCCTCCATCCTCAAACGCGGCATTGTCCAGGTCCATCGTGATCGTCAATCGCATCGCATGATCTCCCTTCGTTCGTGGTAAGTAGTGCTCAACCAACCCTCGCCCCTAATCCTATCGTGCTGCGGGGCTATTGCAAGCTAATTATTTTGCAGCCGCAACCGCCCGGACCCTATCCACGTCCACCCAGGCCCCTGCATACTTGCCGCCGTTCTCAAATCGCACCAGCAGCCGGCCGCCGATAACGCGCTCGACTGTGCCGATCTCGCCAACCATTCGCCACTGCCGGCCGAATTGTGGCGCCGGTTGCTTCGTCTTCAAGTCGAATGGCGGCCCGTAAACCATCGTCGCGCTGATTAGTTCGACGCGATCTCCTTCGTTGAATCGTGCCATTGTTCGGATCTCCCTTTGTAGTGCTGCTGGAAACCGCCCCGCAGCAGGCCGCGCGCCCCTCGCGGCCCGTTGGCGGGAAGGTTTCTAGTCCAGATATTCAAAGTCGCGGAACCCGCGAGCTGTAATCCGCTGTGCCGCGCGCCGTTCGAGCTTCCACGCGATTTTTGTCCAGCACTTCTCGCAATACGCCCACTCACCAGGCTCGCGCAGGTCCACCCAGCATGGCGCCTCCGCGTGGCAGCCGTCGCATTCACAATGGCAATCGGCCGGCAGCTCCAGCCCCTCGCGTACTTCGTTCGCGCTATATGCTTCGATCGACATGGTAAATCTCCCTCAGTAGTGCTCCCCGAAACAGAAACCGATGGCGCGCCGCCTGGCAGATCGGCGCGCGACGGGCCCTGTCACCTACACAATCCGCCAGCCCGACCAATCGATGCACACGTAGTCCTTGCCCTGGCCCATAAGCGCGTTCGCGCCATCCGCGCTCGCCTTGAAGATAGGGCGCCCGCTGGCTTCCCACTTCGCCGCTGTCTTCGCTGATACTTCCCACGCGCGAAGATGGGATAAAATCCAAACCGTGCGCCCGCTGGCAAGTGCTCGATTCAAGTGCTCAACCAGCTCCGCGCCGCGCAATCTCGATTCTGCCGCGCTTTTCATCGCTCGATCTCCCCGTAGTAGTAGTGGCGGCCCGATCGGGCCCGTTAATACACAAAAACACAACCCTTATGGCGGTCCACCAACTCGCGCGCCTGCGCTGCCCATTGCCGAATCGAGCCATCATATTCGCCTCGATCATCGACGGGCCCGAGCTCATAAGTGCAAACGTACAATTCCCGCAGCGCGCTATCCCCGAGCTGCCACCACCTGCGCCCATCGAATAGTGGGCTGTCACGAAAAACTTTGATTGTGTTACCACCTAATGGGTAGTGCAGCGCCATTTCAATTCGCGCCATTGTCTGATCTCCCATAGTGGCGGCCCGGCGCGGTAGTGACGCGCGCGGCCCGCAATTGTCCACCCCAATAGGAACCGACATGGCGCCGCGCTACCACCCCGCGGCGCACAATCGGGCCCTATTCCCTACCTAATCCGGCAGCATTCCGCCGTTTTCAATCTCCCCCAGCATTGCGCGGAAGTTATTCTTATACTTCTGCGCAAGCTTTACGTAAGCTTCCACGGGCTGGCCGTCCAATCCTTCCGCCTGCGCGATCTCCCGGGCGCGCTCGGCGAAAGCTTTCGCCAGATCTCGGCGCGCCATCGGCAAACTGACACACCGACTAGCGAAAGCCGGCGCGTCAGCTTGTTCGTCGAATAACCGGTCAGCCCCATCATTCGTCGTCGTGAAGACAAACACCACAAATGGCGGCAATGTTTCCAGCAAGTCTAAAAATCTCTCAATACAATCCCTGCGCACACCGTGCGCTTCATTAACGACAATCGCCCAGCCCGCCTTATCGCCGATCGGCCGAATCCTAAATTGCCGCGCCCATCGCGCAAAATCCGCAGCGCAAACATCGCGCCCGACGATTTCCTCCGTCGCATAATCGTCCGCCAGCTCGGCCGCAATCAGCTTCGCAATCGTGGTCTTCCCCGTGCCACTGGGCCCAGCCAGCCAAAACGCTCGGCCACCCAGCCCAGCCCCACCGCGCAATCTCTCAACAATCCCCACCGCTTTGTCCTGCCCAACTACATCACCCCATACGCGCGGCCGATACCGCTCGAACAAACTGGCCATTGTCTGATCTCCCATAGTGGCGGCGCGAGTAGTGATGCGCGCCTAAATCCGTCGATCGATCGTAAACGCATACCGAACAAAGCGCCGCAACCCCAACGGCGCTTAGATCGGTGCGCGTTACCGTGCTACAAACCACTCTGATTCTCGCCATGGCTTCACGGCATCGGGAATATGGCTTGTGCCACCAATGCCGTGCGGATAGGCGGACCCGTCTTCACCGAATTCGACAATCAGGCCTGGGTCTACATCATGCTCGGGCGGTTCACAGTATTCCCGATTTTCGCAGAATCTTTCGTTGTACTCATCCAAACAATCGCGCTGCCATTGTTCGTACCGCCAAGCGAATTCAATATTCTTGGCCATTGTCCAATCTCCCATTCTCTAGTGCTACTTCTCGGCCGGCGGTAGTGCTCGCCAGCCCACACCGAAAATCTATCGTCCGTCCGTCCCCATTGCAAGCTTATATTTTCAGAATAGGCCAAGAATAGCCACCGAATAGCCTAAAAACAGCACTCAAATACTCCCAAAATTCTTTCCCGCCAGCCCAGCCAACGGGCCCGGAATAGCCCACCAACAGCCCCCGAATAGACTGCCAGCTACTCGCTAGCCTGATCGAGCTCGTCCGGCTTCACCTTATTCCTACTCCCCTTCGGCCGCCCGCCGCCCGGCCGCCGCGGCCGACCAGCAATTGCCAGCCCGCCTGCGCGCGCCCGCTCCTGCCGGCCGAGCTCACCCAAGCTTGCCGCCGCAGCCAGCCCGCCAGCCCGTGCCACTTCCGCCAACCGCTCGGCCGGCATTGCCGCCAACCCCCTGCGCGCTTTCACAACCCGCCTACGCTTCCCACCACCACCCATAATCCGATCTCCCATCACTGCTATTCGTGACCTATTCCGATTCAATTCCAGCCCCACCACTGCCAGCCAGCCAGCCGAGCTCACTGCCAGCCCACCAGCCCACCACTGCCCCACCACTGGCATGATGCCAGCCACACCACACCGCACACCACCACCGCACCAGCCCCCTATTCTCCCCCTGCCCCACCACTATTCCCCCACAATTCCACACCAGCCCCCACCACTATGCTGAAACCTTGCAAGTGTATGAGGGGTAATAGGTTGTGATGAGATTTTGATGAGTCAAAAATGCAATTTTGATGAGTCAAAAAATCGCCTCGGGCTGGGTACGCATGCCTGACGGCTGGCAGTGGCACGGTAGTTGCTGACGAAATCGAGGACAACCGTAAGCTGGGCAATGGTCGGCAGTTAGGCGGACGGGGGGAGGGGGTAGGGTGGCGGCCCCGCGAGCCCGCGTTATGGGTATTTGTGCGGCGGCTGGAATTTTTGACCCAAATCGCTGTTAACCTGGGCGGTCTTAACTGGCCAGTTGCTCAACCCTTGTGATGGTGTCCCTGATTTCTTCGTCGCTGAGTTCGCTTTCGAGTGGAAGTTGTTTTAGTGCCAAGATGTAGACGATTGTTGCGAGGCTGCTGGTGACTGCGAGTGCCATTGCCATGCGGTAGTCGCCTTCGTTGGCTAGTTCCTCGGCGTAGGTGGTGAGGATCGACTTCATGCCATCGATTTCTTCGAGCAGTTTGCGTGGCTCTTTGTGCCACATATCGAAGTATTGGTAGTCCCGGCTCTTTTGCTTGCCTGGTGTTGCCTTCTTTTTCTTGGCCATGTTGTTCTCGTCGCACTGTGGGGGGGCGTGGTCTGGAAATTAGCTTGCCTTGGCAGGGGTGATGGTACGCCTGCGGCGGGCTTGGGGGCAAGTAGCCTGCGGCTGGCTCGGGCGGGGGGGGTAGCTGAAAATGTAGTTTGAAACTACACGGCTGGCTTGTTGGGTGTGATATGGGGCGTGCGGGGCGTGCGTGCGAACTGTGCGAAAGGTAACACGAAAGGTAACATCGGCGGCAACCGGTTGCCGTGGCGAAGTGGTTGGTGTGGCTGGGGTTCGGCGAATGCCGGTAACCAAAAACGGTAACCTCGAAGGTAATCTGTGTTACCCGATGCCGCGCGGTATTGGCGCGGGGTACGCGCTGGGCAGAACAGTTAGATTTTGAACGCTTCTGCCTCGGGTGACGTCACGTCGAAGATCCCCGCCGCGTGCATGGCTCGGATGCGGCGGTATTCGGCGAGTGCGGGGCCGTGGAGCTCGAGTCCGGTGCCGCGGTAGGCTTCGGGGGTTTCTGGGTCGGTGTCGGGGGGTGTGGTGTGTCGATTGGCGATGGCGTTGGCGATTTCGGGCGGGAGTGGCTGATCGACGAAGGTGCAGTAGTTGGGGAGTGGAAATAGTGGGCAGTGGAATTCGGCGATGACGCGGGCGCCGGGCGGGATGTCGGGGTTGGGGATGAGATCTTCGGTGGTGTCTGCGGCGGGCTGTGGCTGAGGTGTGGCGAGCTTTTCGCGCGGCACGGGTTTGGGTGGTGGGGCAGGTCGATTTTTTGGCTCCCTGGGGACGCGATTCGCGTTGGGGTGTAGTTCGCGGTACCGCTCGAGCGAGCGTTCGCGTTCTTTCTCGAGGCAGTTGGTGCATCTGCGGCTGCCGAGTGCGACTGGGTTTATCGCACACGATCGGCATAGTCCGGCGCGGCTGAGCATCTTGGCTCGAGCCTTCATCTGCTGCAGTTTTCGACGCGACGATGGTGCCATGGCATCAGCGTAGTTTTTCTACGCATGGGGTGCGAGATTCTTGCGTGAGGATCGCGCGAATTTGTTGGCGGCGTCGCGCAAAAAGAACGGACTCGGCTGCGTCGAGGGGCACAACCGAGTCCGTGTCGGGAAGGCTGCCGATTTTGCGCCGTGGAGTGAGGCACGGCGGAAGCGAGCATCGGCAGCGGCGGTCGCGATCGGGTGAGATTGCGAGTGAGTTGGATTGTACGTTTGCGAAGTCGATTATTTTTGGGACACCTGCGGGGATAGAATCGTCGGGCGTTGAGCGATCGCGCTGAATTCACGCGAATCATCTCGAGCCCAGTGACGATGGCGGATGAACTGAACAATGTTGGCCAGGCTGCACCCGATGCTGGCGCTGCGCCGCCGGTTTCGGCTACGACTCCTGCAGTTTCTGCGCCTCCTTCCACGCCATCCGTATCGGCATCCGACTATTCTAGCCCTGGCCTGACGCTTGATCGCGAGGGCTGGGACGACAGCGGCGATTCAGGCGCCGGCGCGGCGGGCGCAGAAACACCGTCCGGGGGTACTGCCGTCGGCGGTGCTCCAGCTTCGCCCGCCGCCCCTGCTCCTTGGTCGATTCACGACGCGGCGAAGCAGCACGGTATCGATCTCAGTCGGTACGCGGATCCGAACGAAGCGTTTGCGGCCATCGTGTCGCATGCTCGAGTCGCGGATCAGCAGCGGCAGATGGCCGAATATGGCCAACGGTACCTACAAAATGCCCGCGAATTTGAAGAATTCATTGCCCGTCGCCAGCAGGAGCAGATGGCTCCCGCGAGTGCGCCGGCCGGTGGTGCCCCAGCGGCGCCCGCGAAGCCGGAGTGGCAAGCCCCGCCGTGGGATGACGGTTGGCTGAACGAAGTCACGCGCGACGAGCAAGGCCGGCTGATTCCGTTGCCCGGCGCTTCTCCGACGGTGGTGCAAGACATCAAGCGTCGGCAGAAGTGGGAAAACGATCAGCTCAAGTCTTTCCTCAACGATCCCGCCGCCTTCATCAACCGCTTCGTCTCGCAGTCGCCGCTCGAGCAGCAGCGTGCCGAGATCGAACAGGCGGTGCTCCAGCAGGTGCAGCGGGCGTATGGCAACGTCAGCGAATCGCAGAGAACGGCGGCTTTTCTTGAGCAAAATGCCGACTTGCTGTTCATTCGAAATCAGCAGGGCCAGGTGATCTACGATCCGCAGACTCGCGCCCCGGTGCGCAGCGCGGAAGGCGAGCAGCTCGCACAGTACATCAAGGCCCTCACCGATCAGGGTCTCCCCACAGGCTTGCAGCGAGAAGTCGCGCAGCGTTGGATCGAATCCCGCCGCGCACAACTCGGTCAGTATGCCCCGAACACCGGCGGACAAGGGCCAGCGACAGCCCCCGCCGTTCCGCCGCCAGCACCCGCGCTAAGTCAGCACTCGAACGGCCATGCGGCCGATGCCGAGTTCATTCGACGCGCGGCGGGCTACACGCCCGATGCCGGTGGCACCTTGGCTCCCGCTCCCCCTCGTCCAGGCTCCGTTCCATCGCAGAACCCCAGCGCCTCGCTCGAAGAAAAGCTGCGACACGCTTTCGCTTCGACCGGGATCGGCGACGGAACTTTCAAGGACTATTAAGTCCCACCACACTCCCCAACCGGAGTCTGAGCGATGGCTGAGTGGACACGTGTAACAAACACGACGATCAACAATCATCTGCGCGATGAAGAAGCCAACATCATGCGCAACCGCAAGCTCACTGCATTGTTGCAGGGGCGCGGCCGTGTGAAGTACGGATGCACCGGCAAGGGCATCGACTGGCGTGTGCGCTACAAGCGTGCCCCGCTCATGGGCTTTGGCGATGCCGACACGCTCGCCTTCCCTCGCCGCAACCGCTGGAAGGTTGCCGAACTCGACATCCGCGGCTACATCGCGGGCGAATCGGCCACCAAGAAAGAGCGGCTGATGAACAAGGGCACGGAGGCGATCGTCAAGTTCTTCTCCGAACTCGCCGACACGCAGCGGGAAGACTTCGAAGACGCCTTCTGCGATGAAATGTACATCGACGGCAATGCCACCGGAAACTCGAAGCGAATTCACGGCTTCGAGAGTTTCCTGGCCGATGCCGGCAACACGATCAATATCTCGACGGGTGCCGAGCGTTCCGCAACTGCCGCCGATTTGGTGGCTGCTCCCAGCGCCACCTACGCCGGTTTGTCCACCGCACTCGGCGGCCTCGGCGGCACGTGGACGGGTAGCTTCCCGAACGGTGTCGCGAGCGTCGATCAGTCCTACGATTCGTGGTCGCCGCTGCTGGTGAACTGGTCCAGCGATGGCTGGGCGGCCTCGGGCGACACCTTCGGTGTGACGGGCAAGGAGGCGGTTCGCTTCCTGTTGCAATACTCGCACCGCAACAAAACCAAGAAGGGCATGATGGATCTCGTCATGCTCGAGAAGTCCCTGTACATCGACTTCCTGAACTTGCTCGACGACAACGAGCGGTTCCTGTCGAAGCAGGGCTCGCCGACCGGTTCGCTGATGAGCTTCGGTTTCAGCGATACCGTCAACTTCGACGGTGCCGAGATCACCAGCGAATACGGCATGCCGGCCAACACCGGTTACGGCATCAACATCGACCACCTGCAGTTGCTCTCGTGGCAGAAGCAGTTGTTCGTTGCCGAGGGCCCCGATTTCGATCCGGGCAGCCAGTCGTATCGCATGTCGATCGACTTCTACGGCAACCTCAAGGCCAACCCACGATTCCAGGGCAAGCTCGAGAACTACGCCACCTAGTCACTTGGCCCCCTGATTTCAGGCAGCCAGGACACGATACCGCCGATCACCCACACTCTACTCTCGCCGGAGAGTCTCGATGTCGAACAAGCAAGAAACCCTGCCGTTCCCTCGCGGTGAATCGCATCCGTATGCGGCCTTCGAAGGCTTGCTCGGGCGCGAGTACGAGATCGAGGATGACACCTACGGCACAGGCCGGATGGTGCGATTGCGACTCGTGCGCAACGGTGCTGCTGCGGTAGCCCTGCCCGCGCGTCTGCAGATCATGTCCACGGCGGCCAACAAGTACGGCATCATCACGACGGGCATGGCGCATACCACCGCGCAGGAATGCTACCCGGCGGACGAGAAGTTGCCGGCCGCTGGCGCTGCCGTGGACGACGCCTATTACGTCGTGGTCGGTGGCCCCGCTTTGATCGCCCAGGGCGTCACGACGGGCGCTGCCACGCTGCTCACCGTTGGTGCCAAGCTCGTCAGCCAAACGGCGGCGACTTCCGGTGCCACGACGGCAGGCCGTGCCGAACTGCAGGATCTCACTGGCGCGACGGCCGTGCTCGGCGGGCAGATTCAACATCTCATTGGCCGCGCCTTGTCGGCAAAAACCACCAGCGAGGGAGGGAACGTACTCGTCAACGTCGGCAAGTGGTAATCGCCACTCGCTGATCGACAATCCGTTCGCTCCGCAAGGGCATCGAATGAATTCCCCCCTGTTCAATTCGATGGACCGGCCGGCTGCTCTAGCGCCGCTTGCTTCCATCACTGATCCATCGCCGATTCTCGGCGTCTCAAGCCCCACTCTTTCCGCGCTTGGCCTCATGCGAACGGAGCGACGATCGTGCTCCGCGATGGCGGGTGCATGGAAAGGGGGCCACACGGGGAGCGTCGCACCTTCCCGTGTGGTTTGAATCACCCACCCTTTCCCCACCAACGCCACCCGAGCATGGAGCATCGACATGAGCACGGATACCTCGCCAACCATCAATCCGGCTGCGCCGGCCGCGCCCGCCACCGTTGAACAGAAGCGGTACAAACTGTTCATTGCGCGATTCCCCTACGGCGGCCTCGAGGAATCCGATCTCGCCGACTGGCTCGTCACGAACGTCTGCGCGATGAAGCAGCATCCGCTCTGCGATCCCGAAATCCAGTCGCAGAAGTTCAACGACACGCCGATCACGATGACGCGCAACCGGGCGATCGAGATCGCCAGGCTGTGCGGTGCCGATTTCTTGCTCATGCTCGATTCGGACAACGCGCCGGACATGTGCCTGCCGAGCAACCCGAACCGCAGCCGACTGCTCGAGTCGCCGCAGATGGTTCCGTTCCTGCCGACGGCCTTCACGTTCCTGGTGAAGCAGCGCGAGGCGGGCACGCCGGCTGTGATCGCGGCGCCCTACTGCGGCCCGAGCCCCGAGCAATGCGTCTACGTCTTCCAGTGGTGTACGAAGTCGTCTGGCATCAATCCACTAATCTCGCTCGAGATGATCCCGCGGGAAGAAGCGGCCAAGCTCCGTGGCATCCGCGAAGTCGCGGCCTTGCCGACTGGCGTGATCCTGTTCGACATGCAGGCCTTCGACAAGGTGGAACCGCCCTACACGTTCTACGAGTGGAGCGACAAGCGGGAACTGCAGAAGGCCAGCACCGAGGATGTTGCTTGCACGCGCGATCTGTCGCTGGCTGGCGTGAAGCAGTATTGCCACTGGTCGGCTTGGGCAGGGCACTGGAAGCGCGAACTGGTTGGCCCGCCGGCGCTGCTTTCGCCCGACGCGGTGAGCGAGAAGTACAAGAAGCTGGTGATCGAGGAATACGAGGCCAAGAAGGCGGCCGACAAAACCGGTGGTATGCAGCCGGTGGTGGTGGAGTCGGGCGGGATCTTCAAGTCCGGGGATTTTGCTGTGCCGCCGCAGAACGGGCATGCCGACACGAATGGCCATGCCTGCCCGACGGTGAACGGCCAGGGGAATGACGGGCCGACGGTGGAGATGCCACGGTTCCGCATTCCAGTCGGCGCAAGCGAGGAGCAAGTAATCTTGACGGGGCCGGACATGCACGCCTCAGCACTTCCCAAGGAAACCCCCTGGAAGTTCGATCCCAACAACCCGCGGCACAATCCGCCCCACATCACCACCTGCTTCGATCCCGAACTCGGCTGCATGTCGCTGGCCTTCCGCACCGGCCGCCTAGATCTCAAGGCGCTCGGCCAGCTCGCGCGCCAAGTCTACGACCGCTGCCACGCGCACGGTTCCCCCACCACGATCGTCGAGCTCGGTTCGTGGGTCGGCGAGTCGGCCGTGTCGATGGCCAAAGCGATTCCCGACGGCGCCGACGACGTGCTGATCTTCTGCGTCGATACCTGGGAAGGTGCGAAGACGGACATGACGGGTGACTGGGCCAAGGAAGTCGGCAAGGACTGGTTGCAGTCGATCTTCCGCGCGAACACGGCTCGCTACCTCAATCACCGCATCATCCAGCGCGAAGGAGACGTGGACGACATCGGCCGCAAGTGGCGCGGCTCGAAGATCGATCTCCTGTTCCTCGACGCCGGCCACAACTACGAAGAAGTCAAGCAGTCGATCGGCGTGTGGAAACATCACATGCACGACGCTGGAATCATCTGCGGCCACGACTACAACAATCCGCAATTTCCGGGTGTCAATCAGGCGGTGGACGAAGCGTTCGGCGAACACGTCCACCACATTCCCGAAACGTATCTCTGGTGGGTGGCCGTGGCCGACTTGCTGGCAGCGCCCGCACCACGCTTGAACGTCCCGCTTCACGTACCTGTTTAGCCATGAGTGATGCCACCCAAAACTCGGGCGCGCTAGGGATCGGAGATCCGCAGGCTGGGTTGCGCACCACCGCTGGCGAGGCCCGCAGGCAGCGCATCGCCAAGAATCGCAATTCCGACAGGTTGAGTCGCGTGCTGGCTGCCACTCAGAACTCGACGGCACCGCGACTGGCCGAGTTCATCGAGTCTGTAGTCATAGAGATGGGCGGGCCGCAATCGTGCGCGAGGGAGTGGGTGGCCGAGTTCCGCGCGACGAAGCCCGGTAGCCATCAGCGATCGAGGATGCTTTCCCAGCTCGCCGAGATGATGGGTATCTACGGCGACATGACGGGCGAGCACGGGGCGATGGACGAAATGAGCAACGAAGACTTGATGGCTGTGCTCGAGCACATCGGGATCGGTAACGAGGACGAAGACGACGAGGGCGAATAGTGCCACCATTCGACGGCAGCCTGAACTTCGGCAAACGGCGAACGCCGGCGCAGAATCTACGCGCCGCCGCTCAGGCCGTGCCGCCGAATCAGCCGCCGAAGGAGCACGTTCTGCCTCCCCCTCGCGAGCAGGTTCCGTCTGCCGACAGCCAGGCTGCCGCATTGGTGCAGTCAGCGATCCCCGCCGCACTGCCCGGTTCCATTCCCAAGCCACCGCCATCTGCCTACCAACTGCGGCGATTCGTGAAGGCCGCACGCGAACTGGCGAAACGGGCGATCGAATCGCTCAAGCTTTATGAACCGCTGCCGCGGGCCGCCGAGTTTCACGCCTCGCGGGCACCGGAGTGCCTGGCCGTCGGTTCGAATCGATCGGCCAAGACGCTTACCACCTGCGTCGAAGTGGCTCGAGCCGTCACCGGGCAGGATCCGTTCGACAAATACCCGAAAGAGAACGGCCGCTGCTTCGTCATCGGCAAGACGGGCAAGGAGGTGGCCGAAGTTGCCTTCCGCAAGTTGTTCAAGGCCGGGGCGTTCTGGATCATCCGTGATGAAACGACCGGCATGTGGCGCACCTACCGCCCGTGGACGGACTCGCATCGCAAGAATGAACGAAAGCCAGCACCGCCACTTATTCCTGCACGGTTTATTCAGGGTGGGTGGAAGGGGATTGCCTGGAATAACAAGAAGGAGGGATCGCCCTCGAAGGTGACGTTGAAGAACGGCTGGGAGATTGTCTTCAACACGAGCGAAGGCATTCCGCCGAACGGTGTCGATGTCGATCTCGTCTTGTTCGACGAAGAAATCATCAACAACGAGTGGTATCCCGAAATGTCGGCCCGCCTCCTCGATCGCGAGGGCCGCCTGCTCTGGTCTGCTACTCCCCAGATCGGCACGCAAGAGTTCTACGACTTGCTGGCCGACGCCGATGAACTGCTCGAGTCGGGTGTCGAGAATCCGCGCATCCAGCGGTTCGACTTCCTGCTGGCTGACAACCCGTACATCAGCGACGAGCAGAAGAAGATCTTCGCTGACAAGCTCTCGGAAGAAGAGCGCGAAGTCCGTGTTCACGGCAAGCCGGCGATCCTCGGCTTCCGCGTCTACCCGGAATTCGACATGCGGATCCACGGGATCGACTGGTTCGAGGTTCCGCGCAACTGGACGCGATACATGATTACCGATCCCGGCCGGCAGGTGTGCGCTGTGCTGTTCGCTGCCTTGCCACCGGAAGACGACGACTACGCCAAACTCGGCGAAATCTTCATTTACGACGAACTCTACCTGCGAAACTGCGACGCGAACAAGTACGGCGACAACGTACTTCGCAAAGCCGACGGCATGCAGTTCTACAAGTTCCTGATCGACGGCCATATGGGCAAGGTTGCCGAGATGGGTACCGGCCTCACCGTCGAATATCAGTATGGCGAGGCGCTGAAAAAGCGGGGCATCCGCAGCACACTCACCGGCCACGGCTACCAGTGGGGGCAAGACGACGTGAATGCTGGCATCGAGGCCGTGCGGCACCTGCTCCGCATCAACGAGCGTGGTGTGCCGCGACTGCGTGTGATGCGCGAGAAGTGCCCGGCACTCGAGGACGAGTTCCGCAAATACTCCTACAAGCGCGAGAAGGATTTCGTCACCGACAAGCCGGTGAAGCGGAACGATCACTTGCTCGACAACATGCGATACCTCGCGCTCGACAAGCCCGAATACCACGAGCAGCCGCGACCCGAAGCGACTGAAACGTGGGCGCTTCGTGCGCTCCGCGAGAAACGCGAGAAGCATCGCGGCATGAACGGCCGCAGTTACGTCGGCCTCGGCCCGCAGAACCGCAGCGGCAGTAGCCTGGCAGGAGTGCGATAGCCATGTTCAGGGCCAACGATGAAGACGAAATCGATCTCACGCCGGATTTTCGACTGGCAAGTGGAATCACTGTCGAGGAGATGGCTCAGTCGGCGCGAAAGGTTTTTCTCGGCATCGTGTGCCAGGATCGCCCGGAACCGTGGGCATCGCTCAAGACAGACAAGAAGGAGCGATGGATCTTCGCCGCGGGCGTCGTGGCCCAGGTGCTCATTGCCAAGCAGGACGGAATTCGCTGGGAGACGCTGACGAAAGAGGCGCATCGCATGTTCCACGGCGAAGATCGGTGGCTGCGCGAAAGCCAGCCCGTCCGGCTCGCGTGGGAAGCGGCTGTTCGTCATATGGTTAATATCGGCTACGTCGAAAAGGGCAGCGGCGACGACGACCCTGGCGACGACCCCATTGGCGGCGAGGAGATCGCCGAGCTCGAATCGAACTGGAAGGATTGGGTCGCCAAGCGACTCATTGTTGATACCCCCAACTCCGCCACCCCTGCCTAAAGGATGCCCATGTCCACCGCAACTGCGCCCGCCGAAAACGCCGAGAAGCCTTTCCTCACGCCCGAAGACGTGGCCGTGGGCGATTCCGTGATTTGGAGCGCCACGCCCGAAGCCCCTGGTTCGAATGCCTTCATTACTGCCGTCGGCCGCCGCACGGTGGACTTGATCTACTTCGACGCCACTTCGTCGGCCGGCACGCTGCTCACCGGCGTCGTGTGGGCGAAGGCGCCCTCGTCGGCCGTCGAGCAATCCTTACGTGGCGACAACGGCGTGTGGAATTACTCGCCGCTCGTGCTGCGGGTGAAGAAGCTCGAGGAGCAGATGGCCTCACTGCTCTCCGACAAGAAATCGAACAAGCAGTCGTAGTGACGTTGTAGCTACAAAAACACCACAAAAATCAACCGCCGGCAGTCCACGATGGCTGACTACAACTCCGAAACACCGCTCTCGCCGATGGTCCACGAGTGGATCGAGGTCTTGAAGGCCGCCGACAAGATCAAGCGCGCGCAGTGGACGGAAGACGCCGAAGACTGCCTGAAATTCTTCGACGGGCCGCACGACTTCATGTACGGCACCGATTTCATGTCGAAGGGGCGGGCCTTGATGTGGGGCTCGAAGGAGGATCTGCCGCAACCGTCGTTCCGCATGACGGTCAACAAGGCGGCGGAAGTGGTGCAGCTCTTTGGGCCGTACCTCTACCACCAGAATCCGTACCGGCAAATCACGCCGCGGCCGATTCACGATCCGATGGGGGGCACGCCACCACAGCCCCCGCCGCCCGAGCAACAGCAGAACCCGGAAGCCATGCTGCAGTACATGATGCAGCAGCAGGCATTCCAGCAGCGGCAGCAGGCTATCTCCGAAATGCGCACCAAGCGCGACGTGACGGGCCTGCTGATCGGCGAGTACCTGAACTACACGCCGAACGAACTGCTGCTCAATCAGGAATTCCGCGACACGATCGACGAAGCGCTCATTACCGGCCTGGGGGTGCTGCTCACCGAACCGTACAAGCCGCACGGCAGCCCCTACCTGATGTGTCGCACGCGGCATATCTCGTCGTTTGATCTACTGCTCGACTGCGATGTGCGGCGGTACAAGGAGGGCAAGTGGGCAGCCATCCGGCACGTGAAACCACGGTATGAAGTCGAGCGGAAGTTCGGCTTGAAAGAGGGCAGCCTGCGCGGGCGGATGGAATCTGCCACGATGCAGGGGAGCATGAACGCGCTCTCCGACTCGGATTACTGGCGGGCTCGCGGCGATTCGAACGACTTAATCACCTACTGGGAAGTCTTCTCTCGCATGGGGGCAGGGGGCCGGCTGCGGAACCTGCTGCGCGGCCAAGTGAGCGAGACGGACGAGACGGTGAAGTTCTTCGAGCGGTTCGGCGACAATGTGTATCTCGTCATTGCCGAGGACGTGCCGTACCCGCTGAACCTACCGCCCGAAGCGCTCGCCACCGAATCACCTGACGACTGGTTCTATCGCCTGCAATGGCCGACGCCGTTCTGGGCGGATCCGGCCGACCCATGGCCCTTCACGCTGATCGCCTTCCACTGGCGCCCGCGCAATCTGTGGCCCATGAGCCATCTCAAGCCGGCGATGGGCGAACTGATGTTCTTGAACTGGGCCTGCTCGTTCATGGCCGACAAGATCAAGAACACCAGCCGCGACTTCATCGCCATCTTGAAGGAGGCGGAAGACGAGATCGTGGATCAGATTGCGGGCGGCAACGACTTGTCGATCATCCGCATCAAGGGCACCGTCCACAAAACGATCAACGACGTGGTGCAATTCCTCCAGCACCCCGAGTTCAACGGTTCGCTCGGCGACGTGATTTCCTACATGGAACGCAACGTCGAAATGCGACTCGGCACGAACGAACTGATGTACGGTTCGTCAAAGCATCAATTCCGCTCGTCGGCCGAAGCCCAAATCAAGGGCGAGCAAATCCAGATGCGCCCGCAGGACATGGCGACGCGCGTCGAGGAATCAGCCACTTCGATCAGCCGCAAGGAAGCGATCTGCGCCCGCTACCACATGCGGAGCACGGACGTCTCGCCGGTAGTCGGGCCTTTTGCCGCCCCGCTGTGGGATCAGTACGTTCGCTCAACGGACATTTACCAAATCGTCCACGAGTTTGATTATCGCATCGAAGCCGGTTCGATCCGGAAGCCGAACAAAGATCGCGACATGGCGAACGCCCAGGAGGCGGCTCGAGTGTGGGGGCCTGTCTTCCTCAATGTTGCTGGATCGACGGGCAACTGGCAGCCCCTTTCGAACCTCTCGCAGTTCTGGGCCAAGGCCTACGACCTGCCGCCCGAGCAGTTTGCCATTGAGCCACCGCCGCCGACACCCGAACAACAGGCGATGCAGCAGCGTCAGCAAGAGGCGCAAACGGCGCAGCTCGAGGCCGACGTGATGAAGACTCAGGCCGAGGCCCAGAAGGTGGCGGCCGAGGCGCAGTCTGCCGGCGGTGAGGGGCAGTTGCGCATGCAAGAGGCTGTGCTGGACGCGAACATTCGCCAGGGCGAAGCGGCGATGGATGCCCAGATCGAGCAGCAGCGGCTTGCCATGGAGATGCAGGCCGAGCAACAGCGACTCGAGATGGAGATGCAAGCCGAAGGGGTGCGACTCGGATTCGATGTTGCGAAGCACCAGCAAGAAATGGCCCAGGATCAGCAGGTGCATCAACAGGAGATGGTGCAGCGATCGGCCGAATCGCAGCAGCAGCTTGCCACGGCGAAAGAGTCAGCCAAGGTGCAGATCGACACGAACAAGAAAATTGGTGATGCGAAGGCCAAGGCAGCGGCCAAACAGCGCCCAGCCGGCGGTGGCGCCAGTAACTCCGGCGGCGGCAAGAAGGACAAGAAGTAATGCGACGAATCATCAGCAAAATTACCGATCGCGGGCATGTCGTCCTTGAGGAATCAACGGACGCTCATCGCGAAAAATTCCTCGACATGCTCATCAGTCGTCAGTTCCCCGGCATGATGACGGACGTGGTGTTCCTCGAAGGGCATTGCAACGGAAACCAGTTTGCAAACCGATCCGACTTCGGCGATATGTGCCGACGCGAAGCCGCGGCCGCTGGGGTGAGCACGGTTGGCAAAGTGTACTTCGACGGCGCGGCCCGTTACCCCGGCGACCCGGAGGCGTGGCTGGCTGATCGTCACGACCTGCAGAAGCTCATGGAGCGGCGCAACTGGCATTGCGAAGGCGTGGTGAATCACAAGGCCGTGGACATGCTCGAGGGCCCGCCTGAGATGCCGCGACTGGCCGATGACATTGTAGACGAGATTTACGTCGAGCGGGTTGAGAAAGACCCGGACTTACTGAGGCGGGACGTGGAAGAAGTGCGGGCGGAGATTGTCGAAGATCACGGTAGAGCAGCATAGGAGTGCGACATGACTTGGGTGAGAGCTAGCTACAACTTTGACGTGGGCATGGGGCTGTTCAGTATCAGCCAGCGCGAACTCGCCGTTCGTGGCATTGATCTGTCACAAATCAATGACAAGGAAACCGAAGGGCTTGCCTTCACTCTTGGGCAACTTGTCGTGCTGGCCCGCCCAGACTTGGCGGGCTGCTCGGTTTACTACATGGGTTTCGATCCGAAAATAAACGCCTGGCAGGTTGGCGTGATACATCCGTCACTGCGAAAGTACGGACCATTTGATTGCATCTCATCAGAAGCCATGTTTCTTTCACAGCGATAAATGCTCCACGGATTCCCCACACTTGTCGATCTCGAACCCGGTCTCGCCGACCCTGGGGCGGATCGCATCGTGTTCTGGGACGAGTCCGACAATGCCTTCGACTATCTGACGCCGAACACCGGCATCTCCATCAGCGGCAACAACCTCAACGTCTCGCTCTCGTCCTTCACACTTGACGATCTTGCCAATACCAGTCTCTCGGATCCCAACGCGGATCGCATTGTCTTCTGGGATGATTCCCCCACGGGCGAATTCGCCTTCCTGTCGCTCGGCACCAGCCTCTCGATCTCCACCACCACGCTCAACACGATCCAGGGAATCCGTACAGCAGACAGTCCAACATTCACTGGGCTGAATCTGTCTGGACTCACTGCCAGCCGGCTGATGGCTACCGACGGCAGCAAGAACCTGGCGAGCGTATCTAATCTTGCAAGCTGGGTAGCCGGCACGTCGAACCAAGTCAGCGTATCCGATGACGGCGACGGATCGATCACCCTCAGCACGCCGCAAAACATTGGTACGGGCTCGTCGCCGACATTCGCAGGACTTACGATCACTGGATTGAGTGGTGTGCTCAAGGCGGCAACGGGTGTCGTCTCTGGCTCGGCCACAATGGACGACCTGGCCAACACCAGCCTGTCCGATCCGAACGCCGACAGAATCGTCTTCTGGGATGATTCACCGACAGGCGAGTTTGCCTTCTTGGCCACGGATTCATCGCTCACGATCAGCGGCAGCACGCTCTCTGTGGCACCTGCTGGTGTGGATCACAACTCGCTTGCCAACCTCACCACGGGCGACGTTCATACTCACTATGCCCTACTGGCCGGCCGCAGCGGCGGTCAGTCGCTCACGGGTGGAACAGCCAGCGGCAATAACCTCACGCTCCTCAGCACGTCACACGGCACTAAAGGCAAGATCATCCTCGGTACGCTCTCCGCCTATGACCAAGTGAACGATCGCTTCGGGCAGGGCACTACGTCGCCGGCTGTGGGCATGGACGTGCGGAACGGCCTGAACGTGGGCATCTCCGCCGGTGCCGGTACAGCAAGCGACACCAACTTGTATAGTTCAACTGGCGACTACACGACCGGCACGATCAGCTGCACAAACAACTCGGTGAACTTTACCGGCAGCGGCACAACGTTCACGGCCGACATGGTGGGGCACGAGATCGTTACCAGCGCCCAGCGGACGGGCCAGCGGCTAAAAATTGCCACGATCACGTCCGCGACGACAGGCACCTTTGAGAATGTGTGGCGTGGCACGACGGGCGCAGGACAGACCTTCACGATCTACGGCGGTTCGGTTGTATGGGACAGTGGACCAACGCCATCACTCACCGTGGCTCGCTCTGGCTTCTACTCGAAATTCCGTAGCGCCTTCGGCTCGGGTGGAGTCATCGGTGGCACGACTGGCACGGCAATGATCCATGCCAAAGAGGACATTGTGGCGGTGGGGTCGGTCAGTAATTTTGAATCTGGCCTTGAGTTTGAAGTTCGGCCACGAGCGGGCGGCGGGCTCGGTATTTTCTCGGCATTGCAGGGCAAGATCTCAACGCCGACATCCGAAGACGTGGTTCTTAATGCGGTTACTACCTACGCCGCAGCACTCGATGTGCGACTAGGAAGTTCTGGTCTGGTTGGTGTTGCCGCTAACTTCTTTGGTCAAGGAGACGTGCGGGGGCCAGCCAGTTCCGTCCCAGAACTGTACCACCTTTACCTGGAACCTTTCGCAAACACGGGCGGCGGCGGCACGGTTGATTTTGCATGCAGTATCTACCTGCCGCAGCAGACAGTCGGGGCCACCAGCGTCCAGGTTTGGAGCGACGACGGCGACTGGAAGATGGGCGGTGACGTGTGCAAGCTCTATCAGGGGGCCGACCAGGACATCTACAGAGAGTTCGATGGATCGAACTGGAAGTATGTCGTGGCAGGCGTAACGTCCACCGCTCGATTCGTGATCCAAGACGCCGGTTTGGTTGTCAACGAAGATGGCCGGGATAGCGATACACGATTTGAGGGCGACTCGCTTCCCTACATGCTGTTCCTCGACGCCTCAGCGGCCACCGAGAACATTGCCATGGTGACAGGAAGCGCCCCCAACTGGCAGTCGATGGATCGAGGAATTTTCATTGGCGATGCAACGACTGTACCTACAGGCAACCCGAGTGGCGGTGGGTTCCTCTACGTGGAAAGTGGCGCTCTCAAGTATCGTGGCAGCGGTGGAACAATCACCACGTTAGGAGCGGCATAACGATGGCCAACTTTCAATACAGCATCCCAAACGCCGCGGTCGCTCGGGTCGTGGAAGCGTTTGCCGAGGTCTACAGCTACGCCGATCACAAACTGGAAGGCGAGACGCAAGGGCAGTTCGCCGAGCGGCAGGTGAAAGAGTTCATCAAGCGAACCGTGGCACGCCACGAGTCGTCGCAGGCCGCCCGTCTGGCGAGTGCCAACGCGACCGCGGCCGTGGCAGCGGACATCACTATCACTTAAAGGAACCGCCATGGCCCTCACAAAAAACTACACCGATCAGCGCACCGGCACGAATAGCCCGGAGGCGTACGCCGCTGTCACCCACGAGCGGATCAAGCACCGCGAGAAGATGGCCGAGTTCACCGTTGGCGTGTTCCATAATCGGGACATGTACGAAAGCGGCGGGGCTATGCCTATTCGCGAGATCCCGTTGCGATTCAGCGACGGCGAGCGATTCGGACTCGACGGTGGCCTAGCCGGCCGCGTTGCCTGGCTCGAGCAAGATCACCTCAAGATGGCCGCTGCGGTTGGCATCGAAACGCATCGCAAGGTGTCGGAGCGGGTTGGCGACGAGATCACCGAAAAGCTCGTTGAAACCAAGGACTGGGCCGACAACCTCGTGGCATGGAAGTCCGCACACCCGACGTTCACTGATTTGTTTGGCGACGGGACCGATCCTGATCGCCGCAAGACGCTCTACAAGTTCCTCGTTGCCTACGATCCATTTTTCAAGGACTGGAATAGCGCATGAGTCGCCGAAGCCCCCAACCAGCATCCGCCAATCGCCCAGCCACCGCCAACGGCAAGCCGGCCGACGCCGCCCCCACGGTTCGGCCGCCAGCCAACAATGTCCTGCAATCGTTCCTCAATGAATGGGGCATCGTGCTCGTGCAAGGCCTGGCCGTAGAACGTACCGAAGGGGGCAAGATGATCGTCGGTCCTACCGTGCAGGCCGCGTATCGTGACCAATTGCGGCAGCAAGGGCAGCAACCACCCGCACCAGCGCCGGAAATTCCCGCGGAGTAGATCGAACGATGGCAGGTGAAGTCCAAGTTTCAGGCCGCAAGGGGCAGGGCACCGGCTGGTTCCTTCTGTGGAACAAGTCTGGGCAGGTGTACAACGGTACCACGTTCGTCACCTACGCGACGGGCGACTTGGCAACCTACGACATTGCGCTTACTGAGAAGGGATCGCTCGGTGAATATCAGGGCGACTTCCCTGCGGTTGCTGCCGGGATCTACCGCATTGTTGCCTACTACGGATCGGTGGCCGAGTCTGCCAATCGGCTCGGTGATGGCGTGGTTCACTGGGATGGTACGAACCTGATCTCGCTCTACAACGTAACGCTGGCTGACACTGGCCTCGACAATCTCCCGATCACGGCACCGACGGGTCCGGCGACGAATATCCGCGAGATGATCGTGCAGAAGTGGCGCCGGTGGTTCAAGAAAACCGATCTCGCCAGTGGTTCGCTCAAGACGTACGCCGACAACGGCAGCACCGTCATCACCACCCAGACGATCACCGACTCGGGCGGCACCCAAACCCAGGGGGCCGCCACATGACGCTGGCCCTATTCCCGGCGGCCGACGGCGCGGTGGGCGAGAGCGATTTCCTGCTCTGGCTCCCCCTTGCGCCGTTCGATCTCACGCCCGACACCGCCCCGGAAACGCCACCTTGCCCTTACTACCCCGGGCGAATTTCGGGTACACTGACCCCCAATCGGCGAGTGGATTCGGCGACCGCGACGGCCCCTGGCCGCGTGGAATCCACGGATAGCCCGCGACGTCGTTCCGACTCCCCTTCTTCATCGCCCCTCCATCGCACCGACACCACCGCCCCGGGACTTCCCCGGCGGCGAGACGAGTGCCGGTAAACCACCCCACACGCCAAGGGGAACGCGATGGCTTACTACACCGTCCATGACGGCGTGGCGCACCTGCTCGACTTCATCGGCAATGACCCGAGCGCCGAGGCGAATCGCCGCGCGCGACGGGCGGTTGCAGAAGCCTATCGCGATCTAACGAACGCCTACGCCTGGAGCTACTTCTTGCGCCAGGATCGGATCGCGCTCGATGCGCCGCAGACGAGCAGCACGATCACATACGACCACACGGGTGGTGCAGCCGAGCGACTCGTTACCATCGCCGCCGGTACGTGGCCAACCTGGGCAAAGTACGGCCGGATCATCATTGCTGGCGTGTCGTATGAAGTGGAAAGCAACCCGACCACCACGACGCTTACCTTGACCGCTACGAGCAATCCTGGCGCTGACGTGGCGGGTGGAACTTCTTACACCCTCTACCGTGACACGTACCAACTGCCGGCCGATTTCCTGGCCATGGATCTCATGTATGAGATCAACAACACCCAGGGAATGGACTACATCAAGCCGACGGACTTCCTGCTTTCCCGCAAGGATCACAACGCGGCAGGCTCGCCCCAGGTGTACTCGATCTTCGGCGATCTGGATGAACCGGGGCGGATGGTCGTGCGATTTGCTCCCTATCCGTCGGCCGCCGGCAACCTCGACTTCATCTACAAGCGCCGGCCGCGAGATCTGCGACTACATGAGTATCGCGGCGGGTATGTCACGACATCATCGGGCAGCGCCAACATCACCGGAACGAACACGGCATTCTTGTCCACGATGGCCGGCTCGATCATCCGCATCAATCCGACGGGCGAAGATTTCGGCCAGGGGTCGGCCGACTCGGATAACCGTGCCTACGAACGGATGATGCTGCAAAACCGCTTCGTTCACGAACGGCGGATTATTACCTACACGAGCGCCACGGCCCTCGTTGCCGACTCGACGATCCCCGAAACGCTGACGGACGTGAAGTATCTGATCTCCGATCCGATCGACATCGAGCTCGGCGCCATGCAAACGGCATTCGAGCGACTGGCCGAGAAGCATTTCGCGACGATCATGCGCGATCCGCGGGCCAGTGACGCGGCCTCGAACTATCCCGAAGCACTCGAACTGGCGATCCGTGCCGATCAGCGTTGCTTGCAATACCTGCGAGACACGAAGCAAGGACTCGAATTGCCGCGTGCGGCCGACATGCCGACTGGCCCCGGCCGTGGTGGTGTGTAGCCAGCGATCACCTCTCCCTGAGAGAAACCAGTGGCCACTCCCGAGATCTGGACGCTCAAGGATGTTCTCGATCACCTGCTGCTCGACACCGATCAAGGTGACACCAATCGAGCGCGGGAGATGGTGCGCTCCGCGATCGCCTCGGCTTACCGGCAACTGCCGAACGAACGGCTATGGTCGTACTATCGGGCCGTGGGGAGGATCACCACGAGCGCCGCGTACAGCACCGGCACGGTTGAATACACCCACTCAACCCGCGAACTCGAGCTTACGGACGGCACCTGGCCATCATGGGCGGCCCTGGGGCATGTGCTAATCGACAATGTTCGGTATCAGGTGGCCGAGCGATCGAGCGACACGGTGGTCATCCTGTCGCCAAGCTCAAATCCGGGTGACGACATTGCGGCCGGCGAAACCTACTCGCTATTCCGCGAAGCCTATGAACTCCCGATCGACTTCGGCAGCATGGGTTCACTGCTCGATCTCGGCAGCGGGCTTTCGCCGACGATGGTGGGCGAGCAGGAATGGCTCGCGCACAACGCCTTCAACCAATCGCCGCAGCAGTCGTGCGTCTACACGATCAGTGGTTCGGCCGAATACTTCGGTGCCATGGTGCTGCGACTGGCCCCGCCCCCCAGTGACGTGAAGGTGCTCGACTTCGTGTATCGCCGCACGCCGCGGCCAATGCGACTCGAGGGGCACGGCAAGGGGGACGTTTCGTTCACGTCGTCGTCCGCCACGATTACTGGCAACGGGACCGCTTGGACGAGCGACATGGAAGGGGCGATCATCCGCTTCTCCGATGGCGTTCGTGAACCGTCGAGAATGTATGGCACTCAGCCCTACTTTCTGCAGCGAACCGTGGTGGACGTGGCCAGCGCAACTTCCATGACGGTTGACGCCGTGATGCCGGTGTCCGGTTCGGCCGTGAAGTACCTCATCAGCGATCCGCTCGATCTCGACATCCCCGTGATGCTCGATCCATTCCTGCGATTGTGCGAGGCCCAGCACGGGTACCTACGCGCGTGGAACCCAGGCGTCGATCCTGAGTCACAGAGGGCTCGTGCGGCGGAGCGCCGACTGCGCACACAAGAGTATCGCGAAGCCCTGCGGCTGGCCTTCGAAGCCGACAACCGCAGTCACGAGCATCAAGTGGTGGGTGGTGGTGGGTATCGCGGTTCGGGGCATTGGGATAACCCCGTGGTGAGTTACGACTAATGGCCACCGAAATCCCCAGCATGCTCATCATCGACCGCTTTGAAGGACTCGTTTCCGCGATGGATCCCGACGATCTCTCGCCGTCGAACGCCAGCATGCAAATCAACTGCCACGCCCGCCGCTTCGGCGAACTGACCCAGCGGCGAGGCCTGCGCGAGATCACCTACGACTCCGAGGCATAGCGTCATGGATCAGGCCCAGTTCATCGGCTTCCCCCGACTCGAGGAAACTCTGACGACGCAACTCGTCGTATTGACGTCGGCCGGCGTGCCGATCAATGCCGATGCGGATCCGACTTACCACATCTACCGGGCCGGCACGCGCATCCTCAGTGGCAATTGCAGCAAGAACCACAGCGGCACGCTCACTACCAGCACGGGCAACGGTGTCTCGCCGATCGTTGTCACCACGTCGAGCGCGCACGGGCTTGCCGTCGGCCAGGTAGTGACGATCTCGGGTGTCACTGGCAATACGAATGTCAACGGCACGAAGGTTATCACGGCCGTTGGATCCTCGACGCAATTCACCTTTGCCGGCACGGGGAATGGCACCTACGGCGGCAGCGGCGTGTGGAACACGACGGGCGCCTACAAGGCTGCGCCGGCCCTCACCGCTGCCAACGGATTCACCACCGGTGGCCCCTACGAGATCGACTTCAACTACCAGCTTTCGGGCACGGACAACGCGCAGAGTCAGAAATTCTGGATCGACTAGATGTACTTTGGCCGCTTCAAGCTCGGTGATCCACTCCGCCTTGATCTTCGCATCAAGACGCTGGCCGGCGTGCCGACTGCGCCAGACGAAGCGCCAGCTTTCGATCTCTATTCGAATGCCGATTCTCCGAGCAACCGGCTGCTGACGAAGAAGATGGGGCTGTGTGATTTCTACCGCCAGCCGTCTCGCTTTTCGCATCTGCTTCGCCTCGGGCGCGGCGCTGGAATTCGTTCCGGCACGATCACGAACGCCACGAACGCCTCGCCCATTGTCGTTACCAGCGCCAGCCACGGGCTTGCCAACGGGCAAGAAGTCACGATCTGGGGCGTGGTAGGCAACGGTGCCGCGAACGGCGTTTGGCGGGTAGCCAATGTTGCTGCCAACACCTTCGAACTATCTGGTTCCACGGGTTCCGGCGGCTGGGTAAGCGGTGGCAAGTGGAACATGACGGGCTTGTTCTGCCTGCAATTCCGCTGGGCGTTCAGTTCTTCGCAGCGGAGTAGTATCGGCTACTTCGAAGTCCAGCCGGCCGGCGAGATGGACGGGACGGTGATCGCCGCCAGTTATTTCCGCCCGAACCTCGAGCGCAACACGGCGCTCATCCAGACGGATCAGGGTTTGATTATCGGCCTCCGCAACCCGCAGGCCCCGTGAACCATGTCGATCCACTCCGGCATTGATGAATTCGCACCCGTGTCGTTCGCGCGTCACGACAACGGTTCTATGTATATCTGCAACGGGCGAAACAAGGTGAAGAAGTGGAACGGCATTTCGGGGGGTGTCGTTGATGTTGGTGTCGAGGCCCCGACCGATGCCTTCACGCTTGCTGCTGGCGGGGCAAGTAATCCCAATGGTTCCTACCGTGTATTTATTCGCTGGTTGTCGGACGATGGCTACGTGTCGAACCTCAAGGAGTCGGCTACCGGAACGATTACCGTTACCAGTGATGAAATCGACATTTCGGGCTTGCCAACCTCAGCCCCGTCGCGTGTCGCTGCCCTGCAAATCCTCCGCAATACGAACGGCGACGAACTGACGCTGTACGTCGAGCAGGAAATCCTTGTCGCCAGCCTGACGGGTAGCGCCACGCTCACCATGTCGGACGACGACCTGGGCAACCAGCCGCCCGTGCCGCTGTTTGATGATGACGGAAACTCCTATTCGGATCGCTACGATCTCCCTCGCTCGGACAAGCCGATCGTCGTCTCGCATCAGGGCCGTCTATTCATGGGGGGCTACGCGCCCTACAAGCTCGGCCACGCGGAAGTCACTAACGGCTCGCCCACCGTCACTGGGGTTGGAACGGCCTGGACGACTGACATGGCCGGCCGGTTCTTTCACAACTTCGGCCACGACCCGAACTATACGATTTCGTCGGTGAGCGAGGCCAATCAAACCCTCACCCTCAGCAGTAACTACTCGGGGACCACGAGCAAATACGCCCTCTACACGATCGAGAGCGAAGCCGCCGCACGAAATACCGTCTACTGGTCAGAGGCCTCCCTGCCCGACGCATGGCCCTCGCGCAACGGCGTGCAGGTGGGCGAAAGCGGCGACGAAGTTACCGGTCTGATGGTGGCCAGCACCTACCTCTACGTGCTGCAGCGTCGTGGCATCTACCGGATGACATACAACGCGGTGCCTACTGACGGCGGCGTATTCCTCGTCGCACTGCGCGGGTGCGTGAACCAGCGATGCTGGGTGCGCGAGGCCGGCGCGTCGTATCTGCTCGACTCGCAAGGCATCTATCGCTTCGGCCAGAACGAGCAAATCGAACCGCTGACGCCGCCGCTCGACGACATGTTCTGGGCGGAAAGCCTCGGCAGCGAATTGCGAGTCAACTGGGAGGCGGCTGCCTATTTCCACGCGATCACAAATCGCCGCGAGAAGATCATCCGGTGGTTCATCTCGCTCGGATCGTCCGAGTTCCCGCGGCATGCCCTCTGCTTCGACTTCATCAAGCAACAGTGGTGGCTCGAGGAGTACCCGTTCCCAGTGCCGGCCTCGGCGGTTGCCAGTGAGACGGAAGATCTCACACTGTTTGCTGGCACAGCCAAGCGTGTGTGGGCGATGCGCGGCACGCTCGATGGCCCAAATCCCGATGCCGGCGACACGCGGGTGCAGGTATCCACGGCCAGCCGACTTACGGTCACGATCAGCGGAACAAATTCCGACGGTTTGGCGACGAAGTTCCCTACTGCCGGGCTGCTTGGGTATCCGATTACGATCACGCGCGGCCGCGGCAAAGGCCAGCAGCGAATCATCACGCAGATCGAAGGCTACAAGATTTACCTCGACCAGCCGTGGCGGAACATCCCCGACTCGACGAGCATCGTGCAGATCGGCGGTGTGTCGTGGAAGTGGCGCAGTCGCCGCTTGCACTGGGTGCGCCGTAGCGAAGGTGTGTCGCGGAACATCGCCGTTCACTTTAAGCCGACGCCGCGGCCAGGGCAGTTCGACATTCGCCGGATCCCTGACTATGCCACCGCACCCAACTGGTTCGACGGTTCCTCTCCACTGCGGGACGATGAACTGGTACTTGGCCGTGTGCGTGAGTCTTACGGTGACTTCGAAGCGTTCACGAATCGCGGCAACGGTCGCGTGCAGGCTCGAGCATCCGGCACGCGCGATCCTCATAGCGGCGACTTGAACACGATGACGCTCGAACTGCGTGGTGTCACCAGTCCGGATGAACTGCGGATCGCGCGCATCGAAGTCGAGGGGGTCGAGGAGTATGGCCGGCAGGAGGGCAAGCAGTGACCACCACCCTTGCAGCCAATGCCTACCGTGCCGCCCGCAAAAGCTGGGAAGGCAATATCGACGGACTGGCGCAGGAATTGTTCTCGATCCTTGCCAGTGATGCCGAGCCTCGAACGGGCCCTATTGCCGTGGCCGTGGCTGCCTCTGGCACTCCGAACGTCTTCTACGAAGTGCCGTCCCAGGCCAGCCTCAATATCCCCGTGATCGATCTCGACGCGCCGACGCCAGATGCCGTAGTTGGTACCACCGGGGTTGTCGGAGAGAGCGCCATCGCCCAGGGCGTGGCCGATCGGAAAGTCACCCGCACAACATCCTGGTGGCAGCGATCAGTGCTGATCGGGCAAATCGTCTCTTTCGATGGCGGCAGTTCCACCTACACGGTGAACGTCTATCCGAATGGCACCAACGGCGATCCAGTGCAACTCACTGGTGTCGTGCCGAAACACCCCTCCGGCGCGGGCGATCAGGTGCCGGCGAACCGCTGGGTGTACGTCTTCCGGGCGCAGAATGCTGTCAACAGCGAGCGAGAGTTCAAGAACGACACGGGCGAGCGGATCAGCCTCAGTCAGAAGCTCTCTGTGGACTCGCACCGGGCCGAGTTCATCAACCAAGACTTCTTGCATGACGACGTGACGATCCCCGGCGATCTCACGATCCTCGATAACAACCAGCTATTCTTTCGCGACTCGGCGATCTACTTGCAGTCCACGTCCGACGGCAACCTGAACGTCAATGCCGACGACGGCGTGAACATCGCCATCCTGGGCACGAGCCAGGTGCGCATCACGAACGACAACATGACGTTCCTCACAGGCGGCACGAATTGCGTGCTGAATTTCACTACCAGCAACCTGCTTCACCTGACCACGGGCAATTTCCTGATTGCCAACAACTTCGAAGTAGATGGCACGGCGAGATTCGACAACACCGTACAGATCAATGCCACGCTCGACCTGAATGGCGTACTCGACGTTTCGAGTACGAGCACACTCACGGGCAAGGTGACGTGCGGTGGTGAAATCGAAATCGACGGGGCACTGAATCACGACGGCAGTACAGTTGGGTTCTTTGGTGTCAGCCCGACGACCCAGGCGAGTGACATGGGTACCACCTCGCTCGTTGACGCCAGTGGTGTAGGAAATATCGACCCAACCAAGGTAAATTCGAACTTCTCTGCCTGCCAAACACAGCTAAACGCAATTCGCGATGCGCTGCGACGGCACGGCCTGATGGCTTAGGAGCAACGACAATGGCTTACGGCTACACCCCGGCCCCCAGCTTTTTCAATCCGGCACCCAGCGCCTTCCCCGGCAGCGGCAATGCCTTCCAGGCTGCCCCCGACTACTCGAAGCCGAACCTGGCCGGCTGGGACATCACGGCCGGCGTGCAGATGCCATCCGAGAGCAAGGGCGCTGGCGGCGTGAGCGGGAGCGGAATCGGTAACAGCGGTGGTGGATTTATCCCCAACCTTACGTCGATCACCCCCGTCTCGTCGCAGCCGATCAAGCCGGCCTCGTCCGGACTCGGAGACATCTACGGCAAGAACGCACAGGCGGCCGAGGCGGCGCAACTCGCCGCATTCTTCAACCAACAAAACTTCCAGGCACTCGGTCCGGGCGGCATGGGCATTGGTCCCACAGCAGGTTCGCTCAACGATCCGATGAACATGAAGGGGAGCCCGGTGGATGCCGGCCTTCGCCATCAATCGAACATGATTGACAACGGGCAGCTCACAGGTGTTTCGCTCAGTGGCTCCGGGGGCGGCGGTGGTGGGCAGATGGGTGCCACCTACAGTGGCAAACCGTGGTACTCCGATCAACTTGCTGCTGGGCAGGGGCTCATTGACACGACGACTGGCGCCCAAACATCGGCGCGACAGATGGCACAGGACTTGGCCATCGCCCAGGAGAATGCTCGCCTGCAGGCCGAGGCAATCCAGAACGATCGCTACCAGCAGCAACTTCTCCAAGAGAAGTTCAAGTTCGGTATCAACCAATACGAAAACTTCCCGGCCATTGCGAAAGACTTGATGGCACAACTGGGCCTGGGCGGCGGCGGTGGCGTAGGAATCGACACCACTTCACCGTTCACGCAGGAGGCCGCGCAGATGCGAGCCAATCGGGCGCGCTCGCGATCTGCCCAGTCAGCCGCCAGCGCCCAGCGGCAGATTGCCGACTCGATGACGGGCGCCGGATTCGGTGGTTCGTCGCCAGCCATCTATGCCAACCAGTTGAATGCTGCCCTGCAGGGCGCCGCATCGGGTGCTTCGAATGCCGAGCAGATCTTCTCCGACTACGAAGACAAGAACGCCAACTTCCGCCTCGCAGCGCAGGTCGCTGCCTCCGAAGCACAGGACCGGAAGGTGCAACAGTTCATTGAAATGCTCAACGCCCAGTTCTCGCTCCTTGGACAACTCGGAAGCTAACTATGATCGTCCGTGATTTTCTTTCGCGATTGTCCGCTGCCCCGACTCCCTCGGCGCAAGGCATGCCTGCGCCCACAGTGGCAGCCAACATGAGCGGATCGCAACCGTCCGGCCGCAGGATGGGCTTGGGCGGATACTTTGCCGATGGAAACCGGATGATGCAGCCCTCTGGATCGCCGATGGCAGGTAGTTCGTTCGGTGCTGCGCAGCCGGCGGGTGCGGGCAGTTTTGGTGGCATGGCCTCGCCTTCACCTGCCGCTCCACCGGCCTCACCTTCGCCATCACCGCTGCCGAACAACTTCGTATCCGCGATCCCGTCGCCATTCCAGCCGCGAACAGGATTCCAATCGGCGACTCAGCAAATGCAAATGCGGAACCCGCTGCACCAGTCGTTGCTTGAACAACTCATGCGAGGATTCGGCTGATGCCTATCAAGCTCCCGCTGATCGCTTCGTCACTGCCTGCCGTAATGGCTCAAAAGAAGCAGGCTGCCGAGATGGCGCGCGCGATGGAAGAACAGGCCGGGGTGCAATCTGCGAACCAGAGAAACGCCTGGCTCGCACAGCAAGCAGCCGCATCGCAAGCCAATGCAGCCGCAGTTCAGGCGGCCGGAGGCAGTGCGACTAACATAGGGCCATTTGGTGGTGGCATGGGCCAGATCATGTCGTCTCTCTCCCGGTCGTCACCGCAGACGGCATCCCTGCAGGCCTCTCCGCAGGCCATGTCGCAGGCGGCCAATGCTTCGGTGGCACTGCCGCAGTTTGCTGCCGTGAGCGGCGGCGGCAGTCGATCGGGCATGGCCCAGGCGATCGGCGGGCACGGACAGGCCCAGACGCTCGGCGGCGAATTTCCACGAATCGGTGGACACGGACAGGGGCAGCTTATCGGCAATGCAATGGCCCGCATTGGCGGAAACGGCCAAGCGCGCGGGTTCACTGCGCCCAACACGGAACTTGGCCTTTTTGCCAACGAACCCGCCAGGCCAGGGGTGGGCGTGCCACGGCCGGCAGGTGCAATCGCGAGGGCGCTCGCAGGCGTGGGTGCCGAGGGCGATGTGTCGCCCCAAGCGCAGGCGGTCCCGCAAGGAGCTTTCTCGCCTCCCAGTTCGCTTTTCCCGGCGAGGGGCATGGGTGTCGGCCTTCCCAATAGCCGGATGGCAAAGTCACCTACCGATACGGGCATGGTGCCGGCGGCAGTGTCGTCGTTTCAGGAAAACTTCCCCGGCCTGCTGGGGCAAATCACTGGCCAAGGATCGAAGCAAGGCCCTGGCCTTAGTTCGGTGGACATTTCACCGCAGCAATCAATGCTCGGCACTGTGGCCAAGTCGCTAGGAATGGGCAGCGACTATGGGTTATCTCCCTCGAATTTCGACAACCAATTGGGCGGGCTCCTGGGAGCCTGGCCCAGCGTGGCTGACAGCATGCGAGGGCCACTGGCAAGCCATCTCAGTTCGCAGATGCAGACGCCCGGGCAACAACAGACGTTGCTCGGCCAGTTGGGCCATAACCCGAACACGATGAGCATGCTTGGCATTGCCCCAAATGTGCTGCCTGGATCGGGGCCGAACTTGCTATCCTTCGGGCCAGCGCAACTGCCTGGTGTCGGGCAGGTGGCTCCGCAATCGCTGCCGGGAGTGACGATGCCCGGGTTCCTGGGCGGCGGCATGAACGGCGGAATTCCGCTCGGCCTGCCGTTCGGTGCCGGCGCCATGCCAGGCGCTCAACAGGCTGGCGGGCAGGGATTCGGTGGCATTATGGCTGCGGCAGCGATGGCAGGCGCGGCAGCGGCCCAAGCGGCAATCGGTGGCGCTGCTCAAGCGGCCGGTGGCGGGCAGGGCGGCAGCGCATCCGGCGGTGGTGGTGAAGGTAGCGATGACGGTGGAGAAAGCGGTGGCAGTGGCGGCGGCAGTGGTGGCGGCGGCAAGTAGTCTCGATCGAAACTGGAGCGCGCGATGTTTCCAAACAGTTTTCAAGACATCCCGCAGTCAATGCGGGCCCCGTTGCTCATGCAGGTAGCACTTGCCAAGCAGGCCAATGGCTATCGTGGCTACGGTGGTGGCACTAATTTTGATGGCACTCCGGTCACAAGACGGGACATCAAGGAGGGATCCCACCTGCGCGGGCTGCAACGGCGCGCGGAGATGCAAGGCATTTCGGATGCACTCCACCAGTCGCGCATGGGGAACGTGCTCGAGAGCATGCCGGTGAACGGGCAAACCGAACTCATGCGCCAGTTCAACAACAAGCAGGCCGATGCCACCTTCCTCGATATGCTGAACGGTGGTGCGCCGGTCGATCCGCAGTTGATTCGAAACCAGGGCCTCAAGGAGCTGTGGCAGGCAGGGCAGTTGTCTCAGGATGCGCCAGGCATGTCGGCAATCACGCCCACTACGCAGCACCAGTGGGATCTGGAGATGGGCGGTGCGTTGTCGCCTGCTGGCACAACGGTGAATGTTGGTGCCGGCGCTGCCCCCCAGACGATCGAGCAGCAGGCCGCCGATGCCGTCTTGAAATCGCGCGGCGAAAAAACCGAATGGGAGGCAAGCCAGCTCGGCCAAGGACTCAAACGACAGAACTTCTTCGGGCAGGAGCGCGAGCCCGCCCCAAATCCTTCCATCGACGATGCGGTCCAGTCCCTCAACGAACGATTCAGCGATCAGCTCGCCGGCCGACAGCGAGACTTGCCGACGATCACGCCTGAGTTTATTCAGTCGCTTCGTGCGCAGTACCCACCGGAGCGATTGAAACAAGAAAAGTACGATCCGGCACCGCAGAAGGGCTTTCTGAGTGGCCTGCTCGATCAGCTTAACGGGCCAGATTACGGGCGGCAGGCATTCAACCTGATTCTCTCCAAGCCGAATCTGACGCCAGCACAACTCGAGGCCGAGATGCGCACGCTCAAGAGGATGCACGACAGCCAGACAAGCTGGTTGCCTGGCATGACGGGAGAGTTTTCGCCGCCGGCAACACCGGCAGCGACACCGGCACCACCATCGCCTGCGCCGCTGTCGGCCCCACCGATCGGCGCCAATGATCTCCTGAACATGATGCTGCAGTTCCAGGCCACGCCGAAGTAACCCATGCCAATCTCCCCCCGCTACCGAAACATGCTCGGGCCGGCCTCACGCGCCGCCGCTCAAGCTCAATATCTCACCGAAGAACAGAAGCAATCACTTCTTGGCGAGATCGGTGGCGGACTGACTTCCGGCTTGCAGTGGGTGGGTGAAACGCTGGACAAGCCCGGGCGTGCGCTACGCGGTGCAATCTCCGGACTGCTCGGCGGCGACTACGGCGGCGGACTCCTCAACCTGATCCCCTTCTCCGACACGCTGGGCATCACCGATCCGCATGAGACGATCGGCGGCCGGGATCTGCTCGAAACGGCTGGGCTACTGGGGAAGAACAAGCCCGGAATGGATCTGGGTGATCTGGCTGGGTTTGGCGCGGAAGTGGCTCTCGATCCGACAACGTGGCTGTCGTTCGGTGGTTCAGCGCTCACCAAGGCCGGCACGCTCGGAAAGAACGCCGGCCTGCTCGACGATCTCACTAAAGCGATCCCGAAGGGCATGGGGCGGCGGGAATATCTGCTCGGGAACACGTTGGGCGATCTGGCCGGCAAAACCCCCGGCGCGCTGGACAAACTCAAGGCGGCCGCCGAGGGGCTGGGCATGAACGCCAGCGATCTCGAGCATGCCATGACTGATCGGATCGGGAACCTTGTCGGCTGGAGCCCGTTCGGCTTCGGCGAGCAGAACGCCCTGTTCGGCACGGGCAAGACGGCCCAGAAGCTCGCCCGCGGCATGGATACCGCTGAGAACCTCGCTCTCTACGGCAAGTACAGCCCGATCCGTCCGCTGCGATCCCTGTTCGATCACCAAGTGCGCGGTGCCATGACGGAACCCGGCCAGAAGATCGGCATGCAATCAACGAAGATCGAGCGCGAATCAATCCGCCAGGCACGCGAGGAACTGGCCCCCGTCGTCGAAGCACTCGAGCGATCGGGCGTGTTCACTGGCGAGAATGCCGCTAACAATGCCGGCGAGATCCTACGGTACCTGGAAGAATCGGACGTGGGCACCCGCTGGGCAAACGTGCCGGAAAACCTCAAGGCGCTACAGCCGCACCTCGACACGCTCAAGAAGTTCGGCCCGATGATCCGCGACTTGGAACTCGCGTCGGGCATGCACTCCCCCGAGCTCGATGACATCATTCGCTACTTCCCCCGCGAACGATTCCACTTCCCCGATGCCAACACTGCCTATGGCACCGGCGGGCGCGTGCTGCAAACCACGACGCCCTACCAGAAGATGCGCGAGGGACACCTGCGCCTGCACGGCGGTGGCACCGGCGCGCTCCAAGAACTGTCCCTCGACCCAGCGGTAAGTGGCAAGGGCCGCATGAATCGCGTGAAGGGCACCCCGCTCGATCCAGAAGAATTCGCCCAGATCCGCGAGCACATCGTCAAGCAGTACGTCGAGCCTGGCAAGATCGGTTCGATGAACGACGCCGAAAACGACGCCGAACTCGACGGCCTCGTGCGTTGGGTGGCGAACCTCGACCCGCGGCATGCTGAACTGGGCATTCCGGCTTTCGAGATGAACCCGGCCAAGGCGATGCTCGCACGACTCGAGCACGGCCATCGTGCATCAGGCGCCGCCAATGCCGTCACCGATCTCTCGGCCGACGCGGCTCGCATGAGCAATTCCCCTGATCTCACTGCCAACATCGTTCCCATCGAACGGCTGCTGGGTGATGCCGGGATTGGCACCGAACAGGCGATGCAGAATTTCGTCCGTAAGATGGGCGATAGTCAGGCTGTCAAGGATCTCAGTGCCGCCTACAACACGGCCAGCCAGAAGCACACGGCTGCCTTCGAAGGGCTGTTTGACGAGTATGGACTGATTGCCTACGACGAAGCGATCCGTGCCGGCAAGAAACCTGCCGAAGCTGCCAAAGAGGCAATCGAAGAACTGGCTAGCGTGCGCGACGTGTTGCCCGATGGCGTGTTCGATGCAGCCAAGAAATCCGCCAAAGAACTCGAAGATCTCGGCAGCGTTGATCGCTTCATCTCCCGCAATATGTACGTGGGTGATGACGTCGCGGCCGACGCCACCCGCTACATGAAGTCCTTCAATGCCCCCGACGAAGTGAAGTCCTGGGTGAAGGCGATGGACAAGTTCACCAACTTGTTCCGTGGCAGCGTCACCGCCGCGTTCCCGGCCTTCCACGTTCGCAACTTCTTCTCGGGCCAATACCAGAACTACATCGGCGGGGCGTTCGATCCGAAGGCCGCGGGCCCGATGCGATACCTGCGTCCGATCTACGATGCCGACAACCTCGTCCAAGGCAAGGCGATCTCGGACGTGCTCGACATTCCGGCCGTCAAAGCCGCCGGCATTACCGACGCGAAGAAAGCCACCGACTGGGTGGCGCAGCAGGCGTTTGCGAACAACCTGTCGCACAAGTCCGTCGGCATCTCAGGTGACATCCTGGGGGACACCCACGCTGATCTCATTAGTGCCATGCCGGGGCTATCACCAGCTCGGCGTGATCTCACTGACGTCAAGGGGATGCTCGGCGCGCCACTTCCGCGATCGTGGAAGGAGGCCAACCCGCTCAACACCCGCGGCGTGGCTTCGAACGAAGACGTCTTCGCGCCGTTCCGCGCTGGCCGAAACACGGGGCACTACGTCGAATCGCTCAACCGACTCGGCCCGTTCATTGCTTTCCTCAAGCAAGGCATGGATCCGGCCGAAGCTGCCCGCCGCGTGAAGAAACTGCAGGGCGACTATTCAGCCCTCACGCAATTCGAGCGTGGCGTCTCGCGCGCTGTGCCGTTCTATTCGTTCACACGATCAACGGCACCCTACATGGTGCAAAACCTGATCGAGAATCCCGGCGGCAAGATGGCCCAAACCATCCGCGCGATGAACGACATGCGCGGCCGCAGCACCGTCACTCCCGACTACATCGGCGAAACAGCCTCGATCCCAGCCGGCACGGCCGAAGACGGTTCACAGCGATACATCACCGGCCTCGGCCTGATGATGGAAGATCCGCTCTCGTTCATGGGCAATGGCGTCCGCGGCGGACTGCTCGAGGGCGCCAGCCGCCTCAACCCGCTCATCAAGGCCCCGCTCGAGTGGATGACAGGCCAGTCATTCTTCCAGAAAGGCCCGCAGGGTGGCCGTGAGCTCGACGACCTGGACCCCACGCTCGGCCGTACCGTGGCCAACATCAAGCAGATGGTGACGGGGGAAGAAACCGACTTCGCGAAGCCGATCTTCAATTCGCCGGCAACCGAGTTCATCGCCGGCAACTTGCCTGTCTCGCGCATCCTCACCACCGTTCGCCAGATGACGGATCCGCGGCGATCGGCCGTCGAGAAGGCCATCAACTTCGGCACGGGCGTCAAGTCGTCTCTCATCTCACCTGCCGCTCAAGAGGCCATCCTGCGGGAATCCGTGGAAGACGAACTCAAGAAGCTCGGCGGGCGGGATTTCGAGATCACCAACATTTCGAACGAAGAACTCGAAAAACTCGGCCCCGTGGAACGTGCGCTTGCTGATCTCTACAAGGGGGCCCTTAACGACTTCCGCAAAACGGCCAAAGCTCGAGCCAAAGCCCGGGCCGAGGATCGCGCCCGCGAAGCGGTGACCAACTAATCACCAGTTGTCACCGCCACGTGATTGATGCTGCGGCGCGTCGTCGTAGTTATCATGGTTGCTCGCTGGCTTGCTGCCACTGCGGTACGATCCGTAGATCAATAGAGCGATGACAATAATAATTGCCAACGCACAGCCCGCCTGAAACCTGTCTTCCCGTTGCTTTTTCGCAAGCTCACTTTCAACCTTGCGCCGCTCCTCAATTTGGCGTGCCTCGGTTCTGCCGTGTGTTTGTTTTGCTTCTGGCGATGGATCGTCCATTTACCCCTCGGCTACCCTGTTGGTATGGGATCACACCAATAGGGTAGCCTTCTGGGGCATCGAATCGCAAATCTGGCGTTAGTCGCCGTGAGATTCCCGCCTGATGGATGGCGGGAGCAGGGGGTTGCTGTCGCAGATCCTCCTTACCCTGTAATGCTTTTCGAACACGTCTGGATTGGAGTGATTCAGGAATCTCCAGCCCGCGCCGGGGTGAAGTTTCTCAACTTCTGATGATGACCCACGGCGCACCCAGCGCGAGGTGCCTGGAAGGCCAGACGCCTTGGCGAGGCGTGAGAACGCACGATAGAAGCTTCTGGGTCGCAAGCCAGGCCAAATGAATTCACGATTCGGTGAAACCGCGACACACTCGGCGATCGCATCGCGCGTTTCAGGCCGAAGTATTCTCCAGCCTCTTTTTCCCGTCTTGTGCTCGTAGACCCACAATTGCCCGTCTGGGTTGAAGTCTACGACACGAACACCCAAGACATCTCCCGCACGCAACCCAAAGTCCCATTTGGTCGGGAGAAGTGAGCCCCAGTAGATGCGCCGAGGGATCTTCGTGTAACGAATCGTGCCGCGCAGTTCAGAGGCACGCGAGAGCAATACCTGGGCCTGATCGATGGCGTATCCATCGACCTGCAAGGTGGGGCAATGCACCCTACGCACGCGGGTTGATTGTTCGTCTGTAAGGCCAGACCTTTCGGCAAATCGCCACAGGACCAGCAGCCCTGATCGTCTATTGCGGGCTGTGTATGGCGACTGACCGGCTTCTATAAGCCAGCGAAGAAAGTCGTTTACTGATAATGGATTAAGGTCGGTCAAAACAGCTTCGTGCTGTAGCCAGGCACCATAGGCGCGCACACAGTCTGCCAAATGCAACTGCGTTCTCGCGGCTAATTCCTGGCCGATCGGCCTCTCTTCGTTCCTGCTAGCGATGTAGGTCTCGATCAATTTCTCAAGCAGCATTGGCGTGAATCCAGTTCGTCTGGAAAGTCATCGCCGTCCCTGGTGACCACGCATCCATTCGGTCCATCAATTCCTCCCTCGCACCGCCAATGCTAATTGCGTAGCGCGCTCATCGCACTAGGTGAAAACCTCTAGGCACATCTGTCTCGAAATCAGGTGCCCCGCAAGGGGTTGTGGGTTCGAATCCCATGCCCTCCGCTCTTTTGTAAACAGAACCCTCGACGGTGAGGCTGCACCGCCGAGGGCGATCTACATCCCGAAGGACTTCGACATGCAGAAAAAACGTTGTTTTGTCGAGTTTGCGGGCGGCAAGTCAGATGGGCTTAGGCAAAAGTTCATTGGATTTCCGCCTGACGAAATCATTCACGTCTATTACGACGCCGGCACCCACGCCGACAGAAGCGGTGACCCTGTCCTGACTGGCTCGATTCGACGCGAGCTGTATGCGACTGAGCAGACAGCACAGGGAGTTTTTGCAGCACGGCTAAAAACCTGAAATCGGCAGCTCGCAGATTGGTGTCGTACGTGAGTCGCACCCGGTTCGTCTGGGCCGTGCAAAATCTGCAAGCTGCCATTTTAAGATTGGCGGTTCGTGGTTTCCGCAAGGGCCACACGGCTTCTTCGCTAGTCGCCGGCACAGGACCGCCATGTTTTACGTTGAAAAATCTATGTCTGCAAGTATAGTTAGGAGCATGAGCATGGCGATCGGAGAATACCTGACGACGGCAGAGGTGGCCAAAGCACTCAAGGTCACGCCGATGAGGGTACATCAATTCCGCAAAGAAAATCGCCTTGCAGGACACCTCATTGGGACGGTACTGCTGTTCCATCGCAATGACGTGGCTGACTTTAAGGCCAAAAAAAGGCGTCCTGGACGACCTCCAGCAAATTCTAAAAAAGGTGATTGACAATCCCTTTGCGGGCATATAGAGTTTCGCCGTGCAGTGCGTTGACTGCATTGCTTGGGATAGCAACCTAGGCACGAGCGTTGTGTGAAGACTAGCGACCTCTTGGTTCCTCTGAACCACCTGGCCGCTTCTGCGACCTGACTATTCCGTGATTTCCGTGCGGAGGCTGACGCATGGTGAGCGCTACCCCTGCGCTCGACATTCAGCCCGACAGCTTTTGGTGTCGTGTCGTTAAATCGCCCGATCCAAATGGCTGCTGGGAGTGGAAGAACGTTCGAGCAAAGCGTGATCGAGGCGGTGTTATTTGGATTGGGAATCACACGTATCGAGTTAAGCGCGTTGCCTGGTTCCTAGAGCATGGCTCGTTCCCACCGGGTGGCGAGCGAGTGCGAGGATCCTGCGGCAATCGATGCTGCGTTCGGCCGGATCATTTGTATGTCGGCGAACGGCCTGTCTCGATGGTGGCGATTCCAAGATTGAATGCAAAGCAGGTGGACGTTGCTGCTGAGGTATGCCGTAGGTATCTCGCAGGCGAGCCCCTGAACAGTTTGATGAAGGATCTCGACAGGGCATGGAAGGCACTCATGGGAGTTGCCAATGCCCTGCCGACAGCGAATTGAAGTACGGGACCACCGTTCGTTCATGCGCTCACTGGAGGGGCGCATTCGATTGGTGGCGGGGGGCAGCCTGCATGGCGGCGGGTGTGCCTCATTGGCTAGCGTAGCTCAATTGGTAGAGCGGCCGATCTGTAATCGGCAGGTTGCGAGTTCGAGTCCCGCAGCTAGCTCCTTAAACGATAAACCGGCTGCCCCAAACCGGCCGGCCCCCTGGTGCGGTCCCTGCCCCACCGCATCAGGGCTTTTGGAACAGTGTTTAGGGCCGTGGGCATTTGTGCGTGTTGCGTGCGCCACGGCGCGAACTGGCTTGACTCGTTGTTGGGCCAGCCTCGTACATCCCGGCGGCGGGGAGCTCTGGTCCTGCCCCACCAACTACTCGCCGCCGGGGTTCGCTTTTTCACTTGGGCATGGGGCAATGCAAGGAAGTGCGAGAATGAATCTCGAAGTAGTGAATCTCGAAGATCTACGTCCCGGCATGTGGGTAACGGTTCTTGATCCGGTTGCCCAGGAGATCACCGAGGAGGACGATCTCAGCGGTGAAGGCTGGCAGGATTCTGTGGATCGCGATCGCCGGCCGAACATCAAGCATGGTGTTAAGGCCTGTATCAGCAGCATGGCGCTCAGCACGTACAGCAACCTAACCGGCAAGCCGCTGCTGGTGAGCTGCATCGAACCGCCGTTCGTCTTTTGTGACGTCCTGGCGATGGCTGCCTGTGAACTGCATCCGGTGCAGCGAGCGTTCACCGTGATCGATTCGCGCCTGGTGGTGTTCATGTCGCTCTCGCAGCGGTACGTGGACGCGATGATCGACGCGATGCTGTCGATTGCCCGGCCCGAAAGCGACTTCGGCAAGGAACAGCGTTGCTCGCCGGTTGCAGCCATGCTCGGCGGGGAACTGCCACTGCCGAAGACGTGCCCCATCCGCGACTACATCAAGCACATTGAAAGCCGCAAGGACGCGATTCGTCGCGCCCATCTCGGCATCTAGCGATCCGCAGGGAGGTGGTTTCTCACTCGAGCCAGGAGGGCTTACGTGCTCATTATTCAACGCAACATCGGCGAGGAAGCTGTCATCACATTGCAGGACGGCCGGAACGTGACGGTATCACTGTCGGGTTTCTGGCGGCCTAAGAACGAAGAAACAGCAGCACGGATCGCAATCGACGCACCGCGCGACGTGGAGATCTGGCGAGGAGAAATTTATGAGCGACGTACCGGCAGGCCCATCCCAACCCACGACAACGACGGAACCGACGGCGACGGAGGAGTGGACGCTGGACGGCTCCGACGTTTCGCTGACGGAGATGGGAATGGCAGTGGAGGCCCCTGGGGACCAAAGCCAAAGCCCAAGCAGAACAGAAGTCTCGGCAGTGGCTACCGACGCGCCGGCCGCCGCATCGACATCGACGAACCGGAAGACGGGGACGGGTAGGGGTAGGGGTGATCGCTCGCTCTACTTCGACATCGAGACGATTCCGGACAAGGATCGCATGCACCTGTTCAACCTGCCGGAGATCGAAGGGGCGAAGCCGCGGGCCGAACTGGCAGCATGCCCGGCGCCCGACGAACTTCTCGCGAAGCCGATCGCGGACATCAAGAAGATCGTGGCCGACGTGTGCCCGCCTGATGAATGGTGGGTTGCACTTCGCGCCGCAGAGGATGGCCGGCAGAAGCGAAAAGGCATCTTCGATCTGATCGACGAGTGGCTGGGCGAGAGCGAGCGACTAGTTGCGCTCGATGACGATCGCCGCAAGCTGCTCAGCACGACACCGCTGTACTGCTCGATCTGTGCGTTCGCCTACGCCACGGGCGATGAGGATCCGCATTCAATCGTCGTCGGCCTGGATGGTGCCACCGAGGCCGACATTCTCGATGCATTCTGGCTGTTGGTGACGAACTGCAAACCGCTGTGCGGGTTCAACGTGATCGGCTTCGATCTGCCTGTGCTGTTCACGCGATCGATGATTCTCGGCGTGCCACCTACGCGACTGATCGACATGAAGCCGTGGGGCGGCGACGTGCTGGATATTTATCTCGCACTGTTCGGCGGGCGTGGGAACACGAGCAAGGATCGGCCCGGCAAGATGAAGGACGTTGCGCGGCTACTCGGCGTGCCCGTGCCGGCCGGCGACGTCGATGGCAGCAAGGTTCAGGAGCTGTACGAAAGCGATCCCGAGCAGGTTGGGGTGTACTGCGAGAGCGATGTGGAAGTGGTGCGCGGGATTCGTCGGAAGATGACGGGGTTGTTTTGTTAGGAGAGGATATGAAGCTATTCACATTTAGGGAAACGCTTCGGCGAATAGTCAGCGAGGAGTGGGGGCAGACGTTTTCCACCAAAGAAGAAGCTGACCAGGCGCTTATTGACGACAACAGCCAGATCATGGCCGTTGCCGTGATGGAACTGATCGACCGCTTCAATCAGTTCGTGTTTCACATGGGGGCGGTAGAGGAAAGCCAAAGGCGCGACTGTAGTATGTCCGTGGATGAAGACGACAAGGTATTTCCGAACCTAAAAATCGGAGATTCACTGTGGTCTGGAGACATTGAGACCGGAATATCTCGCTACATAGTTACCGCGAACGGCGAAAAAACAATAGTTATTCCGTGTCACGATAAAGGCCGCACTTACGCATATCGCACCCGATACGCAAGCAATTGGATGCGCGAGTCCCTAGCCGAGTGCATTGAGGAAGCAGCCAGGGAAACGCTGTCGCATGCCGAGCGTGCGGTATTGCGAGCCAAGGCTGCAATCCAAGACGTTGCCGAAGGTGGTGACTTGATGAAGTACGTCGGTGACTTGGAACTCGAGAACGAAGCCGACGAGAACTGACACACCCACGGGCACGGCTCATACCCCAATGCCCGGGTGAGGGACGCCGCCCGCAGAACGGCACCTGCTGCGGAATGGTAGCGAACCGCGCAACCTGCGAAGTCCCGATGTGGTTGCCAGCCGGGGGAGACCGGCATTTTCAATTCGAACAACAGGAGCGAACGCGATGGCCAAAAAGCCAAGCATGACGAAGGTGAAGCAGTGGGATCGGCTGCTGAAACAGAAGCGTGAAGTGGCTCCGCCGGATGTTGTGATTTTCGCTGAACGGGCGTTTCAGGCGGCGGCATGCTCGTCTCTCAACCAAGCCAATTGTGAGATATCGGTGACGATGAAGTCGAGCGACTGGTGGGCAATTGCCGAAGTCGCCGAGCAATTGCTGGCCGAAGAATGATCCTTTGCCACTACTCAACATCCCAGATCCTCGCCAGCAGCATCCTCCCGTCATGCCCGCTCGACTTGAAAGCCACCGCCGCGAAGAACTGCCCGTGCCGCAAACGCCTTTACCACGTCCCGCCAGCCGATCTCCGCGTACTCTCCTGCACCTACCCGGACGACTGGCGCGGCCGCACGCTCACTGACGCCGACGAAGCGGCAATCCGAACACGACTCCAATCGAAACCCTCACGCACCACTAGCAAGAACGGAAGGAACGCCACGATGGCTACGGACGCACCTACCGCCGCCGCCGACACCGACGACGGCACTCTCACCGATCTCACCCCCAGCAACAGCACGGCCCTGGCCACGATGCAGCACGATCCGTCGATGAATTCCCTGACGGTGTGGGATCGGTTCGTCGATCCGCTCGATGCCGTGGCGAAGCTCGGCCTGGCGTTTTACAACGCGCGGATGTTCGGCTGCAAGGAACCGCAGCAGGGAACCGTGCTCGCGCTTGCCTGCTTCTGCGAGAAGAAGTCGCCGTTCGATCTGATTCGCACCTATGACATCATCGGCGGCAAGCTGTCGATGAAGTCGGCGGCGATGCTGGCCCAGTTCGAGGCCATCGGCGGCGAGTTTGATATTGTCGAACGCTCGCCGGAGAAGGCGGCCATTCGACTGTCGATCAAGCGCGGCAGGGGGAAGGCCCGCGAGTACATGTCGGAAGTGACATGGGCCGAGATCAAGGATGAACCTTGGACGAAGGATCAGAACGGGAATCTCAAACCGACGTACGCCACGCCGCGCGGCCGGATGCAAATGCTCTGGGCTCGAGCAGTGAGCGACGGTGTGCGCACGATCGCCCCGGGCGTGAATGCTGGCTATTACACGCCGGAAGAAGTAGGCGACTTTAGCGAGTCGAACCAGCCGGCATTGTCGGTGGAAGGGGAGATGCGGCGACGGGAACTGCAGGGGCGGCAGGCCCAGCAAGTCGAGCGTGCGACGGTGGCAACGGCGGCCAATCCGGCTGCACCGATCACGGTAGCGGCTACGCCCTTGCCCGAACCGGCATCCACGGTTCCCACGGGCGCACCTGGCACCGAACCGGCACCCGCGGCTGCACCACCGCCCCCTGCCACTGCTACACCCGCCGATCCGCCGATCACTCAGCACGAGATCGACAACCTCAAGTCGTGGCTCGCCTCGCTGCAAGTGCCCACTGAAACGTGGAAGGAACTACTGGCGAAAGCGGGCGTGCAGTCGGGCAACCAGCTCACCCACTCCGGCTACCTGCGCTTCGTCGCGTGGTTCGAGAAGCGGAAGGCCGAGAAGGATGCCGCCGAAGCCGCTGCCGGCCGCGTGAAAACCGAAGTCGAGCAGTGGGTGGAAGGGGCGCTCGGTACGGGCACGCCACCCACCCAGGCACCAGCCCCAAACTGATTCGCCGGGACATTCCCGGCCACCTGCAACCGATCATCGCCACGTACGGCGAAGCAATCGTTCAACAAGTTGGAATCGAAGTTCTTGGATACCCGCCGGCACTCACGCTATCAGCATCGGAAATGCTGCCTGTACTGCGCCGGCTAAAGCAGAAGGAATCTCACAATGAGCACTGACGCAGCATGGGGTGGAAACCCGGCCGATAACGCGGACGCCTGGTCGATGGACGGCAGCGAGTACAGCCAGGAGGACTTGGGCGGTTCCTGGGTGAAGATGCCAGGCTCGTACCACTTCGAAATTTACGACGTGAAGCGCGATCTCGCCGCCACCAACAAGGATGGCAAGGACAAGTCGCCCTCGATCGTCTTTTGCATGGGCGTAGTTCACGGCGTCGAAGGGCAATCTCCGTTCGGGGCGAAGTTCAACCACTCGATCTACCTGGGTGCTGCCGGTGGCGGGCCACCGAAAGAGGGTTCGAAGAAATCGGCCCTGCGGTTCGGTATCGCCCTGGGCCTGCTGAAAGAGATCACGGTGGACGGCCGTTCGATGATCGTCGATGCGGCAACCGGCCAACCGAAGATCACGCTCGAGACATGGGATCGCGCGAAGCACGAGCAGATCATCGGGAAGATCGAGTTCCGGGCGAAGGATCCCAAGGATGCCAAGAGCATCGACAAGCACGACTTTGCCTACGACGGCGTGTTCCACGTTCTCGATCCGGCCGTGCGCAGCGTTCCCAAGAGCTACGAACTGGTGGAGTTGAAGTATGGGAAGGAGGCGGCGGACATCGCCTGCGGCCGGGCGCCTGGGTCGCCGCCGCCACCGCCGGCATCTCCCCCAGCAGCCAATGGCACTTCCCAGCCGCCAAGTGCCCCACCTGCGCCGGCTGGTATGGCGGTGAACGACTTTTAGGCGCTGTGCGGCAGGGCGGTTCCTGGATTGTCATTCCTATCCTCTCCAGTACGTCGCAAGACAATCGCCCTGCCGCCTTTCAATCGTGTGTGTAGGTACCGTAGCCAGCCAGCCGGCGGAGCCTTAGTTCCCCACTATTCCATGTGGTGCTCCGCCGGCTGGCCTTTCCTTATTCCCATCGAACAAAGGGTATTTAGCCCATGATCGCCTACCTCGGAAAACCCGATCTCAAACAGATGATGCTCGAAGAGATGCGGTTGCACCGCGAGCAGGATCGCCTCGTGCGCGGCACCTATGGTGAAGGCACGAACGGCGACTGGCATGGCTGTGGTGTTGGCTGTGCTATCCGGTCACTCAATCAGCGTCTCGGAAAGTCGCTCCCGTACGGTGGCCACATTCACTTCGAAGCTGAACTCGGCGTGCCTGTGCGACTCGCGCGGCTAATGGATTTGTTCTTTGAGAAGCTACCGAAGGAAAAGCACCTGAACTGGCCCGAGAGGTTCCTGAATGCGATCCCTGTCGGCGCCGAACTTTCGCTCGTCTGGCATCAGTTCGAAGAGTGGAAGCTTTCGCCCGAAGCTGGTTTGCTCGCGATCGTGGACGTCAACCGCGCGGCGATTGAACAGGTGCGGGAATTACATAATCGCATCATCGGTGGCGCGCTGCTTGATGAGTCGGCGTGGTCGGCGGCGAAGTCGGCGGCGGCGAAGTCGGCGGCGAAGTCGGCGGCGGAGTCGGCGGCGGAGTCGGCGGCGAAGTCGGCGGCGGAGTCGGCGGCGGAGTCGGCGGCGGAGTCGGCGGCGGCACGGTCGGCGGCTTACGAAAAGATGGCCGACAAACTGCTCGAACTCATGGCGGCTGCGCCGGTGGCATCAATCTAGTTCATTTCACGTATCGCACGGAAGCAGCATGGCCGCCCCGCTCACCGACATCACTGGCACCTACCGTCGCACGCTCTACCGTGCCGAGGACTCTGATTTCACCATCGGCGTGCTCGAGGACGAGACGAAGGTGGCCGGTTCGATCGGCGAGGAGATGCTGCAGCCTGGAATGGAGTACCAGTTCTACGGCAAGTGGGACGAACACCCCCGGCACGGAAAGCAATTCAAGTTCTCGCAAATCGTGTTCGCACGGCCGGCAACCCGTGAAGGAACGATCGCCTACCTGACGAAGTTCTGCTCGGGCATTGGTCCGCGGATCGCGCTCAAACTGTGGGACGTATTCGGATCGAACGCAATCTCGGCCCTGCGCACCGATCCCATGTGCGTCTCGATGGAATGCCCAGGACTGCGAATCGACGTGGCCACCGAGGCGGCGAAGTCCCTCACTGCCATCGCCGAACTGGAAGCTACGCGCATCGATCTAATGGGATTGTTCAAGGGTAGGGGGTTCACCGGCACGCTGGTGGACGATTGTATCAAGCGGTGGGGCATCCACGCTCCGAATCGAATCCGCCACGATCCGTTTCGGCTGATGGTGGAAGGGTTCGGCGGCTGCGGATTCGCGCGCTGCGATCGGCTGTACCAGGATCTCGGCCTGCCACTGGGGCGGTTGAAGCGGCAGTTGCTTTGCCTCTGGTACACGATGAAGGGCAATTCGTCTGGACATACGTGGTTTGTGCGCGGCGAGGTGGTGGAAGAAGCTGCGCGGATGATCGGCGGGGCAGAGTTCGAGGAGGAGAAGGTTATTCGGTTCGGAGTGAGGGCGAGGTGGCTGGCCGAGCGCGGCGAGTTCATCACGTTGCGGGACTATGCGGAGCAGGAGGAGCGGATTGCAGCCAAACTGCACGATCTCGTAACGTGGGATCAGGCGGCTGAGTTCGAACCGCTATGGCCTGACGAAACGGCCATCCCCGGCATCTCGAGCCATCAATCCGGGCAGGTGGCTGCGGCCATCGCGCGCCCGGTAGCGATCCTCGTCGGCGGGCCAGGCACGGGCAAGACGCACACCGCCGGCGCCTTGATTCGCAAGATCTTGGAGGAAGTCGATCCGTGGGACGTCGCCGTATGTGCTCCCACCGGCAAGGCTGCCGTGCGGATCACCGAATCGATGCGAAGTGCGCTTCGTGGCACGGGCATCGAGATCGAAGGGACAACCATCCACCGGCTGCTCGTGCCGAACCGAAACGGCCACGACGGCAAGGGCTGGGGGTTCGTGCATGGGCCCGAACGACCGCTGCCGGTGAGGCTCGTCGTAGTTGACGAGTTCTCGATGGTGGACGATTCGCTGCTGTGCTCGCTGCTGAGCGCGTGCGCTCCGGGCACCCACCTACTGTTCATCGGCGATCCAGGGCAGCTTCCGCCGGTGGGGCACGGCGCCCCGCTTCGTGACATGCTGGCGTCCGGTATCCCCTCGGGCGAGCTCACCGAGATTCATCGTCACGGCGGCCGGATCGCGCATGTCTGCCAGGACATTCGCCACGGGCGTTCATTCAGGCCCTCACCGTACGTGCATCTCGAGGCTGGCGAGAATTACCTGCATTGCGAATGTGCGAACGCTTCCATCGCCTGCCATCGGCTGCGGAAACTGATCGAAACGATGCCGGCCGGCTGCGATCGGATGTGGGACGTCCAGGTGCTCTGCACGGTGAACGACGACACGCCAGTATCCCGCACGGCCTTGAACAAAGGCTTGCAGTCGATCCTCAATCCGAATGGCAAGCCGGCCCTGAAAGGCTTTCGTGTCGGCGACAAGTCGATCTGTCTCTCGAACGGCATGTACCCGCAGGCGAACATCTGCCCTGCGTGCGAACTGTCGAACGTCCGAAGGATGAACCGCGAGGAGTTCCGCGAGCATGACGGCGAAGCGAATAGCGTCTGCGGCGTCTGCGGCCATACGTGGTTCGAGGAGAAGGGCGAGAACGCTGGCAGCTTCGTGGCCAATGGTGAAGTCGGCGTGTTGAAGTCGGCCGGCGAAAAGGAACTGGTGTTCGAGTTCAGCGATCCCAAGCGGATCATCTCGGCGTCGGGCGAGAACTTGGATTCTTTCACGCTGGCGTACGCGATTACCACGCACAAGAGCCAGGGCAGCCAGGCACCGTACATCATCTTCATGGTGGACGAATCGCCGAAGGCTCGCTGGGTGGGCTGCCGTGAGTTGGTGATGACGGCGATCTCGCGGGCGAGCAAGTTGGCCATCACGATCGGGCAAATGCGGATCCTGCAGCAAGATTGCAGGAGAGCGGCGCTGCCGATGCGCCGGACGATGCTTCAACAGTTGCTACCTCAAAAGGAAAGGACGGACAGCAATGGCTAAGGGACGATTGAATTTGGCGGGGTTGACGGAACTCAACCTCAGCACGCTGGAGCAAATTGACGGCGGCACCGCTGTCGAAATGTTCAAGGTGGAAATGCTCCATGCCGTGCGCGACTGCGACGATCGGCCGGCACTCAAGAAGCCGCGCACCGTGACGCTCGAGTGTGTCATCACGCCGGAGTCGGACGACCACGGCGTTTTGTTGGGCGTGTCACTGGACTTCCATGTGAAATCGAAGGTGCCCATGCGGAAGACGAAGCCTGTCCACGCCTTCGTCGATAGCAAGGGCCGTGTGCTGTTCAACCCGAACTCGCCCGACAACGTGAATCAGCAAACGATCTTCGACGGCGAGGATGACGGCCATCCTGCGAGCGTGCCTTTGGCGGAAGCGGGGGCGTAGCCTGCGGCTGGCGAGAAGGGGCAGTTGTACGAACATCATTTCCTAGTTGCACAAGGAATCTCACCACTATGAACCTGAAAGAATCCCTCGATCTCCTGATCTCCCAGGGCAAGGCTCTCGAGGAGGCGCAGAACGCCCATGAGCCGGTTGACGCCCTCTCCGACTCGCGACGCATGGCCCACCTGCATCGCCACGATGGAGCGATCACGTTCACCAACAGGGCGCGCCAAGCTTTCCGTCCCGAGGCCGTCGATCTCGCGAGCTTCCTGGCAATCGCGAAGGGCTACTACCTCGCATCCGTCTGGTTGTCGCCTGAGCGGCTGATTGCCCACTCCAATGAAATCGTGAACAGGCTCGACAAGTTTGACGCGATGACGTGGTTCACGCTCGAGTACACGCACCTGTACGCAGCAGTGCGGCGGCTGGTTGCTGGAAAGCGACTGGCGCAGTCCACGCTTGTTCGAGAGATGCGCACCCAGTTCAGCCCGGCACTCAACGATCCAAAGTCGGGTGCATCGGAGCTGCTGACGGCAGTGAAGGCCATCAAGTTCAGCAGCACAGAAACAGGCAATTCAGTAGTGGCGAAGGGGCAGGAGTCAGTCGGCAAGTCCGTGATGCGCAACGTGCAGGGCGTGGGCGGTGACATCCCTGAGTCCTTCGAAGTCGAGTGCGTGCCGTACAAGGGGCTCGGTTCCGCCGGCAAACTGGTTCGGATCCCGGTGTATGTCGAAATTCTCGTCGAGGATCGCGAGTTCTACTTGTACACGCTGCAAGAGGACATCGAAGCGGCGGAACTGGGGACGCTCGACATGATGATGCAGGTTGCCAAGGCTGAGTTGAAGGATGGCTTCACGGTGCTGATGGGCAACCCGGTGGCTGAGTGCCTGTTGACGAAGTAAGCGAGGGCGAGCATGGCCACCGGACTTGAGCCAGTTACCGTGCCATGGACGGCACTCGTAGACACGCGCGAAGGCGCTCCGTACCACTTTCGCACCATCACCGATCGCGTGCGCAATGCGAAGACGGGCGAGATTGGGTACCGCCCACTGCTGGTGCCAACGCGCGTGGTAACGCTCAAGTCCGGTGACTACTCGATCGACGGATTGCAGGATCGCGTGGCAGTCGAACGGAAGGCGATTGGGGACGCTTTCCATACCTTCGGCAGTGAACGCGACCGCTTCGAACGCGAACTCGAACGCCTGAACGTGATGGACTACGCGGCCGTCGTCATCGAGGCAAGTTGGCGTGCCATCGTCAACTACACGCTCCCCGGCAACGTGGAGATGAAGTTCACCCCGAAGATGCTGCACCGATCTGTGATTGCCTGGCAGCAGCGGTACCCGCGAGTGCATTGGTGGACGTGCGACACGAAAGAGTTCGCCGAGAAAACGACATTTAGAATTTTGCAACGATTCTGGGAGCAATTGGAAGTGAAACCATGACGGAAGCAACACCCAAAAAGAAGTCCTTTCGAGAGGAACTTGCTGATCGATACCCGAAGCCAGTGCGGAAGCAAGCCGGCAAGGATGGCGTTGTCACTATCCGCCTGTCGGGGGAACTGCACGACCGGTTGTACGACACGGCCCGCCGCGAGTCGATGAGCATGAACCGGATTTGCACGGTGGCCATCGAACGAGCGCTCGACGACATCGAGGCCGATCCGAGCGAATACTTCCGCGATCCGGTCGTGAATGGGAGCACAAGGAGCAACAATCCCGATGATCCAGAATCCTGAGTTGATGGTCGAGTATCGACGGGCGCTAAGAAAAACGAAAGGCCGCGCGCACGACGAATTACTCGAGGCGATGGAACTGTACGAAGTGGCGTGTGTTCTATCGCAAGGGGCGAACCCGGATCGGTGTGCGCACTGGGAGAGAAGGGCGATCGCGGCCGAGTGCCGACTGGCGACGTTGGTGGATCGCGGGATTAGCGGAGCAGTGGTGTAACTGCGGCCTGTTGATTCGGACGAAGACGTGTCGGCGGTGTGCGGTGGTGGGGACGTTAAATGAAAGGACTCGGTAGCGTGTGGCTCTACGTACCATCAACAGAATCGATCTCTGCTCCGGCGTCGGCATGCTCGGCCTTGCCGTCGAGCTCGGCTGCGAGTTCTTCGGCGTCCGATCCCGCAGTGTGGCTCACATTGAGCGGGACGCATACGCAGCGGCCACTCTCGTGGCGCGGATGGAAGACGCGGCCCTGGAACGCGCTCCTGTTTGGGACGATCTCGAATCGTTTGATGGCCGAGCGTGGAGCGGCCGAGTGGAGTGCATCACTGCCGGTTTCCCGTGCCAACCGTGGTCGTCGGCGGGCAAAGGCGAAGGCATCGACGACGCACGCTGGCTCTGGCCCATCATCGCGCGAATCATCCGAGACACGGAACCTGAGTTGGTCTTCCTCGAAAACGTCCCCGGCCTTGTTTCAGGAGGTGGACTTCATTTCGTACTCGACGACATTGCCGAAAACGGGTTCGATGCGGAGTGGCTACATCTCCGAGCGTCCGACGTGGGCGCCAGTCATCGGCGAGAGCGCGTCTTCCTGCTGGCCTTCCGCCCGGGCCGAGGATTCCGAGAGCTGTGGCAACCATCCAGGGGCGAAGGACAGCTTGACGGGTGCGACGAGGGAGTGGGCAACCCCGAATGCGATGGCGGGTGGATCGACAAGCCGCGGCGGCGATCGAGTAGACGAGCCGTTGCTGGGGGGGCAGGTGCAACAGTGGGCAACGCCAGTGAGCCAGCCGGCAAACGGCACGCCGGAACAATTCCTCGATCGCAAACGCAAGGCAGTGGCCAACGGCAGCACGATGGGTATTTGCCTGAGCGATTTGAATCTGCAAACGCAGGTATGGGCCACGCCGAATGCTCGCGATCACAAGGGCATCGACCTGGACAGCCGGAACGGCGGGACTTCGCTTTCGCATCAAACGCAGACGGGCGAATTTTCGCACCGGGACCGACAGCCGACTGGCGAGACATCCCCGAACACTACTGGCCGGCGATTGAACCCGGCCTTTGTGTGCTGGCTGATGGGATGGCCCTGGTGGTGGACGAGAGCCGAGCGGATCAGCTTCGCTGCGGAGGAAATGGCGTCGTGGCGATCCAAGGCGCAGCGGCTTTTATCGAACTTGTGCAGCGCGCGATGAAGTAGCCCCCAGCCCCACGAACCCTTGAACGGAGGACGGTGAGGATGAGCGATAAGACCACGCCCACGGCGAGCGAGGTGAATCGGAGGATTGCGGAGTTCATGGGCTATCGTGACATCATCGTATCGACGAGATGGCACGACATGCTCGAAGGCATCAAGCCTGGATACAGGAACCACGAAGGCATCCCCGACTACATGCACGACGCGAACGCGGCGAGCGCGGCAATCGAGCGCTACTGCCGCGAGCACAACAAGGTCGCGGACCTGTTCTTCAACGGCAAGGTGTGGGTCTCGCAAATCGGCGACAACTTTTTCTGCGCACCAGACGAGCAGGCCGAAGCGGATGAGCAGATTGCAACAGCGGCATCCCTCGCCCTGTTCGCGGTGCTTGGGGAGGGGAGTTGATGGTCATGCGACTGAATCGCGAATCGTTCGAGAAGCTA